>VGJS01000005.1 GCA_016867395.1 Candidatus Handelsmanbacteria bacterium
TGAGCAACCGGGCTGATAGGTGACAGAATTAACCGGGATGATGGGTGACACTGTTGGGTTGGAAAATCGACATCATTCTCGTAGGATCATGTCTCGTTCGTCGACCTTGGCGAGAAGGACGTTGGCGAAGTGGATGGCCCAGATGCCATCGTCGGTTTCCTGGAGGCCGACGTGTAGGAATTTGAGGGGGTTGGCGAGGAAGAGGAGTTTGTCTCCGAGTCGGATGGTTCCCGCCTCGGTGACGCGTTTGACGAGGAAGTGGCCTGGGTATTCGAGCGTGGGGAGCTTGTTTGGGAAGGGTCTTGTCGAGGGTTGGTAGCACTGGCCTGGGGTCTTGCCGTGTAGGGCCTGGTGTGGCCGTTCGTGGTTGTAGAGATGTTGGAAGTTGTTGAAGGCGCGTTGTTGGGCGCCGAGGGTGTGTTTGGGCGGTCTGCAGGTGGCAGCCTTGAGGGTTTTGTGCATGCGCTCATGGGCGCCGTTTTCCTGTGGGGAAGCGGGTCGGATGCGTTGGTGCTGGATACCCAACCTCATCCACCAGACGTTGAGCTGGGAAAGGCCGTGGATACTGCAGGAGGCGAAGGGGATGCCGTTGTCGGTACGGATGGCGTTGGGTAGGCCGAAGCGCTGGAAGGTGCGTTCGAAGATGGGGAAAGCGCTGAAGGTTTTGACGTTAGGTAGACTCCGACAAGTCAGGAGGAATCGGGAGTGGTGATCGGCGATGGTGAGGGGGAAGCAGCAGTCACCATTGCCGGTGTGGAATTGTCCTTTGAAGTCGGCGGTCCACAGGTCGTTGGGCTGCTGGGTATGGGGTGGGACGCTGCCGGGGTGCTGATGGAATCGTTTGCGTCGTCGTTTTGGGACCAATCCCATTCGTTTCAGGAGATCCCCCACGGTGCTGGTGGCGGGCCATTGGGTGATGTGGGGTTGTCTGGGTACCAGCCAGCCGAGGAGTTTTTCGGGCCCCCAGTCGGGGTGTAGTCGTCGGGCGCTACAGATCAGATCGGCCATGTCTTGGGGGATGCGGTGGGGGCAGTGGTGGGGTGCATGGCTGCGGTCTTGGAGTCCGACCAGGCCCTCGTGGTGGTAACGGGCGAGCCATTTGTAGCCGGTTTTTCGGCTGATGTTGTATCGGGCGCATAGCTCGGTGTGGCTGTAGAGGCCGAGGCGGACATCGGCGACGAAGCGGGTGCGGGATTGCATGGGTGACGTCTCCATCCAGGGCATGGGCCAGCCTCCTGCTGAGGGGGCCCACAAGTTAGCGGAAACTGTTACCCATCATCCCGGGATAATCTGTTACCAATCTACCCGGTTTGTACCGTCCCGATGTATACGGGCCAGCACCTGCAGGGTGAAATCCGGCGAGGGCGTTGCCAGGGGCTGGGCCGCCAGCAACTGGTCCAGTCGGCGCTCGGCTGCGAGCAATTGGCTGCAGGTAGGGCAGAAGGACAGGTGGTCCTCCAGCTCGCGCCGCTGGTGAGCGGGCAGGACCTGGCCCAGGTACTCGGCGAACCAGGTCTGGAGTTCATCGCAGCGCCTCATCTCGCGCACCTCTCTTCCACGACATGCTCTCTCAGCCAGGCCTTGGCGCGGTGAAGGTAGGTCTTGACCGTGCCGACGGGCAGTTCCATCACTGCGGCGATCTCCTGGTACTTGCGATCCTGCAGATAGTAAAGGGTGAGGGCCATCCGGTAGTGGGGCGGCAGTTTGCTCAGGTAATGGTCCAAGGTCTGGCTCAGGTCCACCCCCCCAGGGCCTGGATCGGCAAAGGGGAGTTCCCGGGCATTCTCGTCGAGGGAGACGTACTGCTGCCGCCGGTGGGGCTTTTGCAGCTCCTCCAGGCAGGCCCGGTAGGCAATCTGGTAGATCCAGGTGGACAGCTTGGCCTCTCCCCGGAAGGAGGGCAGGCCGCGGAACACCCGCAGAAAGACCTCCTGGGCCAGATCCTCGGCCTCGCCCCGGTCGCGCAGCAGGCGCCAGGCGATGGTGAAGACCATGACCTTGTGACCCTCGACCAGCTCCGCAAAGGCGAGTTGGTCACCGCGGGCGCAGCGTTGGACCAGCTCCAGTTCCGCAGACAAAGCCCTCCTCCTGGTGAGATCGCGCTCTCGTACAGGTTAGAGCCCGGCATCGCCCAAATGGTTTCAAGCAGAAAAAATATACAAATCTGAAACAAAGCGCAGACCGCTGCCCTCTCATCTGGTGGAAGGCAAAATCCGGCCGGCGGGGACGCCGGCTTCAGCGAAAGGAAAGGCCATGGACGAAGGCATCGTTGTTCCAGTCGTCATCTTCGGAGGTCTGTTTCTCTTTCTCATCCTGCGCTCCTATTTCCGTTACAAGCTGCACCGGACCGCGGTGGAAAAGGGCCAACCCCTGCCCGAAACCCCCAGGAGCCGGGGCGATATACGCAAGCCGGCCCTGGTGCTGATCGCCCTGGGGTTGGGGTTCATGGTCGCCATGCAGACCACCCTCAGCTACGTGCCGGATCACGACGCCCCCGCGCCGATCGCGGTCAGCATCTGGGGCATCGTCCCCCTGCTCATGGGGGCCGGCCAGTGGCTCTATTGGCGGATCACGGAGAAGGAGCGCCAGCAGGAGGCCCCTTCGACAGCTTGACGGGAGGAGGGGCGCCCCCCAAACTATGAGGGTTGCTTCACCCTGATTTCCGGAAGGAGCCCTCATGACTTCCCCTATCGGCTGGGGTATCCTGGGCACAGGTTCCATCGCCAGGAAGTTCGCCGAAGGGCTGGCGGCCCTGCCCGAGGCGCGATTGGTGGCCGTCGGCTCGCGCACCGCCGAGGCCGCCGCCGCTTTTGGCGAGCTGTACCAGGTCCCCCGCCGCCACGCCTCGTACGCGGCCCTGGCCCGCGACCCCGAAGTCGAGGCCATCTACATCTCCACTCCCCATACCCTGCACTGCGAAAACACCCTGCTCTGCCTGGCCGAGAGCAAGGCGGTGCTCTGCGAGAAACCCTTTGCCGTCAACAGCGCCCAGGCCACCCAGATGGTGGCGGCGTCCCGCGCTCTCGGCGTGCTGTTGATGGAGGCGATGTGGACCCGCTTCCTGCCGCTGATGGGCTGGGTGCGGCAGCAGTTGCCCCAGATCGGCCAGGTACGCCAGGTCAGCGCCGATTTCGGCTTCCGCGCCGGGTACAACCGTCAGAGCCGGCTCTTCGCCCCCGAACTGGGCGGCGGGGCGCTGCTCGACGTGGGGATCTACGTGTTGTCTTTTGCTTCGATGATCCTGGGGCCGCGGCCGGTACAGCTGTCGAGCGCCGCCTCCCTTGGCCCAAGCGGGGTGGACGAGCAGTCCAGCTTTCTGCTGGGCTACGCCGACGGGGCGCAGGCCCTGCTTTCCTGCGCGGTACGCACCACCACCCCGCAGGAGGCGCGGATCATGGGCACCGAGGGGTCCATCCTGTTCGACTCGCCTTTCTGGCGGGGCACCACCGCCACCCTGCGCACCGGCGCCGGGGAGACGCGGGTCGAGTTTCCCCTGCAGGGCAATGGCTACAACTACGAGGCCGCCGAGATCGGCCGCTGTCTACGCGAAGGGAAAACAGAGAGTCCCGTCATGCCCCTGGACGAAACCCTGGCCATCCTGCGGCTGATGGACCAGGCCCGGGCCCAGTGGGGCCTGCGCTACCCGATGGAGTGAGGGAGATGGAATACGGCAAGGTCAAAGGACTAGAGAAAAAGGTCTCGCGCATTGCCCAGGGGACCATCATGCTCAGCGCCAACAAGGCCGAGGAGGGTTTTGCCCTGCTCGACGGGGTGTACGCCCTGGGGTGCAACACCTTCGACGCGGCCCACGTCTACGGGGGTGGGGCCTGCGAGCGGGTGCTAGGGCAGTGGATCGAGAAGCGCGGCCTCCGCGAGCAGGTCGTGATCCTCAGCAAGGGGGCCCACCACAACGGGGACCGCAAGCGGGTCACGCCCTTCGACATCGCCGCGGACCTGCACGACTCGCTGGCCCGGCTGCGCACCGACCACATCGACCTGTACGTGCTGCACCGCGACGATCCGGCCGTGCCGGTGGGGCCCATCGTCGAGGCCCTCAACGAACACCATGCCGCCGGCCGTATCCGCGCCTTCGGCGGCTCCAACTGGCAGCCCGAGCGCATCCAGGAAGCCAACGAGTACGCGGCGGCGCACCAGCTGGTGCCCTTTGCCCTGAGCAGCCCCAACTTCAGCCTGGCCGAGCAGGTGAACGAGCCCTGGGCCGGCTGCCTCAGCCTCAGCGGCCCTCAGAACGCGGCGGCCCGGACCTGGTACGCGGCCAACCGCCTGCCCCTCTTCACCTGGTCCAGCCTGGCGCGGGGTTTCTTCTCGGGGCGTCTCACCCGCCAGAACTTTGAGGAACTCAAGCCCAACCTCGATTCCTCCTGTGTCCACGCTTATTGCTACGAGCAGAACTTCCAGCGCCTCGACCGGGCCGGGGAGTTGGCCCGCGAGAAGGGCAAGGGCGTGCCGCAGATCGCCCTGGCCTACGTGCTGCAGCAGCCCCTGGAGATCTACGCCCTGGTGGGCTGTGAGACCCCCGAGGAGTTCCGGGTCAACACCGAGGCCCTGGAGATCAGACTCACCCAGGAGGAGATGGACTGGCTGGACCTGCGCCGCCCGCAGCGGTGAGCCCGGCCCAAGCCCTCTCTCCCTCCTGATCGTGCGGCTGAAGGTCTGGCACCTGGCCCTGGGACTGCCGGCGGCAGGGCTGCTGCTGGTTGCCCTCAAGGAGCCGGACCCCCTGCCGCCCCATCCCTACTTCTCCGGACTGCCAGCGTTCCTGGTCATCGCCCACCGCGGGGGCCGCGACCTGGGCCCCGAGGGTACCCTGCCCCTGTTCCGCCAGGCCCTCGAGCTGGGCGCGGACGTGTTGGAATTCGACCTGCGGCAGAGCGCCGACGGAGCGCTGGTGGTCCTGCACGACGAGCGGGTGGACCGCACCACCGAAGGCAGCGGCCGGGTCGAGACCCTGACCCTGGCCAAAATCCAGGCCCTGGACGCCGGCTACGACTGGACGGCGGACGGGCAGGGCCATCCCTTCCGGGGGCAGGGCTTGGCCATCCCGACTGCGGAGGAAGTGTTCCGCGCCTTCCCGGAAGCACACTACGTGATCGAGCTTAAGGAGGACGAGGCCCGGGCGGCCCAGGCCCTGTGCGCTTCCCTGCGCGACTGCGGCATGGCAGCGCGGGTGCTGGTGGCCTCCTTCCACGGCGGGGTTGTCGACGCCTTCCGCGCCGCCTGTCCTGAGGTGGCCACCTCGGCCGGCGCCGGGGAGGCCACCTGGTATGTATTACTGAATAAATTGGGGCTGGATGGATTCTACACCCCGGAATTTGCGGCCCTGCAGGTGCCCCGGCGCTCCGGCCCTTTGAGTCTGGCCGAGCCGGAGTTCGTGCAGGGGGCCGCTGCCCACGGCCTGCCGGTGCATTTCTGGACCATCGACGAGGAGAAGGACATGGAGCGACTGCTCGACCTGGGGGCCGGGGGGATCATCACCAACCGCCCGGATCGCCTGCTGGGCCTCTTGCGCCGCCGGGGGCTGCGTTGAGCCCGCCGGTGCTGGAGGTGCGCGGCCTGACCAAGTCATACCGCAGCGGCGGCCGGATGCTGACGGTGTTGCGCCAGGTCAGTTTCAGCGTGGGGGCCGGGGCCACCTGCGCCATCGTCGGGCCCTCGGGCAGCGGCAAGACCACCCTGCTGGGCCTGTGCGCCGGCCTGGACCGCCCCAGCGAGGGGTCGGTAGCCCTCGACGGGGTGAGCCTGGCGGGGCTGAGCGAGGACGCCCTGGCCCGGCTGCGCAGCGAGCGGGTGGGCTTCGTGTTTCAGAACTTCCAGCTCATCCCCACCCTCAGCGCCCTGGAGAACGTGGCCGTGCCCCTGGAGCTGCGCGGGGAGCGCGGGGTGGAGGGCCGGGCCGCCGAGTTGCTGGGCCGGGTGGGCCTGGGCGGCCGCCTGGGGCATTACCCGGTGCAGCTCTCCGGGGGCGAGCAGCAGCGGGTGGCCCTGGCCCGGGCCTTCATCAACCGGCCCCGCGTCCTCTTTGCCGACGAGCCCACCGGCAGCCTCGACGCCGATACCGGGGCCTCAGTGGAAGACCTGCTCTTCGCCCTCAACGCCGAGGCCGGCACCGCCCTGGTGCTGGTCACCCACAACCCCGAGCTGGCCGCCAGGGCGGGCCGGATCATCCGCCTGCGCGGCGGCGCGGTGGCCCAGGACAGCCATCCCGGATGAGCGCCTGGATTTTCCGCATGGCCTGGCGGGACAGCCGCGGGCATCGCCGCCGCTGGGGGCTGTACACCGCTGCCATCGGGGTGGGCATCGCCGCCCTGACCGCCCTGCGCAGCCTGGAGGCCAGCCTGGAGGAGAACCTCGACCAGCAGGCGGTCTCACTGCTGGGGGCTGACCTGCAGTTGGAGAGCGATCGCGCCTTCTCCGCCGAGGCCGAGGCCCTGATCGACTCCCTGGGCGGCAGGCAGGCCCGCCTGGTCGAGTTCACCTCCATGATCCTGCTGCTCAAGAGCGGGGGCACCCGCCTGGTGCAGGTGCGCGCCCTGGAGGGGGATTTCCCCTTCTACGGCGATCTGCGCACCGAGCCGCCGGAGGCGGCCCGCAGTTTCCAGAGCAGCCATCAGGCCCTGGTGGACGAGGGGGTGCTGTTCCAGTTCGGGGCAGAGGTGGGGGATTCCCTGCGGGTGGGGGGCGTAGATTTCCGCATCGCCGGCCGGCTGCGGCATATCCCCGGCGAGACCGCCCTGCGTAGCGACGTGCAACCCCGGGTCTTCATCCCTCTGCAGTACCTGGCGGAGACCGGCCTGGTGCAGCGGGGCAGCCGCGTCGAGTACCAGGTGTTCCTCCGCTTCGACGACGGGCGCGATCCCGAGGAGTTGCGCGAGGGGATCGAGGCGCGCCTGGAGGAGATGGATATAGACGCCGACACCGCCGCGGATCGCCAGCGCCAGATGGGCCGCACCCTGGATAATCTCTACCGCTACCTGGGCCTGGGCAGCTTCGTCGCCCTGCTACTGGGCGCGGTGGGGGTGGCCAGCGCCATCCACCTGCACATCGGGCAGAAGCTCGAAACCGCGGCCCTGCTGCGCAGCCTGGGGGCCAGCGGCCGGCAGGGGGTGCTGATCTACCTGGTCCAGGCCGGGGCCATGGGGCTGACCGGGGCCCTGGTCGGGGCCCTGGCCGGATTGGCGTTCCTGGGGGCCCTGCCCGGGCTGCTGGGGGATTTTTTACCCATGCAGGTGGAGATCACCTGGTCTCTGCGGCCCGTGCCCGAGGGGGTGGGGGTAGGCACCGGCATCGCCTTGCTCTTCGCCGCCCCGCCGCTCTTGGCCCTGCGACGGGTGTCGCCCCTGCTGGCGCTGCGCGCCTCGTGGGAGGAGGAGAAAAGCGCAGAGGGGCGGGGCTGGCGCCTGCTGCTGGGCGGCCTGGCCCTGGCCGGCACCCTCCTCTTGGCGCAGTTGCTCACCGGCCGGCCCGACCACGCCTTGTACTTCACCGGCGGCACCGCCCTGGCCCTGGCCCTCTTGGCCGGGGCCGCCGGCCTCTTGCGCTGGGGGGCGCGGCGCCTGGGCCCGGCGGCGGGCCGGTACGTCTGGCGGCAGGGGGTGGCCAACCTCTACCGGCCGCGCAATCAGACCCTGTTGTTGCTGGTCAGCCTGGGGCTGGGCACCTTCTTGGTGGCCTCCCTGTATCTGGTGCAGACCTCGATCCTGGCCCATATCGACCGGGTGGGAGGCAAGGGCCAGCCCAACGCCGTGCTCTTCGACATCCAGAGCGACCAGCGCCAGCAGGTGGCGGGGCTGGTGGAGGAGCTGGACCTGCCGGTGCTGCAGCAGGTGCCCATCGTCGCCATGCACCTGGCCGAGGTAAAGGGCCGGCCCGTGGCGGAACTGGAACCGGAGCGGGGCCGCCGGGGCAGCAACTGGGCCCTGCGCCGCGAGTACCGCGCCACCTACCGCAGCGAGCTGACCCAGACCGAGACCCTGGTGGCCGGCCAGTGGCGCGGGCAGGTGGGGGGGGACACGGTCTTCGTCTCCCTGGAGGACGGGGTGGCCGGGGCCTTGCAGGTGGGGGTCGGGGATTCGCTGGTCTTCGACGTGCAGGGCGTGCCGGTGGCGGCGCGGGTGGGCAGCCTGCGGCGGGTGGACTGGCAGCGGATCATGCCCAATTTCCTGGTGGTGTTTCCGACCGGGGTGCTCGAAGAGGCGCCCCAGTTCCACGTGTTGGTCACCCGGGCCGAGGACAGCGCTGCCCGCGCCGAGTTGCAGCGGCGAGCGGTGGCGCAGTTTCCCAACCTCTCCATCATCGACCTGGACCTGATCCTGCGCACCGTGGACACGGTGCTGGGCAAGGTGGCCGCCGCGGCCCGTTACACCGCCCTGTTCAGCATCGGCACCGGGCTGCTGGTCATGGTCGCGGTGATCTCGGGCAGCCGGCTCCAGCGCAGCCGCGAGAGCGCCCTGTTGCGCACTCTGGGGGCCAGCCGCGGCCAGGTGGGTCGCATCGCCCTCATCGAGCACCTGCTCCTGGGCGGCCTGGCCAGCCTGGCCGGCCTGCTGCTGGCCCTGGCCGGGGGCTGGGGCCTGAGCCGCTTCGTCTTTGAGATCCCCTTCGCCCCGGCCTGGGGGCCGCTGCTGGCGGCCCTCTTCGCCGCCCCCCTGCTGACCGCTCTGGTCGGCGTGGCCGGCAGCGGGGCCGCCCGCGCCGCCCCGCCCCTGGAGGTGCTGCGCCGGGTCGATTGAGGACCGGGGCCCCGGTTTCTAGCTTGTGGGGGATCAGGTGGTGCGTCATAGATTGAGCAGACGATTTGAAGAACGGGTTGTCCCAGGTCATCGTCGCCATCATCACCAGCCGAGTATTACGCGCCGGCCATCCGAGTCGGGTCACAGTGCAGCGCTCCACTACAGAAGGGCAACGATCTGGCCTGCTCACCGACTCGGTCGTGATGACGGACAATCCGGCAACGATCGCGGGGTCCCAGATCGACCGGGTTCTGGTGGGCGACTGGGAAACCCAGGTAAGTGCGGTGGTGGCGCCAACAGGCATCTGAGCGCCCTTCACGCCGCCTCCGCCCTGCTCAAGGCCGCCCATACTCCCGCACCAGCCTGTACCCATGCCGGCCCCCCAGCCGGCAGAGCTGCTCCACCTCCCGCCGCCTCCGCCCCAATCGCCGGCATGCTTCAGCGCCGGGTCTTGGCCTCCCCCCAGGACTGCTCCTCAACGGGAGTGGCCGGCCTGGCGAGGGGGCCGATGTAGCCGGTGGACAGGGCCACCTCGTCGTACCAGACGGTGTTGTCCCGCTGCGCCTCGTGGATGTAGATGCCAAAGTCGATGCGCTTGGGCCGCACGTCCTCGGCAAGGCGCCAGCGGATACCCGTGAAGTGGAGGTAGAGTTGGCCGTCGATCCAGGCGGCCAACTCGCCGTTGGCCTGGCCCAGGTCATTGACCCGGATCATCTGTTCCAGGCAGTACCAGCGGTCGCGCTGGGGCACCAGCCTTTGGTCGGAGGGGGGTTCGAGGAAGTTGCCCCAGTAGTGGCCGTCGGAGGAGACCTCCATGTCCACCCAGTAGGTGTAGAAATACATGTACCCGGGGGCCGGGTAGCGCTGCCAGTCGCGCCAGGGCTCAAAGGCGCAGGTGAAGCGGTCGTTGCCCTCGGGCCGGATGCCGGCCTGGCCCATGCCACCCCAGGGGTTGTCGCCGGCCACCCCAGCCAGGCCGCCGCCGGTGTGGTTGAGGTTGCCCTGGTCGTAGTCGGCGGCGAACTTGAGGTACCGCCGGAAGTAGACCACCGGCTTCCCCTCCGGCCCGAACCAGTAGCTGGCCCCCGACCCGGATGAGGAGCCGCTGCTGGCCGGGGCGAAGCAGCGCAGCGCCCCGCTGCCCGCCGCCGCGCCCGCCTGGTGATCCACTTGCACCCACCCTTCGTTCCGCCCCCGGATCTCGAAGTAGCGGGTCAGTGAAGAGTCGCTCTCGAAGCCGTCGCGGAAGAAGACCACCCCCGGGGTTTCGAGGCGGGCCCGCTCCTGCGCGTCGGCCAGGGTGGTTTGGGTGGCTGCCACGGCGGCGAAGAGGGGCAGGTCCTGGGCCTGGGCGCAGCCGGCGCACAGGGCGGCCAGCAGGGCATCCTTCAGCCATGATCCTGGTCTCATCGTCGCCGCACCTTTCGCGGTTGGGTCCGTGTTCTGGGCCGAGATCAGTTCCCGCGCCGCTGCCGCAGCACCGGTTCCAGGGTTTTCCAGACCGTGGCGGCGACATGGCGGTAACCCTCGGCGGTGGGGTGGATGCCGTCGGCCTGATTGAGTTCGGGCACACCGCCCACCCCCTCCAGCAGGAAGGGGATCAGAGCCGCCCCGTGGCGCTGGGCCAGGCGCGGGAAGAGGCCCTCGAACTGGGCCGTGTACTCGGGGCCCAGGTTAGGCGGCAGGCGCATGCCGGCTAGCACCAGCGCGGCTTCGGGGTAGCGCTTCTTCACCGCCTCCAGGATGCCCTGCAGGTTGCGCTCGGTCTCGGAGGGGGGCACCCCCCGCAGGCCGTCGTTGGCCCCCAACCCCAGCACCAAGACGTCCACCCGGCGGCGTAGGACCCAGTTGATGCGCCGAAGCCCGGCGGCCGAGGTCTCACCGCTGAGGCCGGCGTTGACGGCCTGGAAGTACCAGCCCAGGGAGTCGAGGCGGTCTTGAATCAGGGCGGGAAAAGCCTGGTCCGGGTCGAGGCCGTACCCGGCGGTCAGGCTGTCCCCGAAGAAAAGGATCACCTTGTTCGAATCAGCGGGGGCCGCAGTGGCCGGCCCGCAGCAGAGCAGGGCAAGGAGGGCCCAACGGTACACTTGGGTGCTCAAGGGGCGTCGGTCAGGGTGTCCATCAGGGCCTGGGCGATGACGGTGTGGCCGGCGAGGTTGGGGTGTACCGGCTCGGGGCAGAAGGTGTCGGCGTCGCGGTATTTCAGGTGCTGCTGGAAGATCTCGTGCAGGTGGACCAGCCGGGTGTTGTACTGGGCGCTCATCTTCTCGACGGTCTCGATGTAGCGGGGGATGAGGTCCAGCACCTGGCTGCGGAAGGTCTGGCCGGAGCGGTCGGTGGAGATGTAGAAGGGAGTGAGGAGGACGATCTTGCAGCCCAGTTCGCGTTTGGTCAGTTCCATCACCTCGGCATAGATGCGGGCAAAGAGTTCGGGGCTGACCCCGCCCTCAGCCCCGCGCAGGTGGCTGTGCAGGTCGTTGATGCCGATCTTGAGCGACAGGACATCGGGGCGGTGGTAGAGCACGTCGTCGGCCCAGCGCTCCTTCAGGTCGGTGATCCGGTTGCCGCCGATGCCCTTGTTGATATAGGGGATCTTCCGTTCGGGCCACCGGGCGGTGGCCAGTTCGGTGAAGATCCGCACGTACCCGTTGCCCAGAGGGGCTTCCACCCCGCGCCGGCCGCAGTCGGTGATGCTGTCGCCGATGAAGAGCATCCGCTCTCCGTCCTCGATCCATAGTGCGCCCATCGTTCCTCCTTGTCGTCGGTCTGGTGCCATCCGGCGGGCCGCCGGCGGGCTCTAACTTAGAAAAAACCGCCGCTGCCGGCCATCGCCGTCACCCAGCTGGCGGGTGCCGCCACTTGCCGCTGTCCGGGGGCCCACCGCTTACCGATTTGTCTAGAGAATCAGGGCCTGGCACGGAACCTGCTCTGGCCCAGGTCTATAAAAAACATGAAACACTGCTCCGCTCTTTCCCGTCACATCTAGCAACCGCACGCTGCCGACTCCGGCCGAACCGGGAGCCCATCCATGAAAAAACTGCTCGTCATCCTTATCGCGCTGGCCCTGGCCGGCGGGGGTGCGTACGCCTACTTCTCCCTCTCCGAACCGGACCCGGCCAAGGGACCCAAGACCGTGGCGGTCAGCCGGGGGACCATCGTCGAGAAGGCCCTGGCCATGGGCGAGATCGTGCCCCGCCACGAGGTGGCGGTCAAGTCCAAGATCTCCGGCACCGTGGCCAGGCTCTTTGTCGAGGACGGCGACCCGGTGCGCGAGGGGGAGCCGCTGCTGGAGGTGAAGCCCTCGCCCACGCCCCTGGAGTACGCCCAGGCCAAGCGAACCCTGGAGATGCGCCTGCTGGTCGAAGAGCAGCGCCAGGCCGATCTGGAGCGGACCAAGGGACTGCTCGAACGGGGCATGGTCTCCCAATCCGAATACGACCGGGCGCGCGAGGCCTTTGAGCAGGCCTCCCTCCAACGCCGCCTCGCCGAGGAGGAGTTGGCCATCCTCGACAAGGGCAAGGCGGTGGTGGCCGGCCGCGCGGTGGAGAGCCTGATCCTCAGCCCGGTGGCCGGCAGCATCCTCAAGCTCAACGTGGCGGTGGGTGATCCGGTGGTGCCCCTCACCTCGTACCAGCCGGGCACCGAATTGCTGACCATGGCCGACATGACGGACCTGCTCTTCAAAGGCACGGTGGACGAGATCGACGTGGGCAAGATTCGCGAGGGCATGCCCGTTGAGCTGAAGGTAGGTGCCTTCCCGGACAAATTGGTCCAGGGCGTGCTCTCGCGTATTTCCCTCAAGTCACAGAAGAAGGACAACGCCACGGTCTTCGAGGTGGAGATCACCCAGTTGGAGGTGCCCGAAGGCATGGTGCTGCGCGCCGGGTACTCGGCCAATGCCGACGTCGTCATCCGGCGGGCAGCCGACGTGCTCCTCTTGCCCGAGCGGGTGGTGGAGTTCCGGGGGGATTCGACCCTGGTGCGCCTGCCCCCCCTCGCCCTGGACGCCACCCCCGAGGAGAAGCCCATCCAGGTGGGTATGTCGGACGGGATCAGCCTGGAGGTGAAGGGCGGGCTGCAGGAAGGGGACGTGGTGCTGGAGAAGGAAGTCCGGGAGATCAAGTAGGGGCAGGTCTCAGACCAGCCCCTGGCAGCGGCCACTCTGATAAGGAAATGCGAGAGAAGCCCCAATGTACCTGGCTGAACTGATCTCCCAATTCCTGCGCGACATGCGCGCCCGCAAGCTGCGCACCCTCCTGGCGATGTTCGGGATCGCCTGGGGCACGGTGGCGGTGGTGCTGCTTCTGGCCATCGGCGGGGCCTTCCACGCCGCCTCCAGCAAGGCCATGCACGGCATGGGCGAAAGCATCGTAATCATCTGGCCCTCGCGCACCACCAAGCCTTTCGAGGGGTTGCAGCCGGGCCGGCTGGTGCAGATGAAATCCAGTGACGTAATCGAGATGGGACAAGCCCTGCCGCAGATCCTGCGCGCCTCCCCCGAACTGACCCACGGGGAGGGCACCCTGACCAATGGCGACCACCGGGTCAAGGCTTCGGTGGCCGGGGTGGTCCCCGAGTACGAGTTGATGCGAAACATGATTCCCGTGTTGGGCGGACGTTTCCTCAACAGCCCGGACATGGCAGAGCGCCGGCGGGTGGTCTTTCTGGGCGACACCCTGGCCAAGAAGCTCTTCCCCCAGGAGGAGGCCGTGGGCCGGACGGTGCTGGTGGACGGCCGTCCCTTCACCGTGATCGGGGTGCTCCAGAAGAAGATCCAGAGTTCGAGTTACTCCGGCCCCGACGCCGACCGCGCCTTCATCCCCTACACCACCTTCATCGCCATCTGGGGCGACTGGAACGTCGACAATGTCCTGGTGCAGCCAAACCCTCCCCGGGACTCGGAGGGGATGAAGAAGGCCATCTACACCTACCTGGGGCAGAAGTACCGGTTCGACCCTGGGGACGAGGGGGCCCTGGGGATGTGGGACACGGTGGAGCGGGACCGCTTCACCGACTGGTTCTTCTGGGGCCTGCAGGCTTTCCTGGGCCTGGCCGGGGCCCTGACCCTTGGGGCGGGAGGCATCGGGGTGGCCAATGTGATGTTCCTGATCATCCGCGAGCGCACCCGCGAGATCGGCGTGCGCATGGCGGTGGGGGCCCAGGAGTGGCACATCATGGGGCAGGTGATGCTGGAGGCCCTGCTGATCGTGGGCCTGGGCGGTTCGGCCGGATTCCTCTTCTCGGCCCTGGTCATCTGGGTCCTGCAGGTGGCCCCCCTGCCCGAGTGGCTGGGCAACCCAGAGCTTTCCCCCCTCGCCGCCCTGTCCACCTTAGGGGTGCTGTCGCTGGTGGGCGTGCTGGCGGGTTATTTCCCGGCCCGGCGCGCCGCGCGCATGGACCCGGTCCGGGCCCTGGGGTTCTGAGCCATGCTGCCGGTGGGCCACGTCTTCAAGGAGCTCTTCGCCGAGCGCACCCGGGTGCTGCTGACCATCCTGGCCATAGCCTGGGGCACGGCCTCCATCACCGTGATGCTGGCCCTGGGCGAGGGGTTGCGCACGGTCTTCGGCCGCTCCATGCGCGGCATGGGAGAGGGCATCCTCATCGTCTGGCCCGGCCAGACCTCCAGGGCGTACGGCGGGGTGCCCGCAGGCCAGGGCCTGCCCCTGGACCGGGACGACCGGGACCAGTTCCGGGCCGCCATCCCCCAGATCGCCTCCCTCAGCGGCGAGTACACCACCTGGCGGCAGATCAAGAAGGGCAGGAATCTGCGCACCGGCCGCATCGCCGGCATCGACCCCGAATACGGCCCCATGCGCAACATCATCCCCCAGGCCGGGGGCCGCTTCATCGACCCCCTCGACATCCAGCAGCGCCGGCGGGTGATCGTCCTGGGCCCCCAGGTGAGCAAGGAACTCTTTGGCGAGGGGGCCGACCCGGTGGCCCAGTACGTGGAGGTGGAGGGCCAGCCCTTCTTGGTGGTGGGGTTGATGCAGAAGAAGTACCAGACCTCCTCGTACGGCAGCCCGGACCGGGAGGCGTGCTGGATTCCCGCCTCCACCTTTGAGACCCTCTACAACCGCCGCCACTACGAAAATCTGGTCCTCAAACCCCGCCAGCCCGGGGACATGGAGGGGATCAAGACCCGGCTGCGCGAGTTGAAGGCGCAGCGCCACGGGGCCGACCCCGCCGACGCGGAACTGACCCGTTTCTGGGACACCCTGGAGATGCAGGAGATCTCGGGCAATGTCTTCTCCGGGTTGCAGGTGGTGCTGGGCATCATCGGCGGCCTGACCCTGATCGTGGCCGGGGTGGGCATCGCCAACGTGATGTACGTCTCGGTGAGCAACGCCACCCGCGACATCGGCATTCGCATGGCCGTGGGGGCGCGCGACTACCAGGTGCTGGGGCAGTACGTGCTGGAGGGTCTCTTGGCCACGGCCATCGGCGGGACCATTGGCCTGGGCTTCAGCCAGGGGGTGATCTGGGCGGTGGAGCAGATCCCCATGCAGGGGGAGTTCTTCGAGTACGTGGGCCGGCCGGTGCCGGTGCTCTCGCTGGAGGTAGCCCTGATCGTTGTCGGGGTCCTGGGCCTGATCGGGCTTCTGGCCGGCTTCTTCCCGGCCCGCCGCGCCGCCGGGGTGGACCCGGCCGAGGCCCTGCGCTACGAATAGGAGACTGCCATGATCCGCATCGAGCAACTGCGCAAGGTGTACCAGATGGGCAAGGTGGAGGTGGAGGCCCTGCGCGGGGTGGACCTGCGCATCGCCCGGGGGGAGCATGTGGCCATCCTGGGGCCGTCGGGGTCGGGCAAGTCCACCCTGATGCACCTGATCGGTTGCCTCGACACCCCCAGCACGGGCCGCTACTGGCTCGATGACAAGCCGGTGGAGGGGTTGAGCCGCAACCAACTGGCCCTGGTCCGCAACCACCAGATCGGCTTCGTCTTCCAGAGCTTCAATCTGCTGGCCCACGCCACGGCCCTGGGCAACGTGGAGTTGCCCCTCATCTACCAGGGCATGCCCCGCCGCCTTCGCCGCCAGCGGGCCGCCAGCCTGCTGGAGCGGGTGGGCCTGGCCGACCGCATGGAGCACCGGCCCAACGAGCTGTCGGGGGGCCAGCGCCAGCGGGTGGCCCTGGCCAGAGCCCTGGCGGCCGAGCCGGACCTGATCCTGGCCGACGAGCCCACCGGCAACCTCGACACCGCCTCGGGCCAGGAGGTGGTGCGCCTCTTCGAGCAGCTGGTGGGCGAGGGCAAGACGGTGATCGTAGTGACCCATGACCTGGAGATCGCCCGCCGCGCCCGGCGCATCATCCGCCTGCGGGACGGCCGCGTCGAAGAGGATGGCCCCAGCCCTTCCGGACCAGAGAAGAACTAGAAAGAGGTACGCCATGAGGTGTCGCTTCATCCTTCCCCTGTTGCTGGCCCTGTCCCTCTCGGCATCTGCCCAGGAGCCCCTGCACCTCTCCCTGGAGGAAGCGGTGGATCTGGCCCTGAAAAACAACCTGGGGCTGCGCAGCGCCCAGTTGGGCGCACAGGTCCAGGAACGGGCCGTGGCGGTGGAGCAGGCCCGCTTTGGCCGGTCCCTGGACCTGAGCCTGCTGCAGGAGAGCAACCGTTCGCCCTCCTTCTCCAGCCTCGAAAAGGTCGAGACCCTCAGCAGCGGCGCGCTGAGCGCCGAAATTGGCTTGAGCCAACAGTTGGGAACCGGCGGCCAGGTGGGCCTGCGCTTCAGCAACCGGCGGAATGCGAGCAACGCGGCCTTCAACCTCATCGACCCCATCTACAGCTCGGGGTTGAACCTGAATCTCTACCAGCCGCTCCTGCGGGGCCGGGGCCGGATCAGCCGCATCGGGGTGGACCTGGCGCGGGTGGGGGCGGAACAGGGCGAGGTGCAGAACCAAGGCCGCGCCCGCAGCCTGCGGGCCAAGGTGGGCCAGTCCTACTGGAACCTGCTCTTTGCCCGCGAGAACCTCCGGGTCAAGGAGCAGTTCCGCGAAGGGGCGAAGCGGGTGCTGGAGACAGTGCAGGTGCGGGCCGAGATGGGGGTGGACAGCAAGAGCAATATCCTCCAGGCCCAGGTGGAGGTGGCCCGGCTCGAGGAGGAGGTGGTGGCCGCCGAAGGGGCCGCGGCCCAGGCCGAGGACGCGCTCAACAAGACCTTGCTCAATCTCGAAAAACACGCCGGCCAACTGGTTCCCACCACCCTGCCCGAGCGGTACTCCTTTGCCGGCGACCTCGAAGAGGGCGTTGCCCGGGCCCTCAGCCGCGATCCGGGTTACCTCCAGGCCAGTTGGCATTGAAGAACCTCGACCTGCAACTGGCCCTGGCCCAGGACCAGGCCCGGCCTTCGGTGAACCTGAGCGCCACCGCCGGCCTGAGCGGGCTGGGGGGCAGCTACGGCGACGATCTGGAGGTGCTCAGGGACCTGGACGCCCGGTTCTGGCAGGGCCGCCCGTCCCTGGAGGTCCCCCTGGGCCAGAGCCCGGCCGACCAGAGCCTGGCAAAGCGCCGACTCGAAAAGGAGCAGTAGGTCGTGGAGCTGGAGAACACGCGGCAACAGTTGGAGAAACAGGTGCGCCAGCGCTTCCGCCAGGTGGGTATCGACCGCCGGCGCGCCGAGGTGGCCCAACTGGCCGAGGATCTGGCCGCCCGCAACGTGGGCGAGGAGGAGGAGCGGCTGAAACTGGGCCTGTCCACCGCCCGCCAGGTGCTCGATGCCCAGGACGACCTGGCCCAGGCCAGGGCCAGCCGGCTGCGGGCCCTGGTGGATTGCAACCAGTCCCTCATCGAATGGCAACGCCTCACCGGAGATTGAAGATGAAACCGCAGTGGGTATTTCCGGCGCTCGTTTCCCTCCTGAGCTACCAGGCTTCGGCGGCGGTAGAGCTGGCCCTGGGTGGATACGGTCTGGCCCTGGGCAACGAACCACAGATCAGAGGACTGCGCCTCAACCTGCGCGACCACCAGGTGCAGCGGGTGGACAGGATCAACCTGACCCTGTGGAAAGCGAAGAAGAACCCGGACGCGGCGCTCAACGGCGCGGCCCTGGGCCTGATCGGGCCGGAGGCCGGGAGGATCAGGGGGATCTCAGTGGGGGGCCTGGGGGTGAAGGCGGAGCAATCCCTCTTCGGCATCGCCCTGGGCGGGGCCGGTGTGGGGACGGCGGGCAAGATAACTGGGTTGGCCGCCGGGCTTGGCGGCGTGGGCGCCGGCGACGAGGCCGAGGGGGTTCTTGTGGGCGGGTTGGGGGTGGGCTGCGAGGAGGACCTCACCGGGATCGCCGTGGGAGGCCTGGGGGTGGGTGCCGGAGAGCGGGCGAGGGGGCTGGTGCTGGGTGGGATAGGCGCCGGGATTGGCGGGGATCTCGAAGGCGCTGCGGGAGGTCTGGTGGGCGTCGGCGTGGGGGAGAATCTGACCGGCCTCGTGCTGGGCGGGGTAGGCGCCGGGGTGGGCGGAAACCTCAAGGGCATTGCGGCAGGTGGGGTGGGATTGGGGATTGGTGGAGACGCGACCGGCTTGGTGGTGGGAGGGTTGGGCGCTGGGGTGGGCAAAGACCTGAAAGGCATCGGATTCGGACTGGTGGGGCTGGGGATAGGCGGGGACCTGACGGGCATCGGCCTGGGCGGGGTGGGCATCGGGGCGGGCCGGGATATCCAGGGGATCGCCCTGGGTGGCGTGGTGGTGGCCGGGCAGAATATCACCGGGCTCGCCCTGGGGCCGGCGGGGGTGCGGGCCAAGGAGGGGAACATCAACGGCATCGGCGCCGGTCTGATCAGCATCGGCGCCCCGGGGATGCGCGGGGTGATGGTGAGCGGACTGAACGGCTATGTGTTTGAGGATTTCTGGTTCAGGAAGGTCAACCAAAAGATGAGCGGGATCTCCGTCGGCTTGCTGAACGCCACTTCTCAACTGCGCGGGGTACAGGTGGGGCTGCTCAACTACGCCGGCAACAACCCGCGCTGGCTGCGATTGCTGCCTCTGGTGAATCTGCATCTGTGAGCCTTACCATACGGTCGCATCCTGGATCCGGCGCAGCTTGAGCACAAAGGACGCCTCGTCCAGTTCCACCATCCCATAGCTGATCGCCTCGCCCCGGCGCACCGCCTGAGTGAGCCGGGCTCCCTCGCTCAGACCCAGGGGCAATAGCTGCTGCGCCCGGGCCACCTCGGCCCGCTCGCACAGGCCGTACACGGTGTACCCCCCACTGCCATCCAGCATCTCGCCTGCCTTGAGATCGCGCTTGGCCACGGTGATCACCTCGGCCGTGGGCGTGGGCAGGGGGGCGCCGGTGGGCTGCCCGTACAGGGCGGCCAGGGCGATGGAGATGGGCGCCTCCACGGCCACCAGGTGGTAGGGCCGGTAGAGCAGGAAGTTGTGGCCATCCCCGCCGGGATGGAGGTAGTAGTTTTTCAGGTCCTCCCCGATGAAGGGGTGCTCGGCGCGGATGACCACAAAGACCCCCATCTTCAGTGGATC
Organism: Candidatus Handelsmanbacteria bacterium; assembly: GCA_016867395.1. GTDB lineage: Bacteria > Latescibacterota > UBA2968 > UBA8231 > UBA8231 > SICG01. The sequence continues at coordinate 19,228 of VGJS01000005.1, forward strand.
GTCCAGCAGGGTGCGGCCGTCGGCGGCCACGCTGTTGGCCAACTCCACCACGCCGTGTTGCCCCAGGAGGCCCCCCTCCTCGCGCCGGCTGAAGAGCTTGGCGATATCGCGAATATTGGCCCCTGGCTCGTGCATGCCCCGCACGTCGGGCACGAAGCCGGCCATGTTGGCCAGGGCGGTCATCTCCACCTGGGACTTGGTGCCGTCGCGGAAGGAGTTGAACATCTTGAGATTGATGCTGCGCCGCGCCAGGGTCTCGGCGTCAAAGCCGAAGCGCTGGGGCACGGTGTCGGGGGTGCCCTCGCGGTCGCCATCGTAGAGCAGGGTGCCCCGGCCTGCGGCCACGATCTCAAACCCCAGGGTCCGGGCCCACTCAACCATATTCATGGTCACCCCGGGCTGGTCCCCGTCCACCAGGGTGTAGACCACCCCGGCGCGATCGGCAAGCCGCCGCAGCAGCGGGCCCACGGTCACGTCGGCCTCCACGTTGACCATCACCACATGCTTGCCCTGCTGGATGGCCTCGTACGCCAGGCGGGCCCCGGCCTCGGGGACGCCGGTGGCTTCCACCACCACCTCCACCCCCTCGGCGCCGGCCACCAGCAGGCCGTCCTGGGCCAGGGCGCATTTCCCCCGGTGGACGGCCTCGGCCATGGCCCCGGCGCTCTCTACCTCCTGAATGGTATCGGCGCGAACGCCACTGGCCAGCAGGGCGCTGCGGGCGCGGTCCAGGTCCCGGTCGGCCAGGGCGCAGACCGCCATGCCCTTCATCTGGGCCAGTTGCACCAGCAGCCCGCCGCCGAACTTGCCGGCCCCGATGATCCCCACCCGCACGGGTTTGCCCTCGGCGGCCCGCCGGGCCAAGACGGCGCTGAACATCTCTCCCTCCGCTTGTTTTCGGATTCTGGCTGCCCTACATTCCTGGGCGCCAGACACATCCCAAGGTAGGGAGAATGGACGACCGACTCAAAACCGCAGTCGAACACCTCGATACCTACGGGTACTGCCTCCTGGAAGACCGGATCCCGGCGCAGGTGGCCGGCGAGCTGGCGGCCCGTTGCCTCGAATTACACGCTGACCCGCAGCACAGATCCCTCATCCACGGCGACGAGTACTACCAGACCCTCTTCGGCATGGCCAACCTCGATGACCGGGTGTGGCAGTGCGCCGGCCACCCGGATACCGTGGCCATTGCCCGGCATTTCCTGGGACCGCACTGCCGGGTGGTGGAAGCCTGCTCCAAGCCCACCTGGCCGGGGGCCCCGGCCCAGGCCCTGCACGCGGATTCGGCCGGCAGCTTCCAGCAGGTGCCCGACGTGCCCTGGATGATCAACACCATCTGGATGCTCACCGATTTTACGGTGGAGAACGGGGCCACCGGGGTGGTGCCCATGAGCCATCGCTCCCGCTGCAAGGCCCCACCCGCCGACCTCGACCCTTCCCTGATCCGCCCCATCACCGGCCGGGCCGGCTCGGTGATGTTGTGGCACGGGGGCACCTTCCACATCGCCCGGGCCAACACCAGCGGGCAGATTCGCGTGGGTCTCAACATCGCCTACTACCCGCGCTGGTTCAACAACTGGGTGGAGGGCGGACACCAGCCCATCTGGCCCGAGACCTACGAGCGCATGCCCCCCCAGATGCAACAACTCTGCACCGGTAAGCAGGGCCGCAGCCGGACCGAACTCTACGAGATCAAGAGGTAAGAGATGAAACTGGGCACCTTCATGATGCCGCTGCATCCTCCTGAAAAATCGCGCACCGAGGGTTTCGAGGAGGATATCGAGCTGGCGGTGCTGGCCGATGAGCTGGGTTTTGCCGAAGCCTGGGTTGGGCAGCACCACACCCTGGGCTGGGAGCCTATTCCAGCCAACGATATTTTCATCGCCAGCGTCTTCCCCCGCACCAAGCAGATGCGCCTGGGCACCGGGGTCTCGATCGTGCCGCAGCACCATCCGGCCAACATCGCCGTGCGCCTGGCGTATTTGGATCACTTGTCGCGGGGCCGGCTCAACTGCGGCTTTGGCCAGGGCGGGGTGCCCACGGATTGGGAACTCTTCAACCTGCCCGATCCCAAGACCCAGGGCCTGATGACGGTGGAGGGGATCGACATGATCCTCAAGCTCTGGCAGGCCCAGGCGCCCTTCGACTTTAAGGGGGAGTACTGGCACATCAAGATCCAGAACCCCATTCCCGAGCTGGGCATCGGCGAACTGCTCCGGCCCTACCAGCAGCCCCACCCGCCCATCGCCATGAGCGTGATCAAGCCCCAGTCCCTGGCCGCGTGTATGGCGGGCCAGCGGGGCTATATCCCCATCAGCACCAACCTGGTGCCGGTCTCCACCCTGGCCGAGCACTGGAAGACCTACAGGGCCGGGGCCCAGGAGGGAGGGCGCACTCCTGACCGAAAGGAGTGGCGGGTCGCCCGCAGCATCATCGTGGGCCGCACCCAGCAAGAGGCCTGGGAGTTGGCCAGGCGGGGCGCCTTTGTCGGCGCCTTTAAGTACCTGATCACCATCCTGCGCTCGTTGGGTTCTCTTAACCTGCTTAAGCACGATCCCGAACTGCCCGACGATGCCATCACCCCCGAATACATGTTGGAAAACCAGTGCGTCATCGGGGATGTGCAAGGGTGCATCGACAAGCTCTCCCAGGTCTACGAGCAGACCGGCGGCTTCGGCACCCTGCTGATGATCTCCCACGACTGGGACGACCGCGAGGCGTGGCGGGGCTCCATGCGCCTCTTGGCCGAGCAAGTAGTCCCGGCCCTACCCACGCTGTAGGAGCGTATGCTCGTCGACGCCCACAGCCACATCTTTCCCCAGGTGCGCGGCCTGATCGGGGCCGGCCCCACCCGCTCCTTGGGATACGGGCGCATCGCCATCGGCGCCGAAGAGACCCAGCTCTTCCCGCCCTACAGCGAGAAGACGGTTTTTACACCCGAGATGCTGGTGGCCAACCTCGACTGGGCGGGGGTGGAGCGGGCGGTGCTCTTGCAGGGGACCTTTTACGGGGAGTGCAACCAGTACGTGCTGGAGGCGGTGGAGCGTTACCCCGAGCGACTGATCGGGGCGGCCTGCTTCGATCCGTGGGCCCCGCGCAGCCGCGCCCAGTTCGGGCCGATCATCGCCCATCCGGGGTTCCGGGCGCTCAAACTGGAATGTTCCGAGGCCACCGGGCTGTGCGGCCTGCACCCGGAGGCCCGGCTGGACGAGCCGGAACTGGTGTGGTTGTGGGAGGTGGTGGAGCAAGCGGGGTGGACCCTGACCCTGGACCTGGGGGCAGTGGGCAGCCGCTCCTACCAGACTACGGCGGTGCGGGGCATCGCCGTGGCGCACCCCAAACTGCGTATCGTCATCGCCCATCTGGGCCAGCCTCGGCCCCAGGTGGAGGACGACATGAAGCTATGGCGGTTGTGGATCGAGCAGATCGATCTGGGCCGGCTACCCAATGTCTTTTTCGACACGGCCTCGCTGCCGGCCTATGTGCCGGGCGAGGACTTCCCCTACCCTACGGCGGCCCGCTATTTGCGCCAGGCCATCAATCGCATCGGGCCGGCCAAGGTGCTGTGGGGCACGGACCAGCCGGGCCTCTTGAGCCACCTGAACTACACCCAACTGGTGAAGCTGGCCCAGCTCCACACCCAGTTCCTCTCCCCGCGCGAGCGGGACATGGTGCTGGGCGGCAACGCGATGAAGGTATACGGGGGGCACGCGCAGCGTCGGTGAGCAACTCACTCCGGCCTCTCTCAAGGCAAGGAATCCCCCCGCCTGCTGCTGCGCTAACCCTGGCGGCCAAACCGCTGGGGTCATCTCCCCGCAGCTTCATCCGGTAATCCCCAATTTCCTCGCCCACGCTACAAAGAGCGGAAAGGTCACCTCGGGTTCTTCCAGATCGCGGTGCCAGCGTTTCTCGTGCTCGAACATGATCCAGCCCTTGTAACCCTCTGCCTTGAGCAGCGCGATGGCCTCGGATAGGGGCAGTTGGCCGGCGCCGGGGGGCAGGTAGCGCCAGCCGTCCTTCATAGCCTGCGGGTGGGAGGGATCGTGGACCGCGTCCTTGACGTGGGTGTAGCCCACGCGTTTGCCCACCGCCTCCCAGGTCTGACGGGGGGATTCGCCGCCTACCCGGGCGGTGTGACCCATGTCCCAGAGGATGCCAAAGGCCGGGTCCGGGATGCGGTCCAGGAGCAGTTTGCAGTCCTGGGCGCGGATCCACTCGTCGTGGGTCTCGAAAAGCCAGTGCAGTTCCCTCGCCCCCTCCAACCCCAGAATAGCCTCCATGCAGCGGCGGCCCTGGTCGGCCAGGGCTTCGTGCCCGAGCGCGAGGTCGCCGCTGCCGAAGACCCGCACCCGCTCACAACCCAACTCCTTAACCAGGGCGATGGTGCGGCGGGCTTCCTCCACGTTGTCGGCCAGCTTGTCGGCCACGCAGAGGCGGATGCTCGAACTGATACCGGAGACCTCCAGGCCGGCCTGGCGCAGTTTGGCCCGGCTCTGGGCCACCCCGCTGGTGAACTCAGGCATCAGGGTGATGTCGAGGGTGTCGCGGATGCCGCGGAAATCCACCCCGTCGAAACCGTATTCGCTGCCCCGTCTGCAGATGGTGTCCAGGTCCCAGTCCGGGCATCCCAAGGTGGTGAAACTGAGTTTCATCGCCGCCCCTATTCGGAAAAGACCCGGAAGGTCAGGGCGAATCCTCCCAAGCCCCCCGCGGCCGCGCTGCCGAAATACGCCAGGTCGTCGAAGTGGCCCCCGGTGTCGGCCAGATAGGTCAGGCCCAACCCCAGCAAGGCGCCGGCCAGTTCCCCGCCGCTGATAATCAAGCCCTGGCCAAACGTGAAGTCCTGCTTCTGCAGCAGGTGGTCGCTCAGGCCGATGCCGGCCACCGCCCCGGCCACCGCCCCGCCCACGTGGGCCCGCTTGCTGTCGACGCGGGTGGCGTCGACCAGGGGCAGGGCCATCAGGGCGCCCAGGATACCGCCGGCCCGCAGCACGTACGCGTCGCCCCGGGTGTAGTCGCGGTGCTGGGCCAGCCAATCGCCGGCATAGAGACCTGCCCCCGAGGAGAGCAGGGCCAGGCCGTCGCCCAGGCGCCGTGCCCCGCCGCGTTCGTACAGGCCCGTCGCGTAGGAGGTTCCCAGTCCGCCCAACAGCCCAAAATCCCCCATCACCGCCCACAACTCGGCCTGGCCGTGGGTGGAACGGCGCCAGTCCACCCCCTTGAAACCCAGGAAAGACCCCAGGGCCGCGCTGCCCAGCACCGTGGCCCCGTCGCTGCGCGAAGTGCGCCCTTTTTCGGCCGCCAGGTCGGCCAGGAGCAGGCCGTAGATAATGCCTCGGGTGCCGCCAAACTGGGCCAGTTGCCGGTGGGCCGGGGTGACGGAGCGGCGCTGGGTGAGGCGGTAGGGCAGGTAGAAGCTGGTGGTCGTGGTCAGCATGTGCGACGCCAGGGCCGGCCTGAGGCCGTCCAGGTCCAGCATTACGTTGATGGCCGGCCCATAGGCGAAGAGGGAGAGCAGGATCTGGTCGAGGATGAACTCGCCGCGGCCCGATTGGTCGAATTGCAGGCCCACCGGGGGCAGGGCCAGGCGCCGGCGCAGATCGAGCCGCAGGGAATCGACTGCCGCTGGCGACAGAGACTGCCGCTGCCGCCAGCGCTGGCCCTGGCGCTGGTAGGTGAGTTCCAGCACGTAGGTCTGGTCCTCGCCCCGGAAAAGACGGGCGCCCTGGAAATCCTCGACCTCGGGGAAGAGGCCCAGCCGGGCGCGCAGGGCCGGGGTGATCTCCACGGTCTTGCCCTCCGGGTCCAGGATCACCTGCTCCTCGGTGCGCACCTCGCCGGCGCCGGCATCCAGGGCCGGCAGGAGCAGGGCGATCAAGGCCGCTGCAAGCAGAGGGCTATTTTTTTTCAAGGACCTGGCAGGCGGCGGCGAATTCCGCCGAGGTGGAGGTGTAGCCGATGACGTGCTCGAAGTTGCGGAACATGATCTTGCGCAGCCAGCCTCCTTCCGGCAGGTTCGGGTCCACGGTGTCGGGGTACTCGGCTGAATGGGTGCAGTCTCGCAGCAGGATCACCCGGTAGTTGTGCTCCACCGCACCGGCCAGGGTCTGGTACAGGCAGGCCCGCTGGCTGAAGCCAGTGGCGATGAGGGTCTTGATCTCGTAGCAGCGCAGGTGGTAGTCGGTGTGGGTCTCGTGGAAGCCGGACCACTCGCGCTTGGGGAAATCCGGCTCGTGGGGCAAGGGTTGGATCGAGGGCGAGTAGTTGGGCTTGAGCGCCTCCCGCGACGGGGGCGGGCGATCAGCGGCCTTGGCGTCCCCCCAGCGGGTGCCGTGGATCTCGCGCTTGATGCTGCCCGGCTCGTCGGCCAGGGAGAAATCGTTGTGGATGAAGAACACATGCATCCCAGCGGCGCGGGCAGCCTTGAGGGCCGGAGCGATGCCGTTCTCGACGTAGGGGTTGCCCGGGCCGCAGTCGCCGTCCACGACCATGAAGGCGGTGCGTTTCAGCTCCAGCTCCAGATCCTTGGACGCGTGGCCGTCGCCTTTCTCCTCTGCTTTGCCCTCGTAATACCCTGTGCCGCTGTACCAGCGCACCGGCAGTTTCAGCGTTGCCATAAATCCCCATTAATAAGAATAAGGTTTGGGGGTGGCCGGCGGCCAATACCCCGCCGGGTTTTCGTCCCACTCTTTGCCGCACAGGCGCGAGATCACGGACCATTCGGCAGCGGTGAGGTGGTCGTGGTTGTGGAAGAGGAAGCGCTGCAGCTCGGCCTGCTGCGAGGCGGTGAGGATGCGGTGCAGGTCGCCGGCGGTCATCGGATCGCCCCCGTGGGGCATGCGGCCGGTATCCACCCAGGGCACTACCTTGCGAGCCTCCCCGGCCGCGGCGATGGCCCGGCGGGTCTCCTCCTGCACCACCTGGTCGAAGAAGACCTGCGGGAAGCCCAGGTCCATGTCGGCCAGGCAGGTCACGCCGGGCAGGTCAACTCCCAGCCAGGCTTTGACCACGGTGAAGCAATCGGCTTCGGTGAGGGGGGGGTTCCAGGCGGCGACCTGCTTCACCCAGCGGGTGACGGTGCCGTACATGCCGTCGAAGCCGCGCTGCCAGAAGTAGTGTTTGACCAGCAGGAAGTCGAGCACCTCGCTCCAGGCCAGGAAATCAAACGCCGTCATGCCCGAGAACACCGCCGAGCGCAGGCCGTTGCCCAGGAGGAGCCGGCGGGGCAGTTTGTCCAGGGCGGCGCGCACGGCCTGGCCCTCCTTGAGCCCGCCCTCCCGCCGCCATCGCAGCCAGTAGGTGGAGTCCTCGTCCACATCGAAGAGGTTCATGGAGGACAAGACCCCGTGCGCCCCGTAGTAGCGCACCTGGGCCGGGGTCAGGGAGCGGAAGCGGTTGAGGAGGTGCTGCCGGCCCCGGTCCAGGCGCTCCACGTCGCAGCCGCGGGCCCTGGCGGTGGTCTTGGCGTTTTCGCTCAACTCGCGGAACACCGCGTTGCCATGGTGGTACTGCAACTCGTAGGCCGATTCGGTCCAGCCGTCGTTGATCCCGCCGTCCACCTGGGGGAAGGCGGAGAAGACCTCGTCCCAGACCGCGGCGTGGTACTGGGCCCGGTAGGGGTCCTCGTCCGCGGGCAGGGGTTTGGCCGGCGTGCAGCCAGAGCCGGGGCAGAAAACCAAAGTGAGCCAGCCCCGGTTTTTGGCGTCGTCGAGCATGGCGTGCAGCCGTTTCTCCTTGGCCGCGTCTTGCCCGCCTGGGCGCGGGTCCACGGCCATTCCGCGGCTGGTGTACGCCTCGGGTTTGGCCGGAAAGGCTGGCACCGTGAACTTCCCCTGGTCGTCGCTGAAGAGGAGCCGGCCAAAGACCAGCCCTTTCACCCCGCCCGCTTCCCAGGCATCGAAGATCTGCGCATAGTTGTCCACCACGGTTTCGAGGGGTTGGCCGATTCGCATCCATGCTTCCAGGGGCATAGGTGATCCTTTTTTTGGGGTATAAAATAGAGCCAGAGGCGAGAAAAAAAAAGGCCGCGGCCCTGGGTCCGCAGGCGAGCGCCGGAGGGAAGCCGAAGTGTCTTTTCGCTCCGGCGTTCACGGCAGTTTCACTTGCCCTGCGTCTTGATGTCACCCCAGGTCTGCTCTGTGGGCGCTGCGGGTTTGGTGGCTGCTCCTGAGGCGTCTCCTGCCGCCGGTGCGGGCGGTGAAGGGTGGCGCCCTTTCCAGTTGTTCTTGTGCTCCTCCCACTTCTGAAGCTGCTCAGGGGTGAGGATGGCTTCGAGGGCTTTGAGGTGCTCGGCGAAGAGCTGGCGCATGGCCTCCGGGTCGGGCTTCTGCCCGGATTGCCGCAGCTCCTCCATCCCGGCGCGGTGCTCCTTGGCCACTTCCTGCCACTGGGTTTTCTGCTCCTCGCTCAGGCCCAGGGCCTCGGCCATGCGGCCCAGGTTGGGCCCGCCCTTGCCCATCATGCCGTGCCCGCCCTTACCCCGGCCCTTGCCGTGCCCCACTATGCCGCCCTCGCCGCCCCGGCCGGCGGGGGCATTCTGCTTCAGTTCGGCCAACTGCTGGCGCTGCTCCTTGGTGAGGATGCCCTCCAGGGCGGTGCGGTGGGCCTCGGCGCCGGCCTGAAGCCGGGCCCGGCCCTCTTCCTTGGAGAGGGTGCCGGCCCTGATCTGCTCGCGCAGGGCCTGTTGCTGCTGCCGGAACTCGCTGCGCAGGGCCTCGAACTGGGCCTTCTGCTCGTCGCTGAGGTTGAGCTGCTGGAAGACCCGACCCTGGCCCTGCTTTGTCCCGTGCCCGCGGCCGCCGGCATTTGCCGCGCTGAAGGTGCCAGCGGCGAGCACCAGTCCGGCGCAGAGTAGGATACTGAAGGTTTTCATCTTTCGGACTCCTTGGTTGCGGGCGCCACCCCTGGGGCGGCGCGGTTGGGTTGTCTTTTAGACCGGGGAGCCGGGCGAAAGGTTTTAAGGACCCGGCGATTTCTGTTCGGCCTTGACCTGGGCCCAGGACTGGGCGTAGACGGCGGTGAGCCGGCTGCCAAAGACCACCCGGCCGAAGCGCTCGGGCACATGGAAATCAACCCGGCCCACCGGCGACCAGGCGCTGGCCTGTACCTCGTTGCGGGCCCCGCTCTGCCGTACCTGCTCGAAGCGGTAGAGGTTGAGGCGCCACTCGTCACCCGGCTGGGGGGGCAGCCTCATCCCCCCTGGCACATCGGCCAGGGGCGAAACCAGGTCTGCCCAGGGCAGGGCGATCTCGGCGCTCCAGCCCTGGTCCACGTCCGCGGCATTGCCGAGGGTGCCGCTCACTTGGACGGCGCTGCGCAGGGCGGGGTTCCAGGCATCGTAGCCTTTGCCGCCCTGGCTCCAGGGTTTGGAGAGCAGGAGGTCGAGGACGGCGTTGAGGGGGTTGAGTTCCACCTCGGCGTAGTTCTGGCCGTCGCCGTCGGGGTCGATGAAGATCTCCACCACCTCCTCCTCGTACAACTGCATGTCGCGCTGGTTGTAGGTGGACCACACGTCCGGGTCGGCGGCGGAGAAGTAGAAGTAGAAATGCTGGGCGTCCCAGAGCATGCGGACCTCGGTGCGGCGCGGGTGGTAGCGGTCGCCGCTGAGGGAAGACACGTCCACCAATTCCACCGGGGAGGCTTCCTGCCAGACCACTTCGTCCCCCTTGCCATCGATGGCCGGGGGGTGGGCGGCTTTCCAGCAGGTGTAAAGGGGCAGGTCCTGGGCGCCGGCCGGCCAGGCCAGGGCCAGGAGCAGCAGCAGGCATCCGCGCAAGGGGTTCACGGTAGATACTCCTTCATTTGTGCAAATCTATCCCTATGGGGCAATGGTCAGAACCTAGCACCTGGGGCAGGTGATAGGCCCGCTTCACCCGCCCCCGCAGTTCCGGGGAGATGAAGTGGTAGTCTATGCGCCAGCCGATGTTGCGCTCCCGCGCCCCCGAGCGGTTGGACCACCAGGTATAATGGCCGGGCGCCGGGTTGAGGGCGCGGAAGATATCCGCGTACCCCGCCGCGATGAAGCGGTCCATCCATGCCCTTTCCAGGGGCAGAAAGCCGGTGGTGTTCTGGTTCTCCCGGGGCCGGGCCAGGTCGATCTCGCGGTGGGCGGTGTTGAAGTCCCCACACAGGATCAAACGCTCACCCCGGGCACGCCGGGCTGCGCAGAACTCCATAAAAGCTTCGCAGAACTCCATCTTGTAGGGCACCCGGGCGTGGTCGCGCTGGCCGTTGGGGAAATAGGTGTTCACAATGGTGAAGTCCGCAAAACGGGCGGCCAGCAGCCGGCCCTCGCCGTCGAAGCGGGGGATGCCCAGCCCTTGGGTAACATCGAGAGGTTCGACCCGGCTGTAGATGACCACCCCGCTGTACCCCTTTTTTTCGGCGCAGGCCCACCAGCTTCGGTACCCGCGCGGGGCAACCAGTTCCGGGTCCACCTGCTCGGGGCGGGCGCGGGCCTCCTGGATGCAGAGCACCAGCGGTCTGGCCTTGGCCAGCCAGGACAGAAAACCCTTGGTCGCTGCCGAACGAATGCCGTTTACGTTCCAGCAGAGCAGCTTCACCGCCATGATATGCTCAACCCCCTGTATCCGGGCCACGGCCAGCCGGAACCCTGGCTGACCCGTTTGTTGTCAGTGCTGTCAAATTGTTGGACAGTGCCGATTAACCTGCTACTTCTCAATAGTTGAGATCATCCCCGCTCCCAGCCGTCCATTTCCTCGATACCTGCGCTGGCCCTGGCGCTGCCGCAATGGCTGAAAATATAGCAAGATATTGTTTTTCATGCCCATAGAAAGAGATTGGGGCGAGCGCTGACCCACTGCCTTGCGGCGTGGCACAGCCCTTGCGATAACCCCTGCCAGAAGCAGACGAAACAACCAACGCAAAGACGACAACGAAACCCAACAAAAGGAGCCCACCTATGAAGCGCACCCTGAACATCGCCGCCGTCGCCATCGCGACCTCCCTCTCGGCCTCGACCCTTGGCCCCAAGAACCCGATGCACAAGATCAGCAGCAAGGAACTGAGCGCGGTGCGCTCGAAGGCCTTGGCCTTGGCCTACGAGGTGGTCTCCCAGCACCCAGAACCGAAGAGCCTGGTGATCCGCAAGTAGGCACCTGTTCCCGCCCCCCCAGGCAGGACCACTCGCAGCCCCCGATCCCCGCGATGCGCGCATTGACGAACTCGAGCAACAGGTGCGGAAGCAAGCCGGGGAACTCGATTCAGCCAGCCGTTGCCTGGCGATAGAGGCGGCGGCGGCGCGGGTGCGGTACGAGGTCTTGTCCATGCGCGTCGGCGATGACCTGCTCCGGGTGGTGGCGGTCATGTTCCGCGAGTTGCTGCACACCGGCACCCAGCGGAGCTGGTGCAACATCATGTTAATCGACGAAGAAGGCGACCGGGTCATCCACTGAGGCGCCCGGCCCATCTCGAAGAAGTTCGGTATCGCCTGGACCTCGCCTCGGGGACCCGACTTCCTTGAGCTTTACTAAGAGGTCGAAGCGCAGAACCGCGCCCTCGAAGCGGCCAATGCCCAGATCCAAGAGGCCAATCAGCACAAGTCCCAGTACCTCTCGCGCATGTCCCACGACCTGCGCACCCCGATGAACGCCATCGTCGGCTAGACCCGCATTCTGCTGCGAAAGACCGGAGATGCCCTGGACGAACGCCAGTACCAGAACCTCAAGAATGTCCCGCTCAGCGCCGACCATCTGCTGGTGCTGATCAACGGCATCCTCGACCTGTCGCGGGTGGAAGCCGGCCGCATCGAAATCAAGCCTGAGCCGGTGGATCTGCGAAAACTGGTGCAGGAATGCGCGGCGACGGTTTTCGCACTGCTCAGGCCTGGGGTGGAACTGAAGCAGCAGTTGGCCTCGCTTCCCCTCTGCGCACCGACCCCGACTGCCTGCGGCGGGTGCTGATGTACCTCTTGAGCAACGCGGTGAAGTTCACCGAGCGGGGGAGCATCGCAGTAACGGCCAAGCCAGTCGACGGGGTAGTGGAACTGTCGGTGGTCGACACCGGCATCGGCATCCCGGCCGAGGCACTTCCCCATATCTTCGAGCAGTTCCGCCAGGTGGAGGGCCAGCGGCGCCGGCCAGAGGGCACGGGGTTGGCTATCGTCAGGAAGTCGGTGGAACTGCTGGCCGGGAGTGTCGCGGTGGAGAGTCAGGTGGGAAAGGGAACGCGGTTCACCCTGTGGATCGGCGACTATGGAGGGTATTGCGGTCTCCTCTTGACCAGGCTGAGCTAGCTCTGTCCAATACAGATAGCGCTACCGCCTTTCTCGATTGACCGAACCAGCCGGCCTCTCGGTCAATGCCATTCCGCTGGAGCTTTCCCATGAAGAAGTTTCTGATCGTGGTAGACGTGGATATGAATTCCGACCTGCTGGTCCAGCTGCTCGAAGACCGCTACCAGTTGGTCGAGGCCCCCGACGGCCAGCAGGGGCTGGAACTGGCCAGGCGGGAGCGGCCCGACCTGGTGCTCCTCGACATCTCCCTGCCCGGCATGGACGGGTACGAGGTGGCCCGGCAGCTGCGCGCCGACCCGGAGCTGGAGGGTCTGCCGCTGATCGCGGTGACCGCCCACGCCATGGCCGGCGACCAGGAGCGCGTCTGTGCCGGCGGATTCGACGACTACCTCGCCAAGCCCATCGCCGAGGAAAAGCTCTGGGCCAAGGTCGAAAACCATCTCCGCCGAAAGAGGAACCATGCCCGCCAAGATCCTCGTCGTCGACGACGAGCCGCGCAACGTGGACCTGCTGGAGCAGGAACTGGAGGACCAGGGCTACCAGACCTGCGCCCCCCAGAGCAGCGAGGAGGCCCTGGAGCGGCTGGCTGTGTGCAAGCCCGATCTAGTGCTCCTGGACTGGATGATGCCGGGCATGGACGGGATGGCGGTGCTCAAACACCTGCGGGCCGCCCCCCCCTGGCAGGCCCTGCCGGTGATCATGGTCACGGTCCGGGCCTCCAACTACGACATAGTGGGCGGCCTGGACGCCGGGGCCGACGACTACCTGACCAAGCCCATCGACCAGGCCGAGCTGGGGGCGCGCATCTGCGCCATGCTGCGCATTGCCCGCCTGGAGCAGGAGAACCTCACCCTGCGCCAGGCCGTGCAGAACCAGGAGGGAGGGTTCAAGGGGGTGATCGGCAAGAGCCGGGCCGTGGAGGGGGTGTAACAGTTGCTGGGGGTGGTGGTGGACAGCAACACCACGGCACTGTTGTGCGGCGAGACTGGCACCGGCAAGGAGTTGCTGGCCCGCTGCATCCGCCAGGAGGGGCCGCGCCGCCAGCGGCCCGTCGTGGCGGTCAACTGCGGGGCCATGGCAGAGCAACTGCTGAAGAGCCAGCTTTTCGGGCGCCGGAAGGGCGCCTTCAGCGGGGCTTTGAACGACCGGCCCGGGCTCTTCGAGACCACCCACGGGGGCACCCTTTTCCTCAATGAGGTCGGCGAAACCACCCCAACGCTGCAGGTGCGCCTCTTGAGGTCGGTGCAGGAGGTCGAGATCCGCCGGGTGGGAGAGGAGCAGGTGCGGCATGTGGACGTGTGGGTCATCGCCGCCACCCACCGCGACCTGAAAAAGGCCGTGGCCGAGGGGCGTTTCCGCGAGGACCTGTAATCCCGCCTCAACATCTTCCCCATCGAACTGCCTCAGCTGCGCCGGCGGCGGGAGGACATTCCCGAACTGGCCCTGCATTTCCTGGGGCAGAGGCGCCAGCGCGATCCCCGCGCCCCCGCAGGGTTCACCGCCAGGGCCATGTACCGTTTTGTGCGCCCACGAGTGGCCCGGCAACGTCCGCGAATTGCAGAACGAGGTGAAGCGGGCGGCCCTTTGGGGGGCCGGCGAGGCGCGCATCGACGCGGGCCATCTCTCGGCGCGGCTGGCCGGCGCGGTGGCCCCCGCGGCCCCGAGGCGGGGCAAACTCAAGGAGGTGTTGGCCCAGGTGGAGCGGGAATTGATCGCCGGGGCCCTCGAAAGGCACCAGGGCAACCGCACCCACGCCGCCGAGGAGCTTGGCATGAGCCGCTGGGGCCTGGTGCAGAAGATCAGGGACTACGGATTGGAGGCTTGACGGAGGGTTGCCGGCGGGGTGATCTTGTGGCGTGGCGCAATAAAAATCGGGCGCATCTTTCGGATGCGCCCGATTTTAGCTGAGGACAGCGGGTCCGCGCGGACGGGCCGTCCTGTTCCAGGCGGCTACCACCTGGAGTTAAGACTCAGGTGATAGACCTCCCTGTGGATTCCATATTATGGACCACCTCCTTTCTTTAAACGTGCCCGCACCGTGCGGGCAGAGGGGACATCCCTGGACCGCGTCCGGCCCAGGATGAACCAAAGGCTTCTTTAATATACCTCGGCACCACACCCACCTGCAAGCGAAAAAAGAGCATTTTATGAGCGATGCGCACCCCACCCCGGTGGCGGTGATCGGCGCCGGTGTCACTGGCCTGACCTTGGCCCACCTGCTCGACCGGCAGGGCCTTCCGGTTTGCGTGTACGAGGCCCAGGCCCGGTTGGGGGGGACCATGCGAACCAGCCGCGAGGAGGGGTTCCTCGTCGAGCATGGGCCCAACAGCGCCCAGGAGACCACGCCGCTCTTACGCCAGCTCTTTGCCGGCCTGGGGATCGACGGCCAGTTCGAGTACGCCGCCCCGGCCTCCAAGAACCGCTACGTGGTGCGGGGTGGCAGGCTGCACGCCGTGCCGCTGGGGCCGACGGCCCTGCTAGGCACAGGGCTCTTCTCAGGGCGGGCCAAGCTGCGCCTGCTGGCCGAGCCCTTCATCGGCCGCGCCAACCCCGACGAGGACGAGGACCTGGCCCATTTCGTCGAGCGCCGCCTGGGCCGCGAGTTCCTCGACTACGCCATCGACCCCTTTGTCTCGGGGGTTTTTGCCGGGCTGCCCGAGAAGCTGAGCGTGCGCAGCGCCTTCCCCCGGCTGTGGGAATTGGAGCAGCGCTACGGGAGCCTCATCAAGGGGGCGATCCTGGGGGCGCGCGAGCGGCGCAAACGGCAGGAACAGTCCAAGCAGAGCGCCCAGTCCTTCTCCTTCAGGGAGGGGTTGCAGGCCCTGATCGACGCCCTGGCCCGGTCCCTGGGGGACAAGGTGCGGACCCGCGCCCCGCTGCGGGGGCTGCGCCCGGAAGGGGCGGGGTTTTCCCTGGAATTGGAGGGCCAGGCCCCGGTCCGGGCCCGCGCCGTGGTCCTCACCATTCCGGCCTACACCTACGAGGGGCTGGAAATAGGTTTCGACTGCGCCGAGGCCCGCCGGGCCTTGGCCCAGATCTACTACCCCCCGGTGGCGGTGGTCTTCTGCGGCTACCGCCGCAATCCCCTTGCCCGTCCGCTCAATGGGTTCGGGTTTCTAGTGCCCCGCCGCGAACAGCGCCAGATCCTCGGCTCCCTGTGGAACTCCTCGCTCTTCTCCGGCCGGGCGCCCGAGGGCGGCCTGGCCCTGACGGTGTTTGTGGGGGGTAGCCGCCAGCCGGAACACGCGCTGTGGCCTGAGGACAGGTTGATGGACGCGGTGGCGGCGGAATTAAAGGACCTGCTGGGGCTGGCGCCGCGGCCCGATCTCCAGCGGATCTTCCGCTGGCCCCGGGCAATTCCCCAGTACCAGGTGGGGCACCGGCAGTTGATGGGGGCGGTGGAGGACTGCGAGGCCCGGCACCCGGGGCTGTACCTGGGGGGGAATTTCCGCGGCGGCATCTCGGTGGCCGACTGCGTCAAGAGCGCCCACGCCCTGGCCGACCGGGTGGCCGGCGCGCTTGCCGGGTAGGGGGGTTTTGCGGTTATTCCTAAAGATCGGCCCCCAACCCCAGCCCGGCGGAACCCAGCGTGCACATCCTGGCCCTCGGCCTCAACCACACCACCGCGCCGGTGGAGGTCCGCGAGAAGCTGGCCTTCCCCGAGCCGGTTCTGCCCCAGGCGCTCAAGGAACTGACCGGCCGCTACGGCCTGCACGAGGCGGCCATCCTCTCCACCTGCAACCGCGCTGAGATCTACGCCGCCAGCGAGGATCAGGCCGAAGAGGGGCTGTGGCGCTTCCTGGCCGAGACCCACGGAGTGGATGCACAGGCCCTGCGCCCCCACTTCTACCAGCACCGCGACGGCGAGGTGGCCGGACACCTCTTCCGCGTGGCCTGCGGCATCGACTCCCTGGTCATCGGCGAGTCGCAGATCCTCGCCCAGGTTCGCCTCGCCCTGGAGGCGGCCCAGCAGAACGGCGCTGCCCGCCTGCTGATCAACGAACTCTTCCAGCGCTCCCTGCATGTGGGCAAGCGGGCCCGCACCGAAACCCAGATCGGCCACGGCCGGCTCTCCATCAGCACCGCGGCGGTGGAGTTGGCCGGCCAGGTCTTCGAGCGGCTCGAAGGCCGGCAGGCCCTGCTCCTGGGCGCCGGGGAGATGGCCGAGCTGACCGCTCAATACTTGGTGGAGAGCGGCATCAGCAAACTCCTGGTGGCCACCCGCACCCTCGAGCGGGCCCAGGACCTGGCCCGCCGCTTCCAGGGGGAGGCCCTGCCCTTCGACCAGCTATCCTCGGCCCTGGCCCAGGCGGACATCGTCATCTCCTCCACCTCGGCCCCCGGCTTCGTGCTCCTGCGCCCCGCCATCCAGCAGGTGATGCGCCAGCGCCGGGGCCGGCCCCTCTTTCTCATCGACATTGCCGTACCCCGCGACATCGATCCAGCGGTCAAAGAGCTGGACAACGTCTTTCTCTTCGATATCGACGACCTCGAGCAGGTAGTCTGCGCCAACCGCCAGGAGCGGGAGCGCGAGATCCTTAAGGTCCAGAGCTTGATCGAGGAGGAGCTAAAGGGGTTCCTGCGCTGGTTCAACGCCCAGAGCACCGGCCCGCTGATCCAGGCCCTCAACCGGCGCGCCGAGGCGTTGCGCCGGGCCGAACTCGACCGCTGGTCCGCCAAGCTGGCCCATCTCTCGGACCAGGACCGGCAGGCGGTGGAGAGCATGTTGCGGGGCTATGCCAACAAGATGCTCCACCAGCCCCTGGTCCAGATCCGCGAGTTCGCCAACACCCAGGACGGGTACCTGCGCCTCGACACGGTGCGCCGGCTCTTTGGGCTGGGCGAGCCGCCGGAGCAAGAGGGCTGAGATGACGGCCGCCTGTTTCACCTTTCTGGGGATCTCCCTGCTGCTCTACCTGGCCGGGGCCCTGCTCTACCTGAGCCACTTCCTGCGCCGGCAGGGAACCTGGGAGGAGTGGGGCGGCCGCGCCCTGTCGTGGGGGTTGGCGATCCACGCAGTGGGCATCCTCATGCATTTTCTCTTTTCCGGGCTCTCGCCTTTCTCCAACCTGCTGCCGGTCATCTCGCTCCTAATTATCGCCGGCCTGGCCACCGGCCTGGTCCTGGAGCGCCGCACCCAGATTCGCCGCCTCAACCTGCTCCTGGCCCCGCTGGCCTTCTTTGGGCTCCTCTATCTGCTGCTGATGCCGGTGCGGCTGGAGGGTGCCACCTCGGTGCTCTTGCACTATCCCTGGCTGGGGGTACACGTGGGGGCTACCCTGCTGGGGAACGTGGGCTTTGCCCTGGCCTTTGCTTCGGCCACCATCTACCTAGCCCAGGGCCGCCTGCTCAAAATGGGCCGGCTCAACAGCCTGCTGCCGGCCCTCGACACCGCGGCCAGCGCCACCTACCGCTTCGCCGCGGTGGGTTTCGCCTTCTTCACCCTGGGGCTGGGCATGGGTATCCTCTGGCTCTTTGGCGCCCCCGGCGAGTACCTGGCCCGCAGCGACACCAAGACCTGGATGGCCATCCCCTCCTGGGCCTTTTTCGCCGCGTACCTGTACCTGCGCGGGCTGCGGGGCAGCCACGGCAGTCGGCTCAAATGGCTGGTCATCGCCGGCTTCCTTACCGCCGCGGCCAACCTGCTGGCCGTGCGCCACCACTTTGTCGACGGCCCCTAAAGAGCAGCAGCACCCAC
Organism: Candidatus Handelsmanbacteria bacterium; assembly: GCA_016867395.1. Lineage (GTDB taxonomy): Bacteria > Latescibacterota > UBA2968 > UBA8231 > UBA8231 > SICG01. The sequence continues at coordinate 37,182 of VGJS01000005.1, forward strand.
ACACCCGGTCCCACCCTGCCACCTGGCGGGGCCGCGCCATGCCGGCAACCACCGAAAGGATCCGCCGATGAGCGAGTTCTCCAACGTCACCGTGGTCAAGAAGGCCAACGTCTACTCCGAGGGCAAGGTCACCAGCCGCACGGTGCTCTTCGCCGACGGCTCCAAGAAGACCCTGGGCATCATGCTGCCGGGGGAGTACGAGTTCAACACCGCCGAAAAGGAGATCATGGAGATCCTGGCCGGCGAGTTGGAGGTGTTGCTGCCGGGGGCGCAGGCCTGGCAGCCGGTGAAGGGAGGCGAGTCCTTCGAGGTACCGGCCAAAGCCAAGTTCAGCCTGAGGGTCCGGACCCTCACCGACTACTGCTGTTCCTTTATTGCCTGAGCGAGCGGGAGGAGGGTGATGGCGGAGATCCAGATCGGCCTGGTAGGCCTGGGAGGGCGGGGTCTGGGCTGGCTCAAACTCTTGCAGCGCCTCAAGGGCTACCGCGTGGTGGCCCTGTGCGATCCCATCGTGGCGCTGCACGAGCGGGCGCTGGCGGTGCTTGAAAACCGCGCCGAGGTGCGCCGGTATCAGCGCTACGAGGACCTGCTGGCCGACCCGCAGGTGGAGGCCGTGGCCCTGTGTGTGCGCTGCCCCGAGCAGGGGGCGCTGGCGGCCGAGGCGTTGTTGGCCGGCAAACACGTCAGCGCCGAGGTGCCGGCGGCGCACAGCATCGAGGACTGCTGGCACATCGCCCTGGCCGCCGAGCGCTCGGGCAGGATCTTCCACCTGGCCGAGCAGACCCGCTACTGGGGGTTCGTCGAGCGCTGGCGGCAACTGGTGAGCGCCGGCCGCCTGGGCAAGATCACCTTCTGCGAGGGGCAGTACCTCGGCTACTACGGCACCAGGCAGTTTTTCCAGGACCCGGCCACTGGGCAGTTCTGCCCGGTCGAGGACCTGGCCCGGCACCCAGAGGCAAGACCCACCTGGCTGCAGGGCATGCAGCCCATCCATTACCTGCCCCACGAGTTGGGCCCGATGCTCAAGGTGCTCGACGACCGGGTGGTCGAGGTGGTGGGCATGGGTACCGACGCACCCAGCGCCGCCCACCCCCAGATCCACCAGGCCGATATCCAGGTGGCGCTGATGAAGACCGAGAAAGGCGCGGTGCTGCGCCTGGCCGCCGGTTTCACCCAGCCCATCCCACACCGCGACCACCACTGGTACCAGGTGATGGGCACCGGCGGCTGTGTGGAGTGGCGGCGGGCCAACCACGAGAAGGCCAAGGTCTGGTTGGCCGACTCGGGCAGCACCGAGTGGGAGGAGGTGGACTGGGGGTTTGCCCGCGAGGATGCCCCAGAAGAGGCCCGCAACAGCGGCCACGGCGATGCCGACTACTACGTACACGCCGCCTTCTGCGACGCGGTTCTGCACGGCCGCCCGCTGGAGTTGGACCTGTACCGCGCCCTGGACACCGCCGCCCCGGCGATCCTGGCGGCCGACTCCATTGCCGAGGGCAGCCGGCCCCGCCGGGTGCCCGATTTCCGCCCCGGGCCGCAGCGCACCCTGGGCCAGGCCCCGGCCGGCGAGGCAGACTGATGCGCGTCGCCATCCTGCAGTCTCCCGGTGAGGGGCTGGCGGCGTACGTCGCGCAGATCCTGCACACCTGGGGCCTGGCCGAATATGGGACGATCGACCCGGCGGCGGCCGGCGTCCTCGACCCGCGCCAGACCCCGGTGCTGCTGTGTCCGGCAGGGGCCGGCGGCGAAGGGGCGCTGGCCTTTGCCCGCGCCGGGGGCACGGTGGTGGTCTGCGGCCCGGACGAGACCCTGGCCCGGGCCTGCGGCCTGGCAATCACCGGCGAGCTGGCCACCCCGGTGTGGCTGCTGCCCTCGGCCCTGCCCACGCCGGGCCTGGCCGGAGAACTGCTGCCGGTGGTGGGCCGGGCCCGGCGCCTGGAGGGGGCCACCGGGGCGCGGGTGCTGGGGCAGCTGGTATACCCCGAGCACCACGACCGCGACCTGCCCGGGGTTTTCGAGGTGCCCGTGGGCGCCGGGCAGGTGGTGCTTTTTGCCTTCGACCTGCCCCTGGCGGTGCTGCTCTTGCGCCAGGGGGACCCGGACCGGGCCGAGCAGCAGCCGGCTGGCGACTGCGCCCGGCCTTCACACCTGGCCTTTGATCTGGGCCCGCACACCGAGGGCTGGATTCCCTTTGCCGATCTGCTGGCCCGCCTGCTGGTGGAGGTGGTGCGGCGGGCGCTGCCCGGCCCGGCGCCGCTGCTGTGGCACCTGCCCCAAGGTGCGCCGGGCCTGGTCGTTTATTCGGGGGACGAGGACCAGGCCGAGGTGGCGTGGAACGAGGCCGAGTTCGCGGCGGTGCGCGCCGGAGGGGGCCGCATGAATCTCTATCTGATCCCCGAGCGCACCCATTCCACGGCGGCCGACCTGGCCCGCTACCGGCAGCACCACGACCTGGGGCCGCACCCGGATCTGCGCCCCTTCGATGGTCGGCCCGTGGGGGAGCGCCTGGCCGAGTTCGAGCGGCAGGTGCGTTTCTTCGAGCAGCACTTTGGCGGGCGGGCCCGCACCCTGCGCAACCACTGCACCGCCTGGGCCGGGTATCTCGAGATCGTCGAGGTGATGGCGCGCCTGGGGGTGGGTATGGAGGGCAACTACTTCTCCGGCGGCTTTGGCCGTTTCCGCCAACCCGCTCCCTACGCGCCCTTTGGCGCGGCCTTGCCCATGCGTTTCTGCTGGCCTTCGGGCCGGCTTGTCGGGGTGTACCAGCAGCATACCCACCTGGCCGACGACCTCCTGTTCGGCGCGTCGGGTTATTCCTACAAGTACACGCCGGCGGCCTTTGCCGCGATGCTGGGCCGCATCCTCGCCGATATCGCCGGGCGCCTGCACACCCCGTACGCTACCTGCATTCATCCCAGCAACTGGGTGAAGTTCTCCGGCGAGCAGGGGATCGAGGTGCTGGTGCAGGCGGCGCGGCGCGGCATGCCGGTGTGGTCCTTCGACCAGTGGGCGACCTTCTGGGAGGGCCGGGCCGCCTGCCGCTGCGAGCGGGTGCAGTGGCAGCCGGAGTCCGGGCGCCTGCGCCTGGAGGTGAGCGGGTCGCCGCGGCCGGCCGAGTTGCAGCTGATGTTGCCGGCCCGGCACGCCGGGGTCCCCCTGGTGCGGGTGCAGGTCGGCGGCGGGCAGGGCGACTGCCAGCCGGTGCGGCGCTACGGCGAGGAAGTGGTTTTTGTCCCGGTGGGCCCCGGGGGGGCAGTGACGGTCGAGGCGGAGTACACCGCCGGGTGAGCCCTTTACCGCCGGTGCGCGGCACCATGAACCGGTCCTGCCCTGGTCGGCTGGGCCGGTTTTTTTGTTGGCCGCAGGCGGGCCAAGGGGGAAAAAAGATTTGGCTGCCGACTAGCCAGCGGTTACCATTCCCGTAGGGGGGCGTTGTCGCGCGCTCCCGGCTTCTATACCCTGATCCGGACCCCTGCCAATCCGGAGGTGGTGTACGCCACCGGCATCCAGGGCACCTGGCGCAGCGTCGATGACGGGCAGACCTATGAGCAGAGGCCGACGCCCAGGCCCCATATCAGCCTGGTAGTGGACCCCGGGTCACCGGCAGGCCTGTACGCCACCTGCCAGGGGGATCCCTCTGGCACAGCAACAACGGCGGCGACACCTGGGAGGGGTTTGCGGTTGAAACCAGAAAGGCTAGTGAGGCTTTTCGCGCAGTTTCAGGACTCAGGAGGGTCTTCAGGGTATGCACAGCACCAGCATTAGGGGTAAGGACTTTAGAATTGAATGGCAAGGTTGTGAGGTAGCTCACGAACTCTTCTTTGCTCAGGTGACAGACTGTGAGCGCGTCGGAGTCTTGATGCCGCATAGCTGCGACGGCCTGGGCGCTGTCACTTTGATCATGGCGTACGTCACGGCATTTTACGATTGCTACCGCAGGCGGGGGGGGGATTTTTTCGCTTACCCTGATTTTTTCACATTTCAGCGCGCCAGTCCTTGTGCCGACTACAGCATGTGCGACATATGGCCAATGTACAAGAATGTCCAGATTCCCGCTGACGCACAACGAACTGCAGAAGTTGTCACCGCCCGCGGAATAACCGTGCTCCTCGTACCAGAGGAGAATTGGCGTGAAACACAGATTGCGCCCGCTGAGCAAGAGAGTGCGAAACGCAGTATCAGACGCTGCTTCGCCTACTCTGCTAGTGGCAGAGTCACCAGGGCAGATCTCGTGCTGGAATGCAGGGTAGAGTTGGTGCGAGAATTCGCCCTGTCGGTGATCGACTCGGTGCCGGTAGGGGAAAAGCAACAAGCACACCGCAACCAGTGGTTGCAGTTGGCGCCCTCAGGTGTTTTGCGTCAGTCTTTCTGCGAGTTGGGACTGAGCGAAGCTATAGGCAGATTCTGAGCCAGATTCGAAAGTGCGGCCAGGCCTTAGACCGGGGAGCCAGATCGCAAGACGGGGCTAGCGCCATACTGAGCGGGTAATTTTCGTCACCAGGTCTCTTGAGGGCGGCTACTTGACCGTTTCCTGGAACCTCCTCAAATCTTCGTCCTGCCCCAGGATCTCCATCACGTCGCTGGATTTGAGCACGAAGCGGCCGGTGGGGAGCAGGATCTGCTCGGGCACGGCCTGCTTGATGATGATCACCTGCACCTTGTAGCGGTTGCTCACGTCCAGTTCGGCCAGGCTCTTGCCCACCCAGGGGAGGGGCACGCCCATCTCGACGATGCGGAAGCCGGGGGCCACCGGGATCTGGTCGAGCACGTTGGTGCTCAGCACGTAGGAGAGGCGCACGGCCATGTCCCGCTCGGGGAAGACCACCTGGTCCGCGCCGATCAGGTCGAGGATGGTGGCGTGGTCCTCGGTATTGGCCTTGACCACCACGTGGCGGGCGCCCATCTGCTTGAGGTGCAGGGTGGCCAGGATGCTGGCGTCGATGCGGTCGGCCCCCAGGTTGACGACGATGGTGTCGAAGGCCTTGATGTGCAATTCGTCGAGGGTCTCGCGCTGGGTGGCGTCGGCGATGAGGGCCTTGTCGACAAACTCGCGGGCCCGGTTGATGCGGTCTTCGTCGCTGTCCACCACCGCCACCTCGTTGCCCAACTGCTGCAGCTCCTTGGCCAGGGCCATGCCAAAGCTGCCCAGGCCCAGGACGAGAAAGTTCTTCATCGCACAAGCTCCTTCTTCAGCCTACCAGCACGTTTTCTTCCGGGTAGCGCAGCGGGCGTTTCTTGCGCTCGGTGAACAAGGCCCCCAGGGTAAGCGGCCCCACCCGGCCCACGAACATCAGCAGGATGATCAACGCCTTGCCCGGGGTGCTCAGGTGGGGGGTCAGGCCGGTGGAGTAGCCCACGGTGCCAAAGGCCGAGAAGGCTTCGAAGACCACCTCCATGAAGGCGCCCCGGCTCTGCTGGTGCGAGAGCATGCCCTGCTCGGCCAGGGAGAGCAAGAGCACCATGAAGGTGACGAAACACACCGAGAGGATGACCAGGGTGATCACCCGGGGGATGGCCCAGGGGGAGATGCGCCGCTCGAAGATCTCCACGTCGTTGCGGCCGTGCAGCCGGCTCCAGGTGAGGGCCACCAGCAGGGCGAAGGTGTTGACCTTGATGCCCCCGGCGCAAGAACCCGAGGCCCCGCCGATGAACATCAGCATGATCATGAAGAAGAGGGTGGGGTCAGTGAGGTGGCCGATGTCCACGGTGTTGAAGCCGGCGGTGCGAAGGGAAATGGACTGGAAGAGGGAGACCAGGAACTGGGTGGAGGCGGACATGCCGCGCAGGATGTTGCCGTGCTCCATACCGTAGATGACCAACGCCCCCAGAGGGATGAGGAAGGCGGTGGTGAAAAGCACCACCTTGGAGTGCAATGAGAGCCGCGCCCAGGCCTGCTGCCCCTGGGCGATGCGCAGGAGTTCGAGCAGGACAGAAAAGCCCAGGCCGCCCAGCACGACCAGTGCCATGATAGTGAAGTTGACCGCCCAGTCGCCCTGGTACCCGACCAGGTTGTCGGAGAATAGACCGAAGCCGGCGTTGCAGAAGGCCGAAACCGCGTGAAAGAGCCCCAGGTACGCGGCCCTGGGCAGCGGGTAGTCGAAGGCGAAGCGCAGGGTGAGGAGAAGGGCGCCAACCGACTCGATGGCCAAGGTGAGGACCAGCACGGCCCTGAGCAACTGGCCCAGGCTGGGGGTGACGGCCCGAGTGCCGGCCAGGGTGCGCAGCACCACTTCGCGGTCGCGCAGGGGCAGCGACTCGGTGAAGAGGTAGAAGATCATCGCCGAGAGGGTGGTGATACCCAGGCCGCCGAGTTGGATGAAGATCAGGATGAGCACCTGGCCGAAACCGCTGAAGTAGGCGCCGGTGTCCACCACGGTCAGGCCGGTGACGCAGGTGGCGCTGGTGACGGTGAAGAGGGCGTCGATCCAGGGGATGGGCTGGCCGGTGGTGGCCAGGGGCAGGGAGAGCAGGGTCGAGCCAAGGAGAATGACGCCGGAGAAACTGAGGATGATCAGTTGGGCCGGTTTCAGGCGCGGCCGTCTGAACCTGGGCGAAGGCATGGGGTAGAATGTAGGGCCGCGGCACCAGCGGGTAAAGCCCCGCTAGTGGCAGGTGTGCCGCGCCACGGCCTCCTCGTCCAGCTCGACGCCCAGGCCCGGCCCCTGGGGTACCAGGGCGTAGCCCCTCTCCACCACCACCGGGTTGCGGACCAGCTCGGTCATCATCGGGCTGGGGATCTGGGGGCCGCCCCGGTCGTTGGCGCGGGGGGCGATGGGGTACTCGCAGAGAAAGCCGGCGGGCATGGCGGCCACCAGGTGGATGCTGGCGGCAAAGTGCAGGGCCGTGCCCCAGTTGTGGGGCACCAGGGGCACCCGGAAGAGCCGGGCCAGTTGGGCGATGCGCCGGCCCTCGGTCAGGCCGCCCACCCAGGAGAGGTCCGGCTGCACCAGGTCCACGGCGTTTTTGAGCAGGAGATCCCTGAAGGCGTAGGCGCTCAACTCGGCCTCGCCGGCGGCAAGGCGCAGCCGGGTGCGGGCATTGAGCCGGGCCAGGTTGTCGAGGTCATCGCTGCTGGACAGGGGCTCCTCCCACCAGTAGATCCGCGCCCCCGAGTCCTCGATCATCGCGGCCATCTCCAGGGCCTCCGCCAGTCCCTGGGGCCGGCCCAGGTCCAGCATCAATTCCACCTCCTCGCCGGCGGCCTGGCGCAACTGGCGCAACAATTGCGTATCGCGCCGGGGTTGCCCGCCAAAGCCAGCCCAGCCGTAGTATTTGATGCCGGTGAATCCTTCCGCCGCGTACCGGGCGGTGTCTTCGAGGGCCATGCGAGGGGCCTGGGGGTCCACCCAGATGCTGCTGAGGTACACCCGCACCCGCTGGCGGAAGCAGCCGCCCAGGAGCTTGTGTACCGGTACCCCAAGGATCTTGCCGGCCGCGTCGTGCAGGGCCATGTCCACCCCGCTCAGGGCGTGGATGGCGGTTCCCCGCCTATCGTACAATCCCGCGCAGAGCCGGTAGAGCTGCTCCCAGACCACCTCGATATCGAGCGTATCCTGGCCCAGGATGGCCGGCTTGAAGCTGTGTTCGATGAGCTGCTGGGCGGCAAAGACCCCCCTGCCGTTCTGGTCGGGCACGAAGCACTCGCCCACCCCTTCCACCCCCTCCTCGGTGCGTACCCGCACCAATACCCAGCCGCCCTGGGGGTATTCGTAGGATTTGAGGACTGCGGTTTTCAGTTCGGCGATCGCCACGGGGCACGCTCTTCAGTCGCTGGGCCAGATGTGGTTGCCCCCGGCGTTGAGGGCCAGGTTGCCCCCGTCCACCGGCAAGAGCACCCCGGTGACGGCCGAGGCCGCCTCTGAGCAGAGGAAGACCACCGGCCCGGCGAATTCCTCGGGCTCCAGCAGGCGGTTGAGCGGGATGCCCGAGAGCAGGCGGGGCTTGAGCTTCTCGTTGAAGACCGGGTTGGTCAGCACCTTTTCCCTGAAGGAGGGGGTGAGCACCTGGGCCGGCTGGATGGCGTTGACGCGGATGCCCTGGCCGGCGTATTCCACGGCCAGCTCGCGGGTGAGCTGGTTGACCCCGCTCTTGCTGACGCTGTAGGGGAAGTTGCCCCGGCCCAGGGCGCTGCTGCCGGCGATGGAGCTGATGTTGACGATGCTGCCCCCCCTGCCCTGGGCCAACATGCGGCGGATGGCCTGCTGGGCGCAGAGGAAGTAGCTGCGCAGGTTGACGGCCAGGGTCAGTTCCCAATCCTCCAGCTTCAACTCGGCGGGCCGCACCCGGCTGGGGAAGGCGTAGACGTTGTTGACCAGGATGTCGATCTGCCCAAACTCCCGGTCCAGGGCGGCAAAGAGGGCTTCCACCTCGGCCGGCTGCGATACGTCGCAGCGCAAACCGAGGCTGCGCCGGCCCAGGGCGCGGATCTCTTTGGCGGTCTGCTCCGCCCCGGCCGCGTCGATATCGGGGACTACTACATCTGCCCCCTGCCGGGCCAGGCCCAGGGCCACGGCGTGGCCGATGCCCCCGCCGGCGCCCCCGCCGGTGACCAGGGCCACCTTGCCGCTCAGGTCGAAGAGTGTGAGCATGCGAATGCGAAGACCTCCCGTGACCGAATGGAACTGCCCATACGCTTATTACTACCCTTACCCGTGCTTACTACCCTCACTGCCCAGGTACCGCCAACGAGTTGGCAGCAGCGTGCGGAAGGTATGCATCACCCCGCTCCTTCCACCACCCCGTTGACGCTCAGGTACGCGAAGACCAGCAGGGCCGCGCTCAACAGGACAATGGCCAGCCAGCCATTGCGCAGGGCCCCCACCCAGGCGCGGCGGGTGTTCATGTAGAGGAGGGCGCCGGCGAGGAAGGGCATGAAGAGGGCGCCCACCACGGTGTAGGCGACGACGTTGCCCACAGGTTTGTCGAAGAGCAGCAGGGTCATGGGCGCCAGGGTGAGGAAGGCGAGGAAGGCCCGGTAGTAGCGCGAGCCGGGTTGCACAATGGCCGCCCGCGCCTCTGGATTCAGCCCCTTGAAGAGCCCGACAAAATCGGCGAAGAGGTAGGGGATACCCTGCCACACCCCCAGGAGGGAACTGGCCACCGCGCCCCAGAAGCCCAGGTACAGGGCCCAGCGGCCCACTGGGCCCATGGCCTCCTCCAATCGTCCGGCCAGGCCCATGACGATCTGCGAGCCCTTGGCCAGCTCGGGGTGCATTTGCGCCGAGAGCAGGATCACCGCCATGCCGAAGAAGCCGGTCAGGCTGTAGGCCACCCCCAGGTCGATGCGGGTGGGCCGCAGCCATTCGGGGCCGCCGCGGCCCGACTCGCGTATCCAGTATCCGTAACAGAGCATGGTCAGACTGCCGCCCACCCCGCCGATGACGCTGAGGGTGGATTTGGCCGAGCCGGGGGGCATCTGGAAGAGCAAGAGGCCCTCCAGCAGCACCGACCATTCGGGGCGCAGCACCCAGGCACTGGCGACAAAGGAAAAGAACATGAGGGCGATGAGCACCTTCATCGCCCGCTCGAAGAGGGCATAGCGGCCCCACAGCACCAGGGCGGCGCCGACGAGCGAGTGAATGATGGCCCAGGTGCTGACCGAAAGCTGGGGGAACATGGTGTGGCCGGCGATGCCGCAGGCGGAGATCAGGCCGCCGCCCACCATGAAGGACCAGCCGATCAGGTAGATGAGGAAATAGTATTGAAAGGGCCGGCCCAGGTGGGCGCACCAGCCCTCCAGCACCGTGGTGCCGGTGGCCAGTTGCCAGCGGGCGATGCCCTCGTTGAGGGCGAATTTGAGCAGGGCGCTGAAGGCGGCGGCCCACAGGAGCGCGGTGCCGAACTGCGCTCCGGCCGCGGTGCCAGAGATCAGGTCTCCGGCCCCCACCCCGGTGGCGGCCACGGCGATGCCGGGGCCCAGCAGGCCCAGTCCCTGGCGCAGCTGCCTCAGCGGCCCAGCCACAGGTGGGGTTGCTCGGTGTACTGGCGCACGGTATCCAGAAAGCGGGCGGCCGGCCCGCCGTCCACCACCCGGTGATCAAAGCTCAGGCTGAGGACCACCTGGTGGCGGGGCACCACCTGGCCCTGGTGTACGGCCGGCCGCAGGGCGATGCGGCCCAGTCCCAAGATTGCGCACTGGGGCAGGTCGATGATGGGGGTGAAGGCGTCGATATTGTACATCCCCAGGTTGGTCACCGTGAAGGTGGCCCCCTGCAACTGGTCGGGCTTGAGGCGGCGGGTGCGCGCGTTCTCGGCCAGGGCCGCGCTCTGCTCGGCCAAGTCCTGTAAGCTCAGGCGGTCCACCTGGCGAAGCACCGGGACCACGAGGCCGGCCTCGGTGTCCACCGCCACGCCCAGGTCGATCTGCCGGTGCATCTGGATGGCGCCCTCCCCCCACGAGGCGTTGAGAGCCGGATGCTCGGCCAGGGACAGGGCGGTGAGCTTGAGAAAGAGGTCGTTGTAGGTGGGTACCCACTGCTGCCTGGGGCCGAGGGCCTCCTTGAAGCGCTGGCGCAGGGCCACCAGTTCGGTGGCGTCGGCCTCGGTGAAGAGGGTGACGCTGGCGGTTTCGCGGCTGCTCTGGCCCATCCGCTGGGCGATGATGCGGCGCAGGGAGGAGAGGGGCGCCGATTCCCGCGCGGCTGGGGGGGCAGCCAGCGCCGCCTCCACATCCTGGCGGCTCAAGCGGGCGCCGGGTTTCTGGGCGGCCAGGGTGCTCAGGTCCACGCCGGCCTCCTGGGCCAAGCGCCGGGCCACCGGCGAGACGCGGGGCGCCCTGGCGGCGGCCTGGATGTCGCGTTCGGCGATGCGGCCGCTAAGGCCGCTGCCCTTCAGTTGGGACCAATCCACGCCCAATTGTTTGGCCAGGCGGCGGGCGCGGGGGCTGATGGGGGGGCCGCTACGCCGGCTGGAGACCGCAACCGCGGCAGCGGCAGTGGGCGCGGCGGCAGTGGTGGCAACAGCGGTTGTCGTGCGACCGGTGGGCATGGCCTCGCCCGGCGCCAGGATATAGGCCAGCAGGGTGCCCACCGGGACCGTGGTGCCCGGCGGAGGGGAGTCGGCGGGGATGCGCAATACGCCCTCGTCGAAGGACTCGATCTCGTTGAGGGCCTTGTCGCTCTCCACGGTAAAGATGATCTCGCCGGGTTTCACCGGGTCGCCGTCCTGCTTGAGCCACTCGACCAGGGTGCCCTCCTCCATGGTCCACCCCAGGCGGGGCAAGACGATCTCGACGGCCATAGGACCTCTACTCGGCCACCAGGTCACGGATGGCCTGGGCGATCTGGGGGACCTGGGGCACCGCCGCCTGTTCGAGGGGGGCGCTGTAGGGGATGGGGGTGTGGGCCCCATAGACCCGGCGCACCGGCGCATCCAACTCGTCGAAGCCTTTCTCCATGATCTGGGCGGCCACCTCGGAGCCCATGCCGCAGGGGCCAAAGGTCTCGTCCACTACCAGCAGCCTTCCAGTCTTGCGCACGGATTCGAGGATAGTGTCCACGTCGAGGGGGGCCACCGTGCGCGGGTCGATCAACTCCACCGAGATGCCTTCCTTCTCCAGTTGCTCGCAGGCTTCGAGGGTCTTGCGCACCATCAGGGCAAAGGCCACCACGGTCACTGCCGTGCCCTGGCGCACCACTGCGGCTTGTCCGAAGGGGATGGTGTACTCCTCCTCGGGGACCGGGCCCTTGGTGTTGAGCAGGGATTTGTGCTCCAAAAAGAGCACCGGGTCGTCGGTGCGCAGGGCGGTCTTGAGCAGGCCCTTGGCGTCGTACGGGTTGGTGGGCAGGGCCACGCGGAAGCCGGGCAGATGGGCGAAGATGGGGTAGTAGTTGCCCGAATGGTGGGTGGCCGAGGCGCCGCCCACCCCGATGCAGCCGCGCAGGAGCAGGGGCATCTTGAGCCGGCCGCTGCTCATGTACTGCATCTTGGCCACCTGGTTGACCAGCTCGCCGAAGCCGTCGAGGATGAAGTCGAGGAACATGAAGTCCACCACCGGCCGGGTGCCGGTCATGGCCGCCCCGGCGCACATGCCGACAAAGCCGCGCTCGCTGATGGGTACGTCGGCGAGGCGCTCCTGGCCGTAGAGCTCGTAGAGCCCGGTGGTGGTGTTGAAGTTGCCTCCGCGTTTGCCGATCCCCTGGCCGACGACAAAGATGGCGGGGTTCTGGGCCATCTCCTCGGCCAGGGCCTCGCGGGCCGCCGCGGTGAAGGTCAGTTCGCGCATGGTCAGGCTCCGGAGCGGCTGTAGATGTGGTCCATGAGGGTGGAAGGGTCGGGCCAGGGGCTTTGCTCGGCGAACTCCACCGCCTCCTGGATCTGGGCCTTGACCTCCTCGTCGATCCGGTCCAACTCGCCGGCCCGGTACCCTCTGGCCAGAAGCTGCTTGCGGAAGGCGGGTATGGGATCGCGCGCCTTCCAGGACTCGATCTCTTCGATGCTGCGGTACCCGGCCTCGCGCATGCCCTCGGCATGGGCGCGGGTGCGGTAGGTGCGGCATTCCATGAGTGTGGGGCCTCCCCCCTTCCTCGCCCGCTCGATGGCCTCGCCGGCCACCCGGTACACCGCCAGCACCTCATTGCCGTCCACGGCCACGCCGGGCAGGTTGTAGGCGGCGGCACGGTTGGCCACCTCGGAGTTTTTTGAGGAGTAGGTGAAGGGCACCTCGGTGGCGTACTGGTTGTTCTCGCAGACGAAGAGCACCGGCAGATTGAAGATGGTGGCCAGGTTGAGGCCCTCGTGGAAGGCGCCGTTGTTCACCGCCCCGTCCCCGAAGAAGGCCACCCCGACGCGGTCGGTCTTGAGCAGCTTGAAGGAGTACCCGGCCCCGGTGGCCTGGAGGATGCAGGGGCCGACGATGCCGCTGGTGCCCATCATCCCCACCTCGGGGGAGAAGAGATGCATGCTGCCCCCCCGCCCTTGTGAGCAGCCGGTGGACTTGCCGTAGAGTTCGGCCACCACCTGGCGGGGGGGCACCCCTTTGGCCAGGGCGTGGCCGTGGCCGCGGTGGGTGCTGAAGACCGCGTCCTCGTGGCGCAAATGGGCGCAGACCCCGGTGGCGATGGCCTCCTCGCCCACATAGGTGTGGCAGGCGCCGGGGATGAGGCCGGCCTGGTAGGAGCGGGCCAGTTGCTCCTCGCAGCGCCGGATCACCAGCATCTGCCGGTACAGGGAGAGCAGGACCTCCTTGTTGGGTGCGTTCATCTTGCCTCCTAACTATTGAACGGCTATTGCCCGTTGTGACGCATCGGGGAATGACCCACTTCGGCCTTTCCCGAGACCGGGGGTCGGGAATACCCTTCCAGTGTTTCCCCAGGCGCGGACTTGCCACCCCGCTCGCTAGCGCTCCGCTCTCCCCTCGTCCCCACCCGCGTCCTTCCCTTCCCAACCCTGCCCCGGGAAACGCTTCCAGGGCATCCCCGACCTTCCGGGGCACTCCTGCGTCCCTGTCTAGCCCCGCGAAGGGTCGAAGCGGTGTTGTTCGTCGGACACTTCGATATGGACGTCCGGCCGCGAGAGTACCTCCTCGCGCAGGGCGGTGCCCAGGCCGGGTTTGCCGGGCAGGGAGAGCATCCCGTCGCGGATGCAGGCGTCGATGCTCTCGGTCATAAACTCGTCGTACCAGCCCTGGTAGTAGCCCCGCACCGTCTCCTGGATCATGGCGTTGGGCACGTGCAGGCTCAGGTGGGCCGCCGACCACAGGGCCACCGGGCCGATGCAGTCGTGGCAGGCCACGGGCAGGTAGTAGGTGTCGGCCAGGCTGCAGATCTTGCGGGTTTCGCTCAATCCGCCGGTCCAGGCCATGTCGGGCATGATGATGTCGGCGGCGTGCTTCTCCACCACCGGGCGGAAGCCGAAGCGGGTGAAGAGCCGCTCGCTGACGCACAGGGGCACCCGGGTCTGGGATTTGAGCCGGGCGTAGGACTCGACATTGTCGGGCGGGATGATCTCCTCCAGCCACATGATCCCGTACGGCTCCAGGGCCTGGGCGATCTCCACGGCCACCGGTAGATTCCAGCGGGCATGGCCCTCGATGGCGATCTCCATCTGGTCGCCCACACTGCGGCGGATGTCCTCGACGCAGGAGAGGCCCTTCTTGAGCTGGTCCTTGCCCAGGTAATGCCCCACCGGGCCCACGGCCCCGGCGCCGGCCCGCTGCCCCACCGGGCCGCCCAGCGAGGTCCCGAACTGGTCGAAGGGCCAGATCTTCATCGCCTTGATGCCCCGCCGCAACAGATCCTGGGCGAGCTGGCCGGTGCGGCCCTCGATCCAGGCGTGGTAGTCCTGGTGCGGCCCGTAGCTGACACAGGTGTTGTAGATCTGGATCTGATCGCGGCTGCGGCCCCCTAACAGGTTGTAGATGGGCTGGCCGGTGTGCTGGCCCAGCAAATCCCACAGCGCCACATCCACGGCGCTGATGGCCCGCATCTCGGAGCCGGCAAAGCCGAAGAAGTTGACCGTCGAGAAGAGGTTGTGCCAGTGGTTCTCGATGTCAAAGGCGCTGCGGCCCAGGAGCAGCTTGGCGAAGACGTCGTGGATCAGGGCGCTGACCGCGCGCGAGGCGTAGTAGGTCTCGCCCAGGCCGATCAGCCCCTCGTCGGTGTGGAGCCGCACCCACAGGGTATTGAACTGGGCGTCGGTCCAGATGGTCTCGATGCGGGTGATCTTCATCTCAACCCCTGGGGGCACCCGGGTAGGTGCCGTTGGCGTTCTGGGCCAGGTTGCCCCCGTCCATGGGGATGATGGCCCCGGTGATCCAGGGCGAGGCGTCGGAGGCCAGGAAGACGGCCAGGCCCTTGATGTCGTCGGGCCGGCCAAAGCGGCCTGAGGGGATGCCGCGCAGGTAGGTGTCGCGCAGGGGCGGGTCGGCCTGCATCCGCGCCTCCAGTCCGGCGTTGAGCACCTGGGCCGGCAGGATGGCGTTGACCCGCACCCCGCGCCCCGACCACTCGGTGCTCAGCTCGCGGGTCATCATCACCACCGCGCCCATGGCCATGCTGTAGGCGATGTGGCCCCGGCCCAGGGCGCTGATACTGGCCAGGGAACCGATGTTGATGATGCTGCCCTTGCCAGCCGCCAGCATGCGTTTCCCCGCCTCCTGGCAGCAGCAGAAGCGGCCGATGACCAGGTTCTGGAGCACCTGCTGCACCTGCTCCATACTCACTTCCTCTGGCTTGGCCAGGAGGCCATCGCCGGCCACGTTGCCCAGGGCGTCGATACGGCCGAACTCTTTGTCGAGTTTGGCGAAGAGTTCGCGGATCTGGGCTGGGTCCGAGACATTGCAGGTAAGGGGCAGGGCGCGGCGGCCCAGGGCGGCGATCTGGCCGGCAGTCTCCTCCAGGCCCGCGGTATTGCGGTCGGCCAGCACCAGGTCCGCCCCGGCCTCGGCAAAGCCGATACTCATGGCCCGGCCCATGCCACTGGCTGCCCCGGAGACCAGGGCGACGCGGCCGCTCATGTCGAAGAGGGGATGGCTCATCAGGGGGTCGCTTTCACGTGGGAGACGTGCCGGCCCTGGGGTGGCACGAACTTCTGGGCGTGGGCGCCGACGTAGTGGCAGATGAAGGTGCGTCGCCAGCGGTCGGCGGTGGTGTTGGGATAGGAGCCGTGGATGCACTTGCCCGCAAAGAAGAGGGCGTCGCCGGCCTCCATGTCCACCCCCACCTCCTCCAGCCCCATCGGGATGAGGCTCTGGGCCTGGGTAAAGGAGATGGCGGTGTCCGCGGCTTCTACTTCCAGTATGCCGTGCAGGTGCGAGCCGGGCACCACCACCATCTGGCCCACGGCGCGGTCGGATTTTTCGAGCGGCACCCACACCCCGATGAGGGGGTCGATGGTGATGTACTGCTCGTCCTGGTGCAGCGCCTGGCCCCGGCCGCCGGGGGGCTTGAAGTAGAGCATGGTCTGGATGAGCACGGCCTGGTCGTCGAGGAGTTGGTCCACCGCGGCGATCAGATCGGGCTGGGTGGCCCACTCCTTGGTGGGCTCGTCCCAGTTGTGCATGTTTATCATGCGGGGGTATTGGTGGTTGGGGTCCTCGGGGTGGTCAGTGGTACCGCCGGTGTCGCCGGGCTTGGGGCCTTCGGCGCGGCGTTGCATGTAGTGCTCGATCATGCGGGCAGGCTCGGCAAAAAGGCCGGGGGCCACGACGTAGCCGTGCTCGCGGTAGTGGTCGACCTGCCGGGGGGTGAGGACCATGTACTCCTCCTGTTTTGGTGGGCTAAGATGGACGGAGGAGGGGGGCGTGTCAAGTAGGAGTGTACGGGGAAGGGAAAGAGAAGCGCCGAAGGGATTACAACGGGCGGAACTCGGGCCTCTGCGCTAACCACAGATGGGCCGAAAAGGCCACACGATTGGTCCTCCTGGGCCACACCCGTGCCCTCCCTGAGGCGGAAATCCCTCTGATCCTGACCCTGGCACAGTGCTTGCTATCCTACGTGTTGGCACCGCGTTCACCGCCGTGTATATTCTCTCCAACCAGCGAGGCTGCCTTGACTGCGACGCCAGAATTCACTGCTCGCGATGTGCTCCAGCAGGTCGACCGCCGGCTCAGTCTCATCGAGGAAGACCTGCGGGGGCTCAACGCCAAGGTTGATGACCGGTTCGGCGTTCTCGATGCCAAAATCGCTGACCGCTTCGGCGTTCTCGATGCCAAGATCGACAGCAAATTCCATCTGGTGGTGGGCCTCATCCTGGCCAGTTGGTCCTCGATGATGGGCACCTTCCTGCTCAAGTAGACCAACAGTACAGCTACACCTCCCTGGCCAGCCCCCTCCCCTGCTCGTCCCACCTATTCCCGTTGACCACCTAAGCGTCGGCTTCCCGATGCCCCTTGGCCAAGGAGCATCAGGTCAGTACGCCACCTGCACCGTTCCCCGCAGGCGGTGGGGGCCGGTGTCGGCGTCCACCTCGAGCTGGTAGAGGTAGATGCCCGGGGGCACCAGGTGGCCCTGGCCGTCGGTGCCGTCCCACAGGCGGGTGTACTGACCGCTCAGGTCCGCGCCGAGGGGGTCCTGGCGCAGGAGGCGGCCCTGCAGGTCGTAGATCGCGAGGCTCACCGGGGCCGGCTGGATGAGCATGAAGAGGCCGTAGGAGAGAGCGAAGAAGTCGTTGACCCCGTCGTTGTTGGGGGTGATTAAGGCCCGGCCCCAGGACCCGCACCAGTTCGGCGCTGGGGCTGCGGAAGCGCATCACCAACTGGCCGCCCACTGAGAAGGGGTCCACGTCCACCTCGCGCACGGTTTGGTCCACCGTCTCCAGGCCGCCTTCCTCGGGGCGCAGGTCCGCGGCCCGCACCAGGAAGGGGGTGCCGTCGCGAAAGACGGCGGCGCGGAAGACAAGCTGCACAAAGCTGCCGGCTTGCACCACCCGTTCCCACAGATCCACGGTGAAACCCTCGCCGGGCTGGGGCTCGGCGCTGAACACCACCTCCTCGTCGTCGATGAGCACCCTCTCCACCTGGCTGACCACCGCCGGGGTCAGCACCTGGAGGTAGCGCACCCCGGTGTCGCGGCGGCTCTTGTCAAACTGCATCTCCAGGGAGAGGGTGAAGCGGGTCGGGACCCCCGGCGCCACCTCCAGGGGGCTGATCTCGCCCTTGAGGGAGGAGGCCAGGGGCCGGCGCACGTACTCGAAGATCAGGTCGCGCAGGGCCAGGCCCGGCTCGGAGAAGAGCAGGCGGAACTGCAGATACCGCTGCGGCCCTGGGGAGAGCACCAACCCGTCCGACACCGTCTGCCAGGGGCTCCATCCGGGGTTGGGCACGATGGGGCCCTGCTCCTCCTCCACCACGCCGATGGTGGTGTAGCGGCGCAGGGCCACGTTGTCGTAATCCAGCTTGGGGACCCGCTCCAGCTCGTCGGCGCGCCGGATGTAGTAGAGCAGCGGCTCCTCGTCGGGCCCGGTGCGGGTCTGGAGAGTGACGGGTACCTGGCCCAGGTCCTGCCCGTTGAGGCGCACCTGGCCCCACACAGGGGAACCGCCCCGCACGAAGAGGGGGATGGAGACAAACTCGCCGCTGGGCAGGGAGCCCTCGCTGTAGACCTCGAAGCCGGCGATCTCCCACTGCTCTTTTTCGTGGGAGCGGAGGCGCAGGTAGCGCACGTCCCTGGTCGGGAAGGGCTGGTCCACCACCGACTGGCGGTTGGGGAAGGTCTCCGAGAAGCTGAGCAGGGACCTGTACTCAGAGATCAAGGCGTGGAGGGACAGGGCCGCATCGCTGGTGGCCAGCTCGAAGCTGCCCAGCACCAGGCCGCGGTGTTCCCCGTCGAGGCGGGGGTAGAAGCGGACGCGGTTTACCCGGAAGGTGGCACCCAGGTCCAGGTAGATCTCGGCGTGGCGCGTCAGTTCGTTGTCCTCCTCCGGGCTCCATGCGGTGTTGGGATCCCCGTCGATCCAGGCGCCGAGGCCGGCCTTGTCCACCAGGGCCGGCGCCATGCCCCCGCCCGGCCCGGATGCCTCCCTCGCGGGCCGGGCTCTGAGGGGCCAGGTCCTCGTCCTGGGCGGCTGGCCGTTGCGGGAAAGGCCAGGGCCAGGGTCCCGTCCGCGCCGGTTTCGGCCTTTAGGGTTCCGGGCCAGAGTTGGCGGGCGCTGCGCAGGCGTTCGTCCTGGCCGGCCAGCACCGAGACCAGTTCGAAGGGCAAGGAGGAGGAGGAGCGCAGTTCGAGCTGATCGAAACCGGGGTTGGCCCCGGCGAACTGGGGCCTCAGATAGAGGACGAACTCCTGCTCCTGGCCGGGCACCAGCCCCTCGATGGGCCACAGCTCGACCAGGGGTGGATCGAAGCGCAGTTGCAGTTGGCGCAGGCGGGCGGCCCGCGCCGGGTCGTCGCTGAGCAGGCGCGCCTCCAGCAGCAGATACTGGCGGGGATTGGGGGACTTGAACAATTCCCCTGGCTCCAGGTACGAGGGGGACCAGGGGCTCCAGTCCCCCCGTGGCTGCTCCTCGATCACCACCGGCGGGCGCTCGGCCTCGGGCAGCTTGTCCCAGGTGCTTTTGGTCACCTCCACCCCCTGTTTGTTGAAATAGTGGGGGATGTGGAGCAGCTCGTCGCCACTGCGGGTGCGCAGCTCGACGCGGGTGCCGGGGGGGAACTCCCCCTCCCAGGAAAGGGCGGAGAGGAGCCGGCGCCGGTTCAGGCGGATCAGGGGCGCGGTCATCACCACCTCGGAGGCGTAGCCCTCGCCGTAGACCTGCACCTCGCTGAGGTTGGCCCCCTCGCGCTTGCCCACGTCCAGCTTGAGCCTTCTCACCTCGACGAAGCGCACCTGCTGCAGGGGGAAACGCTCCTCCAGGCGCACGAAGACCTCGCGGTTCTGCCGCTCCTCAAAGGCCCGCCAGATCTTCTCGCTGCTGGGGTCCAGGCTGCCGTCGGAGACGCGCACGTGGTAGGCGGGGGGGGCTGCCCGGGGCTCAGCAGGAGGACCTGGTCCAGCCAGTAGCGGGTGCCCAGGTCCACCTCTATCTGTTTCTGGTTCTTGATGGGGTCGTATTCGAGCAGGCTGCGGAAGGTGGAGTAGAGCCGTCCTCCACCTCGCGGGTGCGCCGGGTATTGCCCACCCGCACCCCCCCGGCGGGGGGCAGGGAGCGGGTCAGGCGCACCACCTCGTCGCCGGCGGCGTAGACCTCCACCTCGGCCAGGCGGGGGCGCTCGCGGCGGAAGTAGCGCACCTGGCCCTGCTCCCCGGCGGGCAGGGCCTCGTAGATCTCCCGCTCCACCTGGATCTGGCGGCCGGCCCCGGTGCGCCGGTAGTGGTCGATGGCCCCCTGGTCGATGGAGTCGAGTTGAGCGTAGACATCGGGGGTGACCTCGCGGCCGCGCACCCCGTCGCTGCCCAGGGCCTCGAAGCGCAGGATCTGGGCCACCTCGCCGGTGGCCCCCGGAGCGGAGGGCCGCTGGGGCAGCACTTCGAACTCGAAGTCGCGCTGATCCTTGTTGGGCTCCGTTACCAGCCCCACTCGGAAGTACTCGCGGTTGCGGGCCTACCTAAGGGCAATGCGCCCGTCCGAGATCAGCACCCGGAACTTGAGGAAGGGATCGCCCTGGCCCTCGGCGGCAAAGCGCACCCGGACCCACTGGGCGATCACCGCCCGGCCCAGGTCCAACTCCAGCCACCAGCGCTCCAGCGGGGCCAGGGGGTCGGGCTCCCAGTAAGTGGCCGGGTCCCTGTCCATGGCCAGCAGGCCGGCCTGGGGGTTGGAGCCGGCGGCCCGCACCCCGCCGCTGAGGGTGTCGCCCTCGTTGATGTAGCGGAAGAGGCCCGCGTCGAGGGCGGCGTTGAGGGGCCGGCGCACCAGGCGGGGCTCCACGGTCCCCTCGGGCAGGATGACCCGCGCCCTTTCGGGAGCGGTCCACCACTGCCAGTGCTCGGCGGTGTTGACCACCACCTGGTCGGGGAGGAGCCGGTAGTCCTCCTGGGCCGGGGCAGCACCGGCCCCAAACCCCAACTGGAACAGGAGGGCGATGGTGGGGAAGAGGATGTGCCGCTCCTTCATGGCGCTACCTGGGCAAGACGGGCAAAGACCGGCGCGACAGCCAGAGGGAAATGGCGTCGCTCCGGGCGCCGCATCCCCCGAGGTTTAATTACCTAACAATGCGCGGGGATGTCCAACGGACCGCAGCCCCGCCAGACGCCGGGTCATTGAGGGTGGCCGGGGCGGCTCCGCCCTGGTCGGGGATGGCGAAGGAGATGCTGGTCTTGGGTAGGAACCGTTCTTCAGATCCACGTGGACCAGGGGGTTTTCCTCGTTGGCCAGGCCGCCGGAGGAGCACTTGCCGCGGAAGCCGAAGAAGAGGCCCTCGTTGAGACCGGGCGGGGCAAAGGCGGTGTCCGCCGGGCCTTCGCTCCCGCTGCCGGTCTGCGGATTGGGCAGGGGCTGGAAGGCGACCAAGGGATGCCCCCGCCGCCGACGAACTCCCCGGTGCGGTAGCGGATGTAGTTGTCGGGAAAGCCGAAATCCGCCCCTGGTGGATACGCCTTCTCTTGCTAGACCTGCCTGGAGGGGTCGAGCGAGGAACTGTTCAGTAGTGGTAGAGGGCCATCACCAAATCGATCTGCGGATTGCGAACGAGGTACACGAGCCGGTGTTCCTGGGCGATGCGCCGGGACCAGATATTGGCCCCCAGATGCCGGAGGGGTTCTGGGTTGCCGATGCCGCCGAAGGGGTTGCGCAGCACGGCCCAGACCAGGTCCAGCACGCGCAGGGCGATGGGGCGGTCTACCTCCAACCAATGGCGGAGATCCTCCCTGAATTCGTCCTGGAATGCGGCAGCCCGCTGGGTCTGAGGGCAGAGGACGCGCCTCCTACTCAAGCCCCGGGTCCCCACCGGGCCTTCGAGGGCGCGCTGGAGGGCGGCCAGCAGGCGCTGGGCGTTCCTGGGAGAGCGGAGCAGGTGAGCGGTTTCTTCGAGGCTGCGCAATTCGGCGGCAGGCAGGATGACCATGTCCGCGTATTTGCGGCGCTAGATGAGGACGAGTTCCTGTGCCTCTTCGGCGGCCGTCAGCACCTGGGCCAGGTTGTTGCGGGCGTAGCTGTAGCTGATCTGGGTGGTCATGCGGGACTTCTGCGTAAATTGTACAGGAATATGTACAGCCAGAAGACAACCAGGTCAAGGACTGATCCTTTGACATCTAGTTGCACCGCATTATATTGCCGTTGCAACGCCGCGATTTCGATCGCAGCAGGAGTTTTGTATGCCCAAAATCCAACAAGGCAAACCCATCTGGTTCGGGATGAAGCTGACCCCAGAGCAGAAGCAGCAGATCAGACTCCTGGCCCGGCAACGCAACACCTCGGCCAAGTAGGCGCTCATGGGTTTGGTCGAAGAAGCCCTGGCCCCCACGTCTTTCAAGGCCGCCCCAGGAACCTTTATGGAGGGGCTGGAGGATTTGATGGGTTCGGTTTCAGGGCCGGTGGATCTGTCTACTAATCCCAAGTACATGAAGGATTTTGGCCGATGAGGGTGATCCTGGATACCGGACCTCTGGTCGCCTTGCTCAACCACTGGGATATCCATCATTCCTGGGCTCTGACCGCGGCGCAAGCGCTGAGGCCTCCTCGCTACACCTGTGAGGCGGTAATTGCCGAGGCCCATCACCTGCTCGGCCACGTGTACCAGGGTCGCAGACGCCTGTACCAACTCGTTGAATCGGGCCGACTGGACTTCTCCTTCTCCTACGCGCGGGACCTCGGCGAGGTCCACGCCCTGATCCATACCTATGAGGAGACAACCATGTCCTTTGCCGATGCTTGCCTGGTCCGCATGGCAGAGATGGAGGCAGGCAGCCAGATCTTTACCATCGACAGCCACTTCAGAGTCTATAGGCAGCACCGGACCAGAAAGCTGAAGCTCCTCATCCCATAGAAGGATCGACGCCACCCATGCCCGACCCCTTGCTCACCCCCGAACAAGCCCAGGCCCTCGTCCTCGAACACATCCAGCCCCTGGGCGTGGAACGCGTGCCTCTCTTCGAGGCCCTGGGCCGGGTCCTGGCCGAGGGGATCACCGCCCGGCACGACAGCCCGCCCCAGGACAATTCCGGTATGGACGGGTATGCCCTGCGCCACGGCGATGTCGCCGGGGCCGGCGCAACCCAGCCGGCCCTGCTGGAGGTGGTCGAGGACATCCCCGCCGGGCACGTGCCCCAGCAGAGCGTGGGCCCGGGCCAGGCCAGCCGCATCATGACCGGGGCCCTGGTGCCCCCCGGCGCCGATACGGTGGTCCGGGTGGAGGATAGCCGCCGCGAGGGGAGCAAGGTGGCCATCCTCGTCCCAGCCCCGCCGGGGGCCAATATCCGGCGGCGCGGCGAGGACGTGGGTGCCGGGCAGGAGGTGGTGGGGGCGGGGATGTACTGCGGGCCAGGCGAGGTGGCGCTCCTGGCCTCGCTGCAACGGGCTCTGGTGCCGGTGTACCGCCCGCCGGTGGTGGCCATCCTCTCCACCGGCGACGAACTGGTGGAGGTGGACGAGCCCCTGACCCCCGGCAAGATCGTCAACAGCAACACTTACGGCCTGGCCGCCCTGTGCCTGGCCAACGGGGTGACCCCCCGGATGCTGCCCATCGCCCGGGACGACGAGGCCCAGATCCGCCGGGCCGTAGAGAGCGCCCTGAGCGCGGACTTCGTCCTCTCCTCGGGCGGGGTATCGGTGGGGGACTACGACTATGTCAAGAAGGTGCTGGATGAACTGGGGGCGCAGGTCGTGCTGTGGCGGGTGGCGATGAAGCCGGGCAAACCCCTCTTCTTCTGCACCCTGGGGGGCAAGCCCTACTTTGGCCTGCCCGGCAACCCGGTGTCCAGCCTGGTCTCCTTTCTCCAGTTCGTGCGGCCGGCACTGCGCAAGGCGGCCGGCCACCCGCCGGGGGCCTGGTGCCTGCCCGTGGTCTGCGCCCGCCTGGAGCATCCACTCGCCAACCCCGACGACCGCCGCCAGTACCTGCGGGCGCGCCTGCGCCTGGAAGCGGGCCGGCTGCTGGCCGCCGCGCCCCGGGGCCAGGGCTCCCACATGCTCAGTTCCATGCTGGGGACCAACGGCCTGCTGGTGCTGGATCCGGGTGCCCAACTGAAGGGGGGCGACGAGGTGCAGGCCCAACTCTTCGGAGCGCTGGCATGAAGAAGGTGGAGATCCACCAGCGGCGGCGGCTGCTGGACGATTTCTTCCGCATCGACGAACTCACCCTCTCCCACGAACTGCTGGATGGGCGCATGAGCCGGCCCCTGCGCCGGCTGGTGCTGGAGCGGGGCGACGCGGTGGCGGTGCTGCTCTACCGGCCCGCCGACCAGCGGGTGGTGTTGGTGCGGCAATTCCGGGCCCCTATCGGGGACTGGCTGCTGGAAGTTGTGGCCGGCATCCCCGAACCCGGCGAGGAGCCGGCGGCAGCGGGGCGGCGCGAGGCGCTGGAGGAGACCGGGTATCAGGTGGAGGCGTTGGCGCCCATCGGCGCCATCTTCACTACCCCGGGCGGCTCCTCGGAGTTGATCCATCTGTACTATGCCCAGGTGGAGGAAGGCCGGCGTCTGGCCCCCGGCGGGGGATGTGTCGAGGAGGACGAGGACATCGAGGTGGTGGAGTTGGGGCTAGAGGAGGTCTGGGCCCTGTTGGACCAAGGGCGGATTGGGGACGCCAAGACCCTCATCGCCCTGAACTGGCTGCGGCGGCGCCTGGGAGGGTGAGGGGTGGGGACAGCCTTTGCTCCGGCTAGAGTTCTGTTGATATTATACCTCGATTGCCAAACCAATCCGCCCACCTTTCCACTTGGGAGCGCGCAGCAATGGCCGACGAACTCTACAACCCCCCGCCCTCATTCCAGCAAAAAGCCTACCTCAAGAGCATGCAGGAGTATGAGAAGGAGTACACTCGCTCCGTCGCCGACCCGGAACAGTACTGGGCCGAGAAGGCGTCGGAGTTCCACTGGTACAAGAAGTGGGACGAGGTGCGGGCCTACAACTACGACCTCGACAAGGGGCCCATCCACCTGCGCTGGTTCAAGGGGGGCAGGACCAACATCACCCACAACTGCCTGGACCGCCATTTGGCCAAGCGCGGCGACCAGACCGCCATCATCTGGGAGGGCAACGAGGTGGGGGAGGACGCCCGCCTCAGCTACCGCCAGCTCCACGAGCAGGTCTGCAAATGCGCCAATGCCCTCAAGGCGCGGGGGATCAAGAAGGGGGACCGGGTCTCCATCTACCTGCCCATGATCCCCGAACTGGCCATCGCCATGCTGGCCTGCGCCCGCATCGGCGCGGTCCACTCCATTGTCTTTGGCGGCTTCTCGGCAGACTCCCTGGCCGACCGCATCGCCGACTCCACCTGCACGGCGCTGATCACCGCCAACGGCACCTGGCGCGGCAACAAGCCCATCCCCATGAAGCCCAACGCCGATACGGCCATTGCCAAGGCCGAGGCGATGATGCCGGGCAAGGTGCAGACCTGCATCGTCGTCAACCGGGTGAAGGACAACCCGGAGTTCAAGTTCGCGATGGTGCCGGGCCGGGATTTCTGGTGGGATGATGTGGTGGGCTCCGCCAGTGCCGACTGTACATGCGAGGAGATGGAGGCCGAGGATGCGCTCTTTATCCTCTACACCTCCGGCTCCACCGGCAAGCCCAAGGGGGTGCAGCACAACGTGGGCGGGTACATGGTCTACACCGGGGTCACCCACAAGTACGTCTTCGACTACCACGAAGGGGACGTGTACTGGTGCACCGCGGACATCGGCTGGGTAACGGGCCACTCCTATATCGTGTACGGGCCGCTGGCCAACGGGGCCACGACCATCATGTTCGAAGGCGTGCCGGTCTATCCCAAGGCCGACCGCTTCTGGAAAACCGTGGACAAGTACAAGGTGACCCAATTCTACACCGCCCCCACCGCCATCCGCGCCCTGGCCAAGGAAGGGGAGCAGTGGCCGGCCGGCTGCGACCTGTCCTCGCTGCGCCTCCTGGGTACGGTGGGCGAGCCCATCAACCCCGAAGCCTGGCGCTGGTACCACACCAATATCGGCAAGGGCCGTTGCCCCATCGTCGATACCTGGTGGCAGACCGAGACCGGTGGCATCCTCATCACCCCGCTGCCGGGAGCCATCCCCACCAAACCGGGGTCAGCCACGCTGCCTTTCTTTGGGGTGGAGCCGGCGGTGCTCGATCCGCAGACCGGTAAGGAGATCGCGGGCAACGGGATCACGGGAGTGCTGGCCATCAAAGCCCCCTGGCCAGGCCAGATGCGCACCGTGTACGGGGATCACGCCCGCTTCGAGCAGACTTACTTCCAGCAGTACAAGGGATATTACTTTACGGGTGATGGCTGCCGGCGCGACGAGGACGGGTATTATTGGATCACCGGCCGGGTGGACGACGTGATCAATGTCTCCGGTCACCGCTTAGGCACCGCCGAGGTGGAGAGCGCCCTGGTGCTGCATCCTAAGGTGGCCGAGGCCGCGGTGGTGGGCTATCCGCACGAGATTAAGGGCCAGGGGATCTACGCCTACGTCACCCTCAACGCCGGCATCGAGTACACCGACGCGCTGCGGGACGAGTTGAAGATACACGTGCGCCGGGTCATTGGGCCCATCGCCACCCCCGATGTGATCCACTGGGCGCCGGGTTTGCCCAAGACCCGCTCTGGCAAGATCATGCGGCGGATCCTGCGCAAGATCGCCACCAACGAGATCGACACCCTGGGTGATACCTCCACCCTGGCCGATCCGGGAGTGGTGGACACCCTGATCCACCACCGTTAGGCAAGCGCGCGCGGGGCGGTCCGCAGGGGCCGCGCCTCTTTTTTCGGAGGGTGTAGTCATGGCCGCAGAGCGCATCGAATTCGACGCCCGGATCACCGCGGACCTTTCGCAGGCAGTGTCCCGGGAGTGGCTGGAGACCAATGGGCTGGGCGGCTGGGCCAGTTCCACCCTGGCGGGGGCCCACACCCGCCGCTACCACGGCCTCCTGGTGGTGGCCACCCGGCCGCCGGTGGGGCGCATGGTGATGCTCTCCAAGCTCGACGAGACCCTGGTGCTGCCGGAGGGCTCGATGGAACTGGGCTGCAACCTCTATCCGGGCGCGGTGCATCCCCAGGGGTACCACCACCTCAAGGGTTTCGCTCTCGACCCCTTTCCCATCTTCACCTACGAGACCCAGGCGTGGACTCTGCGCAAGACCATAGCCATGGTCCACGGCGAGCACACCCTGCTCCTGCGCTACGAGTTGCTGCGTGCCCCCGGCCCGGCCCAGTTGGAATTGCGGCCCTTCTTCGCCGGCCGCGATTACCACCAGCTTACCAGGGCCAACCCCCACATCCGGACCCAGGCTCAGTTCGAGGAGGAGGTACTGCACTTTCAGGCCTATGAGGGCCAGCCCGAGATCTACCTGTGGGTGCCGGGCGGGCACTACGCCCCGGTCCCCGACTGGTACTACAACCACCTGTACCCGCGCGAGGCCGAGCGCGGTCTGGACTACAGCGAGGATTTGTTCACCTGCGGCATCCTGCGCTGCCCCCTGGAGGTGGGAAAACCCCTGACCCTCATCGCCTCCACCGTCGACCCGCGGGGTCGGGACGGGGAGGGGTTGATGAGAGCTGAGGTCCAACGGCGGGCCGGGCTGACCACCTCTGCCGACCCGCTGATCCGCCGGCTCTCCACCGCGGCGGACCAGTTCCTGGTGCGCCGGGGCGACAACCGGCACACCCTGGTCGCCGGGTACCACTGGTTCACCGACTGGGGCCGCGACAGCATGATCTCCCTACCGGGGATCTGCCTGGTGACGGGCCGGCACGCCGAGGCCCGCAGCATCCTCCTGGCCTTTTCCGAACACCTGAGCCAGGGGATGATCCCCAACCGTTTCCCCGACGCCGGGGAGGAGCCCGAGTACAACACCGTCGATGCCACCCTGTGGTTTTTTGTGGCGGTGTACAAATACCTTCACTACACCGGGGACCGCGACCTGGTCGCCTCGCTGTGGCCAGCCCTGGAGGAGATCGTCGCTTGGCACCAGCGCGGCACCCGCTTCCAGATCCGGGTGGAGGAGGACGGCCTGCTCAGCGCCGGCGAGCCCGGGGTGCAGCTTACCTGGATGGACGCCAAGGTGGGGGACTGGGTGGTGACCCCGCGCCAAGGCAAGGCGGTGGAGATCAATGCCCTGTGGTACAACGCTCTGCGCATCATGGAGGAGTTGGCCGGGCTCTTCTCACCGCCGCAGGCGTACCTCTACGCCGCCCTGGCCGGCAGAGCGGGCGCCCGCTTCGGTGAGATCTTCTGGAACGAGGAACAGGGTTGTCTCTACGACCTGGTGGACAGCGAGACCTGCGACCCCTCCCTGCGGCCCAACCAACTCTTCGCCCTCAGCCTGCCGTTCCCCTTGCTGGAGGGCGAAAAAGCGGAGTCAGTGCTGGCCGTGGTGGAACGCCACCTGCTCACTCCCTATGGCCTGCGCAGCCTGGCGCCGGGCGAGCCGGGATACCGGCCCCGCTGCGAAGGGCCGCCCTGGGAGCGGGACGGGGCCTACCACCAGGGCACGGCCTGGTCCTGGCTGCTGGGGCCGTACATCACCGCCCTGGTGCGCCTGCGCGGCGAGGAGGTCCGGGCCCAGGCCCGGGCTCTGATTGAGGGGTTGGGGGCTCACCTGGGCGAGGCCGGGGTGGGCACCCTCTCCGAGATCTTCGACGCCGAGCCGCCCTTTGTGCCGCGCGGCTGCATCGCCCAGACCTGGAGCGTGGCCGAACTGCTGCGCGCCTACTGCGAGGACATCCTCCAACTGGCCCCGCCGAGGAGGCAAGGGTGAAGATCAAATCCGTCCAGGCGGTGCGGCTTGCGCTGCCGCCCGCCCCGCCCGCCACCACCAAGCCGCGCCGGCCCTCCTGGGCCGCCGAGGCCGAGGTGGCCAATCCCATGAGCCGCTATCCGCAGGTCAAGCGCAACCGCGCCCTGTGGCTGCCCCGCACCTGGGAGGCGGTGTGGTGCAAGGTAGAAGCCGAGGACGGCACCTGGGGCCTGGGGATGAG
The DNA here is from genome assembly GCA_016867395.1 of Candidatus Handelsmanbacteria bacterium. Taxonomy (GTDB): domain Bacteria; phylum Latescibacterota; class UBA2968; order UBA8231; family UBA8231; genus SICG01. The sequence continues at coordinate 65,673 of VGJS01000005.1, forward strand.
CGGGCACGGCCGGCCGGTGGCCGCCATCATCGACGACCATCTGGCCCCGCAGTTGGTGGGTCAGCCCTGCCTGGCCCACGAGCGGCTGGCCGACATGATGTACCGCCTGACCAAGCCCTATGGGTCCACGGGGTTGGCCAGCTACGCCATCAGCGCTGTGGACCTGGCGCTGTGGGACCTCAAGGGCAAGCTCCTGGGCAAGGCGGTGTACGAACTTTTGGGCGGGCCGGCCAGGGACAAGCAGTTGTGCTACTGCACCGGCAACGACGTGGACTGGTATCTCGAACTGGGCTTCAAAGCCTTCAAGCTGGCCTGCCCGTACGGCCCGGCCGACGGGCTGGAAGGGCTGCAGAAAAACGAGGAGTTCGTGGCCGGGGCGCGGGAGCAGATCGGGGATGACAAGGAATTGATGCTCGACTGCTGGATGGCCTTCGACGTGGAGTACACCGTGCGCCTGGCCGAGCGGCTGCGGCCCTACCGGCTCAAGTGGATCGAGGAGTGCCTGCTCTCCGAGGATTTGGACGCCCACGTGGAGTGCCGGCAACGCCTGCCCTGGGTGGGCCTGGCCACCGGCGAGCACTGGTACACCCCGGTCCCTTTCATGGCCGCCATCCAGCGGCGGGTGGTGGATTTCTTGCAGCCGGACATCAACTGGTGCGGTGGGGTCACGGTTTGCCAGAAGATCGCCCACGCCGCCGAAGGAGCCGGCATCACCACCATCCTGCACGGTGGGGGCAACACCCCCTACGGGCAGCACTTCACCTTTGCCCAGCCCAGCATGATGTGGATGGAGGTCTTTGTCGGCGCCCCGCCGGGGGTGCCCCTGGGCGAGGGTGGCCGCCTGCCCGGCCAGGCCCTGCCCCAGGACGGGTACCTGGTGCCGGAGGCGGGGCCGGGTTTTGGCATGGAGATCAAACCCGAATGGATCAGCCCCTTTTTCACCTGAGAGGCGTATGAGCGAACTGCCTGCAGACCCCTCCTGCTGCATCGTGCGCCTGGGCCGGGGCGAACGCATCGGCGAGTCACTGGCCGGCCTGCTCAAACCGATGGACGCCAGGACTATGCACCAGTACCGCCTGCCGGCCGACGCCCAGGTCGAACTCCACTACCACGACTGCGACGAGTACTGGCTCTTCGCCGAGGGCCGGCCCCTGATCACCCTGCGCAGCCCGGCTGGGGTGAAGAAGGAGTACCCGTTGGAACCTGGGGACATGGTGGCCTGTGTGCGCGGGGTGGAGCACACCCTGTGGGCCGACCACGAACTGGTTTATTTCCAGTGGATCAGCGTGTTGGAGGGCCACGAGCGGCCCGGGCATTTGCGGCGCTAGTATGTACGATCTGCTCATCCGCAATGGCCGGCTCATCGACGGGACCGGCAGCCCCTGGTTCGCCGGGGACGTGGCCGTACAGGAGGGCCGCATCGCCGCCATCGGCAAGCTGGGGGAGAGCCCCGCCCGCCAGGTCGTCGACGCGGACGGCCTGATCGTCTGCCCCGGCCTCATCGACATCCACACCCACTCGGACCTCACCCTGCTCGTCGAGGGCCAGGCCCCCAGCACCCTGGCCCAGGGCATCGCCACCCAGATCGCCGGCAACTGCGGCATCTCCGCAGCGCCCACCCGCGACCACCAGCTCTATTACGGCGCCCTGGACCCGATGATGACCCGGGGCCTGGAATGCGACTGGACCAGCATGGGGGAGTACCTGGCCCGCTTGGAGAGCCAGGGGGTGGGCACCAACGTGGCGACCCTGGTGGGCCACGGGAATATCCGGGTGGCGGCGATGGGGTACGAGGACCGGCCCGCCGCGCCGGCGGAGCTGGAGCGGATGCGGGAACTGACAACCCAGGCGATGGAGCAGGGGGCGGTGGGCCTCTCCTCGGGGCTGGCGTACGCGCCGGGACCGTACGCCCCCCTCGAAGAGCTGGTCGAGTTGGGCAAGGTGGTGGCCCGACACGGGGGGATCTACACCTCCCATATCCGCAACCAGACCGAGGGCATTGCCGCGGCGGTGCAGGAGGTGATCGCCGTGGGCGAGGAGGCCGGGCTGCCAGCCCACGTCTCCCACATGCAGCCCGGCTCGCCCATGCACGGGGCCACGGCCGGGCTCTTGCGGACCATCGAGGCGGCCAGGGCGCGGAGGGTGGACCTCAGTTGCGATGCCATCCCCTACGCCGTGGGCAGCACCACCCTCAAGTCCATGCTGCCGCCCTGGGCCTGCGCCGGGGGGGATGGGGAGTTGATGCAGCGCCTGCGCGACCCAGAGACCCGCCGGCGCATCGTCGAGGACACGATGCAGTTCGGGGCAGAGAGCGGCGGCTCGCGCAAGCGCACCCTGATCAAGGAGGGGAAGTGGGACCTCATCTGGCTGGGCAGCGCGGAGAAGAACACGGCCCTAGTGGGGCTGAGCTTCGCCCAGATCGGCCAGGCCCGCCAGCAGGACCCGCACGAGGCGCTGTTGGATATCCTGCTGGAGGAGGAGGGCCGGCCCTGGATGCTGGCCCAGGACGTGTCGGAGGAGGACTTCGCCAATATCGCCCGCCACCCGGCGGGCGGGGTGATCTCCGACGGCTTCTCGCTCATCCCCCAGGGGGTGCTGGCCGAGGGCAGGCACCACCCCCGCTCCTACGGGGCCTTCCCCTATTTCCTGCGCCGCTTCGTGCGCGAGCAGGGCCTGCTCACCTGGGAGGCGGCCATCCACAAGCTCACCGGCTTTGCCTCCAGCCGCTTCCGCCTGACCGGCCGGGGCCTCCTGCGCGAGGGGTGCTGGGGGGACGTGCTGGTCTTCGACCCCGAGCGCATCGCCGAGACCGCCACCTTTGAGGACCCGTACCGCTACCCGGTGGGGATCGAGTGCCTGCTGGTCAACGGCGAGGTGGCGGTGGAGCGGGGACAGGTATTGGGGAAGCGGACCGGCCGGGTGCTGCGGCGCTGAGAGAGGGCTGCTTCACCTGCGAGAAGGGGCCAATGGATTTCCCATGTGGCCCGCGTTGCCGCAACCCGCTGTTCGTGTATCTGGTAGAGCAGACGGTCAGCGCGCCTCCATCCGGATCCCCGTCCCTTTTAATTCTTCTCTGAACCATCCCGCCAGTTCTGCCAGCCGCGCCTTTGAGGGCGGCTGGACGCCTGTCAGGGGTGCGGCGCGGCGCAGGCGCCGGAGTTTGGCCTCCCCCAACTGATGGTAGCCCAGCAGTTCGACCCGCCGCACCGCCCCCACCATCTCCTCCCGCACAAAGGCCGCCGTGGCACACAGGTTCTCCTCATCTGAGGGTGGGGATGAGGGGGACGCGCACCCAGACCCCGGTGTGCGCCAGGGGCCAGCCGCCAGGGGTTCTGCCGGCCATGAGGGCGGCGATGGCCCGGGCGTTGCCGCGGATCAGGGCGTTGTCCACGCCCGTGTATTGCCGATGCCGCGCCGGGTCCATCACCTTCAGGTCCAGAAGCACCAGGTCGGTGTGCTGGAGGGCGGGCTCGATGAGGGGCCAGCGGCTGTGGGCGGTAGTGTCGAGGGCGGTGTGCAGGCCGCCGGCTTTACAGGTGGCCAGCAACTCCCGCACAAAGAGGGGCTGGGCCAGGGGCTCCCCGCCGGAGAGGGTGACCCCGCCGCCGGACTGCTCGTAGAAGGGCCGGTCGCATTCGAGTTCGGCGTACGCCTCTTCCACGGTCAGCTCGCGGCCCGCCATTTCCAGGGCGCTGGCGAAACACCGTTCGGCGCAGCGGCCGCAGCGCCGGCAGCGCTCGGGCTGAAAGGCCCGGTGGCCGATCTGCTCGGGGAAATCGCGGAAAAATGCCATCTCCTGGGGCGGGATGCGGCGGCCGGCCCGGTCGGCCAGCCAGAGGGCGCCCTCCTCGCAGGCGGCGAAGCAGGCCAGGCAATGGGTGCAACGCCTCTCGTCGTACATCAATTCGGGCCTGAGGCTCTCGACTTCGGGGTTATGGCACCACAGGCAGCGCAGCGGGCAGCCCTTGAGGAAGAGGGTGGTGCGGGTGCCGGGGCCGTCGTGGGAGGCGCTCGGCGTAACCCAACGCGGTGCGCGTCAGTTCCAGTGCGGGATGTGTCATCGCGGTTTCCTCCCTCAAACGTACTGAGGCAAACCGAAATTTCTGTGCCACACACGGGCAGAGGGACTGGCGGGCAGAGGTGGCGGTGCAGGTGAGGAAAGGGTGTCGCAGGGGGGACGCGATGGTCTCTTTATTGCGCCGGCCGCAGGCCCAAAAGCACCAGCAGGAAGGTGCGGTGCCAGTAGGCGGTGTGGATGTAGGGGTTCTCGGCCGAGGGCCAGTTGGTCCAATAGGTTTGGTTGTGCGGGATGCGGTGGTACCACTGCACCAAGGGGATGGAGGGCAGGTCGCGCAGCCAGATTTCCAGGGCCTGGCGGAACAGGGCCAGGGTCTCCGGGGCCTGAGGGTCCACCTGGCCCATTTGATCCACCAACTGGTCGAACTGGGGGTTCTTCCAGCGCCAGAAGTGCTCGGCGGGGGTGCCGGTGGGCTGCGCGAAGCGGCTGTGGTAGAAGGAGAGGGTCAGGTACGGGTCGCTCACCGAGCCGCCGTGGCCGTTCATGAAGGCTTTGGCCTCCCCCTGGGCCATGCGGGTGTACACGTCGGAGGTGGAGCGGAAGTCGGCGTCGAAGCCGGCCCGGCGCAACTGCTCCACCAGCACCGGGGCCAGGTCCTGGAAGCCGGGGAAGATGTCGATGACGATGCGCAGCCGTTCGCCGTGGCGGGTCCAGAACCCCTCGACCTTTTTCCAACCCCGCTCCTCCATCAGCCGGGCGCTGCGCTGCGGGTCGTGCAGGTCCACCGGGTACTGGGCCAGCAGGTCCTGGACCTGCCCGGTATACTGGCGCATGGGGGGGAAGTCGGGAAAGGGCCACCGGGTGGGCGCACCGCTGCCCTGCCAACCCACCTCCACCAGTTGCCGCCGGTCGATGGCAAAATTGATGGCCCAGCGCACCTGGGGATCGCTGAAGGGCTCCTCCAGGTTGTTGAAGCCTAGGGAAACCGGCCAGAAATCCAGGTACCCATAGGGGGCCTGCCGGCCCGACCAGGTGGTGAGGCGGGGGTTGCCCTCCACCGCACTTCTGATGTTGGGGGGCCGCAGGTCCAGGGAGGTGTCCAGCTGGTCGGTCAACAGATTTTGCACCCGCTTGCTCTCGTCCATGTAGGGCAGAAAGATGAGCCGCTCCACCTGGGGCATGGGGTGGAATCCGGATTGGGCGGCCCACCAGAAGTCGCGCCGGTCCCAGATCCGCTGTCCGGGGGTGGAGAGGGCCAGGCGGTACGGGCCGCTGACCACCGGCCAGTCCTGACTCAGGTCGAAGTTGGCGAAGGTCTGGGGGTTCTTCCCCTCCCAGATGTGGCGGGGGACGATGGGCACCCCGATGCCGAAGTTGTAGGTGAAGTAGGAGTACACGAAGCGGGGTTGGGGGCGGTCAGGGTGATGCGGGCAGTGTGGTCGTCGAGGGCCACTGCCTCCTTGACCCAGGTCTTCATGTCCGTGGAATAGGTCAGTTCCGGGGCGTTGTCCTTGAGCATGTTGATGGTGAAGACCAGGTCGTGGGCAGTCCAGGGCTGGTCGTCGCTCCAGGTGACGTTGCGGCGGATCTTGATCACCACCTCGGTGAAAGCGGGATTGTACTGGTGGCTCTCGCTGATCCAGGGGATGAGGTTGTCCTGTTCGCGGAAGGCGTTGTAGAAGTAGAGGGGTTCGTAGAGGAAGTTGTACCCGGTGCGCGAGGTGGCCCCCGGCAGGTAGGGATTGAAGGCGTTGTAGTCCTGGATCTGGCCGGCGCAGGTGGCGCTCTCGGCGCAGTCCATGATCAGGGTGCGGTTGCGGGGGATGGGCTCCAGGCCGTACTGGTCGCCCCCGCAGCCCAGGGCGGCCAGGAGCAGGAGCATCGGGAGTAGGGGCATCGCCCGCCTTCGTGGCCGAGGTGAAATTTCCAATAATTACCACCAGCGGCCCAACGATAACCCCACTGCTGGTTTCTCCACAAGTCGCCGATAAAGTAATATCAATAAATCTTGATATTGACATTTATGTGCAGCCGGGCTATTTTTCATCCGACCCCTCTCGCTTTCCGACTGCCCGGTATGGTTGATCCGCTGAAAATCTGCAAGGCCCTGGCCGACCAGACCCGGCTGCGCCTGGTGCGCCTGCTGGGACGGGGAGCCTTCAGCGTCAACGAACTCATCGAGGTGCTGCAGATGGGGCAGAGCCGCGTCTCGCGCCACCTCAAAATCCTGGCCGAGGCCGGCCTGGTGCACAGCCGGCGCGAGGGCACCTGGAGCTACTACCAGGTCAGCCAGGAGGGCGAAGGTCTGTTAGTGGCCGAGGTCCTGGCCCTCCTGCAGCGCCACGAGCAGGAGTTGCCCGGCGCCGAGGTCGATCTGCAGGCTTTAGAAGGGGTGGTCGAGCGCCGCAAGGCCCGGACCCGCCGGTTCTTCGACAGCATCGAGGACCCTCGGCAGTTCCCCCAGCACCGGAGTCTGGACGGGGCCTTCTACCGGCAGGTGGTCCTGGGACTCTTGCCACCGGAGTGTGGCGTGACCCTCGACCTGGGCACCGGGGTGGGCCTGCTTCTGCCGGCTCTCCTGGAGCGGGCCAGCCGGGTGATCGCGGTGGACTCCTCCACCGCCATGCTCGACCTGGCGCGGCAGACCGCCGGGCTTCCACCGGGGCGCTGCGAGTTTCGCCTGGGGGACCTGGAGCATCTGCCGGTGGCCGACGGCGAGGCGGACATCGCGGTGGCCTGCATGGTGCTGCACCACCTCTCCGACCCGCCCCGGGCCCTGGCCGAGGCCCACCGCGCCCTGCGCGAGGGCGGCGAGCTGGCCATCGTCGAGCTGCACCAGCACCAGGACGAGAGCCTGCGCCAGAGCATGGCCGACCTGTGGCTGGGTTTCCGGCCCGAGGAGGTGAAGGGCTGGCTCAGGAAGATCGGTTTTGAACTGGAGGATTCCCGGATCATCAGCAGCGCCGACCCACTCAAACTCATCACCTTTCGAGGACGCAAATCATGGCGAAACCCACCCGCAGCAAGACCCGCAAAGGCAAAGCGGATTACAAGGTAGCCGACCTCTCCCTGGCCGACTGGGGCCGCAAGGAGATCGCCCTGGCCGAAAAGGAGATGCCCGGACTGATGGCCCTGCGCGAGCGCTACGGTAAGGCCAAACCTTTGGCCGGGGCCCGCGTCGCCGGCTCCCTGCACATGACCATCCAGACCGCGGTGCTCATCGAGACTCTGATGGAATTGGGCGCCAAGGTGCGCTGGGCCTCCTGCAACATCTTCTCCACCCAGGACCACGCCGCCGCGGCCATCGCCGCCCGCAAGATCCCGGTCTTCGCCTGGAAGGGCGAGACCGAGGCCGAGTACTGGTGGTGTACGGACCAGACCCTGGCCTGGCCCGACGGGAAGGGCCCCAACCTGATCCTCGACGACGGGGGGGATCTGACCGGCTGGGTCCACGAGCGCTACCCCAAACTGCTGGCGGGTCTGCGCGGGGTCTCGGAGGAGACCACCACCGGAGTGCACAAGCTGGACCGCATGCTGGCCGAGGGCAGCCTCAAGATCCCGGCCATCAACGTCAACGACAGCACCACCAAGTCCAAGTTCGACAACCTGTACGGCTGCCGGGAATCGCTGGCCGACGGCATCAAGCGGGCCACCGACATCATGGTGGCCGGCAAGGTGGTGGTGGTGGCCGGGTACGGGGACGTGGGCAAGGGCTGCGCCCAGTCCATGCGCGGTTTCGGCGCGCGGGTCATCGTCACCGAGATCGACCCCATCTGCGCCATGCAGGCCTGCATGGAAGGTTACGCGGTCATGCCCATGGACCAGGCGGTGAAGCAGGGGGATATTTTCGTGACCACCACCGGCTGCAAGGACGTGATTAGCCTCGAACACCTGAAACGGATGAAGGACGGGGCCATCGTCTGCAACATCGGCCACTTCGACGTCGAGATCCAGGTCGAGGCCCTCAACAAGCTCAAGGGCATCAAGAAGCAGACCATCAAGCCCCAGGTGGACAAATACACCTTCCCCGACGGCCGTTCGCTGCTGCTCCTGGCCGAGGGCCGGCTGGTGAACCTGGGCTGCGCCACGGGCCATCCCTCCTTCGTGATGTCCATGTCCTTTACCAACCAGGTGCTGGCGCAAATGGAACTCTACACCAAGAAGTACGAGGCGGGGGTCTACCGCCTGCCCAAGAAACTCGACGAGCAGGTGGCCCGCCTGCATCTGGAGAAGCTGGGCATCCGGCTCGACAAGCTGACCCCGGACCAGGCGGCGTACCTGGGGGTGTCGGTGGCCGGGCCGTACAAGCCGGAGCACTACAAGTACTGAGAGGAGACCCTACAGCGCTCAAGATCGAGATACGGGACCCCGGCCAGGTGGACTGAGCCACCGCTCTCTTTCACCGGGACGGTCTGATCGCCGTCATGACCGCGCTCACCCCCAAGCAGTTCGCATTTGCACAGGCCCGGGCCAGGCGCGAGGTCGCCCTGCAGCTGGCGGAAATGCCCCGCCAAATGGGGAACCGGGGATTGGCCCGCAACTCCTCAGTCCCGGAGGGGGGGCCGGGATGGATGGCCCGCCGGGCCAAACGCCGGCTGGGCGGGAACCCTGTCACTCATCAACCGCGAGGTGTGCCATGCACATCGCCGTGATCGGCGCGGGTAACATGGGCTGTCTGTACGGGGCCAACCTGGCCAGGGCCGGCGCCCAGATTACCCTGATCGACCCCTGGGCCGAGCAGGTGCAGCAGATCCAACAGCAGGGCCTGAGCATGGAGGGCCTGCACGGGGCCTTCACGGTCCACCCGGGGGCGACTGTGGACCCGGTCACCCTGGCCGGCCAGGCGGATCTGGTCCTGGTCCTGGTCGGGGCCGGGGCCACACCCGCCGCGGCCGCCACTGCCCGCCAGGTCCTGAAGGACACCGGCTTTGCCCTGACCCTGCAGAACGGGCTGGGCAACCTCGAGGCCCTGCAGGAGGTCCTGGGGGCTGGTCGGGTGATGGCCGGCATGACCTTCCATAGCGCAGACCTGCAAAGCCCCGGCCGGGTGGTCCACACCAACAAGGGGGCCACCTACCTAGGGGAGCAGGACCAGTCCCGCACCCCCCGCCTGGCCCTGCTTTGCGAGTGGATGGAACGGGCGGATATGAATCCGGTCATCGAGGAAGATATCCGGGCCACCATGTGGGGCAAGTTCGTGCTCAACTGCAGCATCAACGCCCTGTGCGCCATCACCGACCTGCGGCCCGGCCACATACGCCAGGTCCCCGAACTGGATGCCTTCCAGACCGGCCTGGTCGAGGAACTCCTGGCCCTGGTCCGCGCCAGGGGTATCCAGTTGCCCAACCCGGCGCCGCTGGAGGAGATCAAAGCCTACAGCGCCAAGAAATTCCACCGCGTCTCCATGCTCCAGCACCTGGCGCGCGGCCGGCAGACCGAGATCGACGCGCTCAACGGCTACGCGGTGCGCGAGTGCAAGAAGCTGGGACTGCCCTGCCCCTGCAACGAAGCCCTGACGGCGCTGATCAAAGGCCGGCAGTGCCTTCCCACAGAAGAAGGGCAGCACGACCCGGAGGGCTGAGGGCACTCGGGCGCCCAGGCCGCATTGACCAGGTCCGGCAGGGTGAATATCGTACAGTACACGCGCTGCAAGCGGCGTGAGGACCGCGGATTTCCCAGCCCAGCCATACCCCAGGGAAAGGCTTCCAGAGTCATCTCCCCGCCGCATAGAAAATCCCCGCTAGAGGCAATCCGGCGGGGATTCTGTTTTTCCGGGGAAGCTTACTTCTTCAATGCAGCCCGGATCTCCTTGATGGTGTCCACCACCTGACGCACGTTGGCGGTAAGGGCGGCGAAATCCTTCTGGTCGAGGATCTCCTTGGTGATCAGGTTGGAGCCCACGCCCACGCAGGCCACCCCGGCCTTGAACCAGGACTCCAGGCTCTCGCGGGTGGCGTCCACCCCGCCGGTGGGCATGATCCGGGTCCAGGGGCAGGGGCCCAGCACGGATTTGACGAAGCCGGGGCCGCCCACCTCCTTGCCGGGGAAAACCTTGACGATCTCCACACCCAACTCCTCGGCTTCGGAGATCTCACTGGCGCTGCCGCAGCCCGGGGAGTAGGCGATTTTGCGGCGGTTGCACAGGCGGGCCACCTCGGGGTTGAGCAGGGGGCCGACCACAAAATTGGCGCCGCTGGCGATGTACAGGGCCGCGGTGGGCGCGTCCACCACCGAGCCCACGCCGAGGATCACGTCGATCTTTTTGTCGAGGATGTGCTGGACCGAGTCGGCAAAGACCCGGTAGGCCAGATCGCCCCGGTTGGTGAACTCCACCGCCTTCGCCCCGCCCGCGGCGCAGGCCTCGATCACCCCGATGGTGGTCTGGAGGTCCTTGTGGTAGAAGACCGGCACCACGCCGGTGGCAAACATGGCGTTGAGCACCGCCATTCTGTCGTGTTGGGCCATGATTTTTGTCCTCTCTGAGGGATGGATGGGACTCCCTAGTACAATCTACTTCAGCGGGCGGGCAGCGGGAAGGGGAAGGGGGTGTCCGGATAGTGGTGGTGGCGGTCAGTGCCGCGCAGGAGCAGAGGCTGCCATTTCTGGCCGGTGGAGTTGAGCATCACCTGCCTGGCCTCGGGGGGGATGAAGCGCACGGTCAAGCCGCAGCGCCGGCGCGCCGAGGTGTTGGGGTGGCTGGCGTGGAAGAGCTGGCCCTCGTGGAGGGAGAGCTGGCCGGCTTTCAATTCCAGGGGCACCACCTTGCTCTTGTCCACGTGCTCGTCGGGGATCTCCTGGTTGATGCTGAGCAGGTTGCCCGTGCGCGCGGACTTGGCGTGGGGGGCGATGCCGCTGGTATGGGTGCCGGGGATGACCTGCATGCAGCCGTTGGCCACGTCGCTGTCGTCCACCGCGATCCAGGCGGTGTGGGCCACGGGCGGCTCCAAGCCCCAGTAGGTGATGTCCTGGTGCCAGGCCACGAACTTCTTTCCCTCCTGGTCGGGGTACTTGCAGAAGAAGTGGGTGGCCAGCAGCAGCACATCCTCGCCCATCACCTGCTGGATCAGGTCGAGGAGGCGGGGATCACTGGCCATCTCCCAGATGAACTCCGCTTGGAAATGCCAGTTGACCAGGCCGATCTGGCACTTCTCGCGGCCCTCGCGGGCTTCGAGCTGGTCGAAGGCGGCGCGGTACCGGGCAATCTCGGAGGGGGAGAAGAGGTCGAGGCCGGTGAGGAAACCGTCCCGCTCGTAGGCGGCGGCCAGTTCCGTGGAGGCAGTCATGGGCCAACTCCGGTGAGGGTGAGACCAGGGCGCCGGATAGTGTACGCCAAAGCGCGACGCGCTTCAACCGAAGGGGGGCGCTCACAGGCGCAGGGTCAACTGGCTGTTCTGGAGTTCCACGGTGTACCTGGGCAGGGCGCTCAGGGCAGGACCGCGCAGCAGGGAACCTTCGCCGCCGTACTGGGAGCCGTGGCAGGGGCCGAGAATGACCCCCCTGGCGTTGGGCAGGTCCACCTCGCAGCCCTCGTGCTGGCAGCGCGAGCTGAAGGCCAAGTAGGTAGCATCGGCGGAGCGTCTACCGATGATCGGCAACATCCCGCTGACCGCCACCTTGACCGCCCCACCCACGGTTTCGGGGCCCCGTACTTGGCGTCGTTCAGGTCTGTGGGGAGGATGGAGGGTCCAGTGCTGGGGCCGGTGGGCGCATCGCTGGACCCATAGCCGCACCCCTCAATGACCAGGGTCAGGAGCGAGCCGCACAGGGCGGCCTGGACGGATGCGCGGGCAAAATCCCGGCGTTCATCCTGTCTTCTGCCATAGTCGCTCCTCCTCGGTGGGGTTAGGTGCCGGCGCTCAGACTGCAACAGCGCTGAAACCCGCCAGCGCCTGGGCCAGTTCCTCCTGCTCGGCGGGGCTCAGGCGCGCCGGTTTGGAGCGGCAGGGCCCCCCGGCCAGGCCGCGCAGTTCGAGGGCGGCCTTGACCAGGCGCAGGCCAAAGCGCCGCCGCAGCTGGTTGAGGGGGACCAGGCTATTATGCAGTTCCATCACCCGGGCGAAATCCCCCTGCTGCCCCGCCTCCCACAACTGGAGGTACAGATCGGGCAGGAAATTGGACAAGCTGCAGGCCAGCCCCCCGCCGCCCAGCACCAGGTAGGAGGGGGCAAAGGCATCGCCGGCCCCGATGATGGCGAGCTGGTCGCCCAGGGCCAGGACGATCTCCTGGAACTCGTCCATGCGCTCGCGCTCCTCCTTGAGGGCCACCACCTTGGGCAGGGCAGCCAGGCGCCGGAGCACCGGGAGGTCCACCATCTCGTCGGCGCGGAAGGGCATCATGCCGATGCCGATAGCCTGCCCCACCTTTGTGTAGTAGTCCACCAGGGCCTCGGCAGTGGGCACGGCCTCGTCGTCGGGGAAAAGCAGCACCCCGTCAGCGCCAGCCGCCTCGGCCTGGCGGCTCTGGGCGATAGAGGCGGCTGCATCGCCGTTCACTCCGGCAAAAACCGCCATGCGGCCGGCGGCCTGGCGGGCGGCGGTTGCGGTCACCAGGCGGTGCTCCTCGGCGGAGAGATCCCACAGCTCGCCCACCCCGCCGCAGACCACGACCACGGGGATGCCGGCCTGAGCGAGGAATTCCATGTTGCGCTCCAGGCCTTCGACGTCCACGGTGGTGCGGCTTCCTTCCTCGACCAGGGGCGTGGGGGCAAAGACCACGATGCCGTGGGTGCGTTCGCGCAGGGTGTCCAGGTTCATCGCATTACCCTCCAAGTAGTAGGTGTTTCCTCCGAGTGCGCCGGTGAGCGGCCCTTCGACCCTTCCCCAGGCGCGTCCCGCCGCACACCAATGCATGGTGTGCGGCGCAAAAGGGGCTGCCCTACCCCCAGACCCAGCCCCCGCAACGCCCCATAGTTTGGGCGTTGCGCCACGCGTCCTTCCCTCCCCAGCTACCCCTCGGGAAAGATCTCAGGGACTCGCCCTCCGTCGCTGCAGCGGGCATCCTCTTGAGATCAGTTTTGCCCTGAAAACTCCGTGTCCGCTGCCTGGGCGACTTCTTCTAGTTCGGCCACGGTGGCGGCGCCGCTGGAGACGGTGCTGACGCGCTCGTCCCCGAGGATATAGCGAAACGCCTTTTGCGGTAGGGTGCCGGGCAGGGGGTGCAGTTGGTCGAGTACCTGTTGAGCTTGGGCCCGCTCGGCATTCCCAAGAGCGGCCAGGGCTTTGGCCTGGGGCTGGCCGGCGACGAAGAGGCCGCCGGCCAGGGGAGTGGCCACCACGATGCCCATATTCTGGGCGTGGGCGGCAGGGATCACCTCCCGGGCGGCCAGTTGGCAACCGGGGTGGTAGTCGTGGTACACCAGCACGGTGTCGAACTCCCCGGTGGCAGCCAGGCGGGCCAGCAGGGGGATAGCCCGGCCGGTGATGCCGATCCTGGCGCACAGGCCACGCTCCTGGGCGGCCCGCAGCCCGTCGAGGGTGCCGCCCGGCTCCACGATGCGCTCCCAGCCGGCCAGATTGACCTCGTGGATCTGGGCCACGTCGAGCTGGTCCAGGCCCAGGCGGCGGAGGCTGCGCTCCAGGCTCCACAGCACCGAGTCGCGGCGGTAGTCGAAGTCCTTGGGGTCAAAGCCCACCTTGGTGGCTAGGTAGAAAGAGCGCTTTTCCCCGGCGAGGGCAGCGCCCAGCAAATCCTCACTTTTGCCGTACAGGGGGGCAGTGTCGATGTAGTTGATGCCCAATCCCAGGGCGCGCTGCACCACGGCCCTGGTGTTCTCTGTGGCCTTTTCTGGATCAGGGCCCATCAGGTACGCCCCGCCCAGGCTCACAGCGCTGATCTGCAAGTTGGTGCGGCCAAAGGTGCGATATCGCATGGGTTATATTTGACTCGGGATGTCAAAAGTGTGTAGCCTTATCGGTATTTCTGGAAATCCTTTCTCCGGAGACGCCGATGGCCACCTTCCAGATTCCCTGGCCGGACCAGCCGCTGGTCCTCGAGGTGCCCGACCACCAAGTCCAGGCCCGCATCCAGGCGTTGGCTTTGCCCACCCTCGGCGAGCCCCGCGAACTGGTCCAGCGCGCCTGGAGCACCCAATCGGCTGCCCTTCGCTCAAGGAGGCGCTCAAGCCCGGACACCGGGTGGCCCTGCTGATCACCGACACCATGGACCGGCTGATGGGTCCGCCCCACGACATCGGCCCCTTGCTCCTCGCCCAACTCAACCGGGCCGGGGTGCCCGACGCCCAGATCACGGTGGTCCACGCCGCCGGCATGCACGGCGTCGCCCAGGCGGCCGGCCGCCTGGGCGAGGAGTGGCTGCGGCGGGTGCGGTACGTGGAGCACCATCCTGGCAGGATGGAGGGGCTGAGCTTCGTGGGTAACACCAAGATAGGCACCCCGGTGTGGGTGAACAAGGAATTGGCCGAGGCGGATTTTGCCTTGGGCGTGGGCGGGTGCTCGCCCTCGCTCTTTGGCTTTCACGGCGGAGCCGGGATCGTCCTGCCCGGGGCGGCGGGGCGCGACACCATCCGGCACAACCACACCCTGGTGCTGATGGACCGCTCCATCGCCGGCTGGGGGCCGGGCAACCCCCAGCGCGAGGACGTGCGGGACGCCGGGGACCTGGCCGGCTTCGACCTCAAGATCGACTTCACCGCCAACACTGTCTTTGCCGGGTACCACCGCGAGGAATGGCCGGTGGCGGTGAAGTACTGCCAGGAACACGCCATGACCCCGGTGGAGCCGGCGGATATCTACATTTTAGGTATTGGCGCCAGCCCCAACCTGGGCAGCCTCTACATACACGTTGAGGCCGCCCAGCAGGCCACCCACGAGGGCGGGATCGTCGTTGTCCTGCTCTCGGCCCACCAGCAGCCGGATGTTTCAGATTGGTCCGAAGCCCGGGCCCTGCAGCAGACCCTCGATTCCACCGACGCCTGGACGGAGGACAGCGGGGAAGAGGTGCATTCTGGGGAGGCCCACCAACTGGACCTGAAGGCCCGTTTCCGGCTCATCTAGTGTTCCCTGCCGCGCCTGGCCCAGATCCTCAGCCGGCGGGAGGGGGAGCCCCGCTCCACCTGCATGGCCTGGAGCCACCGCCGCGCTATCGAGCGGCGGCGCACCTTCCTGGTCAGCCAACTGAGCCCCGACCTGGCCCTGTCCCATGGCTTTGCCCAGGGGTTTGCCTCCTTCGACCAGGCCTTTGGCCAGGCCCGCCGCGAACTGGGCGGCCAAGCCATGGTCATCCTCAATGCCCCGCTGGGCGGTTTTCCGCTGCTGGCCCACAACCGGGTGAACTGAGGACGGTCCTGCCGGGCGTGCCAGGCCACAATACCCAGATCGACAGACGGCGCTGGATCGCCCAGGCCCTGGGTGAGCCCCGCCAGGCCCTCCCGCTCTTCGTCACCGGCTCGCAGGCTGGAGGGGCGCAGGGGACCCTCTACTACCGCATCGGGCTGAAGGGCGTCGAGCTGGCCATCAGCCAGGACGGGCTGCGGGCCTGCCCACCGAGGATGCAGTCGAAGAGGTCACCCACCTGCTCGAAAGCCACGGGGTGCACGATATCGGTATCGAGCGGGGGGACGAGACCTCGCCGGTCTGGATCGAGGTGGCCCGCGGGCAGGCTCCGGTGCCGGCCCGGGCCGGCAGCTTCTTCCTGTGCCTGCCCGGCCAGCCGGAACATCCCATTCCCGCTGCGGAGCTGGGCAAGATTTCCGCCGCCTTGCTGTAGCTGATGCTCCCCGATGCCATCGATCGGAACCGCCTGGAGGAGAGCCACGCCATGGCCGTCCTGCTCGGCCAGGTGGTCTGCCGCTTTGCATTGGAGGAGGCAGGCCAGGCGGGCCAAGACGTGTTCGGCCGGCTCCTGCATCCGCCCCTGAACCTGCCCCAGAGCCAGGTGGTGCCCGGCCCCAGGATCGCGCCGGTCTCCCCGGGCGAATGGCAGGCGGACCGGTACGGGTACCTTTGCCTGGCCGAGAACCAGCTCTCCCTTGTCACCCCAGTCCACCTGCCCGTCGATAGGTTGCACGCCTACTGGGTGGTGCTCGACTGGCAGCCCCACTCCTTCAGCACCGAGATGATCCTCCCGTGCCTCTAGGACCTGGGGGTGGTCAATAGGATCGCCACCGAGCGCATCGGCCAGTTGGCCAAATTGGTCCGCAAGGGCACCATCCAGCGCGGCATGTACATCATCGCCCAGGGCATTCTGCCCGACCCAGGGCAGGAGGCCCAACTGGAGATCCTGGCCTAAACCACCGTCAAGGCCCCCTGGGCAAGGGCCAGGCGCTGGTGGCCTCTGCCGAGAAGGTGCAGCCCAACCAGTTGGTGGCCGGGCGCACGCCCCCAGGACCGGCAAATCCGGCCGCGACGTAAAGGGGCGCCCGGTGCCGGCCCCGGCGGACACCAGCCATCCCTTCAGAGCAGGCAAGGGGGTGCGCCTGGAGCGGGAGGGCGAGTTGGAACAGTTCTTCGCCACCGTCGCCGGCATCCTCAAGAGGAGGGCTGCCTGGTGGCCCCCGGGGCAATATCGCCATCGGCGGTGGAGTGCTGGGGCGGCGGACCAAGCTAGTGGCCCAGGGGCAGCGTACAGGCCATGTTCGTCGAGGACGCCACCATGGCCGCCGGCCGCAACATCGTGGTGGAGCGGGTCAACCGCAGCCGGCTGCGGGCGGGCAACCGGGTGATGATCTCGGGGCGCGGGTCTGAAGGAGGATCAATGGTGGGCGGCCAGGTGTGGGCCCTGCGGCGCATTGACCTGATTAGGGCCGGCTCGCACAAAGGCGCCCTGACCTCGCTGGCGGTGGGCACCAACATGGCGGTGGGGGTGCAGGCCGAGAACCTCGACCGCATGTAGCGCTTCCTGGAGCAGAGCGGCAAGCAGATGGCCCAAATGCACCAACAGGTGATCGGCGAGTTGGAGATCCGGGTGCGTGACCGGGGTTATCCGGGGGTCAACATCCGCCTGGGCAGCCACCAGCTCAACCTCGATGAGGTACACCGGGCGGTGCGCTTCCGGGTGGCGGGCGGCGAGTTGCGCGAAGAGGATCTCTAGCTCAAACCCTGGGCGGCAGCCGCTCCCAGGTCCCGTCCACCAGCTGCTGGTAGAAGGTGTGGCTGGGCACCAGGTTGGGGGCCACCATCAGCCACATCCCTAGGTTTTTGTCGTAGGTCTTGAACTTGTGCTTGGCGTCGGCCGGGGTCACCACCGCGTCGCCGGGTTTGGCGCGGAACACCTGCCCCTCCACGGTCACATCCCCTTCCCCCTCGGAAAAGAAGAACACCTCCTCGGCCCGGTCGTGGCTGTGGTAATCGCACTCGAAGTTGGGCTGGAAGGCCAGGACCCCGCTGCGCTGCCGCTCATTGCGCGGCAGGCCCTTGTCCCCCGGCCAGGGGCAGACCAGCGCCGGCTCCTGAGACTGGGGTAGGGGCGTGGGATTGGCGGGGAGGACATTGGGCGCGGTGGTCTGCAAAAAGCGCAGGAGCTGGTTCCCGGTGTTCTCCAGCTGGAAGGCGGTGCCGGCTGGCACGCATACCTGGGAGAAGGCATTGAAGTCCTGCACCTGGTTTTCGCGCGTGTGGGGTTTTGATCTGGCCCGTGCCCCGGAGGACGAAGCAGACCAGGTCGGCGTCGGAGTAGACCTGCAGGGGACCGACCTGACCCGGTTGCCGCTCCTCCAAGGAGGAGTGCAGGGAGGGGAAGTCAGCGAGCACCTCTCCTGGCGTAGGGGTAAAGAAGTAATCCACGGATATTCCTCCTATTTTCGAGCGTACTCGGGGAAGAGTTCGTCGTGCATCTCGGCGCACTGGCGCAGGTGGGCCCAGCGGCCCTCGCCGGCGGTGTCGAGCATGAGGGGGAAGTACATCCCGCCCCCGGTATTCACCTTGTACCCGCCGGGGGAGTGGATGCTGACGTACTTGCGCAAGGTGCCCCTGTCCTCCTCGTTGTGGGCGTGGCGGGTGAGGTTCATGGTGAACATCCGCCGACGCTGGCTGCCGCCAAAAGAGGCATGGTACAGGTCGTGGTTGAAGATGACCAGGTCGCCTGGATTGGTCTCCAGGGCCGCGCTGCCGGGGAAGTCGCGGCGGTCCATTCCAAAGAGGTCCTGGGACTTGTTGGGGTCGATCTTCTCGGTGCGGACGAAGTGGTCGGGGCGCTGGCTGCCGGGGATGACCCGCAGGCAGCCGGTATTCCGGGTGAGGGGGTCGAGGTAGAAGGCCACCTTGACGGCGAAGAGCTGGCCCCAGTTGCCGTCGGGGTGCCAGCCGGTGTCGCCGCTGTAGTAGTTGCCGTCGCCGCCGGCGTAGTTGAATTCCTCGCCGATAACCCCGCCGACGATGCCCATCACCCGGGGGTCGTCGAGCAGGGTACACATCCTGGGGTGGCGCTCGATGGGCCCGCCGAACATGGTCCGTATCGACCCATCGTGCTGCGGGCCGCCGCCGAAGTTCTGGATGGAGTACTCGAAGCCCTCGGTGATCCACCACACTTCCTCGGGGGAGAAGAGGGCGGGGAAGTGGAGGAAACCGAAGGTGTTGAAGAAGGTGGTCTGCTGGGGGCTCAGTTTCACTATGGTAGTCTCCTGCTGAGTTGTAGGTTGTCGCGTCGGGGAGCGACCCGTTCCGATCTCTCCCAAGGCGCGGATTTGCCACCCTGCTCGCTTCGCTCCGCACTCCCCGCAGCCCCACCCGCGTCCTTCCCTACCCGTCCACTTCCCGGGGGGAGATCTACAGGGCCATCTCGCCTCCGCTTCAGCTTTCTTTCAGTAATGGAAGCGCTGCTTCTGTTGGTCGGCTTCGTACTCGCGGCGCAGCTTTTGGGTGATGGGGTCCTGGGTGGTCTGGGCCACCCCGAAGTCGATCCACACCCCCGAGGCCGGCACGTAGCGGTGCTTCTCCACTGGCACCACGATGGCGCAGGTGCGGGTCTCAACGCGGGCCTCGCGCAGGGCCTGGCGCACCTCGCCCGGGGTGGAGGCCCGCCACACCCGCGCCCCCATGCTTGCCGCGTTGGCGGCCAGGTCGATAGCCAGGTACTCCCCGTCGAGGCGCTTGCTTTCGGGGTTGCGGAGGCGGAACTCGTTGCCAAAGGCGTGGCCGGCCCGGGCCACCTGCAGGGCGCGGATGCACTGGTAGCCGCAGTTGTCGGAGAGGACCAGGGTAATCTTGAGACCCTCCTGCATGGCGGTGACCAGCTCGGTGGGGTTCATTAGATAGGTGCCGTCCCCGATGAACACGTACACCTCGCCCGAGGGCTCGGCCATGCGCACCCCCAGGCCGGCGGGGATTTCGTAGCCCATGCAGGAAAAGCCGAACTCCAGGTGGCACTCCTTTCCCTCCCTGGCGTCCCAGAGCTTGAGCAGGTCGGCGGGCAGGCCGCCGGCGGCGCTGATCACCACGTCCCCGGAACGGGCCTCTTCGTTGAGCAGGCCCACCAGCTGTCCCTGGCTCATGGCCTCGCCGGGCACCTGGGCCATGATCTCCTTCTGGATCTGGCTCTGCCATTCGCGCTGCCAGCCGGCCACCTGGTCCAGGTACGCGGCCTGGGGTTTGACCTCGGCGGCGGCCAGGCGTAGGGCGCGCAGCCCTTCGCGGGCATCGGCCTTGAGGGGCAGGGCCCCCTGCTTGTGGGCATCGCGGCTGCACACGTTGAGGCTGATGAACCTCACCTCCGGGTGCTGGAAGACCGACTGCGAGCCAGTGGTGAAGTCCGCCAGGCGGGTGCCCACGCAGAGGATCAGGTCGGCCTGATTGGCCACCTTGGCCGCCAGCGGGGTGCCGCTGGTGCCCTGGCCGCCCAGGCACAGGACCTTGCCATCGCGCACCGCGCCTTTGCCGGCAAAGGTCTCGCTCACCGGGATGCCGTAGGCCGTGGCGAAGGCTGCGAGTTCGCCCCAGGCCTCCGAATAATGCACGCCTCCCCCGGCGACGATCAGGGGCCGCTTGGCCTTTTTGAGCAGGTCCACGGCTTCGGCAAGGCGCTGGGTGTCGGGCTGGGGGCGCTCCACCCGCCACACCCGTTTCTCAAAAAAGTGCGCCGGGTAATCCCAGGCCTCCAGCTGCACATCCTGAGGCAGGGCCAGGGTCACGGCCCCGGTATCGGCCGGGTCGGTGATTACCCGCATAGCCTCGGGCAGGGCGGTGAGCAACTGCTCAGGCCGCAGGATGCGGTCGAAGAAGCGGCTCACCGGGCGGAAGCAGTCGTTGACGCTGACATCCCCGCTGATGGGGTGCTCCAGCTGCTGGAGCACTGGTCCCTGGTGGCGGTTGCCGTAGTAGTCGCCGGGCAGGAGCAGCACCGGCAGGCGGTTGACGGTGGCGGTGGCCGCCCCGGTGATCATGTTGGTGGCCCCCGGCCCGATCGAAGAGGTGCAGGCCAGGGTGGCCATGCGGTGATTGGCCTTGGCGAAGCCGGCGGCGGTGTGGACCATGGACTGCTCGTTGCAGGGATGGTAGTAGGGCAGGTCGGCGCCGTACTCCTCAAGGGCCTGGCCCATGCCGGTGACGTTGCCGTGGCCGAAGATGCCGAAGACGGCGGGGATCAGGCGGCGGGTGCGGCCATCGCGCTCGCTGTGCTGCACCTGCAGGTATTTGACGATGGCCTGGGCCATGGTCAGGCGGATGGCGGGGGTATTCATGGCGTTGGTCTCCTCAGAGGTCACACAGGTTAAAAGTGGTCTGGCGCGCAGCGATGGGCTCGCCTTTGGAAAGGAACTCGTGGCCGACCTAGCCCTCGTACCCGGTGGCGCGGATGATGGCCGGGTAGTTCAGTTCCTCGGGCTGGTTCAGGTCGTTGCGGCCCGGGTTGCCGGCGGTGTGGTAGTGGCCGAAATGGACGCGTTCCTGCTGGATGGTGCGGATGACGTTCCCTTCCATGATCTGCATGTGGTAGATGTCGCAGAGCAGCTTGACCCGGGGGGAGTTCACCTGCTTGCAGACAGCCACGCCCCAGGCGGTGCGGCCGCATTGGTAGTCCTAGTGGTTCACCTTGCTGTTAAGCAGTTCGAGCACCAAGTCCACCCCGGCGTCCTCGGCAGCCCTGGCCACCCGCCGCAGGCCTTGGGTGGTGATCTCGACACCTCACTGATCGTCGAGGCCCTGGCGGTTGCCGCTGAAGCAGATCAGGTTGGGGATGCCCCATTTGACCGCCTTGGCAAGATATTCAGTCAGTTCCTTCTCGATGCGGACGTGGTTCTCGGGTTTGTTCAGCCCGTCAGTGAGCGACTGGTGGCCGCTGATGGCGGCGATGGTGAGGCCGTGGTCCCGGATGAGAGGCCAGTGCTCCTCGCCCCCCAGTCTGACCGCGGCGTAGCCAATCTCGGCGCTGGCCTTCACCAGCCTCTCGGGTGCGATGCCGGCGCGGGCGAAGCACCACCAGGAAATAGATTGCTTGAGCTTCGACATCGGCGGTTCTCCTTATGTGCGTCGGGGAGCGACCCGCTCCAGCCTTTTCTGGGAAGAGGCAGTGCTCGGGGCCGGGAATACCCTTCCGGTGCTTCCCCAGGCGCAGACTTGCCGCCCTGCTCGCTAACCCTGCCCCACTGCCCTGCCAGTGCTCCGCTCTCCCGTCCACCCCCCCCGCGTCCCGCCGTAGCACCATTCAAATGGTGCTGCGCCCCAGGAAGCACCTCCAGGGCATCCCCGGCCCTCGTCCATTCCCCGCTTTAACTCACCCTAGCCCCAACTGCTTCAGGTACTCGCGGGTGCGGCGGGCGATGGGCAGGGGGCGGTCGAAGGGGGCGGGGTACATGTCCTGCTCTACGATGGCCCAGCCCGAAAAGTCGATCTCCTCCAGCACCTGGCGGAAGGCGTTGAAATCCACGATGCCTTGGGCCGGCTCCACGAACATCCCCTGGCCCACTGCGAGGGCAAAGGGGATCTTCTCGGCCTCGACCTTCTGTTGCATGGCCGGATCCACGCTCTTGAGGTGAAGGTAGGGGATGCGGGCGTGGTGGCGGCGCATGAAGGCCACCGGATCCCCGCCCCGGTACGCATGGTGGCCGGTGTCGAGACATAGGGAGACCAGGGCCGGATCGGTCTGTTCGAGAAAGGCCTCGATCTGGTCCTCGTACTCCACGTGGGTCTCGGCGTGGGGGTGGAAGACGGTGGTCAGGCCGAAGCGTTCGCGGGCGAGGCGGGCCACCCGGTGAGAGGTGTCGATGAGCCGCTTCCAGGGTTCCCCCTCCAGGCAGCGCGGGGCCAGCGGCGTCCCGGTGAACAGATCCGTGTACGTGCCATCGATGAGCACCAGGAAACGGGCGCCCAGGCCGGCTAGGAGTTCGCCGCCGCCGCTCACCTGGTTTTCCAGGTCGGCCCAGGAGCCGGGGTCTTCGAGGGGGCTCATGGCAAAGGTGGCGGATACCTTGAGGCCGCGCCGGCCCAGTTCGATTTTGAGGGTGGGTAGGTCGGGGGGCAGATAGCCGTAGGGGCCCAGCTCGGTCCACTCATAGCCGGCCTGGGCGATCTCGTCCATGAAGCGCTGCCAGGGGGTCTGCTTGGAGTCGCTGGGAAACCACACCCCCCACGAATCCGGGGCACTGCCGATGCGGACGTCCATCTCGATTGTCCTCCTGTGGACTACATCGTAATGACATCGGCAGCGGCTGTCAACTGGCTGATATCTGGTTTATATTGTTACCAGGCACAGGAGGTTTCCATGCGCCTTTCCCCAGCACAGATCGCCCACTTCGACCGCGAAGGGTATGTGGTGGCCCAGAACGCCCTCGGCGCGGCGGATCTTGCCCCGGTGATCCGCGCCTATGCGGAGTACATCGACCGGCGGGCCGGCCAGCTCTGCGCCCAGGGAAGGCTCTCGCGGACCTATGCCGAGGAGCCTTTCGACCGCCGGCTGGCCCGCATCAGCGAGGAGACCCTGGAGATCTATCGGGAGATGGACCTGATGGAATGCCGGCTGGAGGCGGCCTTTGCCTTTCTGCGCAACGAGGCGCTGATGGACCTGGTCGAGGGTTTGATCGGCCCGGAGATCCTCTGCAGCCCCATCCAGCACGGCCGGGCCAAGCTGCCCGGGGACCTGGTCTTCAGAGGGCAGGGAGATCCGGAGGAGGGCCGCCGGCAGGTGGAGGCAACTATCGCCGAGAACGTGGCCCCCTGGCATCAGGACGCCCAGGTCCACCTGGAGGAAGCGGACCCCAGCTTCATCCTGACGGTCTGGCTGCCCCTGGGTGAGGCCACCCCCGAGAATGGTTGCCTGCAGGTCATCCCGCGCGTACACCACAGCGGCGTGGTCTACTGGAGCGAGGGCTTCGGCCTCGACCCGCGGCAGATCCCCGGCGCCGAGGTGGTGACCTTGCCCATGCGCAAAGGCGACGTACTCTTGATGCACAAACTCACCCCCCATTGCTCCACCCCCAACCAGAGTGGCCGCATCCGCTGGAGCCTGGACTTGCGCTACCAGCTCATCGGCACCCCCACAGGCCGCAGCTTCTACCCGGAGTTCGTCAGCCGCAGCCGCGCCAATCCCGGAGCGGTGCTCACCGACTACCCGTCCTGGAGCCGGCAATGGCAGGAGGCCCTGGCCAGGGTGCCCGCCGACCAGCGCCCCCGCCGTCAGCACCGGCCCCAGGTGCCCACCCCCATGGCCGTGTCCAGCCGCTGAGAGGAGCGACACCGTGAAGATCACCGAGATCAGGATCTTTCCCATCTGGGCCACCTTCCGCAACCAGCTCATTGTCAAGGTCGAAAGCGACCAGGGCTACTACGGCTGGGGCGAGTCCGGGGTGTCGGGAAGGGAGCTGGCGGTCAAGGGCGCGGCCGAACACTTCCGCCAGTTCCTGATCGGCAAGGACCCCCGGCGCATCGGGGCCCTGTGGCAGGAGATGTACCGGGGCCAGTACTTCGAGGGGGGGCGGGTGCTGACCGGCTCGATGGCCGCCATCGACATCGCCCTGCACGATCTGGTGGCCCGTTCCCTGAACGTGCCGGTGTACCAGTTGCTGGGCGGGGCGCAGCGCGAGTCCATCCCCTGCTTCCCTACCTCGGGGGCCTTGAGTGGGCCGGCGGTGGTCGAGGACGCCCGCCGGCTGGTGGACCGGGGCTGGCGGGTGATCCGCTTTGTACCCGGCCATCCAGATACCGGCGGGGATCCCAATCTCTTCGAGCCGCGCGAGTCCATCGCCCTCAGCGCCGAGTGGATAATCAAAGTGCGAGAGGCTCTGGGGCCGGGGCCGGTGCTGGGCATCGACTACCACCACCGGCTCAGCGTGGCCGAGGCCGCCTCCTTCTGTCAGAAGCTGCTCCCCGGCACCCTTGACTTTCTGGAGGAACCCATCCGCGACGAGACCCCCGAGGCGTACGCGGCGCTGCGGCAGTTGACCCCGGTGCCCTTTGCCATCGGCGAGGAGTTCTCCAGCAAGTGGGCCTTCCTGCCCTACGTGGAGCGGGGCCTGACCAACTTCGCCCGCGTGGACGTGTGCAACGTGGGCGGCTTTACCGAAGCGATGAAGGTGGCCGGCTGGTGCGAGGCCCACTACATAGACATGATGCCCCACAACCCGCTGGGCCCCATCAGCACTGCGGCCCATATCCACTTTGGCGCGGCGGTGCCCAACTTCGCTTGGCTGGAGTCGCGGGATGGGGAATTCTCCTTCGACCGCGAGCTTTTCCCGATGCAGCACCAGCTACAGGGCACGGCCTTCCCCTTGCCGCAGGGGCCGGGGCTGGGGGTGGAATTCAACGAGGATAGGGCGCAGGAGGAATTCCGTTTCTGGGAGGCGCCCCACCTGCACCGGCGGGACGGGTCGTACACGAATTGGTAGGGAGGTAGGAGCCGGTGGCGGAGAGAAAAGCGCCTGGGCCTTTGGTTATCAGTCTGCTCGAACATACGGAATAACCGGGCCAGGGCGAAATCCTCTGGTGGGGGCAAGGAAAACCCCGGCGCAGTGTTTTGCCGTGAATCCAACGATGGGTAAAGGATGATCCACTTCCTTCCGGGATCGGAGGGAAGATCACCGTGGAGTGCGCCGCTCGTCCGAGGCGATCTTGCCGTCGAGGATGCGCACCACCCGGTGGGCGTGGGCAGCGATGTCGGCCTCGTGGGTCACCAGGATCACGGTGTTGCCCTCCCGGTGCAGGGCGGCGAAGAGGTCCATGATCTCCTCGCCGGTGCGGCTGTCGAGGTTGCCGGTGGGCTCGTCGGCCAGGAGGATGGCGGGGTTGTTGATCAGGGCCCGGGCAATGGCCACGCGCTGGCGCTGTCCGCCCGAGAGTTCGGCGGGCCGGTGCCGCATGCGGTCGGTCAGGCCCACCCGCGACAGGGCTTCCTCGGCCCGCTGCCGGCGGGTCCGGCGGCTGAGGCCGGCGTAGATCAGGGGCAGTTCCACGTTGCTCAGGGCCGTGGCCCGGGGGAGCAAATTGAAGGTCTGGAAGACGAAGCCGATTTGCTGGTTGCGCACCTCGGCCAGTTCGTTGGCGTCCATGTCCGAGACGTCGGTGCCGTTGAGCAGGTACTGCCCGGCAGTGGGGGTGTCGAGGCAGCCGATGATGTTCATCAGGGTGGACTTGCCCGAGCCGGAGGGGCCCATGATCGCCACGTACTCGTTGCGGGCGAGGCCCAGGTCCACCCCGTGCAAGGCATGCACCTCCTCCTCTCCCATACGATATAGCTTCTCGATGCGGCGCAGTTCGATCATCACAGCCTACTCGTACCTGAGGGCTTCCACCGGGTCCAGGCGCGAGGCGCGCAGGGCCGGGTAGATGCCGAAGAAGAGCCCGATGGCGATGGAGACCCCCAGCGAGAGTCCCACCGCTCCCATGGAGACCAAGCTGGGGAAGAAGGGCACCTCGGCGTAGTGCTCGATCACCGCTGAGATGGCGCGGCCCAGGCCGATGCCGCCCAGCACCCCCAGTACCCCCCCGGTGAAGCTGAGCACCACCGCCTCGGAGACGAACTGGAAGACCAGGTGGCGGGGCTTGGCGCCCAGGGCCTTGCGGATGCCGATCTCGCGGGTGCGCTCGGTGACCGAGACCAGCATGATGTTCATGATGCCGATGCCGCCCACCAGAAGCGAGATGGCGGCGATGCCGCCGGTGGCCAGCTTCATTACCAGGATGCTCTGTTCGATCTGTTGCAAAAAACCCTTGCCGGTGTCGATGCGGAACTCGGCCTTGGGGCCGTGGGAGCGCTCGAGGCTGGCCTCGATGGCGGCCACGGCCTTGGGCACGTCCTCTGGTTTCTCGGTCAGCACGACGAGGCCGTTCAGCTCGCGGCGGCCGAAGAGGCGCAACTGGGCAGTGCTGAGGGGCACCAGCACCCGGTTGCCCCAGTCGTCCTCGAACAGCTTCTTTTCCTCCATGGTGCCGACGACGGTGAAGCGCTGGCCGTTCATCTTCACCTCCTGGCCCAGCGGCGAGGCGGCGCCGAAGAGCTTCTCGGCCACCTCGGTGCCCAACACACACACCGAGCGCCAGCCCTGAAGATCGCGCTCGTCGAGGAAGCGGCCCCGCTCCACCTCCCACTGGAAGGCGCTGGTGTAGCTGGGCAGGGTGGCCTCGACCCGGGCCCCGAAGGTCGCTTTTTCGTGGCGCAGTTCCATGCCCCGGGCAAGCACCGGCAGCACCGCCGCGAAGCGATTGGGCAGGGCGGCAATGCGGTCCATGTCGTCGAGGATCAAAGGTTCGTAGTGGGGATTGGGGGTCCAGCGGCCGTGACGCTCTACCCACATCATCGGCCGGACCATGATCAGGTTGTCGCCGCCGATCTTGCCGAACTCGCCGATGACGAAGCGGCGCATCCCTTCGCTGATGGAGACGATGCCCACCACCGCGCCCACCCCGATCAACATGCCCAGCAGGGTGAGCAGAGAGCGCAGCGCGTGGGCGCGCAGCTGGGTCCAGCCCATAAAGAGCAGGTCGGCGAAGCTCATTCGTAGCGCAGCGCTTCCACCGGGTCGAGGCGGGCGGCGCGCCAGGCCGGATAGATGCCGAAAAAGAGCCCCACCGCCATCGCCGCGCTGGTGGCCGCTGCCACCGAGCCGGGGGAGACAACACTGGTGAAGGGGGAGCCGGGGGCGAAGTGGTGGATCAAGGAGGCGATCCCGACGCCGAAGCCCATGCCGGCGAAGATGCCGATCAGGCCGCCGGCCAGGCTGAGGACCAGGGCCTCGACCACGAACTGGAAGAGGATGTGGCGGGGCTTGGCGCCCAGGGCCTTGCGGATGCCAATCTCGCGGGTGCGCTCGGCCACCGAGACCAGCATGATGTTCATGATGCCGATGCCGCCCACCAGAAGCGAGATGGCGGCGATGCCGCCGGCCACCATCTTCATGATGCGGATGATGTTGTCGGCCTCCTCCATCTGCTTCTCGCTGGTGCGCACCCGGAACTCCTCGCCGTGCTCGTGGCGGCCGCGCAACACCCGGCGCACCGCGGCGGCCAGTTCGTTGACGGTCTCCAGCTTGGCGGCGAAGAGGGTGATGCCCTGCAGGTAGCGGTTGCCGGTGATGCGCAACTGGGCGGTGCTGACCGGGATGAGGATCTCGCCGCCCTGCTCCTGGCCGAAGCGGATGCGCGGCTCCAGCACCCCCACCACCTCGTAGCGGTCCCCGTTGAGTTCAAGTTCCTCGCCGATGGCAGGTTGGTCCTGAAAGAGGTCCTTGAGGATCTGCCGGCCGATGACGCAGACCCGGCGGGCGTAGCGCACATCCTCCTCGCTGATGTGCCGGCCCAGGTCCACCGGCCAGTCAAAGCCTTCGGCGTAGTCGCCCGAGGTGCCGGTGTAGCGGGCGTTGGTGGTGGATTTTCCGTGGCGGGCCTCGGCCATGCCAAACACGCCGGGCACGGCGGCGCGGATCTGGTCGGACTCGTCGCGAAAGGCGGCCAGGTCGTCGGAGCTGAGGTACTCGCGCCAGGGGCGCTGTACCCAGCGGCCTTCCTTGCGCACCCATTCCTCGGGCGGGTTGACCAGCACGGTGGTGGCGCCCCCGCGCTGGGCGAAATCCCCCATCACCGTCACCCGCAGCCCCTCGCCCAGGGAGACAATGCCGATCACCGAGGAAACCCCGATGACGATGCCCAATAGGGTCAGCAGGGAGCGCAGTTTGTTGGCCCGCAGTTGGGCCAGTCCCACGGCGATGGGCTCGAGGAAGCTCATTGGGGTTCCGGCGGCGAGCCGGGCGGGGCGGCCTTGCCCTGCTTCTTGTCGCGGACCTGCTTGGTGTTGGCCGCTACCCGGTCGCCGGCCTCCAGGCCGCCGAGGATCTCGGTGCGGGTGGAGGTCTCCAGGCCGATGGTCAGCTCGACCTCGTTGAACTGGTCGAGTGCCAGGCTGTCGGCTTTGGCCGGGCCGGCAGCGGTGTCGGCCGGGGGGGGCGGCGCCTGGTAGACGATGAAGCGGCCCCGCTGGCCTTTTATCTTTTCCTGAGCTTGTTCCAGGTCTTCGGGGAAGACCTCCAGCACCGCCTCGGCGGGCAGGTAGAGGGTGCTGTCGTGGCGGGCGAAGACGATGTCCACGTCGCAGGACATGCCCTGGCGCAGGCGAGGCTCGTGATCGATGAACTCGATCTCGGTCTCGAAGGTGATCAGGGTGCTGCCCTGCTTCTTCTCGCCCACCGGAGCCACCCAGCGCACCCGGCCGTGGTAGGTGGTGTCGGGGAAAGCGTCGGCGACGATCTCCACCGGTTGGCCCACCCGCAACCGACCCACGTCCACCTCGCTGATCTCACTCTTGATGATCATCTGGCTGGGGTCGCCGATCTCGAACATGGTGGTGCCCCCGGTGAAGGAGGACAGGCCCGAGGCCACCACCTCGCCGATCTCCACCCCGCGCCGGATCACCACCCCGCCAATGGGGGCGATGATCTTGATCTGCTCGGTCTTGAGGCTGGCCTGCTTCTGCTGCGGGCTGAGGTTGGCCTTGGCCTCCAGCACCTCCACCTCCAACTCCGCAAGGCGCAACTGGTTGCGGATCTGGGTGAGGGCGTTGGCGGTCCGCTCGTACTCCTCTGCGGAGAGCATGTTGCGCTCGAATAGGGATTTGCGGCGGGCCGCGTCCTGTTCCTGTTCCTGGAGGCGGATGCGGGCCTGGTCCACGGCCGCGCGCTTCTGGTAGAGCTGGAGGGACTGGGTGGGGTCGGGCTCGATGAGGGCCAGCAACTGGCCTTCCACCACCACCTCGCCGGCCTCCACCAGCAGTTTGCGCACCTCGCCGGCCACCGTGGACTTGACCTCCACGGTGCGCACCAGTTGGATGGAGCCGGTTTCGGCCAGTTTGTCCACCACGCTGCCCTTGAGCACGCGGGTGGCTGCGAATTTCTCGACGGGCGGGGTACGGAAGAACTTGAAATAGATCCCGTTGCCAACACCGATCAGCACCACCAGGCCGATGGCGATCTTGAGTTTGAGGCCGCGTTTCTTCTTCTTGCGTTTTGCCGTTTCAGTCATCGCTTTCCTCTCACTGCAATATCTCCTCGTAGAGCCGGAGGGCATCCTCCCCGCTCAGCGGCAGCGGGTTGTGGTCCAGCAGGCGGCGGATAGTCAGGGCGATCTCGGCCAGCGCCGGGATATCCCCGCGCCCCAGCCCGGCCTCCCGCAGCGAGGCGAAGGGGGTGTGCCGCCGCCGCAGCCCGTCGATCCAGCCGACGGCCAGGCGGGCGCCCTCCTCGCGGCTGCAGCCGCCCAGATCCAACCCCGCCACGCCAGCCGTGTAATAGTACTGCTCTCCCGCCGCCCTCAGGTTATGGCGCATCACCCCGGGCAGCATCAAGGCCACAGCCGCCCCGTGTGGCACGGGCCGGCCCCGCTCTGCCGAGAGCTTCTCGATGCCGTAGCCCAGGGCGTGGGCCGCACCGGTGTTGATGGGGCTCAGGAGCAGGCCGGCCAGCAGGCTGCAACGGGCCATCTGCAGGCGGGCCTCGGGATCGGGCCTTTCGATAGCCCGCACCAAGTAGGGACAGCCGGCCCGGAGCGACTCGCGGGCCACGGCGTCACCGATGGGATTGCTCTTTTTTGAAGCTGTACACTCCAGAGCGTGGCCGATGGCGTCCAGGCCGGTGATGGCGGTCAGGCCCGGGGGCATCCCTCCGCTTAGTTGCGGATCCACGATGGCCGCGCGCGGGGTGAGGTGATCGCTGTACACCGCCTTCTTGCCCGCTTCGTCGGCCACCACCGAGACCCGACTGGCCTCGCTGCCGGTGCCGGCGGTGGTGGGCAGGGCGATGAGGGGCAGGCGGGAAGGTCGGGGGATGAGATCGAAGCCCACGTATTCGGCGATGGATCCGCCCACCTCGGCCACACAGGCGGCGGCCTTGGCGGTGTCGATGGTGCTGCCACCGCCCAGGGCGACGAGCACCCCGGCCCGGCTTTCGCGCAGGAAGGCGGCGCAGCGGTCCACGCTGGTCACCGAGGGGTTGCTCTCCACCTGGTCGTACACCCCGGCCAGGGACACGCCCCCTTTTTCCAGGGCCTGGCGCACCATCTCTTCCAGCGGGGCCACGCCAGGGTCGCGCAGCAGCAGGGCCGAATCAGCCCCCAGACGGCCGCACTCCTCCCCCAGGGTGTCCAGGGCGCCGGGGCCCAGCACCACCCGCCGCTGGTCGAATTTGAAGAAGGCGGCAGCTTCCCGCAGGTGGCCTGGATCGGCGAAATATTCGCTGGAGGAGAGCAGCTCCTCGTTTACCTGGACCCTGGTCATGGTTGCCGGCAACTGGATGAGACACGAGCGTAGGGGAATATGTTTCACCTACGGTGAAAACTAAACAATCGGTGATTCACGGCCAACCCGTTTTGACGGGTACCCGTCACTTTAGTGTATTAGCAAGACCAGGAGGTTCGACCATGACGCCCAGAGAACGGTATCGCCAGACCCTGCTCTTCGGCTAACCCGACAAGATACCCCTCCAGCCCTGAGGACCTCGCGAATCCACCCTGGCCACCTGGCGTCGCCAGGGGTTGCCCGAGGGGGCCAACTACCATCAGGTGTTGCTCGAAACCCTGGGCATCAAACCCCAACCCACCCAACCTGGAGTGGATCTGGGGGTCTCCTTCCGCATGGTCCCCCAGTTCGAGGAAGAGGTCCTGGAGCATCGCGACGGCCACTACGTAGTGCGGGACTGGATGGGGGCCATCACGGAGATCTCCGACCAATCCGACTACACCTACATCCGCGCGGCCACGGATTTCGTCACCCGCAAGTGGCACAAGTTCCCGGTCTCCAGCCGCCAGGACTGGGAGGAGAACATGAAATGGCGCTACGCCCCCGGCACCCCGGAATGTTTCCCCGAAGACCTGGCCGAACGCGGCGTCCGCCTGCGTGAGCGCGACTATGTGTCCGGCATCCACTTCAACGGCCCTTGCTGGCAATTGCGCGAGTGGCTGGGTTTCGAGAACCTCTGCCTGCTGATGGCCGAAGACCCGGCTTTCGTGGAGGAGCTGGCCGGCTTCTGGACTGAGTTCGTCTCTCAGACCTTGGACCGGGTTCTGGAGCACTTTGGCCCGGACTACACGATGATCTCCGAGGACATGGCCTACAAGATGCACAGCATGATTTCGCCGGCCATGACCCGTCATTTCCTCGGGCCGGCGTACGCGCGCTGGGTGCCCCAGCTCAAGGCCGGGGGCTGCCCGCTGGTCTGCGTGGATTCCGATGGCTTCATCGGCGAGTTGATCCCGCTGTGGATCGAATATGGTATTCACTGCACGGTACCAGTGGAGGTGGCCGCGGGCAACGACCTGGTGGCTTTCAGGGAGCGCTGGGGCCGGCAGATGGCCTATACCGGCGGCCTGGACAACCGCGCCCTGGCCCAGGGCGGGGCAACGATGGAGGCCGAGGTGATGTTGGTGGTGCCGCCCCTGCTGCGCGAGGGGGGCTATATCCCCGGCTGCGACCACGGGGTGCCGCGCCCGACATCTCCTGGCCCAATTACCTCGCCTACAGCCGGTTGATGGCCCAGTTGACGGGTTGGCTTTAGTCTCGCGGAGGAAATCCCATGACACGCCATACAAGTCGCTGGCATGGCCCCAAGCGCTACTTTGGCCTGCACTACGACCTTCACGCCGGTCCGACGGATACCGAGCTGGGTACCCGCGCCACGCCCAGGGAACTGATCCCACTGCTGAAACTCCTCAACCCGGATTTTGTCCAGACCGACTGCAAGGGCCATCCGGGGCATACCAGCTGGTACAGCCAGGTGCCCAATGCCACGGTCAGCCCGGGGGTGAAGCGCGATGCGCTCACGGGCTGGCGCCAGGCCACCGCGCAGTTAGGTCTGCCCCTACACTGCCACTACTCGGGCATCTGGGACGACGCGGCCGGTGACAAACACCCCCAGTGGTGCCGGGTGGACGCCGAGGGCAGGGCCGTGGCCGGCCGCATGTGCCCGCGCGGGCCGTACTTGGAGGAGCTGATGCTGCCCCAACTGATCGAGTTGGTGGATCGCTACCAGATCGACGGCTTCTGGGTGGACGGGGAGATCTGGGCCTGCGAGCCCTGCTACTGCGAGCGCTGCCGGGCCGCCTTTGTCCAGGCCACCGGCGTCGCCCAGCCGCCCAAGGAGCCGGGGCAGGAGAACTGGCCGGCCTGGTGGGCCTTTGCCCTAAACAGCTTCGAGGCCCACGTCACCCGGTACTGTGAGGTGCTGCACGCCCAGCGGCCCGGGGCCCTGGTCTGCTCCAACTGGCTCCAGACCTTCCGGCATCCGGGCGAACCGAAGGTGCCCACCGACTGGATCAGCGGCGACAACACCTGGGTCTTTGGCCTGGACGGCTGCCGCTGCGAGTCGCGCTTCATCTCCACCCGCGGCAAGCCCTGGGATATCATGATCTGGAGCTTCTACGCGGCCCAGGGCATGGGGCAGGCGGAATCCCCCTAGACCTTCAAGCCGGTAGAGATGGTAGAGCAGGAGGCGGCGGTGGTGGCCCTGGGCGGGGCGGTGCAGGTCTACGAACACCCTGCCGGCCTGCGCAACGGCCAGTTGGCACCCTGGCGCTGCCGGCGCCTGCAGCAGGTGGGGCAGTTCGTCCGCCAGCGCCGGGCCCTGTGCCAGGGGATCCAGACCGTGCCCCAGGTGGCGGTGCTGCATTCGGAGCACCACGCCCGCAGCCGGCCGGGGAGGAATCTGATGTGGGCCATCGACCACTCGCCGGTGCAGGGGGCGGTACTCAGCCTGTTGGAGGCCCATTACAATGTGGACATCCTCGACGAGTGGGCGCTGTCCACCCGCCTGGAGGAGTTCCCGGTGATGGTGGCCCCGGAGCAGGACCGCATGTCCGCGGCCATGGTCGACAATCTCAAGGAGTACGTGCAGCAGGGTGGCAAACTGCTCCTGAGCGGGGCAGCCGGCCTGGAGCGCTTCGGCGCCTCCTTCCTGGGGGTGAAGGCGGGCGAATGCCAGGAGAATCAGACCTACCATGTGCCGGCGGCCGAGGGCTCGCTGCCGGTGTACGGCGAGGCCGGCGAACTGATGGCTGAGGTGCCGGGCAAGTGGCGTCACCAGGCCCGCTCGCCCGCCGAGTTCCCCGCCGTGGGCGACTGGGTGGGGGTGACACCGCGTGAGGAGGACAAGGCCACTATCCAGGCGCTCTTGCCGTGGCGGAGCAAGTTCACCCGGCTGGCGGCCGGACAGCGCACCGACGAACAGGTCATCGCCGCCAACATCGACACCCTCTTCCTGGTCAATGGCCTGGACGGGGATTTCAATCTGCGCCGGCTGGAGCGGTATCTGCTGCTGGCCTGGGACAGCGGGGCCAGCCCGGTGATCGTGCTCAACAAGGCCGACCGCTGTCCCGAGGTGGAGGCGCGGCTGGCCGAGGTAGAGGAGATCGCCTGCGGGGTGCCGGTGCATCCGGTCAGCGCTCTGGAAGGGGAGGGGCTGGAGGCCCTGTCACCCTATCTGGGCGCAGGGCAGACAGTGGCGGTGGTGGGTCGTCGGGGGTGGGCAAGTCCACCCTGACCAACAGCCTGCTGGGCCGGCAGCACCTGAAGGTGACGGCCGTGTGCGAGGATGACAGCCAGGGCCGGCACACCACCACCCACCGCGAGCTGGTGCTGCTGGCGCGAGGTGGACTGATCGTGGACACGCCGGGGATGCGCGAGCTGCAGCTCTGGGCCGACGAGGAGGACCTCAGCGAGGGCTTCGCAGACGTGGAGGAGTTGGCCTCCCGGTGTAGCTTTGGCGACTGCCGGCACCAGCGGGAGCCGGGCTGCGCGGTGCGCCAGGCCGTGCTCCAGGGTCAGCTAGACGAAGGGCGGCTGGAGAGCTACTTCAAGCTGAAACGCGAGATCGAAAATCTCTCGCGCCGGCAGGAGCAGAAGGCGAGAATAGCCGAGCGGGCCACCCGCAGGAACGGGGGCAGAAAAAAGGAAAAACGCGGGCTGCTGGTGGACGAGTACGAGGGGTGATCAGAACTTCAGCACGATCTTGACCACCTTGTCCTCCTCCGGGTAGTCGAAGGCCATCTCGAAGGATTCCTGGATGGTTTCGAAAGGTCGCACGTGGCTGACGACAGGGCTCAGGTCCAGCCGGCCCTGCACGATCCAGTCCCGGGCGATGGTGTAGTCCTTCCAGGGCTCCGGGCCCACCGAGGTGATCAGGCGCAGCTCCTTGCGGAACATGTCCATGAAACCCAGGGAGACCCGGCCGTCGTGGCTGCCCTTGTCCGGCACCCCGAAGCAGATCACCGAGGCGTTGCGCCGCGCCAGCAGGTGGATCTGGTTGAGGGTTTCTTCCTCCCCTACGGCCTCCACCACCAGGTCGGCCAACTCCCCTTCGGTGATCTGTGTCACCGCTTCGGCCACGGACTGTTTGTGGGGATTGATGGTGTGAGTGGCGCCCATCCTGCGGCCCAGGTCCAGCCGGTAGTCGAGCAGGTCCACCCCGATGATCTGCCGGGCGCCCAGGTTGCGCAGCACCGCGTCGAAGAGCAGGCCCACCGCGCCCTGGCCGAGCACCACCACCCGCTGGTTGATCACGTTGCCCAGCTTGTAGAAGCTGTGGATGACCGTGCCCAGGAGTTGGCTCAGGAGCACCACCTCCGGGGAGAAGTCCTGGGGCAGGCGCACTACCCCGTGGTCGTTGGCCAGCACGTATTCCTGGAATAGTCCCCGATCGAAACCCGAGAGCAGCACCCGCTCCCCTTCCTTGTAGGTGCCTGAGGGACAGGCTTCGACGATGCCCAAACCCTCGTGCCCGGTGGTGCCGGTGGGCAAAGGATAGGATTCGTGGAAGCCGCAGAAGGAGGGTTTGTCGCTGCCGCAGATGGCCACCCGCTGGATGCGCACCAGCATGTTGCCGGGTTTGGCCTGGGGTTTCTCCTCTTCGATGAGCTGCCACTTCCGGGGTGCCATCAATCGCGCTGCCCTGACTTTCATCACCTCTTCCTTTCGCCTATTTTTGCCTGACAAATATAGGACCTCCCGTCAAAGCGGAGAAAGAGGTGATGGCAATAATTATTTCGGCTCCAATGTGATCTGCCAGGTGGGGCTGGTGGTGCGGGACATCAAGGCTTCGGTGCAGAAGTACGCGCCCCTCTTCGGGGTGGAAGCCCCGCCTGTCATCACCACCGCCCCCGAGTCCGAGGCCCATACCCGCTACCAGGGCCAGCCCACCGAGGCGCGGGCCAAGCTGGCCTTCTTCAAGATGGGTGAGCAGTTGAGCCTGGAGCTGATCGAGCCCATCGGCGGGCCCAGCACCTGGCGGGATTTTCTGGAGCAGAAGGGGGAAGGGGTGCATCACCTGGCCCTGCGGCTCAAAGGCACTGACCAGATCACAGCGGAACTGGCGGCCAAGGGGATTCCGGTGGTGCAGCAGGGGGACTACACCGGCGGGCGCTACACCTACCTGCACTGCGAACACGAACTGGCGGTGGCAGTGGAGTTGCTGGAGAATTTTGGTTCCTGAGGCCGTCGGGGAGCAGCCCCTTCGCTCATGGCGCTCAATCGTTCGGATTGGCGGTCTGCGACGCTCGCCGGCCATCGACTCTGGGCCACAATCCTGTGGCCAGAGGCACAATGGACTCCGCTCAGGGGCTTTCTCCCTGCCGCCTTTCCCTATTGAGACTGGCGCTTACACGCGGCGGCGAGTCCGCGCCTGGAGAAAGGCTGGAGCGGGTCGCTGGCCGACGCACCCGCTAGGTAGCGTTCTTCTTCCGCGCGATCAACTTTTCGAGGTTCCACTCTACCGGCACCCGCAGAAGGGCCTGGTCCTTGCGGTCGAAGAGCAGGTAGGCTCCTCCGCACTGGGTGTCGCACCGGCGCACCCCGCCTCTACAGTGCGGCGCCGGCGGGCGGGGAGCCCCACTTGCACCGCGCGATGGCGGGGAACGAGGCCCGCGCGGGGTCGTCGAGGATCACTTCGTTGGCCGCGGCCCGGCCGATGCTCACCGGTTCGGCCGGCTCGCCGGGCGGATCGCCGAGGCTTACGCGCTACAACTCGTCACCTTTGAGCGGCGGTCGATCCTGCACCTTTGACAACACCTTCCGCATCGCCCCCTTCTTCGCCCGCTTCGCCCGGTTTTCTAGGTACTCCTCTGTCATGATCGCTGACACTTTCTCGGAAACCGCCGACGAGATGAACTGATTGATTGATACGCCCTCTCGCCTGGCAATCTCTTTGATATGGCGATGAACGGAATCCGGCAACCGTAAGCTAAGTGCACTCAATTGAATCTCTCCAGTAGCTTCTTGGGAGTCATGACCCTGACCCCAAAGGTCTTGGCACCGCCAAAGTGGCGCGTATCATGGGTGATGATGGGCGTCTGCCCTGAAGCAACGGCCAACTCCAGGATATGGTCATCCTTAGGATCAGCTAATTGAGGCCGCCAAAGGAAATGAACCCGGTGGTGTGCTGCGCGGTCGCAGAGCTCATCCAACAATCCTTCGATCTCCTTCAGCGTCAGCCTCAATGCCACCCGATGTCGCTTCAACACCTCCTCATACTCATATAGTAGGGTTGTCGACAACACGGGGCGTAGTTCCCTTCGTTCAATGCGGCTCAAGAGCTGGTAGGATGCACCTCGTGACGAGTAGAGGCCCGCATACAGCACGTTGGTGTCCAAAATCACCCGGATCATTTCCACCATGTAATACTATATACGGTATCGACCAATGTCAATGTGAACACCGGGGATTCGCCATCATACCTAAGCCGTTAGGTGGCCTTCTTCTTCCGCGCGACCAACTCTTCGAGGTTCCACTCTACCGGCACCCGCAGGCGGGCCTGGTCCTTGCGGTCGAAGAGCAGGTAGCCCTGGTCCAGGCCGTACTGGAAGAGGTCGCGGGTGGCCTCCACGTCCTGGCGGCAGTACTGCTCGATCAGGTCGAGCCGGCTCTCCCTGTACCACTGGAGCGCCTGAAAGCCGTCGGCGGTCTTGCCCCGGTTGAGGGTGGCGCGGATCAGGGTGTCGAGGCTGACCCGGTGTTTGAGCCGGCCGTACACCTCCTGCAAAATATCGAGGGTGTTGAGCTGGCGGAAGTCGAAGGGGCTGTATCCGGCCAACACCCGGTAGTCGAAGCCGGCGATGTTGAAGCCTACCACCAGTTCGGCCCGGCGCAGGTGTTCGACCAGTTCCTCGGCCTGCTCGGCAAAGTAGCTCTGGCACTCCCCCAGCCGGCTATCCCACACCACCCCCACCGACATGCCCATCAACTGGGCCTTGTCCCAGCCTCCCACCTCGGCGGCGCTGCGCATGGTCTCCAGGTCAAAGACCACCACATGCGGGCCCTGGGGCCTTTCGGGCTCGGGTTCCTCGGATTCCTCCTCCTCCCAACCGGCGAATATGGGCGGCTCCTCCTCCAGGGGGGAGCCCGGTCCACCGCTGGTTTCGAGCGCCGCCCGGCCAGTGAGCAAACGCAAAAGGTGCATGGCCCCGGCCTTGTCGAGAGGCACGTTGCCGGCCCCGCAGGTGGGGAAGTGGATGCAGGAGGGGCATCCCAGCTCGCAGTCACATCCCTCAATCAGCTCCAGGGTCATCTCCAGGAGCCGGTCTAGGAGAGCGTAAGCCTTTTCGGCCAGGCCGATGCCCCCCGGATGGTAGTCGTATACGAAAATGGCCCCCTTTCGCAACTGCGGGTGCAGCGGATAGCAGATGCCGCCCACGTCGGTGCGGTTGCACAGGGCCAGGAGCGGAAAAAGGGACTTCATGGCGTGCTCCACAGCGTGCATGGAGCCCATGTGATGGAAGCCGCGCTTTCTCAATTCCTTTTTGAAAGGCGTCTCCAGCTCCAGCCAGAAGCCGACGGTCTCGAAGTGCTCCACCGGCGCCTCCAAAGGGTGCTGGGAGAGCACCACCTGATCCCCCACCCGCACCTTCTCGAAACCCACCACCTGCGAGCTGACCTTCAGCCTCCCCAGCTTGGCCAGGTTGTTGGCCAGGGGCCGCGAGCGCAACTCGGCCAGCACCTCGGTCTCCTTCTCGGTCCTGGGCCGGGTATAGTACGCGGCGTCCACCTCCTCGGCGTGGATGTGCCGGCGGGCGGGATCGTGGGTGGTGATCACGTACTGCTTGCCCCGGTGCAGGTAGATGGCCCCCGGGTAACACTCGGAGTAGAGCTGGCCGCCGCTGATGGTGCCGATGAGGGCGCGGCTCTCCTTCTCGTAAAGGGTCCACGACTCGCCGATGCTGCGCAGGTTCACCAGGCGCTGGGGCTGTTTGCGGCCCGCATGCCAGGCATCCCCCTCGGCGCTCCGCAAGAGGCCGCCCTCGGCCACCAGTTCCGCCACTGCCTCCTGCCAGTTGGGCATGGCGTATTCGGCCTCCCCCGCCATCAGGGGCAGTTCCTGGGCCGCGCAGGCCAGGTGCGCCTTGAGGATGTACTTGTTGCCTGGGTCCACCACTGCTTCTTCTAAAGCGCGGCCGAAGAACCGGGCCGGGTGCTTCATGAAGAACTGGTCCAGGGCGTCCTGACTCGCCAGCAGGAGCACCAAGGACTGCCGGCCAGAGCGGCCCACCCGGCCGGCCCGCTGCCAGGTATTGACCACCGAGCCGGGATACCCCACCAGGATGCACACATCCAGGCCGCCGATGTCGATGCCCAACTCCAGCGCCGAGGTGGAGACCACGCCCAACAGGTCCCCGCTGAAAAGCGCGGCCTCGATCTGCCGCCGCTCCTCGGGAAGATAGCCGGAGCGGTAGGAGCTGATGTGCTGGCGCAGATCGCGCCGGCCCTGGGTGACCCAGCGGTAGATGAGTTCGGTGATCAGCCGGGCCCGGGTGAAGACGATGGTGCGAAACTCGCGCGATACGCTCAACTGCAGCAGGCGGGCGGCCAGGGTGTTGGGGCTCTCGACGGGGTTGAGCAGCAGGAAGTGGCGGGCCGCAGCCGGGGCCCCGCTATCGGCGATGACCCGGAAAGGCCGGTTGATCAGGTTGCCGGCGAGTTCCTCGGGGTTGCCGATAGTGGCCGAGCAGGCGATGTACACCGGGTTGCTGCCATAAAAGGCGCAGAGCCGGTTGAGCCGGCGGAAAAGGTGCAGCACATGGGTGCCGAAGATGCCGCAGTAGGTGTGCAGCTCGTCGATGACGATGTAGCGCAACCGCGAGAAGAAGGCGGCCCACTGCTCGTGAAAGGCGAGGATACCGGCGTGCAACATGTCCGGGGTGGAGATGAGGATCTGCGGCGGAGCAGCCTTGATCTTTTTTCGCTGGTAGTCGGAGGTATCCCCGTCGTACACCCCGGCCCGCAGGGTACCGCCCAACTTCACGATGAGAGTCTGGGCCTCTTCGAACTGGTCCTGCTCCAGGGCCTTGAGTGGGAAGAGGTACAGGGCATGGCCGTTGGGGTCTTCCAGGAGCGAGGCCAGCACCGCGGCGTTGTAGATCAGGGTCTTGCCGCTGGCCGTGGGCGTGGCCACCACCACGTGGCGGCCAGCCAGCACCTGGGCGATGCCCTCGGCCTGGTGGGAGTAGAGCTGCTCGATGCCGGCGGCCTGCACCACCCGCTGCACATTGGGAGGCAGGGCCTCCATGTCCTCGGCCAGCCGCTCGGGCCGGGGCGGGATGAGCTGGTGGTGGACGACGGCATCGCCGATGACCCGGCTCTTGAGGAAGTCGAGGTACTCGGCCAGCGGCTCTGGTTCGGCAGGGCGGATCAAGGCCGGTGCTCCTGGAGGCCAAAAGGGGTTTTTCTTAGAATAGAGGATCAGTGCGACCAGTTCAAGTCTTTCTGTGATCAGGTTCCGCCTCATGCAGACAACCCATCAGGTATTCTTTGGCGATGCCCGCCGCCTGGACCACCTCGCCGACGGGTCTGCCGATCTCATCGTGACCTCCCCACCGTACCCCATGATCGAGATGTGGGATGCGGCCTTTGCCCACCTGAACCCCACCATTGCCGGGGCCCTGGAGCATGGGGATGGCGGCCGCGCCTTTGAACTGATGCACATGGAATTGGACCAGGTGTGGCGGGAGTGCTTCCGCGTCCTCCGGCCCGGGGGCCTCGCCTGTATCAACATCGGCGACACGGTGCGCAACATCGGCGATGATTTCCGGATGTACTCCAACCACGCCCGCCTCATCCAGGTGATGTTGGCGACAGGCTTTGTGCAACTGCCCGACATCCTCTGGCGCAAGCCCACCAATGCCCCCAACAAGTTCATGGGCTCGGGGATGCTGCCGGCTGGCGCGTATGTCACCTATGAGCACGAGTACATCCTGATCTTCCGCAAGGGGGAGAAGCGGGTGTTCAACACCCTGGAGGAAAAACGTCTGCGGCGGGAAAGTGCCTACTTCTGGGAGGAAAGGAATCGCTGGTTCTCGGACATGTGGACGGACCTGAAGGGCACCGGACAAGGATTGGCCGACCGCGCCGGCCGGGATCGCAGCGCGGCCTACCCCTTTGAGCTGGCGTACCGGCTCCTCTGCATGCACTCGGTGTACGGGGACAGGGTGCTCGATCCATTCTTGGGTACGGGTACCACGATGGCCGCGGCCATTGCCAGCGGCCGGCACAGCGTCGGGGTCGAGTCGGATGAGGATTTGGGGGGGGTGATACACGAAACGATGAATCAGGCTCTAAGGCTGGGTCGGCAACGGGCCGCCGCCCGCCTCGCCGCGCACCGGGAGTTCGTGGCCGCGCGCTGCGCCGAAGGAAAAGAGATGAAGCACCGGAATACTACCTACGGCTTCCCGGTGGTCACCGCCCAGGAAACAGACCTAGTGCTCTACGCGCCTGAGTCCCCGAAAAGGATCAGCTCGGGAAACTTCACGGTAAATTACGCCATTGCCTCTGACTGAGCCCGTTCCTAAGTTTTGCCTGCGGACACTCCTTAGCCCGAGGAAACCCCATGCCCCCCCGCCCGGCCGGCTCCTTCCGCACCGCCCGCCAGAGCGACTACGCCCGGGCCCTGTACATCGGGGCCGGCTCCCAGCCCCTCGACGTACTGCAGCGGCCCAAGATCGGCATTGTTTCCTCGGCCGACGACTCCACCGCCGGGCACGTGCATCTCCACCAACTCGCCTGCATCGTCAAGGAGGCCATCTACGAGGCCGGCGGCGAGGGCTACATCACCAACATCCCCGCCGGCTGCGACGGCATCGCCCAGGGCGAGGGGATGCACTGGTCCCTGCTCAGCCGCGACCTGGGGGCCGGGGCCGTGGAGGCCAAGGTGCAGATGCATCAGTTCGACGCCCTGGTCTGTATCTCCTCCTGCGACAAGATCACCCCGGCCATGCTCATGGCCGCCGCTCGCGTCGATATCCCCACGGTCTTCGTCACCGGCGGGCTGATGGGCACCTACACCACTGACAAGATTCCCGGCCGCGCTGCTCTGGGCACCAGCGACATCAAGGAGGCCCACGGCATGCACCTGGCCGGCAAACTCTCGGACCAGGACTACGAGGAGATCGTGGCCCACACCTGTGCCACGCCCGGCGGCTGCAACATGATGGGCACCGCCACCACCATGGCCCTGGTCTGCGAGGTGCTGGGTCTCTCCCTGCCGGGCAACGGCACGGTGCTGGCGATGACGTCGGACAAGACGGGCGAGCTGAGTACCCAATTGGCGCATCTGGGCCGCCAGGCCGGCCTGCTCATCGCCCGCCGCTGCGCCGATTACTGGCTGCGCGGCGACCGGACGGCCCTGCCCTCGGCGCTATTGAGCCGCGCCGCCTTTGAGCGCGCGGTGCGGGCGGTGCTGGCCGTGGGCGGGTCCACCAACGCGGCCCTGCACCTGCCGGCCATCGCCGCGCAACTGGGCATCGACCTTTCAGTGGAGGACTTCGACCGGCTCTCGCGCACGACCCCGCTGTTGGGCCGCTTCCGGCCGGCCTCGGCCTACTTCCCCACCGACTTGGGCCTGGCCGGGGGGATCTGGGCAGTGATGAAGGAGTTGGCGCAGGGCGGGTTGGTCGACGAGTCCTTGCCCACCATCACCGGCCAGACCGTGGGCCAGGTACTGGCCGAAGCACGGAACCTTAACCCAGAGATTGTTGCACCCCTCGCCAAACCCCTGCACCCCGAGGGCGGGATGCGGGTGCTATGCGGCAACCTGGGCCGGGCCCTGGTCAAGGTGAGTGCGGTGGAGTCCGCGATGTGGCGACACCGGGGGCCGGCCCGGGTCTTCCCCTGCGAGGAGGAAGCCCGCGATGCCCTGGAGGCCGGCCGCATCCAGCCCGGTGACGTGGTGGTGGTCAACTGGGAAGGGCCGGCCGGCGGGCCCGGGATGCGCGAACTATCCCTGCTGGCGGCGACGGCCCACGGCATGGGCCTGGGCACCTCGGTGAGCTTCATCACCGACGGACGCTACTCGGGGGCCACGCGCGGGCCCTGCATCGGCCACGTGGACCCCGAGGCGGCACGGGGCGGCCCCATCGGCCTGGTAGCGGACGGGGACCTCATCGACATCGAACTCTACGAGCGGCGCCTGAACCTGCTGGTTGATGGAACGCCTGCGGACGAAGGATTCTTCGCGGCGCGACGGCAGAGCGGGAGATTCGCCGGGCCACAGCGGGACTACGGCCCGCTCCTGCGCTTCTACAGTCAGTGCGTGGGGCCCACCTCAGCGGGGGCGGTGATGGGCGCGGGGATATGAAGGCAGTACAGGTCAACGAGGGCTGCGCGTACCGCGAGCGCCTCGGGCCCGAGGCCGAGGGGCAGACCCTGCTGGAATACCTGAGCCGGTGCTACACCCACTCCACCGCCGCAGCGTGGGCGGAGCGCATCGCGGCGGGACGGGTGCGACTCGACGGGGAGGCTGGCCGCGCCGACAGCCCCCTGCGCCGGGGCAGTGAGCTGGTCTGGGATCGCCCGCCCTGGACCGAGCCGTCAGCCCCTCGCTCCTTTGCGGTGCTCCACGAGGACGAGGACCTGCTCGCCGTGGCCAAACCCGCCGGCCTGCCCACCTTGCCGGGGGCGGGCTTCCTCCAGGCCACCCTGCTCCACCAGGTGCAGCGCCGCGATTCGGCAGCCGCGCCGGTGCACCGCTTGGGCCGCTGGACCTCGGGGGTGGTGCTCTGCGCCCGAAACCCCGCGGCCCGCGCCTCGCTGACGCGCCAATGGGCAACCGGGCAAGTGCGCAAAAGCTACCAAGCCCTGGCCAACGGCTGCCCCACCTGGAAGGCGCTGGAGATCAGCGCACCCATCGGGCCGGTGCCCCA
The DNA here is from genome assembly GCA_016867395.1 of Candidatus Handelsmanbacteria bacterium. Taxonomy (GTDB): domain Bacteria; phylum Latescibacterota; class UBA2968; order UBA8231; family UBA8231; genus SICG01. Next base: position 109,224 of record VGJS01000005.1, read on the forward strand.
CCCGCTCCTGGGCCAGGTCCACGCCGCCAGTCCGACGGGCAAGAGGGCCCACTCGCGGGTCCATGTCGTCGAAAGGCGCGCCGACGCCTTTCTCTGCGAGGTGGAGATCCCCACCGGCCGTCCGCACCAGATCCGCATCCACCTGGCCGCAGCGGGCCACCCGCTGGTGGGAGATCCTCTTTATATGGAGGGTGGCCTGCCCGCCCCGGATTCGCGCGCGGTGCCGGGCGACCCAGGGTATCAGCTGCACGCCGCTGAGCTGTGTTTCTGCCATCCCCGGACCGGCCGCGACGTGGTCATCGAATGCGCGCCGCCCCTGCCTTTGCGGACCACCAACCCCGAGGTAAGACCCCGATGATCGAGATCAGAGCCGACGCCCCCTTCATCCAGCCCCCCGATTGGGCGGTGCTGGAGCGCAGTCTGATATCCCTGATGGACCAGTCCGCCGAACCGCTGGTGCAAAAATACGTGCGTCCGGACGGGACCATCCTCTGGCCCACCTCCGAGGACTTCTCCAGCATCGACGGCCTGGACGACGCGTACGAGAGCTTCCACAACTGGCCGCTCTTCTACCTGCTGGGCGGGGACGCCCGCTTCCTCGAGTACACCCACCGCGAGTGGGAGGCCATCACCCGGCAGTTCGCCAAGTACGACTCGGGGCACGGCCACCCCATGGTGGTCGACGAGTACGAGCAGGGCTACGACTGGATGCACCAGGGCGAGGGGTACGTCTTCTTCTACCTGCTCTGCCTGGCCGATCCGGCACATCAGCTCAATGTCGAGCGGTCCCGGCGCTATGCCGGCTTCTACCTGGGCGACAATCCCAAGGCGCCCAACTACGATCCCGAGAAGAAACTCATCCGCTCCCCGCACAACGGCAGCATGGGGCCGGCCTGGCGCAACTTCGAGAAATTCTACACCCGCTATGCCTACTCCAGCTGGAAGCCCTGGCCCCTGCCCTATCTCGACATCCCCGGCATCCAGACGGTCGAGGACCTGCGCGACCCGGCCAACGAGCTGAAGATGGGCGCGGCCCTGGTGGCCCGCATGGCCAAGGGCGACGCGGCGGTGAACCTGGCCGCCACCAGCCTGGTGGCCAACGCGTACCTGGCCGGTGGGGGCGAGAAGTACCGCGCCTGGGTCCGCGAGTACCTGGAGGCCTGGATCGAGCGGGCCGGCCAGAACAAGGGCCTGTTGCCCGACAACGTGGGGCTTTCCGGGCGGATCGGCGAGTGTATGGACGGCAAGTGGTACGGGGGGTACTACGGGTGGACCTGGCCCCACGGCTGGCACACCATGGGGGAGGCGCCCCTGTGCGCGGTGGAGAACGCCGCCCTCCTGTACCGGGATTTGAGCTATTGCGAGTTCTACCGCGGCCAGCTCGACCGGCTCATCGCCCAGGGACGGATGGAGAACGGCACCTTGATGGTGCCTCACTTTTACCACGACCGGGGATGGGATGGGTATGCTCCCCTATCGGCCCGCTACCTGGCCCACCTGTGGACCTTGAGCATGGCTGAGGAGGACCTGGAGCGCATCCGCCGCACCCGCGACCACCACAGCCGCGACTACCGGCAGGTGATCCCGATGTTCTCCAAGCACGGGGGCGGGCACGAGGCCCCCTGGCTGGCGTACATGATGGGCGAGTACCCGGACTACCCGGTGGAGATCCTGCGCCACAACCACGCCCAGGTGTACCAGCGCCTGGCCTTCATGCGCGACGACACCCAGGATCCCGCCACCTACGGGGACTGGTACTTGCAGGTGCGCAACCCCATTACGGTTGAGGGGCTGGTGCAGTTGACCATGGGCGGACCGCTCTTCAACTACAACGGCGGCCTGCTGCTGGTGCGACTACGCTACTTCGACGCCCAGGCCCGCCGGCCCGGCCTGCCCCCGGACGTGGCGGCCTTGGTGGGAAAATTGGAGGACAAGCGGGCCGTGCTACACCTGGTCAACCTGAGCGCCGCCCAGGAGCGCCAGGTGGTGGTGCAGGGCGGTGCCTTCGGCGAGCATCGCTTCACCCAGGTGAAGTACCGCACCCGCGGCCAGGTCGGGGAATTGCGCCCCCACTGGACCGACACCCAGTACCGCCAGCAGGTGGAAGCGGCGCTGGAGGAGCAGGTCGTTGAGGTGAACGACAAGCACTTCACCGTGCGCCTAGCCCCCGGCACCGGCATCACCCTGGACCTGGGCATGGAGCGCTTTGTCAACGATCCCAGCTATGTGCCGCCCTGGTAGAAACTAAGAGTCTACTGCGGCGGTGAGACGGCCCCGGCGGCCTTTCCCAGAGGAGAGGTCGGGAGGGGAAGGACGCGGGAGGGGTTGAGGGGAGAGCGGAGCCTCAACGCCCCAGCGTATGGCGCGTTGAGGGGGTAGGGCAGCGGGGTAGGGCTAACGAGCAGGGCGGCAAGTCCGCGCCTTGGGAAAGGCCCGAGTGGGCCGTTCATCGACGCACTCTGCAGGCCTCAGACCTTCACCCCCGCCTCCTCGGCGGTCTGCCTGACCTGGGACCACACCCCCTCCTCGAGGGGAATCCCTTCGTCCCGGCGCTGGGCCAGCAGCTCGAACTCCCGCTGCCCCGGCGCCAAGATCCCCTTGCTGCCCTGCACCGGCGCCGAAGATCTGATATAGTCCATCAGCCCGCCCAGCTCGGCGCGGAACTGGTCGGCGGCCATGAAACGCTCCACGGCGATGGCCAGGATCCATATATTGTTGCCGTGGGCCTCCAGCCCCTCCTCCATCCAGGCCGGCACTCCCAGCAAGGCGCTGAGAATCTCGGCCATCAGCGCCAGGCTGTACCCTTTGTAGGCCTGCGGCCCGCCGAAAGGCAGGATGGCGCCCAAGGGTTTGCGCCCCGGCGCATAGAGGGCGTTCGGGTCGAGGGTGGGATTTCCATCCTTGTCCACCAGCGAGTCAGCGGGCAGGGGCTGTTTGGTATCGCGGTAGAAGCGGACCCGCCCTTCGGGCAGGGCCGAGGTGGCGAAGTCCATTGAGATGGGGACGCCGCCGGTGGGGGCGGCAAAGGCCAAAGGGTTGGTGCCCAGCCGGCCCTCGCGACCACCGAAGGGGGCCACCCAGTGGCCCTCGCCCGCGGTGCTGCAGGCAGCCAGGGCCACGCAACCTTTGGCAGCAGCCTGCTCGGTGTACGCGCCCACCCGGCCCACGTGCCGGCAGCAGCGCAGGCTGGCGCAGCCGATGCCCAGCTCTTGTGCCCGCTCCACCGCCAGCTCCGCGGCGCGCACCGCGCCCACCTGGCCGAAGTTCCAGTTGGCGTCCACCAGCGCCGCCGTGGGGGTCTGCTCGACGACCTGCAGCGCTGCGCCCGGCACGATGGTGCCCTGCCGGATGTCGCCCACGTACTGGGGCACGCGCAGGACGCCATGGGAGTGCAGACCCATCAGGTCGGCCTCCACCAGGAGGCGGGCCACGATGCGGGCATCCTCGGCGGGGGCACCGTGCTTTTGGAAGATGGCGGCGGTGAGCTCCTCGAGATCTTCGGCTTTGACGAGATGGGCCATGTGCTCCTCGGTGGGGTGAGCAGTGAATGGATTCAGTTTAGGGGGAAGTCGTCGCCCAGGACCACGGGCCGGCCCTGGGCGATGGAACGCTTGAGGCCGGCCTCCACCTGCAACTCGAGCAGGCCGAAGCGGCCGGGCACCGGCGGAGGTTGATTATTGCGGATGGAGGCCAGGTACGCGGCGAGGGACTGCTCGAAGGACTTGTTGTACTGGTCCCAGCGCGAGCGATGGCGGGGGATGGCGTAGCGCTCACAGGTGCCGCGCCTGGCGTCCATGACCTCCAGATCCCCGTCCAAATCCTGCCAGCGGAAGCGGCCGCGTTCGCAGTTGAAGCTCAGCTCGAAGAGCGCAAACTCCCAGGGCAGGGCCGAGGTGCCGATCAGGGTGCCCACCGCGTCGCCCTCGGTGCGGAAGGCCGCGGTCACGTCCTCCACCTGCATGCCTTTGCCGCTGCGCACGGCGCTGCTCTGCAGGGCAGTGATTTGGGCGAGGGGGCCGGCGAAGAAATGGATCAGGTCGATGGCGTGGCTCCAGCAGGCGTAGTGCACCAGGCCGGCGACTTCGAGGACCTGCCCAAAGTCGCGTTCGGCGGCGAGGCGCCTGACCAGCTGCGCGTGGTCGAAGAAGCGGTAGTTGAAGACCATCGCCGTCTCGCAGCCGATGGCCGCGGCCCGGCGCAGTACCTCCCGCCCGTCGATGAAATCCTGCTCCTCCACCTTTTCCTGGCCCAATCGGGCAGTGAGGGGTTTCTCGAAGAAGAGGCGGCGGGGCGCGTGCTCGAGCAGGGCGAGGGCGGCCTCCAGGCGCTGGGTCTCGCGGGTGAGGACCAGCACCATGTCGGGCTCCCAGGCCATCAACTCACCCACAGAACCAAAGGCCCGCCCGCCGAATTGCGTGGCACAGGCCTGGGCCTTGTCCGCGGTGCGGCTATAATAGCCCAGCGAGACCTCGGCATCCCGGGCCAGGAAGGGCAGGTAGTTCTTCTGGGCCACATTGCCGGTACCCACCACGCCGATCTTGAGTGTGCTCACACCGAACTCCTCTCGCTGAAGAAATGCTCCACCTCGGCGCGGGTGGGGATACCCTCCTGCCCACCCCTGCGGCTGGCCTTGAGCGCCGCTGCGGCCGAGGCCAACCGCAGGCTGTCTCCGAGGGCGAGTCCCCGGGCCAGGCCGGCGGCGTACGCCCCATGGAAGACGTCGCCGCAGCCGGTGGTGTCCACCGTCTCCACGGCAAAGGCCGGGCAATGGACCGGCGTCCCCCCGGTGCAGACCCAGTACCCGGCGGCCCCGCAGGTGATGGCGACCAGGGCGCGGCCATCTCGCCACAGCTTTTGCGCCGCCCTGGCCGGCTCCCCCTCCCCGGTGTATCCCAGGGCGAATTCGTGCGAGAGCACCAGGTGGTCCACCAGGCCCAGCAGCTCGGCAAAGCCAGGGGCACTGGCGTCCTCCAGGTCCGCCACCACCGGCACCCCGGCGCTCTGGGCGATACGGGCGGCGCGGATCATGCCCTCCATGCCGATGAAGTCCACCAGCAGCACCTGGGCGCTGCGGATCACCGCCTCGGGGGGCCAATCGTCCCCGGCGCCCACCACGCCGTTGAGATCGAAGAAGATGTTGCGGGTGCCCCGGCCCAGGTCGGCGACGATGGCCGAGCGGATCACCCGGGCCTCGTCGCGGCGCTGAGCCTGGCTCAGGTCGATGCCTTCTGCTTCCATACAGGCGGCGGCAAAGGCCGAGGCGTCGTCCCTGCCCAGCACCCCGGCGTAGGCGCAGCGACAACCCAGGCGCGCGGCCGCCACCAGTGCCGTGGCCGCCAACCCGCCGCAGCGCCGCTCCCGCTGCCGCACCTGGGCTTTGGCGTCGGCCGGGGGGTACTGGTCCACACAGAGGATCTCGTCCACCGCCACCGCGCCCAGACCCAGCACCTCGGTGCTCATCCGTCCTCCAGCCCTTCCTGCTTGAGGGCCTCGCCGGCGTTCTTCCCATCGTGGATCACTGCCTTGAAGGCGCGCACCGCCCCGGCGATGTCGGCAAAGCCCCAGATATTACGGCCTACCGTCAGCCCCGCGGCTCCGCTCTTCACCACCCCCTCGGCCAGTTCCAGGGCCTGGCGCAGGGTGGCGGCCTTGGGACCGCCGGCAGCCACCACCGGGGCCGGGCACTCCTCTACCAGCTGGCCGAAGCTCTGGGGGTCTCCGGTGTACGGGGTCTTGATCACGTCCACCCCCAGCTCCACTCCACAGCGCAGGGTCCAGGCGATGTCCTCGGGGGTGTGGACGAGCTCCACCTTGCCCTCCGGTAGAAAGCGGCGCGGGTAGATGTGGAGGATCACCGGCATGGCCCATTCCTCGGCCTGGCGCACCAGGTCGGCCACTCGCCGCAAATGAGCCGCTTCGGTGACCCCGCGCACAAAGGCGGCGATAGCAAAGGCGTCGGCGCCCAGGCGCACGGCGTCCAGGGGCAGGGCCAGGTGCTCGTCGGCGCTGTCGTCGGGCCGGCCGGCGATGCTCTGCACGATGAGGGGCACCCGGCCGGCCAGGAGGCCGCCGCAGTGGATGGCCGCGCCCTTGTGCAGGGTGAGGGCGTCGGGGCGGCCCTCGGCGATGGCGGCGATGGTGCGCGGCAGGTCGCGCAATCCTCCGGGCAAACCGTCCTGGTAGCCGATGAAGTGGTCCGCGGCCACCGAGCAGAGCCGGCCGGAAGGGTGGGAGAATAGGCGCCCCAGGCGCAGCTCCTTGCCCAGGCTCATGCCTCCCTCCCCAGGGTGGCCAGCCATTGCCGCATGGCCGGCGGGTCTTCCTTGAACATCAGCGAGCCAGGCACGATGTAGTCGGCCCCGGCCGCGGCCAGGAGGGGCACGGTCTCGCGGCGGATGCCCCCGTCGGCCTGGATCAGGGTGGAGAGGCCCTGCTCGTTGATGTGGCGGCGGGCGCGGCGGATCTTGTCCGGCACTCCGGCGTCCATCGAGGCGCCCTTGATGCCCATGGCCGTCCCGACCACGGTCAGCACGTCGAGCTGCTCCCAGTGCGGAGCCAACAGGTCGAGATCCTCGGTGATCAACATGGAGACCCCGGCCTGCACGCCCCGCGCCTTGATCGCCTTGAGCACCGCGCCCGGATCGGGCACAGCGTCGAAGCAGAAGATGAACACGTCGGCGCCGGCCTC
>VGJS01000006.1 GCA_016867395.1 Candidatus Handelsmanbacteria bacterium
CCCATTCTCTGCATTCCTATTCTTCCTGGCCATCAGACAGACTCCTTTCCAGGGCAAAGATAACCCCAAAAGACTGTCCAATATACTGGGGCGATCCAAAACTGCCTAAGCGGGCGGCCGAGCCGCCTTATACAGTGCTGTGCGTCGATGATGAGCCGGGCATCCTGCAGGTGCTGCGCCGGGTGCTGCGCACTGAAAACTACCTGCTGCTGAGTCCCGCCAGCGGCACCGAGGCCCTCGCGGTGTTGCAGTGGCAGCCGGTGTCGCTGCTCATCGTCGACCAGCGGATGCCGGATATGGATGGCATCGGCCTGCTAGCCCGCTGCGCCGCCACCGCGCCCGACATCACCCGGATCCTGCTGACCGGATATGCCGAGGCGGCGAACGCGGTGGGCGCTATCAACCAGGCCTAGCCCTTACGCTACCTCAGCAAACCCTGGGACGACGGTCGGTTGCGGGGGCGGTGATCGAGGGACTGGTCTTTCACGACACCAACCGCTGCAACCACCGCCTGCTAGCCCAGCTGCGGAAATGCAATACCCAGCGGGAGAAACGCCAGGAGGGGTTGGAGGTGGAACTGTAGGGCAAAACGGGACAGAACCAAAAGCTGCTACACCTGGTGGAGGAAATGCTCCGGCGGATGCACGAGCGCGCGCAGTTGCTCCGCGACTTTCAGCAGCGCATGGCCGGCCTGCAATACCAGATGAAAAACTAACTGCCCCGACTGGTGTGGCCGGCTCAATACCCCTGCCCACCTTTGCCGCTCCTGCTCCGGCGCAGTTTTCAAGGAGGACAGCGAGGCTCCCAGCCTTTCGCGATGCCAACTGGCGATTCCTGTTTCCCCTGGCCCTGACCCTATTGGCCACTGCCGCCGGCCGCCAAACCCTACACCTTTGCCCTTATCTACTACCTGGACCGCCGCGGCAACAACACCCGGAGCCTGTCCTACCTGAGCACGGCCCTATCCTGGGACCTGTAGCTGTGGGGGTTCACCGACCGCGATTCGCCGCAGAACGCCGACGGGCGCCGGGCCGACCTGGCCGGTTTTTTCAACGAGACCCGCCTGACCCGCTTTGTCCACCACGGCCTGGGAGTCCAGAGCGAGTACAACGACGGCACCCGCAGCGACGCTTAGCGGCTGTGCCTGGGGGTGGTGGCCACGCTGCCGCTGCCGGGTTTCGTGCAGGTGCGGGCCTTTCCCATGGAAAGCCACGGCGACGCGCAGGTGAGCGTGGTCTGGCGCTCACCCCTGCCCTTGCCCCATCTCCTCTTGGAGGGTTTCGTCGACTACAACTTCCGCCCTGGCGACAAACGCCTCATGACTGACTGCCAGCTGCACTACATGTTCAACGGCCACTGGGGCGCCACCCTCGAATACCGCTACAACCAGCTCCTGCGTGGAACCGGCAAGGATTTTTCCGGCCTGGCTGCGGCGATCTACTGCGGGTTCTGAGATGAATGCCACCGGTTCTACCCATGGTTGGGGCCGCACCCTCGGCTACGTCGCCGGCATCGCCCTGGCCTACGTGCTGCTGGCAAAACTGGGGTTCATGTTTGCCATCCCGCCCGGCAACGTCACCCTGCTGTGGTTTACCTCGGGGCTGCCGCTGGCCGCAGCGCTATGGCTGGGGGGAGGGGGGTGGCCGGGATCGCGTTGGGCAGCCTGGCGGTCAATGCCTGGTCCCTGCAGGGCAGCGCCCTGCCGGCGGTGGTGTTGGGTTGTGCCCTGGCCACGGCACTGGGATCGGCGCTACAGGCCCTGGTCGCCGCCCAGTTCACCCGCCGGTTGGAGGCGCAGTTGGAGCCGGCCGATCCGCTGGGCGGCATCAAGTCGGCCGTCGTTGCCACGGCACCTGCCTGCCCGATCGCCGCTACGGCGGGGGCTACCGCGCTGTACCTGGCCGGCCTGGTGCCGCGATCAGAGTGGGCCCCGACCTGGCTGGTGTGGGGATTGGGGGACTGGCTGGGAATGATGGCGCTGGGGCAGGGGCTGATCCTGGTCACCGCGCCAGCCGCAGCGCTGGCCCGCCCGCGGCCACCGGCCAGATCGCCGCCGGCCTGTTCGGCGCTAACCTGGCCCTGGCACTGGTGGTGGCGATCATCCTACGCACCTCGGAGACCGAAACCATCGTTGCCAATTTTGAGGTTGACGCCGACACCGCGGTGATCGGCATTTAGGAAAGCGTCCAGTTCGACGAGTACGCCCTGTAGGCGATCAGCAGCTTCTACATCTCCAGCGAGATTGTAACCCGCAGCGAGTTCCGTAGCCTCGTCCAGCCTTTCCTCAGCGGCTAGTACGCCCGCCACGGCCTGCAGGCCGTGGCGTGGAACCCCTACGTGCGCGAGGAGGAACGCGCCGGCTACGAGGCAGCCGCGCTCCAGGATGGCCTTGTCGATTTCCGGTTTACCGAGCGCACTGCCGAGGGCAAACTGGTCCCCGCCGGCAAGCGGCCGGATTAGTTGGCGGTATTCTTCATCGAGCCCCTCGAAAAAAACCAGGAGGCCTTGGGCTACGACGTCTACTCCAATCCGCTGCGGCAGAAAGCCATTGAACGGACGCGCGACACCGGCCTGATTTCGACCACGGCGCCGATCACCCTACTGCAGGAGCAGGGCACGCAGTTGGGATTCCTCGTCTTCCGGCCCATGTACCGCAAGGGCATGCCGGCCACCTCGGTGGCGGAACGGCGGGCCGCCCTGCACAGCTTTGCCGTGGGGGTGTTCCGCATCGGCGATCTGGTCGAAGCCGGACCGGCCAAGTGGCAGTCGGAAGACGAGAACCACCAGACTTTGTCTTCGATGCCACCCCCGGCGCGGAGCAATTGCTCCACGCCCACCCGGTGGACCTGGCCGCCACGCTCAAGGACCAGCCTCCCACCGCCGCCAGCCTGCAGAACGGGCTACACCACACCCAGCAGATCGAGGTGGGGGGCCGCCCCTGGCTCATGGTCAACCGTTTGGCACCCGGCCAACTCTTGGCGCAGAGGTCCTGGAACCCGTGGCTGGCCCTGCTGGCCCGCATGGCCCTCACGGTACTGACGGGATTGTCTTACGTGCGCCTGCAGCGGTCCAAGGAAGAACTCGAAAGCGCCCACCTGCTCTTGCGGCAGAATCAGACGCAGTTGCTCCAGTCGGAGAAGCTGGCCTCCATCAGCCAGCTGGCGGCGGGGGTGGCGCACGGCATCGACAAACCGATGGTTTTTATCACCAGCAACCTGAACCGGCTGGCATAATACGGCCGCGACCTGGCCGACTTGGACGGCTGTTATTGCCAGCCGGAGGCGGTGCGGCAGGCGCGCCGGGCCGTGGCCGAGTGCCGGGAGCGGGTGGATGCCGATTTCATGGTTGGCGACCTGCTGCCTTTGGTGTCGGAGGCGCAGGAGGGGGCCGAGCGCGTGCGCCGGATCAAACACAATCTGCAGGACTTTGCCCACTCCACCGGCGAAGAGCGCAAGCCAGTGGATCTGAATGCGGGCATGGAGAGCACCTTGCACATCGTGTGGAACGAGCTGAAGTACAAGGCGGAGATGAAACGGGAGTACGGAGAGTTGCCGCAGGTGTCGTGCCGACTGCAGCAGTTAAACCAGGTGTTCGTCAACCTGCTGGCGAAAACGGCGCAGCCGATTTAGCAACGGGGGAGGATCACGGTGCGTAGGTATGTGGCGTAGGGGTATGCCTGCGTCGAGGTGGAGGACGCCGGCAAGGGCATGTCGCCGGAGGTGCAAGAGCGGCTATTCGAGCCCGTTTTCACCACCAAGCCGATTGGGCAGGGCACGGGTCTGGGGTTGAGCACCAGCTACCGGATCGTGCTCCAGGAGCACGGCGGCGGGATCCAGGTGCACAGCCAGGAGGGGGTGGGCTCGCGCTTCCCGGTGAATATCCCGCTGATCGCCGCCTTAGCGCCATCTTCAGCCGCAGTGCAATCGCACCTCGGCGCGCCGCCCTAGGCGCAGATAGCGGGCGTCGGCGGGGGCTGCGCAGCTCGGGATGGGTGATCTGGTAGGCCCGCCATCCGGGTGCCTGGAAAGCAAAACTGAAGAGCCCGTTGTCGGGGACCACCCACAGGTAGCCGCCGCTGTGCACCACCAGGGGACGACGGACGCTGCCCACCCCGCGACCAATGACGGCCAGATGCAGGGTGCCGGGCGGAAATTGGGTGGTGGCGTGGCGCAGGACCCAGGCCCCGGCCTGCAGATCCTGGGGGGGATGCAGTGGCTCAGGGACACCAACCGCGCCTCGGGGGCGGGCCCCGCGCATCGCCCCCACGTTGTAGTCCTGCAGGGCGAAGTCGGAAGTCAGGGCGATGGGGGGATATCTCAGCCGGGGGCTTTGACCAGGACCAGGTCCAGTTCGACCCGGGTGGTGTCCCCGGCGGCGATGGTGATGTCGCGCTCTTCGCCCCTGAAAAGCAGCTCGCCGGCCAAGTCGTAGCCCTCAATGGTAAGGATGCGGCCGGTGCCGGGGGTAATGGCGCCGATGGTGCCGGTGGCCGGGCCCAGGGGCGGGTGGTCCAGCTCTTTGACCAGGGGTTCCATGCCGGGGCCTTCAAGGCGGGCCACCACCCGCTGCACCACCTCGGCCAGGTACTTGGGCAGGGGGATGGTTAGGTGCAGCGAAGCCCCCCCATCTTGGCTGGCCGGGTCGAGAGGATTGTCGCGCTGAGGGGCGCCGCATCCGGCGCCCCACCAAGGGACCAGCAGCAGGACGAGCAAGGGCCGGCATCGCGCGGTGGCATGGTTGCTCATACCATGAAATGTAATGGGGGGAGCGCTCTTTTTCCAACCCTTTCTTCACCTTGACAAGCTCGCCTCGCTGCGCGTATCCTTCCCCTGTGATACCTTACTTCCTCTTGTGTGTGTTCCTGTGTGCCTGCGCGGCGTCCGGCGGACGCCGCGCCCCGACCGTCGAAGCCCCGGTGCTGCACGTGGAGTTCGACAGCGCCACCGCTTCGGCACAGTTGCGCTGGAACCAGGCCCCCTCCTCCCTCTTCCTCGCCTACGAACTGCAAAGCGCCACCGGCGCGGACCAGGAATTCGTTACCCTCGCCCGCCGCGAGAGTGTGGCCGAGACCACCGCAGTGGACTCGGGCCTGACGGCGGACGCCGACTATCGCTATCGCCTGCTGTTACACCACAGCCGACCGGGCCGGGCGGCGCGGGTGCTGACCAGCAGCGAGGTGGAGGGCGGCCTGCACCGACGGGTGGGGGTCTGGCACCTGCCCTCGGGTTTTCTGCCCACCTCGCTGGCCGTGGATGGCCAGGGGGTGGTCTACGTGGCCGGCGCCGGCGCCGGCCGGGTGGAGCGCTTCGACCGGGCCGGGTACAGCCTGGGTAGTTGGGTGCTGGACCCAGGCCCGGTGGCCTGCCTCGAAGCGGTTTCCCTGACGACCCCGACCCTGGCGGTGGATCAGTTCGACAACCTGTTTGTCGCCTACAGCGTGCGCGAGAAAGGCAAGCCGCCCCGCAGCCAGTGGACCAAGTTCGACGGGCGGGGCCGGCGGATCTGGACCCATGCCCTCGAGGGGATCTTTGCCCGCCACCTGGCTATCGACGCCTCGGGGCAGGTCTTTGTCGAAGGCTTTAACCAACTCTACCAGTTCAGCGCCCAGGGGGAACCCATGGCCCATTTCCCCCTGCCCAGCCTGCCGGTCTCCAGTCTGCACTTCTGGAAGACCAACTTCGCGGTGTTGGTCTTCCCCCATCTGTTCACCGACAGCGAATGGCAGGCGCCCCGGCTGGTGGCTTACGCCGGCCCCGAGCGCGAGGAGGCGGTGATGGTGATGGGGCGCGACCCGCTCTCATCGGAGGACAGCGGGGCAGGGCTGCTGCATTGGCCCCTCGATTTTGCGGTGGACGAGGCCGCATCGCGGGTTTTTGTACTCGACGCCGGCTCCAACAGCGTGGTGGTATTCCGCCACAGCCGCTTTCTCACCTCCTGGGGCAGGGCCGGTGAGGGGGAGGGGGCTTTCCGCCTCTCGGGCACAGTGGAGGTGGTCGAGGACCTGCTCAGCGGCACCACGGCCCACCGCCAGGTGATGGCCGGCGGCATCACCCGCGACCACGAGGGGTATCTCTACATCGCCGACACCTTCAACAACCGCATTCAGAAATTCCGCCCCTGAGGCGCGGCGTTGACTTTCCTTTTTATTATGGTTTAATTTTCTCTCTAACAGGCCGTTGCAATGCACACCTCATATCGGGGATTGCGCATGACCTGCTGAGATTCCTCCACGCGCAGGCACGACTGCGGGACCAGGCGAGCCGGACGAGGTTTCGGGGGGAATCTCACACTGCGGATCGCCTTTTATTTTTCCTCTCAGGGATTGAAGATGGCCAAAGAAGACGCGATAGAAGTCCAGGCAGTGGTCAAAGAAGCCCTGCCCAACGGCTTCTTCAAGGTGGAGATGGAAAACGGCCACGAAATCCTGGCCCATATCTCCGGGAAGATGCGCAAGTATTATATCCGCGTGTTGCCTGGCGATCAGGTCACCGTCGCCCTCTCCCCCTACGATCTGAGCCGCGGACGCATCACCTTCCGCAACCGCTAACACCGCCGTTTAGCCCCGCCCTCCCCGCGTTACCGCGCCCGCAGGCCGGGCGTGCCTTCCGGCTGTCGCTGCCGGCGGGCGGTGATGGTTCCCGAACCGCCTTGCCTCCGACCTCCAGCCACGCGAGATCCCCATGACTGACTACAAGGCTTGGCCTTTCGACGAGGCCCGGCAGATCCTCAAGCACCGCCCTCTGCCCGCCGGCCACACCGTGCTCTTCGAGACCGGCTTCGGCCCCAGTGGCCTGCCGCATATCGGCACCTTTGCCGAGGTGGCCCGCACCACCTGGGTGCGCCGGGCCTTTGCCCACCTGAACGGGGCGCCCACCCGGTTGCAGGCCTTCAGCGACGATATGGACGGCCTGCGCAAGGTGCCCCTCAAAATGCCGCAGCCCGAGATGCTGGCCCGGCACCTGGGCCAGCCCCTGTGCCGCATCCCCGATCCCTACGGCTGCTGCGAGAGCTTCAGCGGGCACATGAACAACAAGCTGCGCGAGTTCCTCGACACCTACGGCTTCGACTACGAATTCCTGGCATCCAGCCAGGCGTACACCCGCGGCGACTTCGACGAAGGGTTGACCATCCTGCTGGAAAAGGCCGCGGAAGTGCGCGCCCTCATCCTGCCCACCCTGCGCGAAGAGAACCAGAACGACTGGTCGCCCTTCTTCCCGGTCTGTCCCTCCTGCGCTTCGGTGAACGCCACCCGGGTGACGGCCTATCACCCCGAGCGGCGCACGGTGAGTTTCGTCTGCGACGGCAAGGGGGAGGAAGGCCGGGGCTGCGGGGCCCAGGGCGAGGTGTCGGTGCTGGGCGGCAATGCCAAGGTGGGCTGGAAGGTGGACTGGGCCCTGCGCTGGTACACCTACCAGGTCGACTACGAGATGTACGGCAAGGACCTGATTGATTCGGCCAGGCTCTCGGGCCGTATCGTCCGCCTGATGGGCCGCCAGCCGCCGGTGGGCCTGACCTACGAACTCTTCCTCGACGAGGAGGGCCGCAAGATCTCCAAGAGTGTGGGCCGGGGCCTGACGGTGGACACCTGGACCCAGTACGCGCCGCTGGAGTCGCTGCTCTACTACATCTACCAGAATCCCAAGCGGGCGCGGAGGCTCTACTGGGACGTGGTGCCTCGCTGTGTGGACGAGTACCTCGAATCCCTCCGCCGCTATCCCCAGATTGCCGAGAAAGCCCGGCCCGAGCAGGACGTGTGGCACCTCTTTGGCGCCGGCAGCCAGGTGCCCAGCTATAGGGCCCAGGTGAATTTCTCGGTAGTCAACAACCTGATCGCGGCCTTGGGCACCGACTCGCACGAGTTGTTGCTGGATTACCTGGAGCGCTACGATGCTCAGGTCCACCAGTACCTCGACGTGGTGCGGGCCCTTATCGACAAGGGCCTGAACTACTACCGGGACTTCGAGCTGCCCAACAAGAAGTTCCGGATACCCGGGCCTGAGGAGTTGCAGATGCTGCGGCAGTTGCGCCAGCGGCTGGCCGGCAGCTCGGCCCAGGACGAGGAGGGGTTGCAGGCCCTCCCCTTTGAGCTGGCCCGGGAGGCGGGGGTGGAACCCAGGGAGTTTTTCCGTCTCTTCTACGAGGTGGTGCTGGGCCAGGAGCGGGGGCCGCGCTTCGGTTCCTTCGTGCGCCTGGTGGGGCGGGAGCGGGCCTTGCAGATGCTGGACGAGAAGACAGCGGGGTGATATCTGAGCAACAAGATCTCTTCGCTCACCTGATTCCCCAGCCGCGCGATCTGGAGCGGCTGCGGCAGGTGCAGGCCGGCCTGCCTCCCAATTTGCACCTGGGCACCACCAGTTGGACCAACCCCGACTGGGAAGGGCTGATCTACCCGCCAGGCACTCCCTCCCAGGACTACCTCGAACACTACGCCAAGGCCTTCGGCGCCGTGGAGATCGACTCCACTTGGTACCGCATCCCCTCGGCTAAGGCGGTGGAGGGCTGGCAGCGCCGCGTGCCGGAGCACTTCCACTTTGCCGTCAAGGTCCCTCGCCTCATCACCCACGAGAGGAACCTAGTCGATTGCCAGGGGGAGATGGAGGAGTTCCTGGGGATCATGCGCCCCCTGGGCAGCCGGTTAGGGCCGCTGCTGCTGCAATTCGAGTACATCGCCCGGGGCCGCGATGCGGGCGAACACGAGACCGGGGAGCAGTTCCGGCGCCGGCTCGCCGCCTTCCTTCCCCACCTTCCCACCGATCAACTGCGCTTTACCCTGGAGGTGCGCAACGCCAAATGGGTGCGCCCCGAACTACTGGAGCTGCTGCGCGACCACCGGGTGGCCCTGGCCCTGACCAGCTACTACACCATGCCCGATCTGGCGGCCCTGCGCGCCCGCCTCGACCCGGTCAGCGCCGATTTTCTCTATCTGCGTTTCTTGGGAGACCGCAAGGGGATGGACGAGCACGTGAACGAGCAGATCCAGAGCGGGCGCAAGCAGCGGCACTGGGACGAACTGGTCTGGGACCGGCGCGAAGAAACCGGGCGCTGGGTTGCCGAGCTGAAAGCCCTGCTGACCCAACGCCCGGACTTGGAGACCTACGTGTTCTTCAACAACCACTACGCCGGATACGCGCCCGGTTCCCTGGAGCTCTTCGCCCAAGCCTGGGCGGCTGGCACCTGAGGGTAAACCCCCTTGCACTTCCCCAGCCTCTTCACCCCTGCCCAGCGCCAGCTTCTCGATGAGCTGAAGACCCGGGACCTGCAAGAGCGCCAGTCCGGGTCCACCGATCCGATGCGGCTGCGGGCCCTGCGCCAGGGGGTAGCCGAATTCCTGTGTATGATGGCACTGCAGACTGGCGCCCGGCGCATCGCCGAGTTCGGCACCTCAGCCGGGTACTCCACCATCCATCTGGCGGCAGTGGCCCAGCGCATGGGCGGCCGGGTTTGCACCGTGGATAAGGTCCCGGAGAAGACTGCCTGGGCGCGCCGCAACCTGGAGGCCGCCAGCCTGGCGGAGGTGGTGGAGTTCTTTATCGGTGATGGGATGGAGTTTGCCCAGGCCCTGCCTCCACTGCTGGATCTGGTGTTGGTGGACCACGGGATTCCCGCCTTCCTGCCGGCATTCGCCACGGTGAAAGCCAAACTGCGCCCAGGCGGGCTGATATTCGTGGACGGCTGGGGCGCGGAAGAGGAGGGGAGATGGGATACCGACCCGGACTACCGGGCCTTTGGCGAAAACCTGGGCGCCGATCTCGGACTGGTCTCCTGGAGGATGGAACTGGCGGGGAAGATACACCTGCTGGCGGTGAAGCCGTAGGGGGTGGCAGTGAGCGACCCATCCCGGCCTTTCCCAAGGCGCGGACTGGCCGCCCCGCTCGCCAGGACTCTGCTCGCCCCGCCGCCTGAGTTACCGACCTGAGAGACTCAGCGCGGGCGCAGCACGAAGACCCCCCAGCCGAGGTAGCGGCGCAGATGGGTGAGATAATCCCGCCGGCTGTGCTCGTGGATCTGGCGGAAGGCTTCGGCGTCCGGGTCGTGGGGATTGTCGCGCAGCCAGTCGGAGAGGGCGATCCAGTGCATGGCCTCGTAGCGGTCCCAGCCGTGGTGGTCCGCCAGCACCATCTCGACCAATTCCATGCAGGCTGCCTTGAAGCGCGTCAGGGTGCCCGCCAGCGAGGTGAATACCTCGTGGTCCTCGCCCATGCAGGCATAAACCTCCTCGGGCGGGGGGGCGATCCAGTAGGGCTCGCCGATCAGCATCAGGCTGTCTCGGTCGCGCAGGGCCGGCCGCAGCAGCCCCATGGTGCCCACCAGCCCCTGGCCGATCCAGGTCGCGCCGATGCAACTGGCCACGTCGAAGGAGGCGGCGGGGAAGGGATAATTGGCGGCTTCGGCTTCGGCGAAACTCAGGTGATCCTGGCAGTCCAGTTCAACGGCTCGCGCCCGGGCTGCCTGCAGGAATACGGGGCTGAGGTCCACCCCGACCCCGCTGATGCCGTGGGCCACGGACCAGCGGCAGAGCATCTCGCCCTTGCCGCAGCACAGGTCGAGCTGGCGCATCCCGGGCCGGAGGCGGCAGATCTCTCCCAAAAGCTCCAACTGTGGCTCGGTGAAGGGGTTGAGGATGCGGTGGTGGGTTTCGGCGATTTCGTGGTAGCGCAGGGACATGGCGGGTGGCTTTCGGCGAATGAGCAAAGGGACGGTCTCCGGCTAGATCCCGGGGCGGAGGCACCTTTCCTTCAGCCCTGTCGGTACACCTTCCCGCCTTTGACTACCGCCACCGGGAAGAGTTGCTGTTTTCCGGTGCGCGTCTGGCCCTGGGAATCCACCAACTGAAACTCCCCCTGCCGCAACTCCAGAACCACCGCGTCGCCCCAGGCGCCTGGTATGAGGGTGCCGAGCTGGTCTTCGAGGTGGATGATCTGGGCTGGCACTGAGGTCACCTTGGCCAGGGTCTCGTCCAGCGAGAGGCCCAGGTGCAGGAACTTGCCCACCACCGAGGCCAGGTCGTAGACCGGGCCGTTCACATTGTACACATGCAGGTCCGAGGAGATGGTCTGGGGCAGCACGCCCTGGGCCAGGGCATGTTCGGCCACCTTCCAGTTGAAGGATCCGGCTCCGTGGCCCACGTCGAAGATCACCCCGCGCTCCATCGCTGCCCGCACTGAATCCCGCACCCGTCCCCCCTCGTCCAGAATGCCGCAGCGCGAGCCGTGGAAGCAGTGGGTGAGGATGTCGCCTTGGCGCATGAGGGTGAGGATCTCGTCGAGGGAATCGCACCAGGCATCCTGGGGATGGACCATGATAAGCAGGCCCACGGCGTCGGCGGCCTCGCGGGCCCGCTGGAGGGGCAACATGCCGGAACGCGGGCTAACGATGCTGTTTTTAGTCAGGCGCACCTTCACCCCCAGGATGAGATCGCGGTGCTCTTCGATCATCGCACAGGCCTTACCCACGTCGGCGTACTCGGGGATCTCGAACTCGCCGATCTGGCGGGTGAGCATGCCCTGGGAGGAGATGTTGAGCTGGGCGAGGATGCGGGTGGCGCTGACCTCGATGACGTACTTGCGGAAGCCGGGGAAGGTGTCGGCCCCGGCCGAACCGGCATCGACTACGGTGGTGGCGCCCCTGGCCAGGCAGGTGGGGTCGGGCTGGATGCCGAAGTGACTGACCCCGTAGAAGACGTGGACGTGCAGGTCGATCAGGCCGGGAGACACGATGCGGCCGGTGGCGTCGAGGGTCTGGCGGGCCTCGGCGCTGTCGATGGTTTCGCCCAGGGCAGCCACCTTCCCATCGGCAAAGGCCACATCGCGGCGGGCGTGGAGGCCCTGGGCCGGATCGACGAGGGTGCCGCCCTTGAGCAGCAGGTCGTATTTCATCGCCGATCTCCTACCACGGCCCCACGGCACCAAGGAGCATCTGACGCTCGGGAGGGCCGGTTTCGCGCAGCTTCGTGACACGCGGACCGTCGAAGGGCTCGCGGGATTTCATCCAGGCGTTCTGGTAGCACATGAAGCAGCCGCGGCGGTTGGCCTGGGAATTGTTGGCCCCGCCCCGGTGGTAGAGCCACCCGTCGAACATCACCACGTCCCCGGCCCTGGCGAAGACCTTCTTCTCGTCGGGAAAAGTGGGGTGGCCCAGGGGCGGGCGGAAGGGCACGCGGTGGCTGCCAGGTACGATCATATTGGGCCCATTCTCCGGGTTCAGGTCGTCGAGGAAATAGGCGCAGTTGATCTGGCCGGGCAGGCTGCCGTAGGGAGTGCCGGCAAAGTCCATGGGCCAGGGCCCGTCGCGGTGCCAGTCCTGGTCGAGGGTGCCGGGCCGGGTCACCCGGGCGGTGGCGCTGTGGAGTTGGATACAGGTGCCCAGGAGGGCGCGGATGCGGGAGAGGATGGGCTGGTGGTCGATGAGGAAGGCGAAGCGGTCGTCCTGTTCGAGCAGTTGGTGGATGAACTCGCTCTGCTGGCGGGCGAAGGTCTCGTCGAGGGCCTCGCGCAGCAGGGCCACCTCCGGCGGGGTGATGGCCTGTTCCACCACCAAGTAGCCCCAGTGGCGGAAGAACTCCACCTCGCGCTCTTGCGCCGCGCTCAGGGCGGAGTTGAGGTGGGGGGGGACCAGTTCCTGCTCGTAAGCCATTGAGGAAGTCCTTTCAGTCGGGCAGTTGCAGCACGGGTTCTTCGGGGTGGCGGCGGTAGAGGAGCAGGGTGTGGCCCAGCACCTGCACCAGATGGGAGCCGGTGGCTTTCGCCAGTAGCTCGCCGGCCTCGTGGCGCTCGATGGGGCAACCCTTCTCCAGCCGGATCTTGATCAACTCGCGGTGGGTGTAGGCTTCTTCGACGGCGCCTTTCACGGCCTGGGAGATCCCCTCCTTGCCCAGGTACACGGTTGCCTTGAGTTGATTGGCCAGGCCCCGAAGATAGCGCCGCTGTCTGCCGGTGAGTTCTTCCATGAGACTCCTTTTTGGACGGATAATATAGCCGCTGGGCCGGGGCGCGTCGAACCGGAACGGGTTTTGCAACTGGCCGGGCCATGTTCACCCTGCCCGCTTTTCCCGGTCCCCGCCGGCCCGCTGCCTGGAGCGCCCTGTGTTTTGCCGCCGGCATCCTGCTGGCCGCCCTGGTGCTGCGCCGGCGCCCCCTGACCGGGGCCCTGCCTGCTCTTCCCCCTCCTGCTGGCCTGCCTTGGGGCCCTGCGTTTCGCCCTCTGCACAGCACTGTGGCCCGCAGACCACATCCTCCGGGCTGGTATCGGGAACCGCGAGGGCCTCTTCACCGGCATGGTCGCCGAGGAGCCAGAGCGCCGCCAGGAGCGCACCCGCTTTGCCTTGGAACTGGAGAAAGCCTGCATCGACAGCCTCTGCGGCCCGGTCCGGGGCCGGGTGCTGGTCAGTCTCCGCGAGATGGAACTGGGCGTTGACCTGGGCGATCACCTCACCCTGAAGGGCCGGCTGCAACGGCCCTCGCCCTTGCGCAACCCGGGGGCCTTTGACTACCGCGCCTTCCTCGAAATGGAACAGATCCATTTCCTGCTTGCCCTGCGCCGGCCCGAGCAGTTGGTGTCCATCGACAAGTGCCCCGGCCCTTGGCTCTTTGAAGAGGTGGTGCTGCCGGTGCGCCGCTCGGTGGAGGCGAGCATCACCCGCAATCTCACCGGCGGCCCGGCCGGCCTCTTGCTTGGGGTGTTCTTGGGCGAGAAACACGCCCTGCCCGAGGAATTGCGCGAGGATTTCCGCCTCACCGGCCTGACCCATGCCCTGGTGGTCGCGGCCTGAACGTGGCCCTGGTGGTGCTCTTCTTCCTCACGGCCTTCAAGCTGTGCCGCATCCCCGAGCGCCCGGCCCTGGTGCTTACCCTGTTGGGGGTGGGGCTCTTCGCCCTGGTGACCGGGCTGCAGGCCCCCGTGGTGCGGGCCGGGCTGATGGCCGGGGCCTTGTTGTTTGGCCGACTGTGGCAGCGCCCCGGCGAGGTGTACAACGGTCTGGGCCTGGCCGCCCTGATCATCCTGGTGTGGCAGCCGGCCAGCCTGTTGAGTCTCAGCTTCCAGCTCTCCTTTGTCGCCACCCTCTCGCTGGTAGCCCTGAGCCGGCCCATCGCCGCCTTCCTCCCCGAGTCCTGGCGCAGTCATCCCTGGGTTGGCGAGTGGGTGCTGATGCCCCTATGCGCCTGCCTGGCCGCGCAGGTGGGCACGGCTCCACTGATCGCCTGGCACTTCAACCAGTTCTCGCCCATCTCCCTGCTCGCCAACCTGATGGTCCTGCCCCTCCTCAACCTCTCCCTGGCCTTGGGGATGCTGGCCGCCCTCAGCGGCTGGTGCCTGCCCCTGGTGGCCACGGCCTTCAACGGCAGCAACTATTTGGTGCTCAGCGCGGCCATCGGGCTGGTGGATTTCTTCGCCGGTCTGCCCTATGCCTCGGTGTCCCTGCCCCGGCCAGGCCCGGTTTCGCTGGCCTTCTGGATCGCCCTCTCCCTCTGCCTGGCCTTTGCCCACTGCCGGCCTGCCCGCAAGCTGGCCCTCTTCATTGCCCTGCTGTGGGGCAACTACGCGGTGTGGATGCCCCACCTGCGATCGCCGACACTGGAGGTCTTCTTTCTGGATGTGGGCCAGGGGGATGCGGCCCTGGTGCGCCTGCCCGATGGCCGTGCCCTCCTGATCGATGGGGGCGAGCGCAGCCGGGACTTCGACCAGGGCGAGCGGGTGATCCTGCCGGTGCTGCGCCACCTGGGGATAGACCGACTGGAGGTGATGGTGGCTTCCCACCCGCACAACGACCACATCGGCGGCTTGATCGCGGTGCTGAAAGAGGTGGAGGTGGGGCACTACCTCGATAGCGGGCAGCACTGCGACACCTGGACGGCCCAGCGGGTGCAGGAGCTGGTGCGGGAGAAGGGGATTGGCTACCACCGCCTGGCGGCTGGCGACAGTCTGGCGGGTTTGGGAGGTGTGGGCGGGCTGGTGCTGCATCCGACGGCAAGGTGGGTCAGCCAGAGCGAGGAGCCGGAGGGCGGCCTCAACAATGGCTCGGTAGTGCTCCGGCTCAGTTACGGGCAGGTGGACCTGCTCTTTGCCGGCGACGCCGAGGAGGAGGCCGAGGCGGCCTTGCTCGGTTGGGGCGGGGGACTGCGCAGCGAGGTGCTCAAGGTGCCCCACCACGGCTCGCCCACCTCTTCAGAAACGGCGTTCGTCGCGGCGGTGCAGCCCCGGGTGGCTGTGGTATCGGTGGGGGAGCACAACAAATTCCGCCACCCCGCGCCGGCGGTGGTGGAACGCTACGAGAAGCAGGGGGTGCAGGTGTTGCGCACGGATCAGCGCGGCGCCGTGGTGCTCTGCACGGACGGGACGAACCTGGAGTGGCGGACGATGGTGCGATGAAGGCTCAGGCGCTCACCTGGTCGCGCAGCAACTCGCCGAAGAGTTCGGGCCGGCGGGTCCGCAGCATGTAATTGGCCAGAGCCCGCTCCCGGGCCAGGAGTCCCGGCTCCAGGGTGGCGCTGATCATCTCCTCGCGGATCTCCTCCTCTTGAGTGATGGCCAAAGGCTCGCCGTCCGGTCCCCAAATGAGAGCCGCGCCGGCGTGGTAGGGCTGGTTTTCGCTCTCTGGGGGCCACAGGTCCACGCTCCCGGCCTTTCCCGTCTGGTCGGTCAGGATGGCGAAGCAGGCGTTCTCGCGGGCCCGCAAAGCGTACTTGGCCAGGAAGCGGTGCGAAAAGCGGCGGGCCGCCGCCTGGCTCTGGGGCGTGTCGTCCCAGGGTTTGAAGCGGGCGGCGTGGGGCATGAGCAGGACATCGGCTCCCCGCAGGGCCAGGACCCGGGCCACCTCGGGGAACGGGTTGTCGTAGCAGATAATTATCCCCACCCGGCAGAAGCCCAGGTCGAAGACCGGGATCTCCCGCCCCCCCTTGTAGTAGAAGACCTCGTCGCGCGACAAGTGCAGCTTGCGCTGCTTGCCGATATACCCCTCTGGCCCGACCAGGACCATGGTGTTGTACACGATGTCGCGCTCCTTCTCGCTCAGGCCGGCGCAGAGCACCAGGTGGTGCCGGCGGGCGATCTCCTCCAGGCGGCGCACGCTGGGTCCCGGCACGGGTTCGGCCAGCTCCCAGGTGTTGGGGGTGCAGTGGCCGTGGATCACCAACTCGGGGAAGAGCACCAGTTGGGCCTGTTGGGCCGCGGCCCGGCCGCACCAGGCGTCGATGGAATCCAGCACCAGGGCGGGTTCGCCCAGGAATCCGTTCATGCTCACGGCGGCAGCGCGGACAGTCTGCATGGGGTCCTCCTTGTATCAGGGGAGGTGGAGCCGGCAGGAGTGGCTGGCCGGGTCGAAGATCCCCAGGGCCTGGTACAGGCCGAAGGCAAAGGCCCGGTGGCCGCACTCGTTGGGGTGGAAGGCGTCGCTCATCCAGTAGAAATGGCTGCCGGCCCGGTTGCGCCAGAATTGTTCGTGGTCGATGAGGGGCAGCCCCTGGTCAGCGGCCACCTGGCGGATGGCCTCCATGTACGCGGGGAAGTGCGGGGTGCGGTCGGGCGCCTGGCCCGGCAGGATGGGGCAGGTGGTCTGCAGCGCCGGGATGGCGCCCAGGTCGCGGATCTTCCCCACTAACTGGCCGAGGTTGGCTCTGAACTCCCCGCATGAGATACCCCGGCCCTCGCTGCAGTCGTTCATGCCTATCATGATCAGCACCGCGTCTGGCCGGAACTGGCCGATGCGCCAGTCGAAGCCGGACAAGAGTTCGCGGGTGGTGTGGCCGCTGACTGCGCTGTTGAGGATCAGGTCCATCCCCCGCCCCAGCTCGAAGCGCACCCGCTCGGCGAAGAGTTCGACGTAGTCGCGCCAGCCAAAGGTGTGGAGGGCGCCGTGGGTGATGCTGTCGCCGGTGAAAGCCCATTTGATGGGCCGCTCGGACTTGAGCAGGGCGCGCACTTGGTCGAGGCGTTGGAATTCGTCGGGTTGGGGCTGGGCCATGGTCATGCCTGGTGTTTGGTCGTCTCGCTGGCGGGATCTTCGTTGGCGATCACGTAGTAGACGAGGTCCTCGGTGGTACTGAGGTTGCGGATGCGGTGGCGGGTGTTGGGGGGTTGGAGGAAGCAGTCGCCGGCGCGGGCCCCGAAGGTTTCGCCGTTGCGGCTGATCTCGCCCTGACCGGCGACGACGATGAAGAACTCCCACCAGCGCGAGTGGGAGTGGACCGGGCAAGGGGCGGCGCCGGGGGGCACGCGGGTGAGTTCCACGTCGAAGGGATGTGGGTTTTCTTTGGTATTGCCCAGGGCCACGGAGATATGCTGGTGGGTGCGCTCATAGTTGCCGCCCTCCCAGCTCCAGACCTGATGCTGCTGGGGGACTTCGGCGAGATTGATCTTCCACATATCCGCGGCCTCCTGTCTGAGTTGTCGTCGGGGAGCGGCCCAGCCCGCCAGGGTCATCTCCCCGCCGCAGTCCAGCACTCCGGGGTGTACGCCTCGCGCAGGAAAAGCTTCTGCCGTTCCGGGCCGGCTCTCTCGATCCACTCGGGCGGGATCTCCTGGGTGTGGCGGTGGGGGGGGCCGGCTTCCTTGAAGATGTCGATGGCGAAGAGGCGGTAGGGCTGGGGCGAGTCCAGGGGCTTGGGCTCCACCCCGTGGAACATCCGGGCGTTCAGGTAGATCATGCTGCCCGGGGGCAGCGAGAGGTGTACTAGCTTGAGTGGGCGGCCTGCCTGCGCGTCGAACTCCCCGGCCAGCAGTCTTTCGGGGGTGACCTCTTTGGTGGGGGAGACCCGATGGCTGCCGGGGATCACCGCGAGGCTGCGGTCGCCAGCACTGAAGCCGTTGGGGTAATAGAGGATCTGGATATACTTCTTTTCGCGCTCGGCGAGGTTGACGGGGTTCTCGTGGAACCAGTGGTGGTGGTCCTGATGTAGGTTGATCCGCCCCACCCCGCGAAGGGCCACGTTGAGGGCCGAGTGGCAGAAGTGATAGTCCGGGCCGATGGTCGCCCGCAGCAGGGCCTTTACCAGGGGCGCGTCGATCAACTGGTCCGACCAGTACCCCCGCGCGTTCCAGGGCCGGACGAAATAGGCGGTGCCCAGCTTGGCGGGGTCCTGCTCAGCGGCAGCGAGGAATTCGGCCACGGCCTCGAGCCCGAGGATCTCGCTGGTCAGACCGGTCAGACCGGTTTCGGTGAAGATACTGGGGAAGGCCGCGTACCCCTCCGATGCAAAGGCAGCCAGGTCGGCGGCCGAGGGGGCGTCGCGGCGGAAGATAGGCTCCTGGTCAGCCATGTGCTGAGGGTCCATATCTGTTGCCATCAACAAAAACCAGGCGCGGGCCGGTCCTCCCGCGCCTGGCCGAGCTGAGCGCGGGGCTCAGCCCTTTTTCCTCACCTGCTCCAGGGCCTCGGCGTGCTTGAGGCCCTGGCCGCGCAGCTGCTGGTACTCCTCCTGATCCAGCCAGTCGCGGCGCAGAAACTCGCGGATATCGTAGCGGCCCGGTTTGTCTGGGGGCAGGCCGCCTTCGGCGATCATCTGCGCCAGGGGGTTAGCCTCTTCTTTGAGGGGCAGGTGGATGACGTGGTGGCGGCGCGCCGATTCGTACAGGGCCATCATGATCTCGACGGTGGCAAAAGCCGTGGGGCCGGCGCCGCGGTGCTGGGGGCCGCCCTCGATCCAGGCGATCAATTCGCGCACCAGGTTGCCGTTGGTCGGGCCGCCAGCAACGTGCACCTGGTTCTCGGGCACCCGCAGGGGCACCTCCTCCCAGCCGCTGCCGCTGTGGAAGAGGCGGACCTTGTTGACCCACACGTCGATGATGCCCTCGTTGCCGCGGATCTGGAAACGGCTGGCCCCGTCGCCGCTTTCGGGCTCGATGTAGAGATCGGACTGGATGAAGAGCTGCAGTCCGCCCTCCAGCTGCACCAGGGCCATACAGGCGTCCTCGATGGGGGTGGCCCGCTCGAAACGCTCGGAGTAGCGGCTCACCGCGCCCATCACCCATTCGGCCTTGGGATCACCCAGCACGAAACGCGCCCCATCGATGGCGTGCGTGCCGCAGTTGAGCAGGCCGTTGATCACCTTGCAGTTGGCCCACAGAGGTTTGCCGATTGCCCCGCCCTGCACCAGCTCGCGGGCCTTCTCCCAGCCGGGGGTGAAGCGGCGCTGGTGGCTGATGACCAGCTTGGTGCCGCTGGCCTCGGCCGCGGCAATCATCGCCTTGGCCAGGCCCGTGCTGATGGCCATGGGTTTCTCGCAGATCACCCCCTTGGCCCCGCCCTTGGCCGCGTCGATGGTGGGGGCCGGGTGGTCGGGGTGCCAGGTGCAGACGCTGACTAGGTCGGGCTTGGCCTTGGCCATCATTTCCTCGACCGTGGCAAAACCCTGGGGAATCCCGTAGCGCTCCATGTACTCCCCGCGGCCAATGGGCAGGGGGTCGGCGCAGGCGATGACCTCGATGCCGGCGTCCTTGTACCCGCTCATGTGGGCGTGGGCGATGGAGCCGCAGCCGGCGATGGCCGCGGTGTACCTCTTCTGGCTCATGGGTCTCTCCTCTTATGCCTGGTCGTAGCTGGTCAGGGGGCGGTACCAGATGTTGCGGTAGCGCACCAGGTCGCCGTGGTCTTGCAGCTTGAGCGGGCCGGTGGAGGGGTGGGGGTCGTTGTAGGTGGAGAGGTTGCGGTGGCCGGTGGGCCCCAGGGCTTCCTGCCGGTGGTGGACCAGGATGCCGTTGTGGAAGAGGGTGAGGAAGGCCGGGCTGACCAGCTTGCTCCCCTCGAAGCGCGGGGCGATGAAGACCGCGTCGTAGCTCTGCCACTGGCCCGGGGCGCGGCAGGCGTTGACCAGGGGGGGATACTGGCCGTAGATGGAGGCGGTGATGCCGTCGGCGTAGGTGGGGTTCTGGTAGCCGTCGAGGACCTGGATCTCGTAGCGGCCCAGCAGAAAGACCCCGCTGTTGCCCCGGCCCTGGCTGTCGCCCTTGACCAAGCTGGGGCAGGCGAATTCGAGGTGGAGCTGGCAGTCGCCAAAGTGCTCCCGGCTCTCGATGTCGCCAGTGCCGGGGACCACCTCGGCAAAGCCCTGCTCGATCTTCCACTTGGCCGGACCCTTGTCCTTGACGCTCTGCCAGCCGGACAGGTCTTTGCCGCCGAAGAGCACGACCGCGTCAGAGGGCGTGGCGCCGGCTTGCTCCGGGGTGCTGGCGGTGCCGGGGGTGATGATGCGGGGCTGGGGCCTGGTGCCGTCGTGGACCCGCCACTTGGAGCCAGGCAGGTAAGGGGTGTCGTCGTAGCCGAGCTGTGCCATTTTTTCGTTCTCCTGTTGGAGTCTGTGCCGGGCCTTTTGCCCTCAAAGCAGTAAATAACGAACAGCGCCGGTGCCGGCACAAGTAAGGTGATCTTGGTAGGTCAGGGCAGGTTGCGGAGGGCCAACTGGGCTGCGCGCCGGGCCAAGAGCTGGGTGCTCTCCCCGGTGGAGCAGCCGATCTCCAGGATGCGGTCGCTCTCGATGGGCAGCTCCCGCGCCAACTGGCGGTAACGGTCGATGGAAGAGACCACCTGCACCCCGACCCGTCCGGCTGTCAACTTCACGGGCCGGCTGGGGTCGATGATGTACTGAGGGTGCCTTTGGGTGAATCCGCCTACATATTCGCAGGGGTCTGCGCCGAGCGTGCAGTTGTCCGCCTTTGGTCAAATGACGAATATTGCCGGACTGAAAGACACACCAGAAAATGGAGACGGCTCATGGCTGCCAAGAGACATGCTATGTGCTCCCCCGCCGAACACGAGATCCAGACCAGCAACACCTGTCGCGTGCCCACCCGCAGTGGCCTGGAGCTGGGCGCCACCCTCACCCGGCCCAGCTCGCCGGGGCGCTTCCCAGTGCTGGTCTGGTACGACCCATACCGCAGCGGCGCCGACGGCACGGCCACCCCAATGGCCCAGTACTTTGCCCGGCGCGGGTACGTCTTTGCCTACCTCAACGTGCGGGGTACCGGCAACTCGCAAGGGGTGTGCCGGGACGAATACATGATCGAGGAAACCCAGGACGGGTACGATGCGGTCGAGTGGCTGGCCAGCCAGCCCTGGTCGTCGGGGAGGGTCGGACAGCTGGGTTCCTCGTACAGCGGTTTCAACACCCTGCAGGTGGCCGCCCTGGCCCCGCCCGCGCTCAAGGCCATCGCCCCGGCGTACTTCACCGACCGCCGCTACACCGATGACTGCCACTACAAGGGCGGCTGCCTGCGCGGGTACTACGACATGCTCACCTACGGCCTGAGCATGGTGGCGATGAACGCCCTGCCGCCCTTCAAGGAGGCCGTGGGTGCCCAGTGGAGTGCGCTGTGGCGGCAGCGCCTGGAGGTGAGCGAGCCGTATCTGCTCAAGTGGATAGAACATCAGGTGGAGGACGAGTACTGGGCCGTGGGCTCCATCGCCGGCCAGTATCATCAGATCAAGGCCGCTTCTCTGCTGATCGGCGGCTGGCACGACGGGTATCCCAACCCGCCGCTACGGGTATTTGCCGCCCTCAAAGCGCCCAAGAAATTGCTCATCGGCCCCTGGTCCCATACCTACCCGGACCGTTCCCACTGCGGCCCGCGCATCGACATCTGCTTTGAGCTGTTGCGCTGGTGGGACCACTGGCTGAAGGATCTGGACAACGGGGTGGAGCAGGAGCCGGCGGTGCAGGTCTACGAGCAGGAATACGAGCCGCCGGTGCAGGACCGCACCCTGATCGCGGGCCGTTGGCGCATGGCAGCGGCGCTGCCAAAGGGTGAGGGACAGGTCTTCCATCTGAGGAATACGACGATGGGAGCGGCGCCCTCGAAGCAGTCTGGGTCAGACTCGGTGCCCTACCTGCCGGCGGCCAGCCGCAATGGCGGGATCTGGGATGCGGGGGTGCCCTTCACCTTGCCCGGGGACCAGCGCGAAGACTCGGCCCTGGCCCTCAATTTCACCTCGGCTCCTCTGAAGAAGGACCTCTCCATCCTGGGCAGCCCTGCTTTCTCCTTCTGGATCAGCGCCGACGTGGCGGTGATCCCGGTGGCGGTGCGCCTGCTGGAGGTCGCCCCGGACGGGACGGCGGTGCTGGTGACCAAGGGGATCCTCAACGCCACCCGGCGGGAGGGGATGGACAGGGCGGTGCCGCTAGAGCCGGGATTGCCCACCAGGGTCGAGTACCACTTGGAGGCCGTGGCCTGGCGCTTCCGCAAGGGGCACCGCCTTCAGGTGAGCATCAACGGCGCCGACTTCCCCAGTGTCTGGCCCACGCCGTTCCCCGCCACCCTGACCCTGCACTGGGGGGCCGAACACCCCGCCTGTTTCACCTTGCCAGTTTGGGACGGGGGGCAGAAGCCGGCCTTCGCGTTCCTGCCTTCGCCCGAGCCGGCGCGGGACACGGGCACAGGCAGCGCGCCCTGGCAGGTGGTCCACGACGTCCTGGAGGACCGCTACCGGCTGGTGCTCTTTGGCGGGGACGGGGAGATGGGGGTCTGCCAACGAGAGCCGGCCAGGGCCTGGGTGCGGGCGAAAAAGAAGCTGAGCGTCCAGTGGCCGGGCGAGGGGGTCCGCAGCGAAGCTACGGGCTCGCTGACCAGCGACGCTCAGTCTCTGGTAATGAACCTGTCGCTGAACGTGTACCTCAACGACAGTCTCTATTTCCAGAAGAGTTGGAGTGCGTCGGTGCCGCGGCAGATGCTGTAGCCTTCAGGGAGTCGAGGATTCCATCTGCGCGCTTCGCGATATGCTGGGCCGGCGCGATATCCCCCCAAATACGCGCCAAATTCGGAATCGCCCCAAAAAAGAGAAAGAACACGCCAAACACACCAAAGCTAAAGTCCCAGTTACCGGACCGCAACGAGGCGAGGATGATGCCGCAAAGAATCGGGATGGCGAGTACGATCGCACAACGTTCGAGCAAAATATCGAGAGCCCCTCTGCCAGAACCACAACGAGACAACAACAGCGCAACGATACCCGTTGCAGCTGGAATGAGAACCGCCCCCGAGGGTATAGCCGACCCAAACGAGCTCAGTTTCCTATATGTATTGTGCAGTGGCGAAAAACTTTCAGCATCGTACAGGTAGAAGGGTACCGTTATGATCGCAAACACGGCACAACTCACTGCGGTTTGCATGAGGGCAACCCGCCAGCCGGCACGGTAACGCAATGCAGAGAATATCAAGGGAAGGAGCAGGAGGAAGTTTGCCCGGGAGGAAAGACCAATTCCAAGCAGTACCGAAGCCCCGTGTTGTTTCCAGTTCCCCTTTGCCGTGTCGTTGTAGGAGAGGATAACCCCCAAGGTGAAGGTGAGAACATAGAGACTGTTGGGGAGATAGTCACAGCCGATCAGGTGAAGGTATAAGACTGCTGGGGAGAAAACAAGAACAGTCCACAAGTACAGCAATGCCGACCGCCAACTCCCCAGCTAGATCCGAAGGGTGACAAAGAAAACGATCAGCCAGAAGAATCCCTGATACGCCGAGTTTCCGAGCAGAACAATTGGGATAGAAAGTATTACGGCGCCTGGCATTGCGCTAATCGGATTTCCGAGATAAGTCTTTGGGTATTACGGATAATGACCTTGCAACAATGCGTCTGCAGCCAGGTCAAGGGCATCGTCAAAGTCGCTTCCACCGCCGACAATACCGGGATTGGCAATGGGATAGACCAGGGGAAAGACGGCCAGGAGCCCCAGAAAAGTCAGACTCGCCGTTATCAGGGCCCGTTTTTCGGTCAAGTAGGCAACCCCTTGTGCGAGGGCATGTCTATGGGCGAAAGTGGTACCAAGGATGAGCGTCGTACCCGTAGCATAGGCGGCAACGCCAGCAACACCGGAATATTTCTGGAAGACTGCCAGCGAAGGAACTACCAGTGAGAGCACGAGTTTTGCAAGAGACCAGTTTACGCGCCTAGCAGAACCTGTCGGAGTTCTCATAGAGCAAGCCTTTCTAGTTTCAGATCTGCGACCCGTAAACCGCGTCCACCAACTCCATGGTTTTGAGCGCGTCGCCGAAGTAGGTCTCGGGCTGGCGGCCCTGCTGCACGCACTCGATGAAATGCAGATTGGTGTCGTACGAACCGAAGGCCCGGTGCTGCTCGCGGCTCTTGCTCAGGGCAAAGGGGTCCAGGGTCTGGATGGGCTCGAGTTGGTTGTCGGCGTAGAGCTTGCCTCCCTCCTCAGGGTCGCCGAAGAAGGAGATGCCCGGGCTATGGACCTCGACGCTGAAGATCCGCCTTCCGGCCATGAAGTTGTTGAGCAAGAGGCCCGTAGCCCCGGAACTGAAGCGCACCAGCGCCAGGTGGATGTTCCAATGGCCGGCGTCGAGCCGGCGCGAATCGCTGGACACGCTCACCACCTCGCCGCCGCATAAATAACGCAGGGTGTCCACCGCGTGGATGCCGTCGCAGGTGAGCATGTCCATGGCCCCCTTGTAGTACGGGCTGCCGCCCACCCAGTTCTTGTAGAAGCTGGCGTGCGCGGTGTGGACACGGCCCCGCGCCTCGCACAGCTCCTTGCCCTGGCGGATCAGGGGTGCAAAGCGGCGTTGGAAGGTGACCCCGGTGAGCACCTTGTGTTTCTTGGCCAAGAGGTCGAGCTGGCGCACCTGCTCGGCGGTGACCGCCGGCGGTTTCTCGATGAAGAGGTGGCAGCCCCGCTCGATGATGCCGGCGGCCAAGTCGTAGAGGTGGTGGGGCGGCATGATGGCCCAGACCGCGTCGGGCTTCTCCTTCTCGATCATCTCCGCATAGTTGGTGTATCGTCCGGGGATGCCGAACTTGTCGCCGGCGGCCTGGGCTCTTTTCAGATCGAGGTCGCAGACGGCCACCAGCTCAGCCGCGGGGATCTCGGCGAGGGCCGGGTAGTGGGCGGACTGGGCGCGGCCGCCGGCGCCGACGATGGCGACCTTGACCTGCTTGCCGGACTTCTTCGCTCTTGCCATGGAGTTCTCCTCTTTCCTATTTGGGTTCCATGCCGCTCTCGCCCCCGTATTGGGGCAGTGCGTCGCTGATATGCCACCACGCAGCGCGGTCGTCGACCTACACGTGGGCGGAGGGCTCGCGGTCGATGGGGCCTTCGAGATTGGCCAGGACCACATGGATCTCTCCTGCCCAGCGGGGCCCCTCGTAGAAGAGGGTGCTGCCGCACTGGCGCCAGAAGCTGCGGGTGGCGCCGCGCTCGGTCAAGTACCGGATCAGGAGACTCTCCCCCGCCAGGAGGCGCACCCGCTCCTCTCTGAAGCCGGCCCAGGTGACGAACGCCGCGCCGTGGGCCCGGCGGCAGTTGGGGCAGGGGCAGTGGGCGCAGAACCGGCTGGGCAGGGAAACCGCAAAGCGCACCGCTCCGCACAGGCAACTGCCTTCGACCTGGGGATACTCGGTCATCCTCGTCCTCATATTCAGGGTGGGCCTGTTTCCAGGGCCACACCCACCTGGTCGTGAGGCGCACCTGGTGCGGGTCCCAGGTCTTCAGGTGGCGGTAGGCGGCCAACAGGTTGCCTGGCGGCACCTCCACACCGGTCACGTTGCTGGTGAAGAGGAACATCCCCCGACCTCCCTCGGTGAAGTCGAGGAAGTACTCCACCTCCTCGCACACCTGTCCTGGTGTGCCGAAGGGCAGGGTGCGCGATACGCTTAGGCTGGCGAAGTAGAGCAATTCCTCGCCCTGGGGCCCGCGCAGATGCTTGAAGTCGTACGGGTCCACGCCCACCTCGAACTGGAAGCCCTGTAGGCCGCTGAAACCCAGCCCGATGAAGTCCTCAACCAATGGCCGCACATCCCCGTCGCAGTGGGGGATCATCCGCACTGTGGGCAGGTAGTGTTGGCGCAACATCCCCGGATCGACCATGGGGCCCTGGTTGTTGCACAGGTCCTCGCCGCAGAACATCAGCGGCACCAGGTCGTACTCGCGGTAGAGCTTGACTAGGATTCCGGCTCGCTGCCGCGAGTGCACGCTCTTGGCCCACCACAGCTTGCCCACTGCCTCAGGATACAGGGCGCAGGCCGAGATGAAGGCCACGTAGCCGAACTCGGTGTAGAGGGGGAAGTGGCCGCCGATCTCCCTAAAGTTGGGGATGGGCACGATGCCCTCCCAGTTTTTGAAAGCCGACTCGAAGAAGTCGCGGTAGCGGCGCTCCTCGGCAGTGGCGTCGAAGGCTTTGAGGATCTCCGCCTCGCTGTCTGGCAGGGAGTCGGCTTTTTCACCAAGTCTTCGGGCTCGACGCGTTCGAAGCGGCTCTCCAGCACGTACCCGGTGCGCAGCTGCTCCAGCTCGCGGGGAATCACTAACTGGATCAGGCCGTCCACCCCGAGGGCCAGGTTGCGCACCCCGCCGATCCAGCCGCCCAGGCTGGGAATAAGGTCCACTTCCTGACCCCGGATCTGGCGGAGGAGGCGTTCCTTGCGGGAGAGTTGGGCGGGCATGGCAGGCTCCTCTCAGGGCAGGCGGACCAATTGCACCTCGTCCCACCAGAGCACGTCCTCGGTGATGGGCTGGCTGGCAGCACCGAGCATGAGCACCATGAACCCGGCCTCCGCCGGGGCAGTAGCCCAAGTGCCCCAGGTACTCCAGCCCTCAGGGCCGGCCTCCTCTACCGGAAGGAAAACCACCTTGTGGGTCTGCACCCCCAGCAGGGAGAGGTCGGCTTTCTTCCAGGCGATGTCGAGGGCAGGGGCGCCCTTGCCCTGGGTGCGGGAACGAGCAGCCACGTAGAAGCCTTCGCCGGGCCGCACCGGCGCAGCCTGGATGAAGACTCCGCTGCGCACCCCGGCAGCGCGGGCCGCGCCGGCAGCCTGATCCCAGGTGAAGGTACCCTTGGAGACCTCCTCCTGCCAGAAGCTCCACTGGGCCGGGGCGCCGTCCCTTTCCCAATCAGCCGACGCTGCCGGCCGTGGGGCAGGATCCGGGCCCTGCGAAAAATCGCCCTTGGGGAGCAGATTGAGCACCTCGCCGCAGTGCATCAAGCGCTCGAACTCGGCGCCGGCCGCCCGCGCGGTGGCACCGGCAGGGCAGTGGGCCTGCGCCAGGGCAGCCTGGGTACCGGGCAGGCGCGTTTCCCAGGCGGGGAAGAGCTCCTTTGCCCGGCCATTCACGCAGGGTGTCGGGGTCGGGCCACCAGCGCCCCTGCTCGCCCCAAAGCCACACGTATTGGTCGGCGGCGCTCAGCGCGGCAGCGGCGTTGCGTCCCAGCATCCGGTACTGGCGCCGGGCAGGCGGTAGGAGTTGTCGAGCAGAGGGGCGTGGGCGTCGAGATACAGGCCAAAGCCCACCTGGACTTGGTTGCGGTATTTGGCGCGATTGGCCGGGGAGACCAGCTCCTGGCCGGCCCCCTTGATGCGGCCGGCGGCGCCGTGGAACTCAGTTGGGGTGGTAAACCCGTAGGCGTGTTCGTCGCCGTCCACCAAGATGGCGCTGAGAGGCAGGACATCGAGCCAGCCATCGATGAAAGCCGGGTACAGCCCATAGGAGTGCAGGAACAAGGCAGGCCGGGGGTTCTGCAGGCCTATGGGGCTGGGACCGTGGTACGGGTTGGAGTCCACCAGGTATGCGTTCATGAAGAAGGTGAGGACCGTGAGGTCCGGGTACTCGGCAGTCATGGCTCCCATTACCTCCTGGCCCCGCTGTCTGGCCTTGGCCAGGTACTCGCCAAAGGTGTGGTGGGCAGCCTGAGGCTGAGCCTTGTAGTCGAAGGGCACGAAGGGTTAGGTGTAGGGCTCGGGGTCGAAGACAATGCTTTTGAGACCGCCTTCCCTGGCGATCCAGGCGGCAAGGCGGAAGTGGTCGGCGATCTCGTGCCAGCCCTCGTCGTCGAACCAGTCCACGTCGCCGGGGTCGGCATCCACCCGCAGGAAGTTGTCCGTGAGGCGGCTGGGCTTCCCGCGTACGGCCCGCAGATCGGCGAGGGCCTGGTTGAACCAGGCGCGCTGCCAGTGCTGGCGCGAGAAGGCGGTGCGGAAAGGGGTGGTGTTCAGGCTGGGAGGCAGGTCCTCGCCCTGGGCCTGGACCCACAAGGTGGTACCATCCAGAGGCAAGGTCTCCATGGCGGCCAGGTCGCGATGGTACTGGGTGGTGGTGGGAGAGTCCCAGCCAGTGGCGATCAGCTTCTTGGGTCTGGGTTGGGCCTGAGTGGAGGAGGCTCCCGGGAGCAGACATAGGCAGAGTATCAGGGGAATCACGGCGCAGTTTCTTCGTTCCTGGCGGCGAACCACCCGCGCCGGCGCAGTTCCTTGATGGGGGAGGGGCCGCTCTCGAGAGGGAAGTGCACGGGCCGGTTGCCA
The DNA here is from genome assembly GCA_016867395.1 of Candidatus Handelsmanbacteria bacterium. Classification (GTDB taxonomy): domain Bacteria; phylum Latescibacterota; class UBA2968; order UBA8231; family UBA8231; genus SICG01. The sequence goes on from VGJS01000006.1 coordinate 28,235, forward strand.
TCGAGTTGCGACTGGTAGACAGCCATCACCATCTCCAAGGAGCGCCGGCCCACCTTCCCGTCGCTGCGCAGCTTGCCCTTCCCCTCCAGCGCGTCGAGCAGTTCCTGCAAGGCCGCCACATAGGTGGAAGCCGGTGTCGGGCGGTCCAGGGCACGGGGCTTGAGCGAACTCCACTGGAAACCGCTCTCTGGTTCATACACGTCGCGCTCGGCCTGGAAGAACTGCACCTGCTCGCCCACAAAGCGTAAGAGACCAGTGCTGCCCCGCAGCTCAAAGGCGTGATCGGCATACTCGGTCAGCTCGGCGCTGTGCAAGGCGCCGGAGGCGCCGCTTCTAAACTTGATGAAGGCGGCGCTGAAATCCTCCACTGCCCAGGGACGGCGGCGCTGCTCTGCCAGGCCGCAGAGCCAATCCACCGGGCCGGCGTATATATCCATCAAGTCGAAGTAATGGGTGAAGTCGTGCAAGAGCGAGCCTTCGTGTTCGCTGCGCCACCAGGGAGCTGGTTTGCCCCCGTCGATGAAGCCGTAGAGATGCACCAATTCGCCGATGGCCCCCTCGCGCAGGAGGCGCAGGCCCAGCTCCCATTCGGGGCTCCAGCGGCGGTTGTGGTTGATCTGGAGCAGGATGCCCCGCGCGGCGCAGGCCCGGAGCATGCGGTCGCATTCGGCCAGGGAGAGGGCCATGGGTTTTTCGCAGATGATGGCCCGGGTGGAGGGGGCGGCGGCGCAGCCTTCGACCATCTCGCAGTGGAGTTCGGGATGGGTGGCGACGATGCACAGATCGGGCTGTACCTCGGCGAGCATCTGCCGGTACTCGTGGTAGAGGGCCTGCACGCCGAAGCGCTGGCCGAAGGCGTCGAGCTTCTCGCGGCCCCGGTTGACGCCGGCCACGAGTTGGCAGGCGGGGTGGGCATGGACGGCTTCGGCGTGGTTGTCGGGCAGCTCGCCGAAGTTGAACTGGTAGCCGACCCGGCCGGTGCCGATGAGGGCGACGCGGTAGTTATCCACAATGGGCTCCTGAAAATTGTGTATACCCTGCCCTCAGCGCTTCGTCAGGTCGTCGCCCAGGTCGGTGGTGTCCATCACGCCTTTCTCCTTGCACACCGCCACCAGGAAGAATTCGAGTTCGTCCTGGGTGTGGTTGTACAGGCCGTGGCCGTCGCCAAAGGTGCTGGGGATGGCGTCACCGGTGCAGACCTCGGCGGTCTCGTCGTTGACGGTCATGCGGGCGCAGCCCTTCACGATCACGTAACACTCCTCCATGCCCTGGTGGCGGTGGTATCCCACCGAAGCGCCGGGGGGCACCAGGACGTGGGTGAGGAAGGCGAGGTTGGAGCGGAAGTCCTGCGGGCCCCAAAGCTGGCGCCGGCCCACCTCCCCCTTGCCTTGGTGCAGGCGGGCGTACTCGAGCAGGCGGCGGTCGAAACGGCCGATGGGCAGACGGTCAGCCGATTCGAGCGGGGCACCCCTGCGGGTGTCGCCAAAATCAGTCGAGTCGGCCGGGCAGCCGGGCAGGGGCACGTTGAAGTTGAACCAGCGGGTCTCGCTCTGGGTGTGGTTGTAGATGGCGTGGGACTCGCCGGTGCGCAGGGGCACCGCCGCCCCGCCCTCCACCTGGGTGGTGCGGCCGTTGTGGGTGAACTGCGCCGCATTGTCGACGGTGACGAAGATCTCCTCGCAGCGGTCGTGGCGGTGGTGGCCAATGCCGCCCCCGGGCAGCAGGTAGGCCGAGTGCACGAACCACCAGTCGGTCTGGAAGTCCTTTTTTTCCCACAGGCTCTTGAAGAGGATCGGGCCAGCCCCCCCGTGGACCTTGTCGATCTCCCGCATCTCTTCCCGGCGCGCATGGGCGATACGCATCGCGGCTTCCTCACTTTCCCAGATAGGCGGTGCAGTCGATCTCGACGAGAATGCCTTTGTAGAGGTCGCCGGCGCCGATGAGCCGGCGGGTGGGCATACGCTCCTTGAAATAGCGCATATAGGCGCGGTTGAACCCGTCGCGGTCCTCCATCTTGAGCAGGAAGACGTTGGTGCGCACCACGTCGTCGAAGGTGGCGCCCTCTTTCTCCAGGGCCCGGCCGATGGCGTCCATGGTGAAGGCGGTCTGCTCTTCGATGTCGGTGCCGACTACTTCCAGCTTGTCGTCGACCGGGCCGAAGCCGGATAGGAAGAGGATCTCGCCGGCGCGGCGGGCCATGCTGTAGAAGGGTTCGGGGCTGGGTTGTTCGGCCATGGGAATCCTCATTCAATCCGCAACAAGCGCGGGATCGTGGGGTTTGAGGGGGAAGCGGGGCGCCAGACCCCGGTTGACGATGTTTTCGGGCGGAGGTAGGTGGCCGCTGAGCACGCTGACCAGGTTCTGGACCGCCGTGCGGGTGCAGTCCTGCGAGGCCTGTACCGAAAGGCCGGAGACGTGCGGGGTGAGGAGGACGTTGTCCAGCTCGACCAGCGGGTGGCGGGGCGGCACCGGGTTTTCGGCGAAGATCTCGATATTCTCGAAGGTGTCGATGCCGGCTCCGGCCAGGTGGCCGCGCTGCAGCGCCTCGACCAGGGCGTCTTCGTCGACCAGGGCGCCGCGCGAGGTGTTGATCAGGATCGCCCCGGGTTTCATCCGGGCGAGGGCTACGGCGTCGATCAGGTGATAGGTCTCGGGGGTAAGGGGCAGTTGCAGGGAGACGAAGTCGGAGCGGCATAACAGGGTGTCCAGGTCCACCATCTCCACCCCCAACCGTTCGGCCTGCCGGCGGCCCGCGTCCATATTGCGGCGGGTGGCCAGCACCCGCAGACCAAAGGCCCGGGCGCGGCGGGCGACCTCGGGTCCGGTGGCGCCGAAACCGACGATGCCCAACACCAGCCCGGAGAGGCGGGGCAGGGCCAGGGACTCGTCGCGGGCCCTGCCAAAGGCGCCGGCCTTGAGGTGGCGGTGCATCTGCGGCAGTTTGCGGGCCAGGCCCAGCAGCAGGGCCAGGATGTGGTCAGCCATCTCGGCGACGCAGAAAAAGGGGGCGTTCGAGACGATGATACCTTTGCGGGCGGCCAGGTCCACGGCAATCTTGTCGGTCCCATTGCCCATACGCGAGATGATCCGGCAGCGGTCGAGGCGTTCGACCATCTCGGGTGTGAGCGGGGCGGAGATGATGAAGAGGGCGTCGCAGTCCTGGAGGTGGGGGAGCTGGGCCTCGGTGGTGTTGGCCTCCACGCGCAGGGGCGCCAGGCCGTACTGCCGGTGCAGACCCTCCTCAAAAGGGGGAACCGGCATCAGTTCGGCGTTGAGGCGCACCACCTTGAACGCCTTGAGGTGATCCCACTTGCTCATTTCACTTCCCATGCTGGTCCCGCCGGGGCAGGATGGGGGCGGCACGGAGTTCGCGGATCAGCTCGATGAGGCCCTCGATGCCGGCCTCCAGGAATTTCTCCCCCTTCTCCCGGGTGGCTTTGGTGGCGTCGCCCATCACCCCGCTGGCGGTCACCGAGCTCCAGTAGGGTACCAGGCGGGCCGCCGAGCCCTGCGGATGGGTGCCGGCCAGGAGGTCGGTTCTGAAGCTGGGCGGCATGGGGGAGCGCTCGTCCCCCGCTTTGCTCATGTCCACCAGGTCCGGGCGCAGGGCCAGGTAGAGCGAGGTCTCGAACTCCCCGCCGTGGGAAGTGCCACCGTAGTCGGAATCGCGGATGGCCTTGCCCACCTCCTTGACCTTGCGCAGATCCCAGTGGTTGACCGAGGCGCAGTAGATCTGGCCCTGGTACTCGATGATGGTGAGGCGGGCGGCCAGGTCCAAAGGCGAGGCGTTGCTGCCGTGGCCGTTGACCACGAGGATGCGCTTGAAACCGTGGTGGGCCAGGCTGCAGCACACGTCCTTGACGTAGCGGATGAAGGTGTCCCAGGTGATGGTCAGGGTGCCGTGGAAGTCCATGTGATGGGGGCTGTATCCGTGCAACACCGGCGGGATGAGGGTGGCCTCCGCGGGGATGCGGGAGACAGCCCGCTCGCAGATCTCGGTGCAGAGCACCACGTCCACGTCCACGGGCAGGTGCGGGCCGTGGTCCTCGTAGATGGCTACGGGCAGCACCGCGACCCGGTCCTGGTCGGCGGCCTCCTTGCACTCGTTCCAGATCATCTCGGCGTAGCGGTATTTCATGGCATCCTCCAGGGAGTGGTGCAGTTAAAATAGGTCAGCGGCCCTGTGCCAGAAAGCGCTCCACGGCCTGGTCCAGGGAGAGGGGGGATTCCTGTTTCCAGCGGCGGTACGCGCGCAGGAAAGGGACGACCACATGGGTGGCTGTTTCCAGCTCGCGGAGGAAGAGCCGGCCCAGGGATCCGGTGGCCTCCAGGTACCCGCTTTCCGCCAAGCGGCGCAGGTTGGCCTCCTGGTCGTAGGGCACTGAATGGTGGATGGTGTGCCAGCCGGAGGCGCGTTGCTCGGCGATCAGGTACTGGGCGGTGGGGTTGCCGTCGAGGGCCAGGCCCACCGAACCAGCGGTTGCGATCAGGCCACCCTCCCACTGCCGCAGGAAGGGAAGGTGGTTGTGGCCGCGCACGATCAACGCCGCTTTCTCCCCTGCAAACATGGGGACCAACTGCTCCTCGGGGGTATATGGATAGATGCCGTCGTGGTCGGTGCGGGCCGAGGCGTGGACCAGCAGCAGGTCTGGGGCCTCGGGCAGGCGCAGGGTCAGGGGCAGCCGGCTCATCTGTTGCAGCTGCTGCGGCCCGAACTCGGCCAGGGCCCATTGCACCGGGGCGAACTGGGGGGTGCGCCACAGGGCCGGGGCTTTGGGATCACTAAAGTGGAAGAGATAGCGCTCCTGGTTGCCCCTCAGGATGGGGCAGCCCAAGCTCTGAGCGCGCTGCCAGCAGGCCGCCGAATCCGGTGAGCCGACGACGATGTCCCCGCCGATGACCAACCGATCCACTTGCTGCCGGGCAAGGTGTTCCAGGGCGGCCTCAAAGGCCGGCAGATTGCCGTGGATATCGGAGAGGAAGGCGAGGCGCATGGAGTTGACTAGGGGTATTGTGCGGCGCTAGGATAGTAAGCCCTCGCCCAGGAGCCGTCCAGATGTTGCGCCGTCGCTTTCTCATTTTCGCCGTTGCCCTCTTCCTCGAGACCAGTCTGGCCCAGGCCGTCTCGGCTACTCAGGAGCTGATCGCCTGGGGGGCTTGGCGGAACCGGGGGCTGGAAGCGGCCTTCCGGCAGTTCGAGCTGGAGCACCCCGAGTGGGCGCTGACCACCTCGGCGGCCACCAGCGGGCGCATGGACCCGCAGAAGCTGATGTGCGGTATTGCCGGGGGCAGCCCGCCCGACCTGCTCATCCAGGACCGCTTTTCCGTGGGCGAGTGGGCAGTGCGCGATGCCTTTCTCAATTTGGACGAGTGGATAGCCCAGAGCCTGGAGCAGGAGGCGTGGGCGCAGCATACCCGCCAGTACCTGAGCGATCCCCCCGCCGCCCTCATCCCCCTCAGACAACTGATCGGGGCGTTGGAGCCTCTGGGAGCCAGCCGGCAACTGGACCTGGCCCGCGAAATGGAGGCGGAACTGGTGCGGGGCGGCCCAGCTGGCCTGGAGGAGAAGGCCGCCCTGCTCGAAGAACTCTGCCAGGGTATCCACCCGGGCCGCTTCTTCCGCACCTGCTGGGAGGAGGCCAGCTTCGGGGAAGGGGAGAAGCGGCGGGTCTACGCGGTGCCCAACAGCACCGACGACCGCGTCCTCTATTACAATGAGGATCTGTTAGAGCGGGCCGGCCTGGTGGACGGGCAGGGCAGGGCCAAGCCGCCGGCCGACTGGGATGAACTGAAGCGCTGGGCCCTGGCCCTCACCGAATTCGATGAGACCGGCAGCATGAGCCGCTTGGGCTTTGCGCCCAACTACGGCAATAGCTGGCTCTACATCTACGGCTGGCTCAACGGCGGGGAGTTCATGAGCGCGGATGGCCGCACCTGCACCCTCGACGACCCGCGCATCGCCGAGGCCCTGACCTACATGGTGGAGGTGTACGACGCCCTGGGCGGCATCGAGAAGGTGGACGCCTTCCAGAGTTCCTTCCAGGGCGGGGAGTTCGACCCCTTCCTCACCGGCAAGGTGGCGATGAAGATCGACGGCAACGGTTTCATCAACACCATTGTCCAGTACGCCCCGCAACTGCGCTTCGAGGTGGTTGCCCCGCCGGCGCCCAAGGGGAAAACCTCCATCACCTGGTCGGGCGGTTTCTCCTGGGCCATCCCGGTGGGGGCGAGGAACCCACGCATCGCTTTTGAACTCATCCGCTACCTGATGACCGACCGGGCCTGGAAGCTGCAAAGCCAGGTGGAGGCCCGGTACGCGGCCAGCCGGGGGAGGCTCTTTGTGCCGGGCATGGCCCCCCTGCCCCATGTCAACCAGATGACCTACGACCTCTTGCTGCGCGACAACCCCGAGCTGACCGAAAGGGTCAAGCGCAACTTCCTGCTCTGCGCCGAGCTGATGCAGGTCTCGCGCTTCCGGCCCGTCACCCCGGTGGGACAACTCTTGTGGGACGAGCACCGCCGCGCCTACGAGAAGGCCGTGCGCCACACCTACACCCCGGAAGAGGCCCTGGCGCGGGGGAAGGAGCGGGTGCAGGACAAATTGGACCTGATCTACTCGGGCAAGGTCTATCCCCTGCTCGATTGGCGCTATCCTCTGGCCGGGGTCGCGATGCTGGTGCTGGGCGGCCTGGGCTGGTGCCTGTGGCAGTGGCAGCGGCTCGGCCGGCCCGCCCTCCACGGCTACCTCTTTGCCGCCCCCTGGCTCATCGGCCTGGCGCTGCTGACCGCCGGGCCCATCCTGGTATCCATCCTCTACAGTTTCTGCCGCTACGATGTGCTGCACCCGCCCGAGTTCGTGGGGCTGGACAACTACCGCCGGCTCTTTTTCGCCGACCCGCTCTTCTGGAAATCGCTGGGTAATACCGCCTTCATGATGCTGGGTATCCCGGTGGGCATGGCCGCGGGCCTGGGCATCGCCATGCTGCTCAACGCCAGGGTGAGGGGCATGCAGGTCTACCGCACCATCTTCTATCTGCCGGCCATTATGCCGATGGTGGCCAGTTCCATCCTGTGGATCTGGGTGCTAAACCCGGAGGTGGGCCTGATCAATGCCTTCCTCAAGCTGCTGGGCTGGGCCGACCCGCCCAACTGGCTGCAGAGTTCGGACTGGCTGCTGGGCTCCAAGACCGCCATCATCCTCATGGGGTTGTGGAGCGCCGGCTCGGGCATGATCGTCTGGCTGGCCGGGCTCAAGGGCATTTCCGAGCACCTGTACGAGGCGGCAGCCCTCGACGGGGCCGGGCCTTTCGGCCGTTTCCTCCACGTCACCCTGCCCATGCTCTCGCCCTACATCTTCTTCAACCTGATCATGGGGATCATCGGCACCATGCAGATCTTCACCCAGGCGTACATCATGACCGAGGGAGGCCCTGACGACTCGACGATGTTCTACGCCTACTACCTGTTCAACAACGCCTTTCGCTATTTCGAGATGGGCTATGCCTCGGCCCTGGCTTGGATTCTCTTTCTGGTCATCCTGGCCCTCACCCTGGTGCAGACCAAGCTGGCGCCGCGCTGGGTCCACTACGAGGCCGAATGAACACCAAGCGCATGGCGGTGCACGCCGCCCTCGTCCTGGGCTGCCTGCTCTTCTCCTTCCCCTTTGTCTGGCTCCTGGGCACCAGCTTCAAATACGACGAGGAGATCTTCGTGTACCCGCCCAAGTGGGTGCCCGCCTTGCCGGGGGCCAGGCACCACTCGCCCTATGTGGCCAGCGAGGAGCAGGTGCCCGCGGAGGTGCGGGGGCGCTGGGCCGAGGTGGAGGGCCGTCTGGAACCGGCGCTGTGGGAGCGGGGCCGGATGCTGCTGGGGGAGGAGCGGTTGGTGGGCCTGGATGAAGGACAGGTGCGGCTCTTCCTGACCGAGGCCCTCTTTGCCGCGGCTGCCCGCCGGGTATCGCGGGGGGATTGGGCGCGGGAGGGGGAGGGCTTTGACGCGGCGGTGCTGGCACGGCTCGACGGGCCCATCGTCCAGGCGGCCTGGGAGGGCATCTACCGGGGGGTGGCTCTGCGCCTGCCCACGGTGCGGGACACGGACCTCGTGGACCGGCCGGTGGGTACTAGTGAATTGATGAATGCCTGGCAGCCGGTGTCTGGCCAGGTGCGCTGCCGGCCCGCGGCAGCCGATCGGTCAGTGCGCCTGGACTATGACCTCACCAGCGGCGATCCCGCCATCCTCGAAGCGGTCTTTCCCCTGCCCGTCCCCGAGGAGCGTTTCCTCAGCCTCACCCTGCCCATGCGCCAGGACCGCTCCTGGAACGGGTTGGTGGTGGAGTTGGAGATGGGGGGAAAGCGCTACGCGCTGCGCGACGAACTGTACTTGGGACAGCGGCGCTGGCAGGAACTGAGCTTCAAGCTGGAGGAGAAAGACCGCCGCGACGAGCGGGAGTTGGGGGTGTGGCCTTTGGTGTTGGCTGCGGACCAGGCCGGGGTCTTCGCTCAGTCTGGGCAGGTGCGCCTGCGGCTGTGCCTGGAGCCGGCCTCGGGGTTGGCGGCGCTGTGGCGCAAGTACAGCTCCAGTTACCGGCAGGCGTACCTGGCCACGCCCCGGCGCTGGAACTACGTGTTCAACAGCACCTTCCTGGTGGCCATGAGCATCGCCGGGCAGTTGCTGAGCTGCTCGCTGGTGGCCTACGCCTTTGCCCGGCTGCGCTGGCCCGGTCGCGAGGTGCTTTTTGGGGTGCTGCTGGCCACCATGATGCTGCCGGGCCAGGTGACCATGATCCCGGTCTTCCTCATCTTCAAGAGCCTGGGCTGGTACAACACTCTCAAGACCCTATGGGTGCCCTCCTTCTTCGGCTCGGCCTTCTTCATCTTCATGCTGCGGCAGTTCATGCGGGCCATCCCCACCGACCTGGAGGACGCTGCCCGCATCGACGGCTGCGGGCCTTTCGGGATCTACTGGCGCATCATCCTGCCCCTGATCAAGCCGGCCCTGGCCGCGGTGGCCATCTTCACCTTCATGGGCGCCTGGAACGATTTCATGGGCCCCTTGATCTACCTCAACGACCAGCGGCTCTATCCCCTGGCGCTGGGCCTTTTCGATTTCCGCAGCCAGCACGGCGGCGAGTACGGCATGCTGATGGCCGCCTCCACTTTGATGACCCTGCCGGTGATCGGGGTCTTCTTCTTGGCGCAGAAGTACTTCATCCAGGGGGTGACCCTGACCGGGATGAAGGGCTGAGCCGGCGGCGTCTTTCAGGGGGCGCCGCGGTAGGGCTCCCGCAGGTACTGGTCGGCCAGGTCGTGGCTCTGGAGGTAGTCAGGGCGGGCCTTCACCTGGTGGTACGCGGCCAGGGCCTCGGGTCGCCGGCCCGCCAGGTCCAGGCACATGCCGCGGCTGAGGGCGGCCAGGGCCACGTAGTGGCGGTCCTCCTCCAGGCCCTGGCCCAGGCTGTCGGCCGCGGCGAACTCGCCCAGGGCCAGGTCCAGATACCGACGGCGGAAGGCGTCGCGGCCCAGGTAGTAGCGGGCCTCAAGGTGGCCGCGGCGGTGGTAGCCGACCTGGCCGGCCTGGCTGCGGCGGGCCACCTCGGCGTAGAGAGCGGCGCCCTGCTCCCAGGCCCCGGCGGCGATCATGGCCCGGGCGGTGTGGCGGTGGAAGAGGGCGTTTTCGGGATAGCGGGCGTGCAGCTCCTGGAAGTAGTCGAGGGCCCGCCGGTCATCTCCTTCAAAGACCCGGTAGATCTGGGCCAGGAAATAGGCGGCCTCGGCGTGGGCATAGTACCCCTCCTGCGCCACGGTCTGCAACTGCCGCAAACCCCGCTCCTTGTCCCCCCGCTTCATCAACCAGACGATGGGTTTGACGATGGGGTAACGCTCGGGCATGGCCTCGACGAAGTAGTCGTAGATCCCCCAGGCGAAGAGCACGTCCTTGTTGGCCGGTTCGAGCTGGTGGATCTGGTCGAGCAGGGGCAGGCACTTGAGCCCGTCGGCGGCGGCCTGCAGGAACTGGTGCCGGTCGCCCCGCAGCCGGCCGCGGAAGCCCAGGGCCCCGCCCTTGCACATCAGCGCGTCAAAGTCGCCCCGCTGTTGGTCCAGCCGGCGGTCGCAGACCTCGACGCACTTCTCCAGCAGGGCGTAGAAGTCCTCGTCGTGGCGGGTGTCGTCCAGGTCCACCAGCACCCGCCACCAGGTGACCATCGCCAGAAAGAAGTGACCCACCGGGTTGTCGGGCTCGGCGGCGACGATGGCCCCGAAGTACTGATCGGCCTCGGCGAAGCGCAGTTGGTAGATCAGGGCTATGCCCTGCTGGAGCCGGGGATCATCGACCCGCAGGGTATGGGGAGGGGTTTGGGCTGCCAGGGGGGCGCAGAGCGCCAGGCAAAGCAGGAGCGCTCCCTTCACCGCGCTCCCTGGGCGTGGCGGCGCAGGTAGGTGAGGATCTCCTGCTCTTCGGCGGAGGAGGGCAGGGGCGAACCCTGGCGGCGCATCAGTTCCATCATGCGTTTGTTCTGGAGTTCCCAGTACTGGGCGCCCCCGCGCTTGGGCGGGATGGGGTCGTGGCAGCCCTTGCCCGAGCAGTACTGGGCGTAGAGTTTGGCCGGCCGGCTTTCGGGCTCGGGGAGTCTGGCCCTGCAACTGAGGACCAGCAGGAGGCCAGCGGTGGCGAGGCAGAGCAGGGGCAGCCTGGGCATGGGCAGTCGGAGAGGAGGCGGGTCGGTTTTGCCCCGGAACGGGACGAGCGTTAAAATATAACAATATGGAATACGAAGTCATCGTCATCGGGGGAGGGTCGGCAGGGTACGCGGCGGCGCGCACTGCGGCGGCGGCCGGCGCCGGGGTGGCCATCGTCGACCCGGGCCCGCTGGGCGGGCTGTGTATCCTGCGCGGCTGCATGCCGAGCAAGGCCATCCTGCGCTCAGCCGAGGTGATGGGGCTGATGCGGCGGGCCGGCGAGTTCGGGCTGCACCCGGTGGAGGCGCGGGCCGACCTGGGGGCCATCGTCGCCCGCAAGGAGCGGCTGGTGCGCGAATTCGCCGAGTACCGCATCGGGCAGTTGCGCGACCCGCGCTTCACCTTGTACGAGGAGCCGGCCCGCTTCCTCTCGCCCCACCAGGTGCAGGTGGGGGCGCGGGTGCTCCAGGGCAAGCGCTTCGTCATCGCCACGGGTTCGACCGTGCGCCACCTGGCCTTGCCGGGGCTGGACCAGGCCGGCCATATCACCAGCGACCAGGCCCTCGAACTGCGCCAGCAGTCCGCCTCCATGCTGGTGCTGGGCGGGGGGGCCGTGGCCTTGGAGCTGGCGCAGTTCTTCCAGCGCATCGGCACCCGCGTCACCCTCATCCAGCGCCACCACCATGTGTTGTCGTGGCTCGACGAGGACCTGGCCCGTCCCGTGGAGGAACAGTTCCGCGCCGAGGGCATGGAGGTGTACACCGGCACCCAGCTTCACCGCTTCAGCCGCCAGGAGGGGGTGCGCACGGCCTACTTCTCCCACCAGGGCCGGGAGCGCAGCGCCAGCGCCGAGGGGATCCTGCAGGCTCTGGGGCGCAAGCCCTGCGTGGAGGGGCTGGGACTAGAGGCGGCGGGGGTCCACCTCGAGCACGGCGCCGTCCAGGTGGACGAAGGGATGCGCACCAACCAGCCGCACATCTTCGCCGCCGGCGACGTGGTCGGCCAGCAGGAGATCGTCCACGTGGCCATCCACCAGGGCGAGGTGGCCGGGCACAACGCGGCCCGCCCGGCGGCGCCGGCCCAGAAGGCGGACCCGCGCCAATCGCAGCTCTTGGTGGTGTTCACCGACCCGGAGGTGGCCAGCGTCGGTCTCACCGAGAAGGCCTGCCAGGCCGAGGACATCCCCTACCTGGCGGCCTCCTATCCCTTTGCCGACCACGGCAAGGCCCTTTGCCAGGGGGCGCCCCACGGGCTGGTGAAACTGCTGTGCCGGCCGCGCACCGGCGAGGTGATCGGCGGGCATATCACCGGGCCGGAGGGCGGCGAGCTGATCCACGAGCTGGTCGCCCTCATGCACTTTGGCGGCACAGTGCACGACCTGCTGCGCATGCCGCACTACCATCCCACCCTGGCCGAGATCCTCACCTATCCGGCCGAGGAACTGGCGGGGCAACTGGGCTGAGACGGCCCAGCGGCGCCGGCACCTTGAGCCGCAATTCCTCCACCAGCGTATAGACCACCGGCACCAGCACCAGGGGTCAGCAGGCCGCCGATGAGGACCACGGCCATGCCCGAGGCATCTCGTTGCCCGGGCCCAGGCTCAGGTTCGGGCGGCAGCCCGGCAAAGCGGGATCAGGGCTGGTGCTTGAGGCGGCCGTCGGGGTGATAAGCGCCGTATTTCCAGGCGGTTTCGACCATGGTACGGATGTTGTCGGGAGGGGTGTTGTATCCCAGGGCACAGCCTGGCCCCAGGATGAGTCCGCCGCCGGGGGCCAGGATGCCGAGGGCCTCGTGGGCGGCATCCTCGACCTCCTGCGGCTCGCTGGCCAGCCAGAGCAGTTCCGGGTTGACAGGGCCCAACAGAGTGGCCTTGCCGCGCAGGGTTTCCTTGGCGCGGCGCAGGTCGGTCTTGCAGTCGAGTTCGAGGATGGGGGCGCCGGTGGCGACCATCTCCCCAAGGATGGGGGTGGCGTCGCCGCAGATGTGCAGGGCGGCCGCGAAGTCGGGGCAGCTCACCGTCTGGATGAAGCGGCGCTCGTAGGGCTGCTCGACGCGGCGGTACAGATCGGGGCTCAGCAGCGAAACCCCCAGCCCGCCGGTGGCCGTGCCGTGGGCGCCGGCCTCCCTGAGGGGCAGGGCATAGCGGACCTGCACCCGGACGCAGAAGTCGAGCAGCTGGTGGATGAGCTCGGGCTTTTCGAAGGTGGCCAGGTCGAGGACGAAGCGCTCGTACCCGCGCAGGGCCATGGCCAGTGCCCCCGGGCCCTGGTCGGCCCGGCCCACGATGAACACCCGGTCGCCCAGTTCCCGGGAGAGGAGGCGCACAGCCTTGAGCACCTGGTCCATGGGCGGGGTGGTGAAGGAATCGGGCACCTCGAGCCTTCCGATCCCTTCGAGTCCTCCGGCCAGCACGTGTTCGGCCACCTGCGGGGGGCCATCGTCGAAGTACTCCACCCCGCAGCCGCAGGCCTGGGCCACCACCCCGTTCTCGACCAGCAGCATGTCCTGGCCAAAGTCCCGCCAGAATTTGAGCTGGGCTTCGGCCAACAGGTCGCCATCCTGCAGGGCCGGGGCCATGGGCAGGCCGGCGTAGTGCAGGGTGACCAGGAAGTTGTGCAGGTCCACTGGTACCCGGTCGGGGATCTGGTGCCGGATGGCTGCCTGGCAGCGCTCCAGGGAGGTCATCTGGGTACTGGAGGGAGTCACTGGCTTTACCCGCGTGCCGTCAAGGGGTGCTGAGTTGCCGTCGGAAACTGAACACCGCTCGCCTTTCTCAAGGCGCGCCCCGCCGCACCCCAATGTATGGGGTGCGGCGTAGTACACGCTGCCCTTCCCCAAGCCCCTTCGCCGGCAACGCCCCATGCATTGGGGCGTTGCGCCTCAGTCGTAGTACTCCTGCCCCAAGTGGGTGATCAGGTCCTCGCCCATGAGGAAGCGCAGGGTATTCTTGAGCTTCATCGACTGGATGAAGAGGTCGTGCTCGGGGTACAACTCCGGGGCGGTCATCGGGCTCTTGAAGAAGAAGGAGAGCCACTCCTGGATGCCCTTCCAGCCGGCGCGCTGGGCCAGGTCGGAAAAGAGGACCAGGTCCAGGACCAGGGGGGCGGCCAGGATGCTGTCGCGGCAGAGGAAATCCACCTTGATCTGCATGGGGTAACCCAGCCAGCCGAAGATGTCGATGTTGTCCCAGCCCTCCTTCTCGTCGCCCCTGGGCGGATAGTAGTTGATCCGCACCTTGTGGTAGACATCCTTGTATAGCTCGGGGTAGAGATGGGGCTGGAGGATGTACTCCAGCACTCCGAGCTTGCTCTCTTCCTTGGTCTTGAAGGAGTCGGGGTCGTCGAGGATCTCGCCGTCGCGGTTGCCCAGGATGTTGGTGGAGTACCAGCCCCGCAGGCCCAGCATCCGCGCCTTGAAGGCCGGGGCCAGCACGGTCTTCATCAGGGTCTGGCCGGTCTTGAAGTCCTTGCCGCAGATGGGGGCACCCTTCAGCTTGGCCAGTTCGATCATGGCGGGGAGGTCCACCGTGAGGTTGGGCGCCCCGTTGATGAAGGGGATGCCCTCGCTTAGGGCGACATAGGCGTAGATCATGCTGGGGGCGATGCCCTGGTGGTTGTCCTTGAGGCCCTGCTCGAAGGCCTCGATGCTCTGGTGTACGGGCTGGGGTTCGAGGAAGATCTCGGTGCTGCCGCACCAGATCATCACCAGCCGCTCCAGCTTATTGTCGGCCTTGAAGCGGTGGATATCCTCCCGCACCTGCTGGGCCAGGTCCCACTTGGTCTTGGCCTGCTTGATGTGGGAGCCTTCGAGCCGGCGCACGTAGCTGCGGTCGAAAGCCGCTTTCCAGGGTTTGATGGGGGCGAGGTGATCCTTGAGGGCGTTGAGGGTGTCCTTCTGTAGAACTCCGGCGTGGGAGGCGGCCTCGTACACGTTGTCGGCAAAGACGTCCCAGCCGCCAAAGACCAGGTCGTCCAGGCCGGCCAGGGGCACGAAGTCCTTGATCAGCGGGGTGCGGTTCTCGGTGCGTTTGCCCAGGCGTATGGTGCCCATCTGGGTGATGGAGCCGATGGGCTGGCCCAAGCCGGCTTTGACGGCTTCGACCCCGGCGATGAAGGTGGTGGCCACGGCGCCCATGCCGGGCATCAGCACGCCCAGCTTGCCGGCGGGCTTTTCGAGTTTGGCGGGTCGGTTCATAGGAGGGATTCCCGGTGTGGGTGTGAGGAACGGATGGCGGAGGATGCTTAAAACATAGCCTATCCCATCCATTAGGCCAATGAATAATAGTTATATTATTCATAGATGATGCCTATGGAAGGAGGGCCGCTTGAACCTGCAGCACCTGCGCTACTTCCTGGCGGTGACCCGGGCCGGCGGTTTTACCCAGGCGGCCCGCGCCCTGCACGTCACCCAACCCGCGGTCAGCAGCGGCATCGCCGAGCTGGAGCGCCAGTTGGGGGTGAAGCTCTTCAACCGCAACGGCCGCAGCATCCAACTCACACTGGAGGGCCGCACCCTGCTGGGGTATGCCCAGCAGTTGGAGGACGTGCTGGGGGAGTTGGAAGATCAGCTGCACCGGCGGAGCCTCCCCCCAGGCGAGGGCTTCCGCTTTGGGGCCATCGACGCGGCGGTGATCTACCTGCTGCCCGAACTGCTCAAGGCGTACCTGCGCGAGTGGCCGCAGGTGGATCTGGCCCTCCAGGTGGCCCCTTCGCGCTATCTGGTGGAGGAGCTGCTGGTCAACCGCTCGGAGTTCGCGCTGATTTCCCTGCCCTTCGAGCATCCCCGGGTCCAGACCCTGGTGCTGCTCGACGACGCCATGCCCCTGGTGGTGGGGGCGGGACACCGCTTTGCCCGGCGGTCCTGGGTGCGGCCTGACGAGGTGGTGGGGGAGCCGCTCATCCTCTTCCACGCCGACTCGGTCTCGCGCAAGATCGTCGATGAGCACTTCGCCGAGCTGGGCCTGGCCCCGCGAGTGGTGATGGAGATGCGCAGCCCCGAGGCCATGCGCAAACTGGTGGAGGCCGGGGTGGGGATCTCCTTTCTGCCGCGCATGGTGGTGGAGGAGTCGCTGGGCGCGGGGGTGCTGAAGGCGGTGCCGGTGCGGGGGATGAAATTCGACCGGCAGATCGGCCTGGCCTGGCGGCGGGGGCGGCATTTCGGGCCGGCGATCCGCCATCTGCTCGAAGCCATCCTCAGCCGCTACGGCAAGCTGGAGGCCTGGCAGAAACAGGTGAAGGGGAGCATCACCTAAAGTTCCAGGTGGATGAGCAGCGCCGGGGCGGGCTCTGTCTTTCCCGGTTCGGGCGGGGTGGTGAAGAAGGTATCAGCGCGACGGAGCAGGTCGAGTAGGTCGATACCTAAATGGCACGGGTGTTCCTGGGCGACCTCTTGCAGCAGCCCCCGGCTGCGGTGGGCCAGTTTCTCCATCCCGCGCCGATTGTTCTGATGCCATTTGATTAGGGCGGCGGCCAGTTGTACCAGGCCCTGGAGGTGCTGCCGGTAGAGGGGGACGGAAACGTGCCAAGGCCCCTCCCAGGCTTCGTGGGCTTCCCACCAATAGGCATGGTTGAACAGGTCCACGCCGGCCAGGTACGCGCGGTGGGTGCGCCAGTTCTCGCCGGTGAGGGGTAGGCCGGGACCGGGCAGGGCGAAGTGATGGCCCTGGGGATGGGTGCGCGGGTGGGGGGTCTGGCCGGGCAGGTGGCGGTAGGGAGGGAATTCGAGATCGGGCAGGTAGCGCGGCCCCATCAGGCCGCCAGGCAACCGGCCTGGTCCGCCAGGGCCAGCAACCGCTCCTCCATCTGGCCGGCGTCCTTGAGGGCCGCCAGTTCGGCGCGCAGGGTGCTGGCGCCGGGCAGGCCGCGGAAGTAGCCGGAGAAATGGCGGCGCAGACCGGCCAGGGCCGCGCTGCCGCCTTTGCGGTCTGCGGCGAGGCGCAGGTGCTCCAGGCAGAGCGAGGCCCGCTCGGGCAGGGAGGGGGGCGGCAGGAGTTGGCCGGTCTCCAGAAAGTGGCGGGTCTGGCGGAAGATCCAGGGGTTCTGAATGGCGCCCCGGCCGATCATCACCCCGTCGCAGCCGGTCTCGGCAAAGGCGCGCTGCACGTCTTGAGGGGTGACCACGTCGCCGTTCAGAATCACCGGGATGGAAACCGCCTCTTTGATGCGGGGAATCCAAGAGTAATCCACCGCGCCCTGGTGCCCCTGGGCGCGGGTACGGCAGTGGAGGGAGAGGGCCTGCACCCCTAAGTCTTGGAGCATACGGGCCACCGCGACGATGCGGATGCTCTCCGCGTCCCAGCCCAGGCGGGTCTTGACCGTCACCGGCAGGTGGGTGGAGCGCACCACCCGGGCCACCACCTCGCGCATGCGGGGCAGGTCGCGCAAGAGGCCGGCCCCTGCCCCCCGCAGGGCCACGTCGCTGACCCAGCAGCCGCAGTTGATGTCGATGAGGTCCGGCCCTTCCTGGGTGGCGATCTGGGCGGCCTGCTCCATGGACAACTCGCTGGCCCCGTAAAGTTGGATGCCGAAGGGCCGCTCCTCTTCGAGGAACTCCAGCTTCTGGTGGGCGCGGCGGGCCTGGCGGATCAGTCCCTCGGCGTTGACGAACTCGGTGTAGACGATGTCGGCGCCCAGCCGGCGGCACCGGGAGCGGAAGGGCAGGTCGGTGACATCCTCCATCGGGGCCAGCAACAGACCGGGGCTGACCGTGATGGGGCCGATCCGAAGGGGGGCGGCGGCCGACATGGGGGGTTGCCTCTATTTGAGCGAGCCGGCCAGGGCCTTCATCAGACGCACCTCGCGCCGGCGGATGGTGGGACGGATCTGGCCGACGATCTTCCGCCACTCCGGGCTAGCGTAGTACGCGGTGGTCGCCTTGTCGCGCGCCTTGGCGTTGGCAAAAGAGCGGACCCAGAGGAATTCGTCGTCCTTGTCGGTGTTCTCCCAGGCGGCGACAAAGGTGACCCCGTACTTCTTCATAAAGCGGCGGGCCTTCTTGAAGCCTTCGAGGAAGGTCTTCTTCTGACCCGGATGGAAGCGGTAGATGCGCAATTCGTACAGCACGGGTCGTTCTCCTTGAGAGGGTAAGGGTTATTTCGCGTTTTTCAGCAGCTCGCCCAGCTTGCGGATCTCCTCCCCGTAGAGGGCCCAGTCGCCGCGGCGCTGCGCTTCGAGGGCGCGCTCGTAGTGGTTGCGGGCCTTTTCGAAGGCCGTGCCGACTGGGGCGGGCAGGGCGGCGGCCGGGGGCGGTGTTTCGGCACCGGGTTCCGGCTCGGTGCGGGCGGGTTGCCCGCCGAAGACGACGGCCAGGGCCTCGTCCAGGCTCCCTTCCATGGCGATGTGGTTCTCGTAAGCCACGATTACCCGCTTCAGTTCGGGGATCTTGCCGCCCTCGGCCCGCAGATAGATGGGCTGGATGTAGATGAGGGATTCCTCGATGGGGATGACCAGCAGGTTGCCGCGCACCACCTCGGAACCGCGCTGATCCCACAGCGAGATCTGGCGCGAGATATCGGCGTCCTGGTTGATGCGGTTGGTGATCTGGGCCGGGCCGAAGATCAGCTTCTGCTTGGGGAAGCGGTACACCACCAACTGCCCGTACTGCTCGCCGTCGTTGCGGGCCACCATCCAGGCGGCCAGGTTGTCCTTGCCACGCGGGGTGAAGGGGATCATCAGGATATATTCCTCGCGGGTTTCCCCGGGCAGCTTCATAATCATGTGCCGGCCCATCAACTCGGCGTGGTCGGCCCCGGCCGCCCCGGGCAGTTGCCACTGGTCCTCCTTGTTGTAGAAGATCTGGGGCTCACCCATGTGGTAGACGGTGTAGAGGGCCGTCTGGTAGTCGAAGAGCATCTCCGGGTAGCGGATATGGGCGCGCAGGTCTTCGTCCATCTCGCCGAGGGGCACGAAGGCGCCGGCGAAGATCCGGGCGTAAGTGGCGATCACCGGATCCTGCGCGTCAGCCAGGTAGAAGGTCATCTTGCCGTCGTAGGCGTCCACCACCACCTTGACCGAGTTGCGGATGTAATTGAGCCGGCTACCGGGCAGGGAGCTGAAGCGGTCCCGGACCAGCTCGGCGTACGGGTAGCGGTCGGAGGTGGTGTACGCGTCGCAGATCCACTTGAGTTCGCCGCTGCGGGTGACTACCAGGTACGGGTCGCGGTCCAGGTGCAGGAAAGGCAGGGCCTGCCGGACCCGCGCGGAGATGTGGCGGTAGTACATCACCCGCGAATCGTCGGTGATGTCGTTGGACAGCAGCAGTTTGAGGGACTTGAAGCGCAGAGCGAAGAGCAACTTGCGGAAGAAGGACTGCACCGGCACCCCGCCGCTACCCTCATACTGGGCGAAGACGTTCTCCTCGCCCGAGGGGTAGTTGAACTCCTTGGCGAGGGTGTTGACCGCCACCCACTCGTTGGCCAGCTCCCCGTAATAGATCTCCGGCCTTTTCACCCCAAGGGTGGGGATGGTCGCGGCGGGGGGCAGATCCTTGACGAAGAGCACCGGCAGGCCCTCGGCGGTCACCTCGTTGACCGGCCCCAAGGTGATGCCGAAGCCGTGGGTGAAGGTGAGGTGCTCGTTGATGAAGGTGCGCTGGGGCAGGCTGGAGGGGTTGAGTTCGCGCGCGGAGAGCAGTACCTGGCGGTAGTCCCCGTTAAGGTGGTAGCGGTCGTTGTCCACGGAGACGAAATCGTAGTAGGTGCGGATCTCCTGCAACTGCCCAAAGGTGTCGAGTAGGGGCTCGCGGTCCCACAGGCGCACGTTGCGGATGGTGGACTGGTTGTTCTCGATGTCGGTCAAGGTCAGCACTGCTTCGCCGGCGAGGTTGCGCTCGACGATCTGGTCCAGGCCAAAGGACTTCTGCGTGGCCTCAATGTGGTGCGTGATATAGGGGGTTTCCTTGACCAGCTCGTTGGGGGCGACCACGAATTTTTGCAGGATAGCCGGGTAGGCCCAGCCGCCCACCACCGCGGCCAGCACGTAAAGACCCAGGGTCAGGGGGATGAGGTGGCGGCTGGGTCTGAACAGGTCGGCCAGGACCAGCACCGCGGCGGCAGCGGCCAGGAATACCTGGAGGCGCAGGAAGGGCAGGGTGGCGTAGAGGTCGGTGTAGCTGGCCCCGGTGAAGGGCCCGGTGGAGCTGTAAAGCAGGGAGGGGATGTTGACGGCGTGGATCTTGAAACTGGTGAGGGCAAAGAGCAGCCCGGCGAGCAGAGCCAGGTGAGCCCTGGCGCGCGGGTCGAGCACCAGGGATTGCAGCAGGCCCGCCTCCGGGTGGGGCTGCTTGAGGGTGATGGCGCCGCGCAGCACGTAGGCGGCGGCGGCGGCGGCCAACGAGGCGATCAGCAGCCACAGGCCCAGGGCCACCGCCAACTGCACGAAGGGCAGGGTGAAGAAGTAGAAGCCGATGTCGCGGCCGAAGACCGGGTCGCTGGCGCCGAAGGGCACGGCGTTGGCGTACAGCAGAATGGTCTCCCAACTGCTGCCGCCGATCAGGCCGTTGAGCAGGCCCAGGACCAGGGCCACCGGCAGGGCAAAGGTGCGGATGTAGCGCTCCAGGTTCAGCACGCGCACCCGGTTGGCCTCCCCCTCCCGCACCCGGATAATCAGGGGGCGGGCGGTCACCAGGCGGCGGGCGGCCCAGATATTGCCGTAGATGAAGGCCGCGCTCAGCGCGCCCGTGACCAGGCCCCAGAAAAACTTGGCGCTGAGCATGGTGGTGTAGATGCCGGCAAAGCCGATCTCTTCGAACCAGTACCAATCGGTCAGCAACTGGACCACCTCGGGCACCAGGTAGAAGAGGAGCAGGGCGCCGCCCGAGGCGAGGTAGGAGAGAAATTTCCGGGAGGGTTTATACGGGAACTGAGTCATGGGGGGAGAGGTCCCTTTCGGCCGCGCAGCAGTAGGCCGCGGTCTGGGTAAGCACAAAGTCCATCGGAACGTCGTGGTTTTCGGTGGGCAATTCGCCCAGCAGCAGTTGTTGGTAGATCAGGCCGGCCTTAGGGGCGGAGACCCGCGCCAGGAAACGGTCGTAGTAGCCCCCGCCCAGGCCGAGCCGGTTGCCCCGCCGGTCAAAGGCCAGGCCGGGCACTACCACCAGCCCGATGCGGGACAAGTCCTCCAGCCAGGAGGCGTGACCGGCAGCCGGTTCGAGGAGTCCCCAGCGGCCCGGCTGCAACTGGTCCAGATCCTGGATCAGGGCGTGTTGCAGCGTGCGGCTGCCGGGCCGCATCACCGGCACCGCCACCTCCTTGCCCCCAGCCAGGCTGTGGCGGATGAGCCCGTCGGTCTCCACCTCGTTGTTCACGCTGGCCGCGTACACGTGCAAGAGTGAGGCGGACAGGTACGCCTGGTGCCGTTGCAGGCGTTCGGCAATGGCGACGCTAGCGGCTGCCACCTGGTCCGGGGTCAGGGCCTTGCGGGCGGCAAGGCAAGGGGGGCGCAGTTGGCCCTTTGTTTCCGGGGGCGAGGGGATCATCCTTTTTGACAATATGCCGCAACAGGGCTCAGGTCAAGTCTGGGTTGACTTATGCGGGGTCAAACCATAGATTGGCCTCCGATCTTATACCCGCCAAACGGAATGCCCACGCCCGCGCTCGCCAAGGCCCTGGACCCCCAGGAAGACGCCCGCATCCAGCAGGAACTCAAGGCCCAGGGCAACCTGCCCCGGCACATCGCCATCATCATGGACGGCGACCGCCGCTGGGCCGCCGAGCGCCATCTGCCCCGGACCGAGGGACATCGCTTCGCCCGCGAGTCGGTGCGCGACATCGTCCGCGCCTGTGGCCAGTTGCAGGTCGAGGTGCTTACCCTCTACACCTTTTCCACCGAGAACTGGAACCGCTCCCGCCTCGAGGTGCAGGCCCTGATGCGCTGGCTGCGTGAGGTGCTGCGCGAGGAGACGGCCGAGCTGGACAGGAACAACGTCCGCCTCAACGCCATCGGCCGGCTGGAGGGCCTGCCCAAGTCGGTACAGCATGCCCTGAGCAAATCCCTGGAACAGACCGCCGGCAATACCGGGCTGCTGCTCAACCTGGCCCTCAACTACGGCGGCCGCAGCGAGCTGGTGGACGCCTTCAGGTCCCTGGCCGCGCAGGTGAAGCAGGGCCAGCTCAAGGCGGAGGAGATCGGCGAGGACCATATCGGCAAGGCCCTCTACACCGCCGGCATGCCCGACCCGGACCTGCTGATCCGCTCCAGCGGCGAGATGCGCCTGAGCAATTTCCTCACCTGGCAGACGGTGTACACCGAACTCTGGGTCACCCCCATCTACTGGCCGGATTTCCGCCGCCAGCACCTCTACGAAGCCATCCGCTCCTACCAGCAGCGCCAGCGGCGTTTCGGCGGGGCCTGAGGCCACCGTGGGACCGCGCTCCAATCTGGCCCTGCGGGTCCTTTCCGCCTGCGTTTTTGTGCCGGCCGTCCTCGCCCTGAGCTGGATGGGCGGCCTCGCGCTCTTGGCCCTGGTCCTGGGGGTCGTGGGGCGGGGCGCCTGGGAGTTCTACCACCTGGCCGGGGGGGCAGGCCATCGGCCTATGGCCGGGCTGGGCATCTTCCTGTCCATTGGTTTGAGCCTGTACCTGCGGGGTCCCGCGCAATTAGAGTTGGTGCTGGGAGGGGCGCTGATCCTGTGCCTGCTGGTTGCCCTGCGCCACGGGGTGGAGGGCTACGGCAGCCGGGTGTGGTGGACCCTGGGTGGGGTGGTCTATCTGGGGTTGCTGGGCAGCGCGCCGCTGCTCATCGTCCGCCAGGTCGGGCAGGAGCAGGGCGGGTGGCTGCTCATCGCCCTCTTCTGCTGTATCTGGCTGACCGACAGCGCCGCCTATTTCTGCGGCCGCTTCTGGGGCAAACGAAAGCTGGCCCCCGCCATCAGCCCGGCCAAGACCCTGGCCGGCTTTGTCGGCGGCACCCTGGGCGGGCTGGTGCCCCTGGTGCTATCGCCCTCTATCCCCTTCCTCGGCCCGGGGGAACTGGCCGGCCTGCTGGTCCTGGCCAGTTTGGGTGGTCAGGCGGGGGATCTGGTCGAGTCGGCCCTCAAGCGCGACCTGGGGGTCAAGGACGCCCCGGCCCTGATTCCCGGGCACGGGGGCGTGCTCGACCGCTTCGACTCCTACCTGTTTTCCTTCCCCATCGCTTATATTTATCTCGAACTTCTAGCCGCGGTCCGTTGAGAGAGTATGATCAGCACATTGCTGTACTTCATCGTCGCCCTGGGTCTGCTGGTCTTTGTGCACGAGCTGGGCCATTTCCTGGTGGCCAAGAGAGCCGGCATCCGGGTGGAGCGCTTCTCCCTGGGGTACCCACCCAAGATGATCGGGATCACCATCGGGGAGACCGAATACTGCATCTCCTGGATTCCCTTTGGCGGGTACGTGAAGGTGGCGGGCATGGCCGACGTAGGCACCGCCGATACCTCCGGGGCGCCATGGGAGTTCCCCTCCAAACCCATCTGGGTGCGCATGGCGGTGATCGCCGCCGGCCCCTTCATGAACTTCGCCTTCGCCTTTGTCGCCTTCCTGGGCCTCTTCGTCGCCTACGGCATCGACACCTACGACACCACCGCGGTGCTGCCGGCTGAGCACTCGGCGGCGGCCCAGGCCGGCGTGCTGCGGGGGGACCAGGTGCTGCGGGTGGCCGGTGAGAGGGTGGCCAACGAACACCAGTTGCGCCAGGCCCTCAAGGCCACCCACCGGCGGGGGGCGGAACTCGAAGTGCAGCGGGGCGACCAGGTCCTGCAGTTGTCGCTGCCGGCCGCCGACCAGGAGAATTACGGTCTGGACCACCTGCTGCTGACCGCGGTGGGCCAGGTGGTGCCCGACATGCCGGCGGCCCAGATCGGCCTGCAGCCGGGCGACCGGATCATCGGCGTGGCCGGGCAGCCGGTGGCTGACTGGGAGCAGATGAAGGAGCAGATCAGCCGCCACCCCGGGGAGTCCATCCAGCTCGAATGGGAGCGGGAAAACCAGCGCCTGCAGGCCCAGATCACCCCGGTGGCCCACACCGAGGGGGACAAGAGCGTGGGCCAGATCGGCATTGCCCCCAAGGTATCGCAGGCGGCGGTGGGGGCGGGGGAGGCCCTGCGCCTGAGCGGGCGGGTGTTGTACAATTCCTCCTGGATGATCCTCGATTTCATCCGCCAGCTCTTCCAGGGCGACCGCTCCACCGAGGAGCTGGGCGGGCCCCTGCGCATTGCCCAAATGGCCGGCCAGACCGGCGAGCAGGGGCTCAAGTCCTTCATCAGCTTTCTGGCCATGCTCAGCGTCAACCTGGCCATCATCAACCTGCTGCCCATCCCGGTGCTGGACGGGGGGCTCTTGACCTTCCTCGCCCTCGAAGCCATCCGCCGCCGGCCCCTGACCCTGCGCCAGCAGCAGGTCTTCCAGCAGGTGGGCCTGGCGATCATGCTCTTCATCATGGTGCTGGTCACTTTCAACGACCTGAACCAGATGGTCTTCCACCGCATCGTGGAGTGGTTCGGGTAGTTTGGTGGATGGGCGTCGGGGACAGAGCCCGCTCCGCTCATTCTCGCCGCTGGGTTCCGCACAGGCTCATGACCCTCACCGAAAAGATCCGCGCCCAGGCTGGGGAATTGGGGTTTGGGCTGGTGGGTTTTGCCCCAGCCGACCCACTGGAAGGGGCGGCCTACTATGCTCGCTGGGTGGCCCTGGGGTACGCGGGGCAGATGGGGTACCTGGAGCGCAATGCCCAGAAGCGGGCCGACCCGCGCCAGGTGCTGCCCGGCGCCCGCAGTGTGGTGTGCGTGGGTATGCAATACTTTCAGGGGGCCGCGCCTAAGACCGATGCGTTGGCGGGGCGGGTTTCCTGTTATGCCCGGGGGGAGGACTACCACGGACTGGTCGAGGGCCGGCTCGGGCAATTGCTGGAGTTTATTAGGGCCGAGGCGGGGCAGGAGGTGGCGGGCCGGGCCTACGTGGACACCGGCCCGGTGCTGGAGCGCGAACTGGCCCGCCGCGCCGGGCTGGGCTGGTGGGGCAAGAACACCTGCCTGATCGCCGGCAAGGCCGGCTCGTATTTCTTTTTGGGCGAGTTGTTGCTCGACCTCGAACTGGAGTACGACCAGCCGGCCACGGACCACTGCGGCACTTGCACTCGCTGCCTGGATGCCTGCCCCACCCGGGCTTTTCCCGAGCCCTACGTGCTGGACGCCCGCCGCTGCATCTCCTATCTCAACATCGAACTGAAGGGGATCATTCCCAGAGACTTGCGCCCTGGGATGGGAGACTGGATCTTCGGCTGCGATATCTGCCAGGAGGTCTGCCCCTGGAACCGCAAGGTGGCCCCGGCGGTTGAGCCGGGCTTCAGGGCGCGGCCGGGGATGGAGACCCCCTCGCTGCCCGAGTTGCTGGCCCTGGGCCCGGAGGAATTCGCCGCCCGTTTCTGCCACAGCCCGCTCAAGCGGGTCAAAAGGCGGGGGCTCTTGCGCAACGCGGCCGTGGCCCTGGGCAACAGCGGGGATCAAAGGGCCGTGCCCCCGCTGGTGGAAGCCCTGGTCGACGAGGAGCCGCTGGTGCGGGCGCACGCGGCCTGGGCCCTGGGCCGGCTGGGAGGCGAGGAGGCGAGGGCGGCGCTTCAGGCGGCGCTGGCAACCGAAACAGATACCCAGGTGCAGGGGGAATTGAACCAAGCCTTAGCCGCGGAGAGCACCAGTGAGTGAAGAGATCGTGCAACTGCGGGCCGCGGATTCCGAGGAAGGGCTGGATTTCCTCAACCTGGTGTTCAGCGGCTATTCCCCCACGGATTTTGCCAAGCTGCTGCCGATCCTGTACCGGCCCACCGACGAGCACATGTCCTGCAACTACGCCATCCGCCAGGGTGCCCGCATCCGGGCGGTGGTGGGGCTCTTTCCCCTCGAGTGGCAGGTAGGGCCGACGCGGCTGCGGGTGGCCGGGATCGGCGGGGTCTCCACCCATCCCAACGCCCGCCAGGGCGGCCTGATGAAGCGGCTCATGCAGCACTGCGTGGCGCAGATGAAGGCACAAGGGTATCACCTCTCCTGGCTGGGCGGCCAGCGCCAGCGCTACCTCTACTACGGGTACGAGAAGTGCGGAGTGGGGGTGTCCATGTCCCTGAGCCGGTCCAATCTGAAGCACTGCTTTGCAGGGGAGCCCAGCCTGCGCTTCGAGCCGCTCGACGCCGGGGACCAGACCCGGCTGGACCGCGCCCGCCAGTTGCACGATGCCCAGCCTTCGCGCGCCCGGCGCGTGCACGCCGATTTCCACCTGTACCTGCTCAGTTGGCACCACCGGCCCCATGTGGCCCTCGACAGCTCCGGGCGCATGGTCGGGTACCTGGTGGCCAATGCCAAGGGGGATGCCCTGCCCGAACTGGTGGCCGAGAACGACGAGGTGGCGGTGGAGATGGCCCGCTGCTGGGCTTTGCGCGGCGAGCAGGGGATCAACCTGGACCTCAACCCGGCCGCCCCCGGCCTGATCCGCCGGCTGGGGCAGTACTGCGAGGGCGTGAACACCCACGCCTCGGGCAACTGGCAGGTCTTTGCCTGGGAGGAAGTGCTGGGGGCGCTGCTGGCGCTGCGGCGGACTATGGGGCCGCTGCCGGCGGGGCGGGTGGTGGTGGGGATCGAGGGCTACGGCCAATTGGCCCTGGAGGTGGAGGGTGAGCAGACCCGCGTGACCCGCACCGAGGAGGCGCCGGCCGTCAAAGGCGGCACCTCCCTGATCCTGCGCCTGCTCTGCGGCCCCCTGCCGCCCTCGCAGGTGATGGCGCTGCCCCCTGCGGCGGCCCTGCTGGAGGCGTGGTGTCCGCTGCCCCTGTACTGGGGCCGGCAGGACGGGGTCTGATCCTGGACCCGGTCGAATCCCGGGAACCGCTGTCGATCCGGTCGGCCAGGGCAGCGGACGCCGAGGAGGCTACGCGAATCTACCTGGAGTCGTGGAACGCCGGGTTTGGACCCCTGCTGGGCAAACCCAGCCGCATCCTGACGCCGGAACTCATCGCGCGATGGCGGGGTACGGGACGAAGGGCGGCAGGTTCGGTACCGGCATGGCCCAGGCCGGTATTGCGGGAGATACCGGCCTGATCTGCCCCGCGGCAAAACCGGGTCTGCCCGCTCGCCCCCACCAGGGCCTCTCAGCGCGATACCGCGCCGTGCCTCCCCGGCATGACAACCCCCTCACCACCGGTCGCCTGGCCGAACAACACCATGCTGGCGATGCCGGCGGCGATGTAGAGGAGGAAGGTGAAGCCGGCGATCCGCGCGTTGCCCCTACTGGTCATTTCCCTCCTCTGGGCTGCGGTGAGTGCCTTGGTGGCCGCCTTCAGAACTTCCAGCCGAAGTGCAGTCCGGGTTCACCCAGGAAATAGTTGTGCTTGCCTCTTTCGATTTCCTTGAACGAGGCCGGGAAGTGGGTATTGATGGGCCAGTAGTTGAAAGCCACCGAGGGTTCGAGAAACCAGCGCCGGCTGAAGAACTCGAAATGGCCCCCGAACCGGAACTGCAGAAAGAGCTGAAAGCCGTGCTGTATGCGGACATCCTCGGTATCGTAGAAGGTCTGGCGGAAGGGCACCGCCTGCATACTGAGGTAGAGCTTGCGCGGCAACAAGCGCTGGTACCCCACCCCGATCCCGAGGGCCCGGACCTTTCCGGGGTAGGAGCGCTCCGAAGAACCGTAGGTCCCTAGGGGTTCGTAGTAGGTCCAGGTGATAGCTTCGGTGGTGACCACATCCCTTGGCGTGAAGTGGTAGCCGTAGTTCAACTGGAAGAAATAGGGGGAATCCCCCGGCGCCAGGTTCCCCAGGAGAAAGAGGGTGCTGCCGAGGTGGTGGTTGCGCTCCCCATTGCTTCCCGCGTTGGCCCTGGGGGCGGAATCGGCCAGGGCCGGGCACCTTGCGGCCGCCAGTAGCATGGCCAGGATGAGCAGTGAGGACGTGTTGGTCAGCTTCATGATCTCCTCTCTTCCGAATGGATTGACCACCAAGGTATCAGTGGGACCACGGCCCTCAACCCTTACTGAGCCACAAGTCAGAAACCGTACTCGCGCTCCACGCGACACACACGCACCCGAAACACCTAGTACCAGGTTTTGGCT
The DNA here is from genome assembly GCA_016867395.1 of Candidatus Handelsmanbacteria bacterium. Classification (GTDB taxonomy): domain Bacteria; phylum Latescibacterota; class UBA2968; order UBA8231; family UBA8231; genus SICG01. Next base: position 55,973 of record VGJS01000006.1, read on the forward strand.
CGGTGCCGGGCTTGCCGGTGGGCAGCGTTGGCTTTCCAGGCCTCGATGGCTTCAAGCGTGGACCAGTAGGAGACCGAGATGCCGATTTCCTGCCTCGCGGTCTCAAAACCAAGGAAACCAGGCTGCGTCGCCGCCAGCGCCAACATCTGCTTTGCCATTTCTTCAAAACCGTCGTCCCCCGCGGTTCTGACCGAGGTAAAGATGACGGCATAGTACGGCGGCTGCGGGGTCCTTGCCGGTGTTGCGGGTTCTGCTGGTGCTGCCATGCACATTCCTCCGGCTGCCCAAGGGTCGCGCGCCGCTGGGCTGCGGAGCGCAACAAAACAAGGTCAGGCGAAGCGCGTGGTCGGGTTGGTTCCTTTCGGTGTTACGGCGATGACGACGTTCCCCGCCCTCTGCCCTGTTTCCAGATACCGATGAGCATCGGCGGTCAGGGCGAGGGGAAAGCGTTTGTCGATAATGGTTTTTAATTTCCCGGCCTCAACCAGTTCCCCGATGTAGCGCAGGTCGGCAGGGGTTTCCGCTGAGAGGGCACAAACAACCTTTTTTCTGCCCTTCATCGCGGTTGTCAGCATCTGCCAGAGCTGCGGCACCCTGAAACTGGCCAAGAGGTAAATGCCGTTTGCGGTGAGCGCGTGTTTGCAGCGCGAAAACGACCTCCTGCCCAGGATATCGAAGATCACGTCGTAGGTCTTGCCGTTCTCTGTGAAGGCGCTCTTGGTGTAAGCAATGACCTCACTATTTTCCTCCAGGCGCACCCTCTGATCCTGTCGGTGGACCAGCCGGTTGGCCGCGCCCGCGACACCTGCCGGGTCAGCGGGAACCGTGCGGTCCTGCCAGCGCCGTGAAGATACCGAGTGCGATGAAGAGGCCGCCGCCGAGGCGCTGCCCGAGGCGGCGGGCGGCGGGGCGGCGCAAGGCCGGCGCCGCGGCCCCCGCTGCCAGCGCATAGGCGCTGTCGGTCAGGGCGGCGATGGCGATGAAGAGCAGACCTAGTACCATGCTCTGCGCCATGGGGGAGGCCTCGGGACCGAGGAATTGCGGCAGAAAGGCCGCAAAGAAGATCGTGGTCTTGGGGCTGAACAGGGCCACGACAAACCCGTCGCGGAAGAGGCGCCGGCGCGAGCTTGCGGCGGGCAGTGCCGCCAGCGCCTCGGCCGGTGGGGAACGCAGCAACTGCACCCCGAGGTAGACAAGGTACAGCGCGCCGGCGTACTTGGCCAGGGAGAAGGCCAGGGAGGAAACCGCGAACAACGCGGCGAGCCCCGCAGCAGCGGCCAGCGCGTTGCCGAGGTTGCCAAGGGCGATGCCGGCGACTGACACCAGCCCGGAAATCCGTCCCTGGACCAGGCTGCGGGTGACGATGAACAGCACCCCCGGGCCGGGGGTGAGGGCGAGGACCAGGCTGGCCAGCAGGAAGGCCGAGAAGAGCGGCCAGGGGGGAAGGAGATCGTTCATCCCGGTTCCAACAGGCCGAACTCCTCGGGGTAACCGAGGGCATGGCGCAGCCGGGTGCCCGAGTAGGCCAGGGTCGAGGCCGACCAGATCTGCTGCCACATCGGTCCCAGGCGCGGGGTAAAACGCAACTCGACCCCCGCGCCGAGGATGGCCGCCAGCAGATCCCCCATGGGGGTAAGGGCCAGCGGGGTGACCACCTCGCGGCTGAGGTAGTGTCCCCCGTCTTGTCCGGCCGGCGAGAACGAGGTCTCCGGCAGGTGGTAGCAATAGACCTGCACCTGGCGAATGCGCTCCAGCCAGCCGGATTCGACCACCATGACGAAGCGCGGCTCGAGATGGTTCAGCCAGCGCCGCCGGTCTTCAGGGGTGGTGGTGGGGCCCACCCAGAAACAGGTGCGAGGACAATCGCGGGGGAGGTAGTACATCGGCGCGTGCCACTCGTCGACGGCCCAGACCAGGGGTTCGTCCCGGATCGCGCTCGTCTTGGCGATGTGGGGGCGAAACACCGCGATTCCGGGGTCCTCCGAGAAATGGTAGAGCGCCATGGTCTTTCCTCCGGGCAGGCGGTGGTGGACACGAACCTGCCACCGGTCGGCTGGTTAGTCTGCTGGGGTGGGGGCGCTGAAGGCCTTGCTGTAGTAGCCCGAAGGGTCGAAACAACAGACCCGCCTTTTCCCCGCGGCCAGCTGGTCACAGGCACTGCCGATTCTTTTGGCCCGGGTCGCCCCCTGTCTGGCGGAGGTGATCCAGTGGATCCAGTCCAGGCGGGCGATGGCAGTGGTGCCGTCCCAGACTGCCCGGGCCTCGGGACAAGCCGCCAGCGCCGCGTCGAGGTCAGCGGGCACCTCGGGGTCGGGCTCCTGGGCCAGGGGCTGGATCGCGAAGGTGACCACCTCGCCGATGGCCGCGCCGGCGGCGGCGAGCAACTCCGCGTCCAGGCGCAACCAGTGACTCAGCTGGCCATCCGGCTCGAGCGTGGCCCGGAAGCCGTGGCCGTTCAGGGTGCATGCCACGGTGGTCCTGCCGCGTCGGGGGAGGGTGTCGCTCACTTCCTTTGGCAGTACCACATACGCCCAGGGCGCGGCGCGGTCCGCCTGCGCCGGGCGCAGCAGCTTGGCCGCGAACTTCGGAGGGGAAACCTTGGCGGTCATACGCGATCAGCCTCGATGACCACGTTCCTTAACCTATGACTGAATTTCGGGTTCCACGAGCATGGCCAGCTGAATGAGGGATTCCTGCCATCCGAGATAACACCTCTCCAAAGGGATCGCGTCGGGAATGCCCTCTCGATCCTGATCCATTGTGGCTACAATACTATCCACATACTACCGTCACAAGCTATAAAAACCTCATTTCCTTCCTGTCCTGCGGTCGTCCATACCAAAAAGAACCCTTCACCCCAGGCAGCAGAGCCTGCCCGCGACCGGCACCTCGGTGTCTCCTACCCGCGCGGTGCCGCCAAAGGTGCCGTTGGTGACGTTCAGGGTGATGTCGAGGGAGAGAGCGCCCCGCTCAGCGCCAACTCGCCCCAGACCCGCAACCAGGCCGGCCGAGATTCGGTCTGGAGTTGTCCGTTGAGTAGGAGTGCCCTGTCCGCCGAGTAGTCGGCAAAGGTCCAGGTATTCCCCGCCACGGTCAGCATTCCCCCCACTCCCGGGACCTTCCCGCCGCCGGCCTGGGTGGCCACCAGCCCCTCGCGCAGGGTGGGGAGCAGGCCCTGGGCGATGGCGCTCACCTCTGCCTCGGAGAGCGGGGCAAGGCCCTTCTCCTCGCTCCCGCATCCTCCCAGCCCGCAAAGAAAAAGGGCTAGGCGGAAGAGGATCCCCGCGCCTGGCCCGCATCTTTTGTCCAAAAAATCAGCCCTTCAGAAAACCTTTCACCCGCGGGTGGCCCAGCACCTCCTGGTTGAGCACATGGGCCGGGGTTTTGCCCGCGATGGCGTCGGCCACCTGGCCGATGGTGCGGCGGTCGAGGCGGATGGTGGACTGCACGGTGATGCCGGCGTTGTGGTTGGTGCAAATGATGCGGGGGTGGTCCTTGTGGATGGCGCGGGGGCCGTTCACCGGATCGTCCACCACGTAGTAGCAGAGTTTCTCCTCGCGGATGGCCCGGTTCACCGCCTGGTCATCCACCAGGTTGCCGCGCGAGGGGTTGATCAGTGAGGCGTGGGGCTGCATGGCGCAGAGCAGGTCGTAGGTGACGACGGTTTCGTCGCCCGAGACGTGCAGGGCGACGGTCTCGCACTGCTCGAAGAGTGCGCGGGGATGGTCCACGGCCTCGGCGCCGAGGCTGGCGGCCAGTTCCCTGATGTCGGGCCGCACATCGTAGACCAGGAGCCGGCCTTCCGCGCCCAGCAGGGGTTTAGCTCGCCGGGCCACGGCCTGGCCGATGCGGCCCAGCCCATAGAGGCCCAAGGTGGACCCTTGGGCCTCGTAGGTGCGGATAATGGAGAAGTCGCCGTTGTGGGAGAGGCGGTTGAGGGTGTAGACTCGTTTGAGGGTGGCCAGCCACTGGGTGATGGCGTACTCGGCCACCGTCTCCATGTGCTCGGGGGCCACGGTAATCAGCACCCCGTTTTTGGTCGCCCCGGCCACGTTCACCTTGTCGAAGCCCACGCCCCAGCGGGCGATGAGGCGCAGATCGTGCCCCTCGGTGTAGAAGCCGTCGTGGACCAGGGCCGAGTCGGCGATCACCCCGATCACCCCCTTGGATTTTTCCTGGGTGAGGTCGCCGGTGTAGTACTCGAGGTCGGCTATCGCGGCGAACTCCTTGAGCATCACCTGTCGCTGGGGGGTGTCGAACTGGGGGTTGGTGAAGATGGGCGAAAGCAGGACCTTGTAGCGCATGGGTAGAGATTACTCCTCGATGGCTGCCCACAGGACGCCCTGGAGCAGCATCTTGCGGAAGGTGAGGTTGCCGCAGGCCCGCACGTCGTGTCCCAGGGCCAGATAGAAGACGCGCCCCTTGCCGTGGCTCTTGGTCCAGGCCACGGGCATGGCCTCGCCCTTCCACAGGGCCGTGGCCAGTACGTGGACCCGCGGGTCGTAGGAGAGGATATACTGCTCGTCGGTGACCCAGAACTCCTCCTCGATGCCCTGGACGATGAGGTGGTTGGGGTCCTTGATGCTTACCTGGTACTGGCGGTAGCGCGGGTGGGTGACGAAGTAGCCGCCCACCAGGCTGCGGTAGTCGGGGTCGTCGCGGAAGGAGTCGGCGGCGCTGTGGATGCCGACGAAGCCTTTGCCCGCAGCCAGCCATTTGGACAGGCTGACGCGCTGGGCGTCGGTGAGGGTGCCCACGGTGTAGTGAAAGACCAGCACGTCGTACCCGTCGAGGTGTTCGAGGGCGGACAGGTCGTTCTGGACGGCGTGGGTATCGACGACCTCGGGGGCGCCGAGGGCTTCGACCAGTTCGGGCTGTATGCCCTTCCAGTCGTGGATCTCCCCGCCGCCGAAGACCAGGGTTTTGATCTTTTTCATCACCTGCTCGCTTTCGCCTGAGGATTATAAGGACAAGGGCAGGGCCGCATCAACCCACGGCCCTCCTAAGTCCAAATAATCTCAAGTGGCCAAAGGCGCGCCAATTCACCCCAATTCCAGGGGCAGCACCCAGGTGGGGGCTTTGCCTACGGGGTAGGTCTCGATGGGGCTCAGTTGGCCGCTGTCCTGATCGACGCGGTAGGCGGCTAACTTGCCGCTGGCCTGGCCGGCGGCGTACAGGTAGCGCCCTTGGGGGTCGAGGTTGAAGTCGCGGGGGGTCTGTTCGGTGGGCTGCTGGCCCAGGGAGTTGAGCCGGCCCGCAGCGTCGATGGCGTAGCAGGCGATGCTGTCGTGACCCCGGTTGGAGGCGTAGAGGAAGCGGCCAGAGGGGTGGATGCGGGTCTGGGCGCAGGTGTTCTCGCCGGCAAAACCCTCGGGCAGGGTGGAGAGGGTCTGGAAGGGCGAAAGGGTGCCCTGGAGGGTGTCGAAGTGATAGGCGGTGACGCTGGAGGCCTGCTCGTTGTCGAAGTAGACCACCGGCAGGCTCGGGTGGTAGACGTAGTGGCGCGGGCCGGTATTGGTCAGGGGTACCACCTTGAAGATCGGGTTGGGACTGAGGTACCCGGTCTGCTCGTCGAAGCGGAACTGCCAGATGGCGTTGGTCTGGGCCACATGGGGCAGGAAGGCCCAGCGGTTGGAGGGATCGGTAAAGATGGCGTGGGCGCAGGGGGCGGTGCTGATCCACATGGCCGGCTGCTCCACGGCCGCACCTTGAGCGTCGAGACGGTGGACAGAGGTGGCTCCGGCGCTGTAATAGGCGGAAAGCAGGAAACGACCCCGCCGGTCCACGCTCAGGCAGCAGGGGTCGGAGAGCAGGGACACGCTGCCCAGATGCTCCAGACGGCCGCTGGCCGGGTCCACGGAAAAGCTGGCCAACTGACGGGAGGAACGCAGGCCGGCGTAGAGATGGCGGTTGTGGGGATCAACGGCCAGGGGGCCGGGCGCCCCGGTGAGGGGTACGCCCTCCTGAAAGCCGAGTTTGCCGGTTGCGGGGTCTAACTTGTAGATGGCGATCTTGTGCTCGCCGTTAAGGGCGAGGTAGAGATAGGTGGGCATTTGGTATTCCTGGTTTTAGTTGTTATGGCACATAGGCTTCGGGGAATGACCCGCTCCAACCTTTCCCCAGGCGCGGACTTTCAGCCCCGCTCACTCTGGCTCCGCTCTCCCTTCACCCATCCCGCGTCCTTCCCTGCCCATCCACTCCCCGGGAAAGGTTTCCGGGGTCATTTCCCCTCAGCGTGTCATTGCCCTCCTAAGCTGACGGGCAGCACCCAGTAGGGATTGTTGCCCACGGTGTAGGTGTCCAGGAGCGAGAGCCGGCCGCTCTGGGGATCGACCTTGTACGCGGCCAGCCGGTCGCCGCCCTGGCCGGCGGCGTAGAGGAAGCGGCCGGCCGCGTCGGTGGCGAAGTGGGTGGGCACCTTCTCGGTGGGCTGCTGGCCTAGCGAGGTCATCTTCCCCTGGCTGTCCAGGGCAAAGCCGGCGAGGCTGTCGTGACCGCGGTTGGCCGCGTAGAGGAAACGGCCCGTGGGGTGGATGGCGATATGGGCGCAGGTGTTGTCTTTGGAGAACCCTTCGGGCAGGGTGGAGAGGGTTTGGAAGGGGCTGAGGGCGCCAGTACCCTTGTCGAGGTGGTAGGCGGTGACGCTGGAGCCCTGTTCGTTGTCGAAGTAAACTACCGGCAAGCTCGGGTGATAGGTGTAGTGGCGGGGGCCGGCGCCAGGCAGGGGCTTGACCTTGGACACCCGGTTGGGTGCTAGCCGGCCGGTTTTCTCGTCAAAGACGTACTGGAAGATGACATTGCTCTGGGCCACGTGCGGCACATAGGCGTAGCGGTTGGAGGGGTCGGTGAGGATGGCGTGGGCGCAGCGGGCCGTGCTCAGCCACACCGCCGGCACCTCGTTCACCGAGCCGTCGGAGTTGAGGGGGTGCACGGCCGCCGCCCCCGCCGTGTAATAGGCCGAGAGCAGGAAGCGGCCCGTCTGGTCCAGGCTCAGGTAGCAGGGGACGGCGCTGAGGGAGAGCAGGCCCAGGGGGCTGAGTTCGCCGCTTTCGGGGTCGATGGCAAAGCTGGCAATCTGAGAGGTGCCCAGAGCCGCGTACAGACAGCGCTGGGGGTGATCCACGGCCAGGGGGGCGGCCCCGCCGGGCAGGGTGGTGTCGCGCAGGAAAGACAATTTACCGGTGTCCGGGTCCTGGGCGTAGCAGGCGATCTTGGCGGCGCTGGGCAGGCTGACATACACGTAGTGTTTGCTCATGGTTCTTCTCTCACTTTCTCGACATGCCTTTGGTGTAGACCTTGCCCTGGATGATCTTGTGGGCAGGCCGGCCTTCGATGAGGGCGTGGCGGGCAAACTCCTGCTGGCACTCCGGGCATTTCAGGTCACCGGCGGTGAGATCCTGGGCGATGCGCTCGGGCCGGCACTTGACCAGGCCCCCCCGGCCGCCCTTGTAATAGCGGTAGAGCAGGGTGCGGCAGCGGGCGCAGTGGATAGAGATGGTGCGGATATCCTTGCGGGTCATTCGGGGTTCTCGGAGGACCGGGTCGCGGCGACTGCTGCTGAAACATGAGCCGGGGCCTGCCGGTTGTCAATACAGGGTGTGCCAGATTGACAACAAGGTGAAGCTGGTCCTATTTATAATCTTATGGTAGCGCGAATGGCAAAAAACGGGCTGCGCGGCCTGCTACGTGCCCTGGGGCGGGCGACGGGGTCGGTGGGCGGGCATACCGGGGGGATGGTGGTGTTGCTGTGGCGGATCGGCGAAGCGACGATGCGGGGCCGGGTCTCGCTGCGCGAGGTGGTGTCGCAGGCGTACTTTATCGGGGTGAAGAGCATCCCCCTGGTCTGCGTGACCGGGCTCCTGTCGGGGCTGGTGACCTCGCAGCAGGGCGGGTACCAGTTCACCGGCTCGGTGCCCCTCTACGTGCTGGGCAGCGTGGTGACCTCCAGCGTCATCCTCGAACTGGGCCCGGTAATGACCGCCTTTGTGCTCATCGGCCGGGTGGGAGCGCGGATCACCGCAGAGTTGGGGACGATGAAGGTCTCGGAGCAGATCGACGCGCTCTATTCCCTGGGCCGCGATCCGGTGCCGGTGCTGGCCGCCCCCCGCCTGATCGCCGGCATCTTCTCCACGCCCCTGCTGGTGGGCATGGCCAACACCGTGGGGCTTTTCGCCGGCCTGGTGGCTGCGCGGGCCACCATGGGGCTGGGCCCGGAATCCTTTCTCTACGGGGCCCGGCTCTTTTGGCACAACTGGGACCTGCTCTACTCGCTGAGCAAGGGGTTGGCCTTCGGCTTCATCATCCCCCTCATCTCCTGTCACATGGGCTTCCGCACCGGGGGGGGCGCCGAAGGGGTGGGGCGGGCCACCACCTCCTCGGTGGTCATCATGATCATCGCGGTGCTGGTCCTTGACGCGCTCTTTCCGCCCCTCTTTCTCAACTGAGGGACCCGTGATCGAGTACCGCGACATCCACAAGGCGTACGACGCGCCCGTCCTCTCCGGGGTGAGCCTCAGGGTGGATCCGGGGGAGTGCATCTCCATCGTCGGGCCTTCGGGCACCGGCAAAAGCGTGCTGCTCAAGACCACCAACGGCCTGCTCCGCCCCGACCAGGGCGATGTTTTTATTGAGGGGGAATCGGTGTTCGGCTCCGGGCGGCGCACCCTGGAGCGGATTCGCCGCAAGGTGGGGTACGTGTTCCAGTACGCGGCCCTCTTTGACTCGATGAGTGTCTACGAGAACGTCTGTCATGGCCTGCCCGAAGAAGAAGCGCGGCGGCGCTCCCCCGAGGTGCTGCGCCGGGTCTGCGAGGCCCTGGAGGACGTCAACCTGGAGCCGGCCCAAATCCTCAACGACCTGCCGGCCAAGCTGTCGGGCGGGATGCGCAAGCGGGTGGGCCTGGCCCGGGCCATCGTCGGCCGGCCGCGCATCGTGCTCTACGACGAGCCGGTGACGGGACTGGACCCGGTCAACAGCGCGGTGGTGAGCCTGTTAATCACCGAAATCCAGGAGCGCCTGAAGGTCACCTCGGTGGTGGTGACCCACGACATCGAACAGGCCCTGGGCATCTCCCAGCGCATCTCCCTCCTCGACCGGGGCAAGCTGCGTTTCGTGGGCACGCCCGGGGAATTTAGGGAGAGCCAGGACCCGGTGGTGCGGGCCTTTGCCAACCGCCAGGCCGCCGCCGACATGGCGGTCAAGATCATGGAGGAACCGTGAGTCAGGAGAAACCCCTTCCGCTGCTGCCACCCTCGCGGGCCCGGGATCGCGAGCTGTGGGTGGGAATCTTTGTCATTTTCGGGGTAGTGGCGGTGCTGGTCTCGCTCTTCACCCTGACCGACGCGGCGCTCTTCCGCGGCCGCTACAAGGTCCAGACCGTCGTCGCCGACGCCGGCGGCATTCGCCGGGGCGATCCGGTGCAGATGCGCGGGGTGAATATCGGCCGGGTGATGACCTTCAGGATCGTGCCCCAGGGGGTGGCCGTCACCCTGGAGATCGAGGGGGAGTACCCCATCCCCGCCGATTCGCAGGTGGAGTTGCGCTCCTCGGGGCTGATGGGGGGCATGGTGGCCAACGTGGTGCCCGGCACCTCGGCGCAGGACCTCGACTGGGGCGACACCCTGCCGGGCACCATCGGCAAGGGGATCTTCGACCAGATTGACGAGTTGCAGGGCCACGCCGACCAGGCCCTGGTCCGCGTGCAGAACCTCCTCGACGAGCAGACCATCCAAAACGTCCACGAGGGGAGCCGGGACCTGCGCCAGTTGCTGGGGCAGCTCAACGAGACAGCCGCCCAGCAGCGCGGCGAACTGGCCGCCCTCACCGGCAGCCTGCGGCGTTCGGCCGAGGCCCTGGAGAAAGTCGTCTCCGGGCCCCGGCTCGACCGGGCCGCCCAGCGCATCGACGACCTCACCGAGCGGCTGGACAGCACGGCCGCGGCCCTCGACCGCTCCTCCCGCGCCGCCGAACGCATCCTGACCCGCATGGACCAGGGCGAGGGCACCCTGGGGAAGCTATCCCGCGACGAGGCACTCTACGACCGGGCTGCCGAGGCGGCGGCCAGTCTGAAGCAGGCGGCCGACGAGTTATCCGGCCTGGCCGCCGACGTTCGCGCCCAGCCCAAGAAGTACATCCACCTGAGCATCTTCTGACCCCCTTCCCAGGAGTCCCCATGCGCGCCCGCCTGCCCCTGTTCCTGCTGGTGGCCGCCCTGCCGGCCTTCGCCTCCGGGGGATTGTCATTCCCGCTGGCGAGCGCCAGGTCCACGCCTACCTGGCCCGGACCCAGGGCGGGGAGGGCAAGGTGGCGGTGGGGCTCATCCACGAGATCTTCGGCCTGAGCGACTGGGTGCTCAGCGTGGTCGACCACCTGGTCGCCTCCGGGTACAGCGCCCAGGCCCCGGACCTGCTCTCGGGCTTGGGGCCGGGGGGCGGGGGCACCGAGAGCTTCGCCTCCTCTGACTCGGCCCGCCAGGGCATCTACCGGCTGAGCCTGCCCCCGGCCCGGGTCCGTGCGGATCTGCGCGCGGACCTTTGCCTTTGCCGCCGAGCGCCCCGGACTGGCCGCGGCCGGGATGGTGGCAGCCGAAAAGGGAAACGAGCCAGTGACCTACGAAGGGGCTGGCCACGGCTTTCTGCGCTCCGGCGAGGCGGCCGACGCTAGCCCCGCCGCTCGGCAGGCCCGGGCCGACGCCTGGAGCCGGTGGCTGGTCCTGCTGGCCGGGCGGAAAAAGCGGTCCCGCAAACCCCAGGAGTAACCCTTGGCCAAGTACCGCAGTGCCATCATTGCCTGTGGCACCATCGGCCGGGTCCACGCCCGGGGCTGGCTTGACGTGCCCGGCCAGCCCACCGAGCTGGCCGCCTGCGCCGACACCCACCCCGACGCCCGCCGCGAATTCGGGGATTTTTTCGGCATCCCCCCCGAGCACCGCTACGCCGATTACCGCGAGATGCTCGACAAGGAGCGGCCCAACTTCGTCGATGTATGCTCCTGGCACCGCCAGCACGCCGAGATGACCATCGCCGCAGCCGCCCCAAGGCCATCCTCTGCCAGAATCCCTTGGCCCTGAGCCTGGGCGAGGCCGACGAGATGATCCACCGCCTGCGAGCGCAACAACGACAAGCTGGTGATCGCCTTCCAGCGGCCCCACCACGCCACTTGGTTGCAGGCCCGGGAGCTGATCCGCCAGGGCGCCATCGGCGAGGTGCAGCAGATCCAACTTGACGATGGAGGCAATATCCTCAACACCAACTCCCATAATATTCGCCTGGCTTTCTTCCTGATGGACGAAACCGAGCCGCTGTGGGTGATGGGCGCCGTGGAACGCACCACCGAGCAGTTGGAGCGCGGCATCCCCTGCGAGGACGCCTGCTTGGGTCTGGTGGGCTGCGCCAATGCGGCCACCATCCTCATCCAGGGCAACCTGGTGCGCGGGCTGAGTCAGGGCTTCCGGGTCATCGGCACCCAGGGCATCATGGAACTGGACACCGGCCGGCCGCCCGACGAGCAGGTCCGCTTCGATGGCGACATGGCCCAGCCCGAGGGCTCCTCGGCCAAGTACAACGACGAGTACGGGGTGATGCGCTACTTCAATACCTCCACCAAGGGCTGGGTCGAGGTCGAAGCCCCCTGGCACGACTGCTGGGCCCACCAGTGCCAGGAGGCCATCGACTGGATCGAGGGCAAGGTGGACAGCCCCATCTCCTCCTATCACCACGGCCGCCGCGTCACCGAGATCATGATGGCCCTCTTCGAGTCGGCGCGCAAGAAGCAGCGCATCTGCCTACCGCTGAAGACCCGGATCAACCCGCTGCAGCTGATGGTGGAACAGGGCGAACTGCCCGTGGAATGGCCCGGCGCGTACGAGCGCCGCTCCCGGCTGGTGCGCGGCGAGCGGATGAGCTGGCACGACGACTGAGATAGGGAGGGGATCATGGCCCTGCTGCGCCATCTGGCCCTGCGCTGCCGCGACGTGGAGCGCTCGCGCCTGGAGGAGGCGGAGGAGTACATCCACTTTTTCGGGGTGCTGGTCGAGGACCTGGAGGCCACCTGGGGCCGGCTGCGAGCGCTATGGGCGCATATCGAGAAGACGGTCAAGGCGCGCGATCCTCTCGACGCCGCGGCCCCGCCCCGGATCGCCTTCAAGACCCTGGACCCGGACGGCAACGTGATCGACGTCAGCGCGGACCGGGGGGAATGGCGCGGGGTGGCGGTCTAACAGGGATGGGTGCCGGGCAGCAAAAAAAAGCGGGCCTCGTTTTCCGGGGCCCGCTCCTGTTTGGGGCGCAGCTAAATTGAAATTTGATTTTCTGGTGCTCCCACGGAGACTCGAACTCCGGTTACAGGATTGAAAATCCTGGGTCCTAACCGCTGGACGATGGGAGCAGGCCGGTGAAGCGGAAGGGTAAAATTAGCGGTTGGACCCCATCTTCGCAAGTCCGCCAACCGTGTCGCCGGAGCGCTTTTGCACATGATCATCCTCGCTCTCTGTATCTTGTGATCGAACCCGCAAGAAGCAGCGCCGGTCCTGCCGTGGAGCCCGGCGCCCCTGCCCATGGACCGCCCCCTGCCGGCGGGGACATGGCTGCTGGCCGGCAGACTCTTCGACCTGGAGGAGGACACCGAGTACCAACTGCGGGTGAGGCTGAGTGATCCCGATGGGGGAGGCGAGGTGCAACTCTTCCAGCAGCCCACCCGCGCCGTGTCGCGGGCCTTGGCCGGGGGCCGGTAAATCCACGTGGTCCCCGGCAGTGGGGGTGGCAGCGGGACCGCGGAGGACCCCTTCCGGGGGCTGGCCGCCGCCGATGCCCAGGCGCAGCTGCGGGACGTGGTGCTGGTACACGCCGGGATGTACCGTAGTACCTGGTCCCCGCGCGCCAACGGCGAGCCGGGCCGGCCCATTGTCTGGAGCGGCGGGGTGGACGGCGAGGCGATGCTCCACGGCCAGGGCCAGGCGGCCGAGCGGCCGGAGCGGGGGATCTGCGCCGAGAGCCTCCACGATGGTTACTTTGAGCGCCTCACCGTGCGCAGTGCCCAGTTCCTCATCGTCGCCAGCCATGCCCAGCGCCTGGTGCTTTGGGCGTTTCACCTGTACGGGGGGACTACGGCTTTACGGCCACCGCCGGCGACAGCGCCCGCCCGCTGCTAGATTTCTATCTGGCCGACAACACTGTCGGAGGCCCCAGCACCTGGCCGCGCACTTAGGGCATCGAGGACGCCCGGGGCATCCAGGTTTCGGGCGAGGGCCATGTGATCTGCCACAACCGGGTGCGGGGCGTCGCCGACACCATCGACACTTTCCAGAGTCCCTCCTGCGCGGCCATCGACATCTACCACAATGAGCTGAGCGAACTGACCGACGACGGGATCGAGCTGGACTACTCCGAGCACAACACCCGCTGCTTCACGCAGCCGGCTCACCAATGTCTTCCAGGGGATCAGCGCCCAGCCGGTGTACGGCGGGCCGGTGTACATCTTCCGCAACGTGCTCTACAACGTGGGCCTGGAGACCTTCAAGCTGTACAACTCCCCCAGCGGGGTGTTGGTCTTCCACAACACCTTGGTCAAACAGGGCATGTCCCTGGTGCTGTGGACCAATGCCCCGATGTCCTGGGGTGGTATACCGCAGCAACCTCTTTAGCGGCACCGAGGGGAACTACACCTTTGAGACCACCGGGCCTATGGAGAGGTGTGATTTCGACCGCGATGGTTTCAGCGGCGGCCCCTGGGAGTATTTTTTCAACTGGAGCGAGGTGCGCTACCCGACCATCGAGGAGGTGTGTCAGCGCGCCCCGGTGTACGGGCGGGCTGTGCGGGCGGACCCAGAGACCTGTTTCGCCTCGGGGCTGCGGGCCCCAGCGCAGGCCGAGGAGCAGTTTGCCCTCCACAGCAACGACCTGCGCCTGGCCGCCTCCTCGGGAGCGCTGGACCGGGGGGAGGGGCTGGCCAACATCAACGATGGATACAGCGGCACCGCGCCGGACCTGGGGGCTTTTGAACTGGGGGCGGAGCTACCTCCCTATGGCCCCCGGCCAGAAGGGGGGGCGCCGTGAGCCTCCCCCGTGGCGCGGCCCTGGTCTGGCTGCTGGCCGGCTGCGTTTCCCTTTCCGCCCAGGAGTTGAAGGTGTCTGCCGAGGAGTTCTACCAGCAGGTGATGCGCAACCCGCACCTCAAGGTCGAGGGCCGGGTGACGGGAGAGGATTTCTGCTGGCACGCCGCGTACTCGGCCGATGGTTTTGTCGATGGGTACCTGGCCTATGGGGACGTGGCCTGGCTGGAGAGGGGGCAGCGGTACTTCGACTGGTTGGAAAGCCTCATGGAAAGGGCCCCGGACGGGTACCGAGGCTGGAGTGGTGCGACGTCCATGTGGGGGAGGCGATCCTGGTCAGCCCCATGCTGCGCTTCGCCGAGGTGGTGTTAGGCGACGCCGTCCTGGCAATACGCTGCGGCGAGCGGGCGCGGGCCTATGTGGACCTGGCCCGCCGCGACCTGATGGAGAAATGGGATGCCCGGGGCACCTGGCGCGAGGATGGGGAGGGCGGGGCATACGTCTCCTGGGATCACTACTTGGAGCCGGGGAAGCTGGATGCCGACAAATCGACCCTGAGCCTGCCCTACAACAAGCAGATGGACATGGGGGTGGTGGCCCTGCGCCTGTACCGGCTAACCGGGGAGGAGCGTTTCAGAGAGCGGGCGCGGCGGATCTTCTGGCAGTTCAAGAGCCGGCTCCAGTACTTTGATGAGCACTACGTGTGGAACTACTGGGAGCCGCAGGGATTGTGGGATCTGGACGAGGCCGGCAAACCCCGCCACTGGGTCAACGTGCATCCCCACCGCAACTACCAGGCCCGGGAGGTGGACTTTGTCGCCGAGGCGTACCACACCGGGGTGGTCTTTGACCAGACGGACCTGGAGCGAATCCTGCGCACCAACCTGGAGGTGATGTGGAACGGCGACGCGGCCGAGCCGCAGTGGCGCAATGCCGACAGCCGTGGCCCCTGGCAACCGGGCCCGGAGGACGGGGCCGGCACACTGTGGACCGCCCTGGGGGATTTCTCCCGGACGGTGCGGGACTTGCAGGCCCTCCAGCTTCGGGAGGGCGGGTTGGGGCGAGCGAACTTCGAGAAGGTGGCGCTCCGCCAGCCACCGGGCTTTGCGCGCAGATACACCGCCACCGCACCTGTGTTGCCCAGCTTTCCCTTCTCCGAATGCCGGGAACTGACCCTGGCCGCGGCCCTGCCCCGCGTTATACGCGCTGGTACCCCGGCGGCGCTGATCTGCAAGGCCAGGGTGCCGGGGGAATTGGAGGTGGGGCTCTACACTGTGGCCGGTGAATTGAAGAGGGTGTTCTTCCGGGGAAGGGTGGAAGGAGGGCTGGACGGGCTGGAGGGTTTCACCCTGGTGCGCTGGGATGGCAAGGAAGAGTACGCCGGCAGGTACCGGGTGCGCTGGACCCTGGGCGGGGAATACCGGGAGGTGGAGATAGAGATCAGGTGAGCGGAGGGCCCTTACCGCTCAGCCAAAAGCCTCCACCCTGGGGTGCTGTTTGTGCCAGGGGGTGGCCTGCTCGTACGCCTGGCCCAGGCGCAGGAGGCGGGCCTCCTCAAAGGGCCGGCCGATCAGTTGCAGGCCGATGGGCAGGCCGCCGCGGGTGAAGCCGCAGGGCAGGGAGAGGGCGCACAGCCCCAACAGATTCGCCGCCGAGGTATTGCGCAGGCACAGGCCGTTGATGCGGGTATAGCTGTCCTCGCGGTCCACCTCTTCCACCGGCAGGGCGGCGAAGGGGGTGGTGGGGGTGAGCAGGGCGTCCACCTGCTGCAGGGCGCGGTGGGTCTTGCGGCGCAGTTGGGCATAGGCCCGCTGCAGTTCAAAGTAGTCGGGGGCCGACAGCCGGCGCCCGTCCAACATCCGCGCCGAGACAATGGGGTCGAAAAGGTCGAGGCGCTGCTCCAGGTGCTCGCGGAAGCGGGCGTAGGTCTCCACCGCGATCAAGGTGCCCCGGGAGCGCAACTGAGCCAACTCGTCCAGTTCCTTGAGGGAGATCTCGTCCACCCGCACCCCCAGCCCGGCCAGGGTGCGGGCCGCCTCCTTCACCGCGGCCTCCACCTCGGGGTCCACGTCCTTCCAGAAGTACTCCCGAGGCAAACACAGGCGCATCCCGTCCACTTCCCCCTCCAGATCTTCGAGCACGTCCTCGCAGGGCTGGCTCCAGGTATCCGGGTCGGTCGGGTCCGGGCCGGCCAACACCTGGAAGAGCAGGGCCGCGTCGCGCACTGAGCGAGTCAGGGGGCCGATGGAGTCCAGGGTGCTGTCGAGGGGCAGGACCCCGGCGTTGCTGATGCGGCCGAAGGTGGTTTTTAATCCCACCAGGCCGCAGAAGGAGGCGGGGATACGCACCGAGCCGCCGGTGTCCGAGCCCAGGGCCGCGGGGGCCAGGTCCGCGGCCACGCACACCGCTGAGCCGCTGCTGGAGCCGCCGGGAAGGCGGTGGACGCGGCGGTCCCAGGGGTTCCAGGGGGTGCCGTAGTGGTGGTTGATGCCCGCCCCGCCAAAGGCGAACTCCACCAGTTGGGTTTTGCCCAGGAAGTGGGCCCCGGCCTGGGCGAGGCGGCGGGTGACGGTGGCGTCCTCCTGGGCGAGGCGGTTCTTGAAGAGGAGGGAGCCGCCGGTGGTGGGGATGCCGGCCAGGTCGATGAGGTCCTTGATCCCGAGGGGAATGCCGTGCAGGGGGCCCAGGTAATGGCCGCCGGCGAGGGCGGTCTCGGCGGCGCGGGCGGCGGCCAGGGCGCGTTCGGCCAACACGCACAGGTAGGAGTTGAGACGCTGGTCGTAGCGGGCGATGCGCTCCAGGTAGTAGGTGGTCAGCTCGACGGGGGAGAGGGCCCGTTTCTGGATCAGGACGGCGAGATGATGGAGGGTAGAAAATTCGAGGTCGGGGGACATAGTCACCTCTCAAGTGTGCGGTGGTTCATCGTGGGGCGTTGGGGCGAGACCCCTTCGCTCATTCTTGCCGGCCATCCCTGGCCGGCTCCGAGGCCATTCCCCTCTGGCCTATCGTCCCTGGGCCAGAGGGGAATGGAATCCGCTCAGGGGCCATCGTCCCAACGCCAATCAGCCCACATCCGGGGTCGGAGGAGGATCAAAGTGAACCAGCGAGCGCAGATACTGAGCCGTTTGAGTGATCATAGCTTGGGGCTCGACTAGGGCGGCCTGGTGGGAGGTCACGTACCCGGCATAGCCGATCCGCTCCAGGGTCTCCAGCAGCGGCGCGAAGTCGATGCCGCCTGGATCCCAGAGCGGGATCAGGTCCAGGCGGACCTCGCCCCGGCACCAGGTGGAGAGGGTCTGCCGGCCCTCGGGGTGGAGCCGCTGGTTTTGCAGGTACACGTTGAAGAGATAGGGCGCAAATCGCGCGATGGTGGCCGGGCCGTAGTCCTGGCCGCACAGTTCGAGGTTGGCCGGCTCGTAGATCAGGCCGAAGTTCTTGCGGCCGATGCGGCCCAGCACCTGTAGGGACTCATCCACCCTCTCGAAGAGGCTGCGGGTGTGGCACTGGTGGGCCAGGCGGATGTTCCGCTCGGCGGCCTGGTCCGCGGCCCGCTGAGCCCAGGGGATGTCTTCTTCGGTGTGCAGGCCCACGCGGATCAGGTCGGCCCCCAGGGCCTGAGCCAGGTCCAGGTGTGGGGTGATGCGGCGCAGTGCCTGGGGTGCCTCGGCCGAGTTTTCGGGGATGGGGAAATCGCCGGTGATCATGGAGACGGCCAGGCCCTGCGTGTCTAACAGGACGCGGCCCCGGGCGATTTGTGCGGCGGGGGTATGGGTGCCTAACTGGGAGGCGCGCATACACAGGGCGCGAAAGCCGGCCCCCGCCGCCAGGGCTGCCAATTCGTCCAGGGGCAGGGCGGCCTCGCGCTTGGCCTGGAACTTCTCGGCCACCCGCACCGAGAGGGCGAGCTTCACGCCAGCAGCCCCTTGTGGCCCCGGCGGATGGCCTCGGCCAGCTTCATGGTCTGGACCGCGTCGTCGAGGGTGGACCAGGGGGTGTGATCCCCGAGGATGCAGTCGGTGAAGTGGCGCACCTCGTTGAAGCCGGGCCCACCCACGGCCTCCAGGTCCAGGGGTTCTTCGAGCTTGGTCCCCCGGGTGGTTCCCCCCTCGCCGGACAGGGCCTGGTACAGCTCGCACTGGGGCTCGGCGGTCAGCTCTAGGTACGCGGAAAAGTCCTCGGCGTGGGCCTCGGCCCGCTGGATGCGAAAGCCCACCCCGTAGTGGCTCATCAGGCTGCCCACGGCCCCGCTGTCGAAGCGGACCACGGCCTGGTGGCGGTGCGCCGCTGGCCGCGACCCGTCCTCCACCTCTGAATAGACCGAGACGGGGATGGCGGCGCGGTCCTGGCCGGACCCGGCCAGCCAGCGCAACAGATCCACATGGTGGATGGCGTCGCAGATCACTGGGTCGGGGAGCAGCCCGGCATTGAGCCACTGGTCCAGGATGCTCTGGTTCTTGTGGTAGGTGGCGCTGCACTGGATGGCCCCGCCCCGCTCCTTGAGCAGCCGGCGCACGGCCAGAACCTGGGGGATGTAGCGGCGGTTGAAGGAGACCAGGGCCTTGCCCTTGCTCTGGCTGGCGGCCTGGGCCATCTGCGCGGTTTCGGCGGCGCTCATGCCCGGGGGTTTTTCCACCGAGACGTGCAGGCCGCGCTTCAGACACTCGACGACGATGGCGGTGAGGTGGGCCGGCAGGGTGGTGATGTGGACCAGGTCCAGCCTGGCTTGGTCGAACAGTTGGCGGTAGTCGGTGAAACTGTGTTCGGGGCGGTGCTTGGCGGTGTTGTCGGCGAGGCGTTTGGGGTCGATCTCGGCGATGCCGGCCAGGTGGAGGCGGGGCTCGGCGGCGATCATGCCAAAGTGGATCTGGGCGTGGCCGCCGCAGCCGATGACGCCGACTCTGAGTTTGTCCATCAGGTGTCCTTTCTGCGATCAGTTGTGGGGTGTCGGTGAGTGACCCATTCCGGCCTTTCTCAAGGCGCGGACTTGTGCCCTTCCCCGTCGCTACTCCCCCGCAACGCCCCATACTTTGGGGCGTTGCGCCCGTGCTCGCTCATCGCTACGCTCACCCCGCACCCCCTCCCGCGGACTTCCCTTCCCGGCCACTCCCCGGGAGCCACCTCCAGGGCATTCCCGGCCCTCCCTGCTGCTACGTTTTCAACAGTCCAAATCCCGTGTTCCCCAGCGGATCTTCGGTGCCCTCCACGCCGCCTTTGGGGAAATATTCGCGCCAGCGGCGGGTGACTTTTTGGGAGGTGGCCTCGTCAGTCACCAGTTCGGCAGGGTAGCCGGGTTTCATGCGGCAGTCAAAAACCACGGGTGGGGTGAAGCAGAGATGGTGCCGGCGGAGTTGGGTATTGGCGGCATGGGTGTCGCCGGCGGGTTCGTAGCGGGTGAAGGTGGCCCACAGGAAGCGGGCGCTGTGCTGGGCGGTGCGGGCTTGGTCCACCAGAAAGACCTGGGGCCACGCGGCGATGGCCGGGTCCTGGGCCAGGTGTTGGGCATAGGAGGGGTCAGTCTCGTACGCGGGACCGGATACCACCAGACAGCCGGCACAGTAGGGGATGGCCTCGCGGGCGCCGGCGGGCAGGGGGCCGGCAAAGGTGCGGGGCAATTCGCGGATGGCCGGTCCCACCCCGATGAGGATGCCCTTGCTGCCTTTGTTGATGGCCGGGCCGGTGTAGTCGAGGGTGTCCATGGCCAGGTTGGCGATGAGGAAGAAATCGGTCTCGAAGTGGGCGCGGGCCAGCAGGTGTTCGAGGACCTGGCGGAAGTCGGCCAGGTCCAGGGGCTGGTCGATGACCAGCAGAAACTTGGTCAGCGCCAGTTGACCGCCGTCCTCGCCCAGGATGCGGAAGGCAAACTTCATGGCCTCGCGCGGGTAACGCTCCTGAACCACGATGCAGGAGAGGCAGTGGTACCCGGTCTCGCCGTAGCTCCAGATGGCCTTGATGGAAGGCATGACCAGCCGGCTGAGGGGGGCCATCAGCCGCTGGATGTAGGTGCCCAGGAAGAAATCCTCCTGCGGCGGCTTGCCCACCACGGTGGCGGGAAAGACGGCATCGCGGCGGTGGAAGATGTCGGCGACCTGGAGCACGGGGTAGTCGTGCTGGAGGGAGTAGTAGCCGTAGTGATCCCCGAAAGGGCCCTCGGGCCGGCGCAGGTGAGGGGGCACGGTTCCCTGAATGGCAAACTCGGCCTCGGCGATGAGCGGATGGCTGCCGGCCGGGCTGGGGACCCGCGCCAGTTTGCCGCCCTGGAGCAGGGAGGCCAGGAGCAGTTCGGGCAGGTCCTCGGGCAGGGGGGCAATGGCGGCCAGGATCAGGGCCGGCGGCCCGCCCACAAAGAGGGTGAGGGGCAGGGACTGGTCCCGCGCCTCGGCGACATGGTAGTGGAATCCCCCGCCCTTCTGGATCTGCCAGTGGACCCCGGTGGTCTGCCCATCGTGGCGCTGGATGCGGTACATGCCGAGGTTGTGGTGGCCGGTGTCGGGGTGCTCGGTGTAGACCAGGGGCAGGGTGACGAAGAAACCCCCGTCCTCGGGCCAGGTCTTGAGCAGGGGCAGTCGGTCCAGGCGGGGGGGCGACTGCCGGCATTCGAGGATGGGCCCGGAGGAGGCCGTCTTCAGGCCCACCCGCAGGGCCTGGCCCAAGAGGGCGCGGCGTCCCCAAAGCTTACGGGGAGAGAGGGCGGGCAGGTCCTGGGCCAGGCCCACCAACTCGGCGACGAAACGCTCGGGCCGGGGGCCAAAAGCCAGATCCACCCGCCGGGGCGTGCCAAAGAGGTTGGTGATACAGGGGAAGTCGGCGCCCTCCACCTGGCTGAAGAGCAGGGCCGGTCCCCCATTGGCCACCACCCGGCGGTGGATCTCGGCCAGTTCCAGGTCGGGGGACACCGGGACCCCTACCTCGACCAGTTCGCCTTCGCGGCGGAGGAGGTCGAGGAAATGGCGCAGGTTCTGCATGGGAAGCCTGTAGGAAAGGGGAGAGCCGAACAGAGGTTGAATATATATATTGCTGGGGGTTGCAGTTAGCCATTTCGGAGGGAACGCGGAGATGGAGTCGCCCAAAGACGAGCAGGATGGGGCGCGAACCTGGCACCTCCTTTTGGGCCTTATCGTGCTCCTGGCTGCCCTCCTGCGCCTCTGGGGTTTATTCTGGGGACCTCCCCTGCGCCACCCGGACGAGATCTTACCGGTGGTTTCTCCGCTCAGTTTCTTCAGCGGTGACCTCAATCCACACCGCTTCACATATCCCACCTTTCATTTTTACCTGCTGGGCCTGGTGTACGGGCTGTGTTTCCTGACGCAAAAACTCTTTGGCGTCGGCTGGTCGGCGTCCGAGTTTGTGGCGTATCACTATTTCTGGAACCCGGAGGGTCTGCTGGTATGGGCGCGGTTGACTAGTGTGGCCTTTGCCCTGGGAACCGTCTGGTGGACCGCCTGTCTGGCGCGGAGGCTGTCAGGGTCGAGTGCCGGGCTGGTTGCTGGGCTGTTGCTGGCCGTGGGTGTGGTTCACGTGCGGCAGAGCGTACTTGCCGGAGTGGATGCGGCGCTGGCTTTCTGGTGCGCCGGGGCGGTATGGGCCGCCGTGCGCCTGTTGGACCGCGGAGAACTGCGGGACTACGCGTTGGCCGGGGTGCTCCTGGGCCTGGCAGGCGGGACCAAGTACCCGGCGGTAGGGCTGGGGTTGGCGGTAATGGCGGCGCACCTGCTGGGGGGCCGGCCGCTATGGGACCGGCGCCTCTGGTTAGCCGCACTGGCGGCTCTGGGCGCGGTTGTCATCGTCTCCCCGTACTTGCTGCTGGATTTCAGGACCTTCCTGGGGTACTTTCTTTTTCAAGTGGACCACGCCCAGAAAGGCCGCAGCGGAGCCGGCGGATTTGAGTACCAGTTGATCTTCACCCTGAGGCACAACCTGGGCTGGCCGGCGCTCTTGGCCATGGCGGCAGGAATAGGGCTGGCCCTCCGGCAAAAACAGCGCGCTGCCTGGATCGTGCCGATCAGTTTTTTGGCCTACTACCTGAGCATCAGTTGGGGGGAACTGGCTTTTGCCCGCTACGCCCTGCCCCTGCTGCCGCTCCAGGCAGTGCTGGTGGCCGGGGGCCTCCAGATCCTGCCCCGTCGCAGTTGGCAACTAGCCCTGGCAGCAGCGCTGGCCATAGGGCCTTTGTACGGTTCAGCACGGGTGGGCCAGATCCTGGCCGCCGCCGACACGCGCGAACTGGCCAGGGCGTGGATTGAAGCAAACGTGCCGGCCGGCTCGCTCTGCTGCAATTTTGGCGGTTGGGCCGGGGATGTGCCCGTGCGGACCTTTGAGGAACACTTGTGGCGGCTCCAGGAGTTCGCCGGCAGTTTCGGCGAGGAAACCACACTGCAGCTGCTGGATTTCTTAGAGAGGAATAGTCCAGCCACACCCTTTTACAGCTACGCCGTGCAGCAGGGAAAGGTAGTGGGAAACGGAAGCATGGCCGCGGTGGAGAAGGTCCAGTGCCCTTATGTCTTCCTCCACCGCCACTCCCTCTTCTATTCCCGCATTGACTCGGCTTTTGCCGCTCTCCTGCAAGAGCGCGGGCAGCGGCTCGCCCGCTGGGAACCCGAAGGGCTGTGGGAGACCCAGCCTCAGTACGATCCCATCGATGCCTACTATGTCCCGCTGGGCGGTTTCGGTACCCTGAAACAACCTGGGCCCGAGATCGAGGTCTGGCGCCTGGCGGAGTATCCGGCTCCCGAGGTGAAACCACAGACGGTGCGGGATGTCTTTGCCATCGCCTACCTGCTTTGGGCAACCAGTGTACACCGCCAAGGAGGTGAAAGGGACCTCGCCAGCCACTACCTGTCCCAGGCCCAGGCCGTAGGGCCTGACGACGCGGAGATCTATAATTCCATAGGCGTCGAATACCGCAAACTGCACGATCCGCAAAAGGCTATCGAGGTCTGGGGGAAAGCGCTGGCGCGCGAGCCGGGCAACAGCAGGGCGCGGTACAATATTGCCCTGGTCTACCAGCTCGACCTGGAGCGCCCCGAAGCGGCAATCCCCTACTGGCAGGGGGCGATACAGGCCGGCATCGACAGCCCTGACGCCTATATCCACCTGGCCAATGCCTACCTGGTTCTCAGACAGGAGGATGCAGCCAGGCAATGGTTCGTGCAGGCGCTGGAACGGTACCCGAACCTTCCTCAGGGGCCGCAGATTCGCCGAATGCTGGGGGTCAAGTGAGAGGGGCGCGACTCACTTGTCGGGCTGCCCGTACCGGCCCATGATATCCCGGAGGCGGATACGCAGCATGTCGAGGGGGTCCTGCACCACGCAGCGCCAGATGCGGATGGTCGAACCCAGCGCGGTTTTCCAGTGAACAAAAAAAGTAGATGGGCACGGCGAATTTTGAGCCCGGTAGATGATCTCCACGTCGATGGTGCCCCCGCTGGTGCGGCTGCGGGAAAAGATCATCTGGGCCGTGTCGCGGGTGAAACACTTAAAGCCGCACTGGCTGTCGACCACGGCACGACGAAAAAATAAAGAGGCGGGCGAACATGAGGAAGCCCAGCCCCAGGATGCGGCGCAGGCGGCTCTCGCCCTGTTGAAAGGTGCGCACCCCGGCCACAATGCCATGGCCCTGGCGGCAGAGGGGCAGCAACTTCTCGATCTCTTCGATCTTGGTGGCATGATCGGCGTCCATGAACATCACAAACTCGCCGTTGGCAGCCAGGCAGCCCCGGCGCAGGGCCGCGCCCTTGCCCTCGTTGCGCGGCTGGACCAGTACCGTGAAGGACGGCCAGGTCGCCGAAAAAGAACGCGCGATCTGTGCGGTCCCATCGCGGCTGCCGTCGTCGACCACGACGATTTCGGCGCGTACTCCTTGCGCTGCAGGTAGGCGATACACTCCCGGAGTGTCTGGGCCAGCCGGTGCTCCTCGTTGTACGCCGGGATGACCACCGACAAGGTGCAGGGAGTTGGGGTGTGCATCAGGGGTCCGCAGGGCTGCAGGTCAAATAATAAAAGAAAAGATCCTTCTCGAAGCGGAGCACCTGGAAACCGGTGTTTTCCAGGACCTGGAATAGGGTCTGCCAGTTGGCCAGCCACCAGAAGATGAGGTCGTATTCTTCGCGAAGCTGCGAGTTCCAGTTCCGCGCCAGCGGGAAGTGGCGCAGACAGGGGATCTTTAGGGCACAAAAAATGAACCACTAGAAGAAAAAATCAAAGTGGTCGAGCAGGAAGAGGGCCCCTTGCTTATGGAGCGCCCGCCGGGCTTCGCGCAGCAGACTCTCGATGTGGGCAAAGGAGCGGAAGAGGTGTAGCGAATGCATACACAGCACCTGGTCGAAGGTCCCATCCCTGAAGGGCAGGCAGGCGCCGTCGCCTAGGGTGCGGTCAAAGGGTTCGACTACTGGCCCGGTCGGCGCGTGGACATCAATGCCAAAGAGACGAATGCCCCCCTTTCCGCCAGCAGGGCCAGGGCCTCACCGAAGCCGCAGGCAATGTGGAGGGTGCGCGATCCCACCGCCTTTTCCGCCAGCCCCAGCCGGCGCAGTTTTTTCCGGTAGGTGGACCGGCGTCGCCACTGGAGGTCCTCGCTGTGGTATATCCCAGTGCGCCCAATCCCCGGTCCAGCGCGTCGCTCAGCGCCGCGAATCCGGCAGGCAGGAAGCGGGGCTGTACCTGGACACCCAGTGCGCTGCCCATGACCGAGACAACCTCCTGCCAAAGATAGGGAGTCTCATCGGCAAGAGAATACACTTGGCCTGCGGCCTCGGCCCGGGTGAGGGCCAGCCCCACACCCGTCGCCAGGTTGTCGATGTAGGCCATGCTCACCGTGTTGCGGCCATCGCCGATGAGCCAAGGACGGCCTCGGCGCGCCGCCAGGCCTTGAGCTGGCGCCGCGGAAAATGAGGACCGTAGAAGGTGGTGGGCCGCAACACCACGCCTTGGGTGGCGGAACCGGCCAGGACCCGCCACAGGGCCTGCTCTCCTTGGTATTTGCTGCGGCCGTAGTGGCTCTCGGGTCGGGGCTCGTCGCTCTCGCGCAGCGGCGCGGCGTCGCGGGCAAAACCAGCGGCGGCATTGCTGCTGACTAGGGCGAAGCGGCGCACTCGCGTCTGGACCGCGGCTGCGGCCAGGTGCGCGGTGCCGTCGCGGTTAACCGAGTACAGCTCTCCGATGCGCCGCGGGTGAATGAGGCCGGCGGCGTGGAGGACCAGATCGACGCCCTGCATGGCCCGGTCGAGGAGTGAGTGGTGCCGCACGTCGCCCACTTGAACATCGGCGATGCCCGGGATTCGGGGAACCGGCTCTGCGCCAGGGGCCATCAGGACCCGCCATCTGTAGCGCGAGAGTTCCTGCTGCCAGGCTGCGGTGGTCGCTTCCTGTAACCGCACCAGGAAGCGCCTGGCCAGCCAGCCGGGATAACCGGTGATCAGGCCCAGCGGATGGAGCATAGAGGACAGAGAGAAGGAATCATGTGTAATGGTAACGCAGAGTGCCCCCCCCGGACCACCAGTTCGTTGGCCCCGAACCGGGTCGGACAGGATACTTGACACCCCATGAGTCGCCCCTAAAGTTGAGATTGCGCAAGAGCTTCTATCCGAATCCCACCGAAAGGTAAACCATGGCTGCTGCAAAAGATATCTTCGGCGCCCGCGCCACCCTCCGCACCAGCCGGGGAGACGGGACCCTCT
This sequence comes from Candidatus Handelsmanbacteria bacterium, assembly GCA_016867395.1. Classification (GTDB taxonomy): domain Bacteria; phylum Latescibacterota; class UBA2968; order UBA8231; family UBA8231; genus SICG01. Next base: position 81,692 of record VGJS01000006.1, read on the forward strand.
ACCGCATCCAGAAGCTCGAAGAGGCCGGCATCGCCCAGGTGAGCCGGCTGCCCTACTCCATCCGGGTCCTGCTCGAAGCGGCCCTGCGCCAGTGCGACGAGTTCGAGATCACCCGCCAGGACGTGGAGCGCATCGCCCGCTGGAGCCCGGAGACCGCCGGCAAGGAGGAGATCCCCTTCAAGCCGGCCAGGGTGGTGATGCAGGACTTCACCGGGGTGCCGGCGGTGGTGGACCTGGCGGCCATGCGCGACGCCATGGTCGAGTTGGGCGGCGATCCCAAGAAGGTGAACCCCCAGGTGCCGGTGGACCTGGTCATCGACCACTCGGTGCAGGTGGACTACGCCGGCACCAACCAGGCGCTGCAGCAGAACGCCGAGCGGGAGTTCAGTCGCAACCGCGAGCGCTACGAGTTCCTGCGCTGGGGCCAGGAGGCTTTTGCCAATTTCCAGGTGGTGCCCCCGGCCACCGGCATCGTCCACCAGGTGAACCTCGAATACCTGGCCTGCGTGGTGCAGTCCCAGCCCGGCGAGGGCGGCCAGGTCTTCTTCCCAGACAGCCTGGTGGGCACCGACAGCCACACCACCATGATCAACGGCTTGGGGGTGGTGGGCTGGGGGGTGGGCGGCATCGAGGCCGAGGCCGTGATGCTGGGCCAGCCCATCTACATGCTGCTGCCCCAGGTGGTGGGGGTGCGGCTGGAGGGCAGCCTGCCGGCCGGGACCACGGCCACCGACTTGGTGCTCACCCTCACCCAGATGCTGCGCCAGCACGGGGTGGTGGACAAGTTCGTCGAATTCTACGGTCCTAGCCTAAGCCAGTTGAGCCTCGCCGACCGGGCCACCATCGCCAACATGGCCCCCGAGTACGGGGCCACGATGGGTTTCTTCCCGGTGGATGAGGAGACTTTGGCGTACCTAAAGCAGACCGGCCGCAAGCCGGCGGTGGTCGAGCGGGTGCGGGCCTACATGGAGGCCCAGGGCATGCTCTACACCCCCGGCGCCCCCGAGCCGGTCTTCAGCGAGAACCTGCGACTCGATATAAGCAGTGTGGAGGCCAGCCTGGCCGGGCCCACCCGGCCCCAGGACCGGGTTCCCCTCAAGGCGATGAAGGGCAGCTTTCAGAACGCCCTGACCAAGACCTTCAAAAAGGAGGGGGAGCGCGGCAAGGCACAGGTGGAGGTCGGGGGGCAGAAGTGCGAGCTGGGCGACGGGGCGGTGCTCATCGCCGCCATCACCTCCTGCACCAATACCAGCAACCCGGCGGTGATGCTGGCCGCCGGCCTGCTGGCCCGCAATGCCGTCGAACACGGGCTGAAGGTGCCCGCTCACGTCAAGACCAGTCTGGCCCCCGGCTCCCGGGTGGTGACCCGCTACCTTGAGGCCGCCGGCCTGAACGCCGCCCTCGACGCGCTGGGTTTCCACACCGTGGGGTACGGCTGCACCACCTGCATCGGCAATTCCGGCCCCCTGCCCGAGGCGATCACCACCGCGGTCGAGGAGCACAAACTGGTGGCGTGCAGTGTATTGAGCGGGAATCGCAATTTCGAGGGGAGGGTGCATCCGGTGACCCGGGCCAACTTCTTGGCCTCCCCGCCCGTGGTGGTGGCCTATGCTTTAGCAGGTAAAGTGGACCTGGACTTTGAGACCGAGCCCATCGGCATCGGCAAGGGCGGGACCCCGGTCTTCCTGCGCCAGATCTGGCCCACCCAGGAGCAGATCCGCGCCGAACAGGCCCGCTCTCTTAGCCCCAAGATGTTCGAGGAGGAGTATGGCAATGTCTTCCGGGCCAACCCGGTCTGGAACCAGATCCGCGTGCCCCAGGGCGAGCGCTACGCTTGGGACGCCAAGAGCACCTACATCCGCCGGCCCACCTTCTTCGAGGGCCTCAAACGGGAGGCGGGTTCCATTCAGCCCATCCGCCAGGCCCGCGTGCTGGCCCGGCTGGGCAACAGCGTCACCACCGACCACATCTCCCCGGCCGGCAATATCTCGGCCAACAGCCCGGCGGCCCGTTATCTCGAAGGCCACGGGGTGGAGCGGTCCGAATGGAACAGCTACGGCTCGCGGCGGGGCAACCACGAGGTGATGGTGCGGGGCACCTTTGCCAATATCCGCATCCGCAACGAGCTGGTCCCTGAGGTCGAGGGCGGGTACACCCGGCACCTGCCCAGCGGTGAACAGACCACCATCTACGAAGCCGCCGAGAAATACATGGCCGTCAAAACCCCGCTCCTCATCCTGGCGGGCAAGGAGTACGGCACCGGCTCCAGCCGCGACTGGGCTGCCAAAGGCCCCTTCCTCCAGGGGGTGAAGGCGGTGATCGCCGAGAGCTACGAGCGCATTCACCGCTCCAACCTGATCGGCATGGGCATCCTGCCCCTGCAGTTTGCCGAGGGGGAGAGCCGGGACTCCCTGGGCCTGAGTGGGGAGGAGACCTACGAGATTGAGGTGGACGACAGCCTGCGGCCGGGGCAGCAGGTCGAGGTGGTGGCGCGGGGGCCAGTGGGGGAAAAGCGTCTTGCCACCCGCTGCCGTATCGATACCCCGGTGGAAATCCAATATTATAGGAACGGGGGCATCCTCCACACGGTCCTGCGGCGCATGGCCACCTGATATGCGAGCGGGGATCTGGATGATGGCCCTGGCCTTGGCCGGTTGCGAGGGGGCGCCCGTGGAGCAGGTTGACCGGGCCAGGCGGGGGGTCGAGAAGGCCCGGCAGGCCGAGGCGGACAAGTACGCGCCCGAGGAATTCGCCCAGTTGGCCGATTCGCTCCGGGTCGGGTTGATCGAGTTGGACCGGCAGCAGGCCCAGTTCGGCCTGTTGCGGGATTATGACGCCGCTTGCCATGCCCTGGAATGGGCGGGACGCCGGGCCGGGGAGGTGCGCCGGCAGGCCGAGGCGAACAAGGAAACCCTGGGGCAGGCGGCGGCCGACGCCTTGCAGATGGCCACCACCGATGTGGAGGCCACGGCTGCTTCTGTGTTCAGGATCCCGCGCCGGATCGAGTACCTGGAGGAGATCCACTCCTTCAAGAACGACCTCAAGGGGTTGCGGGCGGCCTTGCAGGAGATAAACGCACAACTGCGGGCAGGGAACTACACCCAGGTCCAGGCCAGGTCCAAGTCTGTGCGGGAGCAGGCCGAGCGCCTGCGCCGGGAGGTGCGGGGGGTGATGGCCCAGGAAGGGCTGCGGGCCCCCAGGGGGGGGCGCCGGCGCTGAAGCCGGTGGAAAGCCCTGGCCGGAGGACGGGGTGTACTGGTTGGGGGGCTTGACTTTTTGTTGGCAAAGGTTAAATTTCTACCTTCGAGCCCAAGTACCTACATGCGCAGCTATCCAGTTCCAGGGGGTTATTTACTTACCCAAATTTTTCAGCGAACTTTGCGGTACGTTTTTGGGGAAAGCCAAATGGGAAAACGAAGCCATGAGCGAATCAGTCTTCCACACGTCCCTCTGTACGGTCACCACTTTCTTTAAACCACCCTTTGAGTGGCTAGCTGCAAAGTTAGCTCTTTCTCATTCTTCCCATTGAAAGGAGAAACCATGCTCAAGAGAAAGACCTCCGTAGGGATCTTGGCTGTTCTGGCAGGGGTATGGCTGGCCGGGTGCGAAAAGCCCCCGGTAGCCGAGCAGCAGGCAGCCCAGAGCTCCGTTGAAGACGCCCGCAAGGCCGAAGGTCCGAAGTACGCTGGCAAGGAATTTAACACCCTCCAGGACTCCTTAAAGACCGCAAACACCGAAATCGAGACTCAGAACAACAAGTTTGCGCTCTTCCGCAACTACACCCAGGCCAAGGGCACCCTGGGCTGGGTATCCACCAACGGCCCCAAGGTTGCGCAGAAGGCTCGCGACACCAAGGAGCAGTTGCGCAAGGAGGCTGAGGCCGAGCTCGCCGCCGCCCAGACCGCCGTCGACACCGCTGCCGCCAAGGTCGCCGCCGCCCCTCGCAGCAAGGATTCCAAGGAAGAGATCCAGATGCTGGAGAGCGAAGTGGAGGTCATGCGGAACAACCTCCAAAATGTGAAGAATGCCATCCAGGCCGAGAACTTCCCCGAAGCCACCTCGCAGGCCAAGGCCATCACTGGTCAGGCCACCCAGACCCAGGCCGAGGTCCAGGCCATTCTGGACAAGGTCGCCGAGGCCAAGGCCAAGAGGAGAGGCAAAAAGTAGCGAGCGTGGATCATTCCGCGCTAGTCCGCAAAACTTGCGCCTTGTAGTTAAGATACGGCACAGGCCCGCAAGGGCCTGTGCCGTAATATTTTTATGAGGGAACCGCTCCGCTCGGACCGGAGTTTTACCAAAGACGCCCCAATGTCCCCGGGAGTTTCGCGGATGACAGCGTCCGACAAAAAATTTTCCGTCCCGAAGTTAGGTGTGCGCCTGGCCAGAAGTTGCGCGGGATTTGTGCTCAAGACAGGTCTCACCCTATGCGGCCTGACCGCGCTGCCCGTTCTCTATTACTTTTGGCCCGCGGTGACGGTCAGTTGGGCCCAGGTGCGGGAGGATCGCCACGCAGGGCAGTTGCACAGGACCCAACTGGACAAGGAAACCAAAAAGCTGCGGGCCGAGATCGCCCGGCTCAAAGAGGAAACCGCCCAGTTGCAGGAGGACTTGGCCCAGCGCCAGCCCAAGGCCCCGTACATCGTCGTGGACACCAACACCAACAGTTTCCTGATGCGCGAGCCGGGCAACGTGCTACGCGAGGGCATCTGCTCCACCGGCAGCGGCAAGAAGCTGGTCTGGCTGCACGGGGGCAAAACCTGGGTATTCAGGACCCCCAAAGGCAAACACCAGGTCCGGCTCAAGAAAGACAATTTTCCGGTGTGGAAAAAGCCGGACTGGGCTTTCATCGAGGAAAACGAGAAGATCCCCAGCCCCAATGATCCGCGGCGTTTTGAGGAAGGGGTGCTGGGGCAGTACGCCTTGGATATCGGGGATGCCTACATGCTGCACGGCACCCTGTACAAGCGCACCCTGGGCGAGTACGTCAGCCACGGCTGCGTCCGCCTCGATGATCCGGACATCGAATTTCTCTACAACAATTCTCAAAAAGGCACCGAGGTTTACATATTTTAGGGCTGGTTGGCTATGGTGCGGGTAGTACTCTTCGGATTGCTTTTGGCCCTAGCCCCCCTGGCCCGAGCGGCAGACAAGTCCCCAGCTGGGGAGAAAACCGCCAAAGCGGAAAAGGCGGATACTACCGCTCAGGCCCCCGGCCCAGCTAAGTCCGCCAACCCAGATAGCGTCGCCAAAACGGCCAAAGCGCCGCTACCGGCCGCCGATCCGCAGAGCACCTACGAATCCCTGCTGCGCGAGCGCGAAAGGCTGGCGCGGCAGAAAAAGATCCTCGAATGGGAGGAAGGGTTGGCGGCGGCGAGCCTGGTTGACAGCGCCGCATACCTGGTGGTGGACCTGGAGCGCCAGACAATCACCGCCAAGCTGGGCGGGGTGCCCATGCGCCATGCCCCGATCCTCTGGTGCTACGAAAGGCCCGGTCAGTCGGCGGTGAGCGGGGTTTTTCTGGTGGCCGAGCGGCAGCTGGAGGTTCCCCCCGACAGCAGCCGGAAACCCGCGCCCTCAGGGGTGGCGGCAACCGACAGCTCGGCAGGCGACAGCGCCGTGGCTGACACCGCCCTGGCGCGATTGATTGCCACCCCACGGGGCCCGGCCCCGCGCCGCTACGATCCCCGGAAGCGTTATTGCATTATCTTGCAGGGCGGGCCGGATCTGTGGCTGGCCACACTGCCTCCGGCCGAAACCCGGATGGACAGCCTGGAGATTCAGATGCGCCTCTGGCTCCGCGATTTTCCCGCGGTGGTGCAACACCGGCGGAGCATACACCTGTTCCTGGCCCCGGCCGACAACCACTGGATTCACGCCATGGCTGTGCTGGGAGCCCGGGTGCTAGTTATTCCCCCTTCCTGAGGACTGCCCTACTTCCCCGTAAATTCCTGAAGACCGGATCTTGGAATTTCTCAGAAAACATCTTTGGGCCGCCGTGGCGTTGACCTGGGGCTTGCTTTTTGCCGGGCTCCTGGCCTACGAGATCCAGACCTCGCGGCTACAGTCCATGGTCCTCTCCCGGATGACTGCGAAGCTGAGTTTCTGGATGGAGCCTGGTCCCAGCGAGGCCATCCGCTTCCCGCTGCCGGGCCCCTACGACCAGCGCCTGGGCTATTCTCGCCTGCCCGACTTCATCGACCGGCTGACCACTACCAACAAGGATTACTCGATCCGCGCCCAGGCGCGCAACTCCCCAGAGCTGCTCAAGCTGGGGGAGCGGGGCCTGTTCCCGATCTACCGGGAAAAAACCAAAACCGGGCTGCGCATCCTCGACCGGGACAACCAGCTCTTCTTCTCGGCGACCTTTCCCGAACGGGTGTACGGGCGCTTCGAGGATATTCCGCCGGTGGTGGTCAAAACCCTGCTCTTCATCGAGAACCGCGAGGCCCTCGACCCCCGCTACCCGTACCGCAACCCAGCGGTGGAATGGGACCGGCTGGCCAACGCGGTGATGCAGATGGCTATCCGGAGCGTAAGCCGCAGCCACAAGGCTCCCGGCGGCAGCACCCTGGCCACCCAGATCGAGAAGTTCCGCCACTCGCCGGGGGGACTGACTGCCTCGGTGCGAGAAAAGTTCAACCAGATGGCCTCGGCCTCCATGCGGGCGTACCTGGATGGTCCCAAGACCACGGAGGCGCGCTACCGCATCGCCCTCGACTACATCAACTCCATTCCGCTGGCCGCGGCCCCTGGCTACGGAGAGGTGACTGGTCTGGGCGACGGGCTGTGGGTGTGGTACGGGGCCGACTTCAATCAGGCCAACAAGCTGCTGGGCCAGCACCAGCCCAATGTCCGGGACCCCAACCTGGGGGCCTGGGCCCTGGCCTTTAAGCAGGTGCTGGGGCTCTTTTTGTCGCAGCGGCGGCCCTCTTTTTACCTGATCGAGGACCGCGGCGCCCTCGATGAGTTGGTGCGCAGTTATCTGCCCCTGCTGGTGCAGGCCGGCATCCTCACCACGGCTGAGCGCGAGGCCGTGGCCCAGGCCCGCCTGGAGCTGCGCCGGGGCAGTCCGCCCCAGCCGGAGGTGCCCTTTGTCGAGCGCAAGGCCGCCAGCGCCATCCGCAGCCGCCTAGCCGCCAGCCTCGACATCCCCCAGCTCTACGAACTCGACCGCCTCGACCTAACCGTGTCCAGTACCCTGGACCGCCGCACCCAGGATGAGGTGACCCGGCTGCTGACCCGGCTGCGCGACCCTGGCTATGCCGAGCAGGCGGGGCTGCGCGGCTTCCGGCTGCTCGAAAAGGGCGATCCCGACAAGGTAATCTACAGCTTCACCTTCTTCGAGCGGGGCAACCGCGTGAATCTGATGAGGGTGCAAGCCGACAACTTCAACCAGCCGCTCAACATCAACGAAGGGGTCAAGCTGGAACTGGGCTCCACGGCCAAGTTGCGCACCCTGATCACCTATCTCGAAGTCATCGCCGAGTTGCACGACCGCTACGCCGGCCAGCCCCCCGCCAAACTGCGCCAGGTGGAGATCCCGCCCAGCGACCAGTTGAGCCGCTGGGCCCTCAATTACCTGGCTTTCAGCGGCGATACCTCGCTGCCGGCCATGCTGGAGGCGGCCATGGACCGCTCCTATCCGGCCAGCCCGACCGAGCAGTTCTTCACCGGCGGCGGGCTGCACACCTTTGCCAACTTCGACCCGGAGAAGGACGACAGCGGGGTCTTTTCGGTGCGGGTGGGGCTGTACCGCTCCATCAATCTCGTTTTCATTCGGCTGATGCGCAGCATCGTGCGCTACTACATGTTCCAGGGCGGGGGCAGTCCGGACATCTTTGAAGACCCAGAGGACCCGGCGCGGAAGGTCTATCTGGAGAAATTCGCCGACCGCGAGGGCAAGGAGTTTCTCAACCGCTTCTACAAGAAGTACCAAGAGAAGGAGAAGAGGAAGGACCAGATGACCGCCGAGCCGCTGGAGCGTCTGCTCAAGGACATCCACCCCACGCCGGCGCGGCTGGCGGTGATTTTCCGCACTGTCGCCCCGGACGCCAGCCTCGACGAGTTCTCGGCTTTCCTGCGTGCCAAGTTGTCCAACTCGGTGCTCTCGAACGCCACCCTCGCCGAACTGTACCGGAACTACGCCATCGACGCCTTCTCCCTGGCCGACCGCGGGTACATCGCCAGAGTACACCCGCTGGAGCTATGGCTGGTGGCGTACCTGCAGCAGCACCCCCAGGCCAAGCGCAGCGAGCTGATCGAAGCCTCGGCTGCCGAGCGCCAGGAGGTGTACACCTGGCTCTTTAAGACCCACCAGAAGGACGGCCAGGACAACCGCATCCGCACCTTGCTGGAGGTGGAGGCCTTCGAGCAGATCCACCGCTCCTGGAAACGGCTGGGGTATCCCTTCGAGTCCCTGGTGCCCTCATACGCCACCTCTATCGGCAGTTCGGGGGACCGGCCGGCTGCCCTGGCCGAGCTGATGGGCATCCTGATCAACGACGGGGTGCGCTATCCTTCGGTGCGGGCCCAGGAATTGCACTTCGCCCAGGACACCCCCTTCGAGACCATCCTGCAGTCCGAGCGGGAGGGCGGCGAGCAGGTGCTGCGGCCCGAGATCGCCCAGGTGGTCCGCCAAGCCCTCTTCGGGGTGGTGGAGCAGGGCACGGCCCGGCGGGTCCACGGGGCCTTTGCCTTTGCCGACAGCACCGTGCTGCAGGTGGGTGGCAAGACCGGCACCGGCGACAACCGCCACGAGATCTACGGGGCTGGCGGCAAGCTGATCGACACGCAGATCACCAGCCGTACCGCCACCTATGTCTTCCTCATCGGCGACCGCTTCTTCGGCACCCTCACCGCCTACGTAGCCGGCAAGGACGCGGCCGGGTACAAGTTCACCAGCTCCCTGCCGGTGCAGGTGCTCAAGGTGCTGGCCCCCAAACTCATGCCCCTGATCAAGCGGGCCTACGAGGAGAACCCCCTGCAGGCCAACGCCAGACCCGCCGTCTCCCCCTCCCCGCCGGCCGCCGATCCCGAAGCCCTGGCCCAGTAGCGACCCCTGCGCCACAGGCGCAAAGAGGCCCTGACTGCCGGCGTTTTCCCGCCGGCGGCCAGGGCCTTGTCCTCGTCGGGGCTCAGCGTTTGTCGATGGGGATATAGGAGCCCGTGGTCGGCCCCACGTAGACCTGCCGAGGCCGGTGCAGCCGGGGGCTAGTCCCCTTGCGCGCCTCGTACCACTGGGCGATCCAGCCGGGCATGCGTCCGATGGCGAACATCACCGTGAACATCGAGTGCGGGATGCCGATGGCCCGCAGGATGATGCCGCTGTAGAAATCAACGTTGGGGTAGAGCTTGCGCTCGACGAAGTAGCTGTCCTGCAGCGCGACGGCCTCCAATTCTTCGGCCAGTTCCAGCAGGGGGTCCTTGCGGCGCAGCTTGGCCAGCACTGCCTCGCAGGCTTCCCTGAGGATCCGCGAGCGGGGATCGAAGTTCTTGTAGACCCGGTGGCCAAAGCCCATCAGGCGGATGCCGTTTTTCTTGTCCTTGACCTGCTGCACAAAATCCTTGACCGCGGTCCTTGATTTGCGGATCTCCTCCAGCATTTCCACTACGGCCACGTTGGCCCCGCCGTGCAAGGGGCCCCACAGGGCGCAGACGCCGGCGGCTACCGAGGCGAAGAGATTGGCCCCGCTGCTGCCCACCATACGCACCGTGGAGGTGCTGCAGTTCTGCTCGTGGTCGGCGTGCAGCAACAACAACAGGTCCAGGGCCCGCACTTGTTCGGGGTCAGGCTCGTATTCCTTGTACGGCTGGCTGAACATCATGTGCAGGAAATTGGCGGTGTACTTCTTGTCCGGGTGCGGGTGGATGGTGGGGTAGCCCTGGTCGTGGCGGTAGGAGTAGGCGGCGATGGTGCGCACCTTGGCCATCAGACGGGCGGCGGCCTCCTGGAACGACTCCTCGTCGTCGATCTTCAGGAATTCGGGGTTGAAACAGCTGAGGGCGTTGAGCACCGCTGAGAGCACGGCCATGGGCGGCGAGTTGGACGGGAAGAGGTCGAAGTGGTGGCGGATGGCCTCGTGCAGGGCCTGGTGCTTGGTCAGCAACTCGCTGAAGTCGTTGAGTTGCTTTTGGGAGGGCAATTCGCCCCAGATGAGCAGATAGGCGGCTTCGATAAAATTGCTGTGCTCGGCCATTTGCTCGATGGGGATGCCCCGGTAGCGGAGGATACCCTGCTCCCCGTCGATGAAGGTGATGGCGCTCTGGCAGGCGCCGGTGTTGCCGTACCCGTCGTCGAGGGTGATGTATCCGGTCTGGGTGCGCAGGTCACTGATGTCGAGGGCGTGCTCGTTCTCGGTGCCGACCACGACGGGCAGGTCAATCGCCATATCGTTCAGTTGCAGGCGGGCAGTTTGGGGCATCTGCGTTCCTCCTCCTGTTTGATCCAGGTCATGTCCTCGCCGCGCACCAGGAAGGAGCGCTCGTCCCAGCGGCCGGGCCGCTCCACCGGCCACTGGCCCGATTCCACCGCCACGTCGAGGGGGTTGGCCCGGGTCTGCAGGGGCAACTTCAGCCGCTCGCGCATACGCGCCGACTCGTACACCCCCATCATGATCTCCAGGGCGGCCTTGCCGTGTTTGGCCTCGCCGCGGTAGTCCTCGATCTTGCCCTCGATCCACTCGCAGAGCGCGTAGGCCTGGCGCACGAAGGCGTCGCCGTACCCGGCGCGGGTTTTTTCGGTGGGCTCGAAGACCTGCCAGCCGGCCTTATTGCTGGTCATGTACTTGAGGCTGTTGTCGTTGATCTCCATCACACCTTCGGTGCCGTAGATGGAGCAGTTGATGCCGCCCCAGGTGCCCAGCTCGTTCTCGATCACCCCTTCGACCCCGTTGGGATAGCCGATGATGCCCGAGCAACGGTCCTCGACCCGGTGGCCGAAGATGTAGTGGTCGGTCTTGCGCTCGACGGAGCCCATCACCCACTCGGCCTGGGGATCGCCCTGCACGTAGCGCTGGAAATCGATGCAGTGGGTGCCCCAGTTGAGCATGCCCTGCAGCACGGTGGACCACAGGCGGCGGGGCTGGCCGATGGTCCCGGCAGCCAAGAGGCGCCGGGCCTCTTCCCAGGCCGAGTAGAAGCGGCGCTGGTGGCCAATGGCCAGTTTTACATTGTTGCGCTGGGCGGCGATGATCATCTGCTCGGCCTCGCCCAGGGAAGCGGCCATGGGCTTTTCGCAGAGCAGGGCCAGGGGCTTGCGGGCACAGGCGGCGATAGCCATCTCGGCGTGCTGCGGGTCCCAGGAACAGACGCTGACGATGTCGAGGTCTTCCTTGTCGAGCATCTCGCGGTAGTCCAGATAGCGCTTGGCCGCCGGCACGCCGAAGTCCTCGCCGTAGCTGCGCAGGGACTCTGGGTGGATGTCGCCCAGAGCGACGATCTGGGTGTGCTCGCACTCGCTCCAGCCCCGGCCGTGTTCGCGGGCGATGCGGCCGCTGGCGATGACACCGACGCGGTACTTAGCTTTGCGGTCGGGGCGGGTCTTGGCGGCGGCCTTGCCGGGGCGAGATTTCTGGGGCACCGCGTGCTCCTTCGCAGGCAGGGGAGGGGGATTTTTCGGGCGATGAATCAAGATAGTAGAGGGAAAGAGAGCCCCTGTCAATGCCAGCCGCCGCCACGGGCAAGCGCTACGGACGGCCCTGATTGCCTAATATGTCGCCATGCCATCCAGACCTGAAAAAACGGCCTGGGCGTTGGTGGGGGCTCGCCTTGCGCCTGCTTGCCGGCGGCGCGTACCGCCGTGGGGCCACAGCCTGGTCCGGGAAATGTACGAGGGCAGCCTGCCCCTGGCGGCGCCCAACGAGGTGTTCAAGCTGCAGGCCCAGCACCCCCTTTCCTACTACCTACCCAAGGCCGACCGGGCGGTGTGGGGCCTGCTATGCCTGTACCTGGCCGGCTGGGCCTGGCCGCTGTGGGGGAAATGCTGCGGGCCTGGGCTTCCTGATGCAGATCCCCTCTTCCAATTGCTGCCCCGCTGGTTCTGGTCCCTGGAACTGACCCCGCTGCCGCTTGCTGCCTGGCTGGTAATGGCGGTGCTGAGCCAGCCGGCCCGCACAGGGCGCAATCTGCGGCTGCTAATACTGGGAGGGGGCCTCCTGCAGCAGGGGCTGGCCTGGATGGAGGGCCGCGGCCTTATTGGCCTGAGCGACCGGCTTGGGGGCGCGGGCGGGCATGGGCGCCTGGTGCAGGCGGCGGTGAGCCAGCTTTGCGCCTGGCTGGACCCAGCCGCCCCGGACCCGGCCCGGCGCCTGGCGCGCCTGGCCGCCTAAGTGTTCCCGCTCCTGTCGTACCTGGTGGTCATCCCCCTGTGCTACCCGTGCCGGCTCTACCTGGATGAGCAGGCGGCCTGGATGCCGGCGCTGCTGTACGTCGTGGTGCCCAACACCGCGCTGATCACCCTGCACCTGGGCCAGTACCTCTTCCCGCTGGTGGCCTGGACCTGCGCGGCACGCTACGCCCGGGCGCGGGTGTGCTGTTCTATCTGGGACATTTCCTCTCATTTGGGCTGGTGGCCCTGTGCGGAGTGCTGGCGGCGCTGCATCTCTAGGTGGCGCGCCAGAGCGGTCGGCGCCGGTGGGAGGTGGCCGCCTGGGCCGCTGCTAGTTGTCTGGGGCTACCGCGGGTATTTTGGGTCGCCTTCGGCTACGACCTGATATCGCGCTACGGGGGCGCCGTGGCGGCGCACCAGCACTTCAAGGTGGGGCATCGGCCAGATCCTCTACTGCGCCCTGCTCAACCTGGCGGAGTACGCGGTGTGGAGCGGGCCGCCTCTGGCCCTGCTCTGCGGGGCGCAACTGAGGGCGGTGTGGTCGCGGTGCCGGGGGGGGCACTTGGGGCGAGGAGGAGGAATGGGCCCTGGCCCTGGTGTTGACCCTGGCCGGGCTGGCGGCGCGTGACCGGCAACGGGCGATGCGGCTGGTGGTTCTCCTGCAACTTTTGACCGCCGCGGTGCTCAAGGGCTGCCAGGACTTCTTCTGAGGGGGCGCAAAAAGGTGTTGGGCCCGCAGGCTTTGTCTATATCCCTCCAGAGAGAATGCTTCGCGCCGCCCCTGGAAGAGCCTTTGCATGGCCGCCCCCTGCGCCCCGGACCTCCGTGCCCAGCACTTGGCCATCCGGCTCTCGCTGGGGGTGCTGATGTTCCTGGGCAAGACCTTCGCCTACTAACTCACCGGCTCGGCAGCCGTCTTCTCGGAGGCGGCCGAATCGGTGGTCCGTGTTGCGGCTGTGGCCTTCGCTGCCTTCAGTCTGCGGTTCAGCCTCAAGCCCGCCGGCTTCGAGGGGGCGATGATCGCCATTGACGCGGTGTTCATCATCGTCTCGGCGGTGGGCAAATGGATGGCGGGGCTGCATCTGGAAAGGCTGGGGGAGGGCACGCTGATCGTCAGCGGAGCGGGCCTGATCAACGGCGGAATGGGCTGGTACCTGGTCCGGTTGGGCAAGCGGCAGGGCTCGCTGATCCTGGAGGCCAACGGCCGGCACGTGCTCACCGACTTCTACACCAGCGCTGGGGTGATCGCCGGGCTCTACCTGACCTTGGGGACCGGCTAGTTGCCCTTTGACCCCATCCTCGCCATCTTGTTGGCCCTCAACATCCTCTGGTCGGGCGCCAGGCTCATGCGCCGGGCCTTCGCCGGGCTGATGGACGAGCGGGATGCGGAGTTAGACGAACGGGTGTGCGGGGTGCTGGCCCGGACCGTGCCCGGAGGGGGATCGAGTACCGCGGGTTGCGCCATCGCCAGATGGGCGGCACCGTCTTCATCGACGTGTAACTGCTCTTCGGCGAGGACGTGCCGCTGCAGCTGGCCCACACCCAGGCCACCTGAATCAAGGTGCAACTGGCCGCCGCGCTGAGGCCCCGCCAGGCGGTGGTGACCACCCACCTCGAATGCGCCCAGGGGCACGGCGACCACCACCCGCCCCTGGTGGGGGGGCGGTCGCGAGTAAGCGATGGGCATTTCGGAGGAGGAGCGGCAGGGCTGAGCGCCTCAGGACCGGCGCCGGCCCGCCAGGGCGACCAGGCCGAAGAAGATCCCGAAGATCAGGGTGAAGCGGCCATTGACCAGGGCCCCGTCGCTCAGGCCCATCACCCCCATCCCCACCAGGGTGGCGATCATCCCCCCCATGAAGGCGCGCCCGGCCTGGTCAGCGCTGTGGGCAAAGGCCTGCCGGGCCAGGCTCCAGACCCGCCAGGCCATCCAGCCGAAGGCCGCCAGCCCCAAGAGCCCCATCTTGAACAGTAGCGATAGGTAGAGGCTGTCGAGGGACCAGGTGGTCCAGGTCTCGAAGCGGCCCAGCTCCGGGTTGAAGTTCAGGTGGGTGAGGGTGGCGCCCTGGCCGTTGCCCGCCACCGGGTGCCGGGCGATCTTCTGCACCGCCGCGGCGTAGCCGAAGAAGCGGCTGGCCAAGTTGACGCTGTCCTCGTACTCGACGAAGGTGCGCGAACGGGCCAAGGCGTGGGCGCCGATGGCTGCCCCGGTCAAGCGCTGAAAGAAGAAGGCGGTGGCCACCAGCAGGGTGACGATGCCGAAGATGGACAGCACGGTGCGGCCCAGCCGGCGGCGGTCAGGGTGCTGGCTGAGGTGGTGCAGACACATCGAGGCGATCAGGCCCAGGGCAAAGGCCACCCACATCCCCCGGCGCATGGTCAGCACCAGGGCCAGGCCGGTGGGCAGCAGGTAGAGAAAGAGCAGCCAGCGCGGGTACGAGCCGCAGTTGTAGAGCAGGCAGTTGACGGCGAAGAGCAGGGCGATGGGCAGGATGAGCCCGTGCAGACCGGCCACCCTGGTAAAGTCGGTGCCGGTGGCGCGGTCGATGGCCCCGGCGAATTCTACGATGTACTCGGCGCTGACTACCAGGCCGGCCAGCAGAAGCACCGGCAGGAAGCGCCGCACCAGATCGCTCTCCTCGAAGAACTGGGTGACCAGAAAGAAGACGGCGTAGTAAAGGGGATAGCGCACGTCGCGCAGGATCTGCGAGTGCGAATTGTCCAGCAGGGCCCCGACCAAGGCCGAGAAGACGGTCACCCCCAGGAAGGCCAGCACCGGCAGGTCGGCGGGGCTGAGGCGCAGGGACAGGCCGCGGCGGTAGAACAGGTCGATGAGGGCGAAGACCAGCACCCCGAGGAACAGCCCTTCCTGGGGATAGAGGCCGCCGGGCAGTTGCAGGGACAGCAGCACCTCGGCGGGCACTACGATGTTGAAGAAGAAGAGGAGGAGGAGGGCCCGCGGCACCGAGAAGAGGGCCAGGCCCAGGCCCAGGAGGGCGGCGCTGAGGGCCCAGGCCCACTCGCCCAGCCACAGGGCCGGCAGCGCCACCAACCCCACCTGGGCCAGGCAGGCCAGCGCGAGGAGCCGGCGGTTATCCGGGCGCAGCCAGCCCCCGGCGGCGGTCAGGCTAGTCACCGGGTCGCGTATGCTGGACAAGGGCAGGGGCTGTATGTATTCTCATTTTGTATGTTCCGTGCGCTGTCGGGCCTTCTCGCCTCGCTACTGGCCGCCAACCTGGCGGGCGCCGCGTCTCTGCAGGTGCTCTCCTCCGGCGAGCAGGGACTGCGCCTGGCCCTCGCCCTGCCCCCGCCCGGGGTGCAGACCCTGGAGCTTGGTGGCAAACGCCGGCAGCAACTGGAACTGCCCCCCGGCTTCACCCGCCTTGGCGAACCAGGACAGCCCGCCCTGCCCTTCCTCGCCGCACCCATCGCCGTCCCGCCGGGGGCCCAGGTGCGGGTGGAGGTGGAGGAGGTGCGCTGGGCGCGGTTGGAGGGCCTGGACCTGTCCCCGGCCCATGCCGAGGGTGATGACGCGCCGAACCAGGCAACAGATCCCCGACAGGGGTTGAGCGGCGCCTTCTCGCCGGCCCAGGTTTTCGCCCTGGCCGAGGGCGGCAGCCTACGCGGAGTGCGCACCCTCTTCCTGCGGCTCTATCCTTACCGCTACCACCCGACCCGCCGCGAACTGGAGTACTGCGCCCGGCTGCAACTGCGGGTGGAGTTTGTGGGCGGCCGCCGGCCCAAGCGGTCGCGCTCCGCCGATACAGCCGCCGCCCCGCTCTACCGCGCCCTGCTCAACCACGCCCAGGCCCCGGCCTGGCGCGAGGAAGGCCGCGTTGCCAAACCCGCGGCCCTCGGTGAAGGGTACGACCCCTCCCGCCCCTGGGTCAAGGTGTACGCCGACGAGGACGGCCTCTTCTGCCTCACCCCGGCCTGGCTCGATTCTCTGGGGGTGGGCCCAGAGGGCATCGACCCGCGCACCTTCCAGGTGTACTACCTGGGCCAGGAGCAGGCCATCCGCGTCCACGGCGAGGAGGACGGGTCCTTCGACGAACAGGACTACCTGCTCTTCTTCGGCCAGTACCGCCGCGATCCACACAAGGACTTCGAGAATCTCTACGGCCGGCGCAACACCTACTGGCTGAGCTGGGGCGGGGTGCAGGGAAAGAGGCTGCAACCGCGCAGCGGCGCGCCGGTGCAGGGGTACCCGCTCTCGCCCTGGAAGTGGACTGCGGTGCACTTTGAGCAGGACACCCGCTATAACCCGCTGCCCCTCACCCTGCCTGAGAAAAAGGTGGATCACTGGTTCTGGGGCGATACCGTGGCGGCCAGGTCCGCGGTGGCGGCTGGCTCGCGCCTCTATGCCGGGCCCCTGCTCCATCGCGCCAAGGGGGAGGAGTACCCCGCCCGGGTGCGCGTGGCCCTGCACGGGGTCTCGGACAATTTCCACCACACTACCGTGCGCCTCACCAATATCAACGGCCCGCTCCTGGACGAGCGGATCTGGCGGGGTCCGGAGGAGCTGCGTTTCGAAACGGAGATCCCCAGTTCCTATCTGAAGGACCAGAACCACGTCTTCCTCCAGGTCAGTGCTGACCAGGGCCTGCCGGACCCGGTCTACTTCAATTGGTTCGAGATCGAGTACCGCCGCGCGTACCAGACCTGGATCGGGTTCTTCGATTTCACCCAGCCGCCCGGAGGCCAGTCCTATGTGCTGCAGGGCCTGTACCCGCCGGGCATCGAGGTCTGGGATGTGGCCAATGGCTATTACTTTACGGACTTCGGCATCGATTCCACCGCGGCGCTGGGGCCTTTTGTCCATTTTGAGGACAACCCCGCCGACTCGGCCCGGTATGTGGCCGCCGACACCCTGGCCGGGATCAAGCGACCCGTGGGCAAGTTAGACCTGCCCTCCTCCTGGCGTTCACCAAGCCACCGCGCCCAGTACCTGATCATCACCCACGCCAACTTTCTCGCCGCGGCCCAGCGCTTGGCCGCGCACCGCCGCGCCAACGGCCTGGGGGTCGAGGTGGTGGAGGTGGAGGACCTGTACGACGAGTTTTCGCACGGGCTGCCCACCGCCGATGCGGTGCGGGATTTCATCGCTTACGCGTACTCCAATTGGGAAGAGCCGCCGGCGTACGTGCTCCTGGCCGGAAATACCCACTATGCGTACCGGTCCAGTCGGCCCAGCTTTGTGCCCACCCGCTACTACCACGCCCGCAACCGGGGGGAGGCGGGCACGGATTTCCTCTACAGCCTGGTGGACGGGGAGGACCTGCTGCCCGACCTGACCGTGGGCCGCCTGTCCTGGCTCAACCCGGACCAGGCGGAGGTGTCGGTGGACAAGATCATCACCTATGATCGGGAGACCGCGCCGGGGGACTGGCGCAGCCGGGTGATCTACCTGGCCAACTACCACGAGATCGGGGAGTTCGCCCGGAACAATGCCGAGCGGGCTGCCCATTACACCGAGCCTCTGGGCTTAGCGTCCATCGAGATCATCAACCCCGATAATACCTTCCTCCCCAACCTCACTGGCAAGCGCTTTCTCGACGCACTCAACCAGGGGGCCCTGCTACTCAACTTCAACGGCCACGGCAGCATCGGTACCATGCAGTACGTCTTCTCCATCCAGTTCCCCGAGTGGGGCTATCTGAGCCAGGTCAGAAACGGCTCCCGCCTGCCCCTGATCCTGGCCCTCTCCTGCCTTAACGGCCAGTTCGCCGAGCCCAGCTTTCCCAGTCTGAGCGAGGCCCTCACCCTCAGGGAGGAGGGTGGTTCCATCGCCTACATCTCGGCCAGCGCCCAGGGGCGGGTGGCGCAGCAGGATTTGCTGGCTGACCGGCTCTTCGCCCAGTTCTTTCAGGGCGGCACCCTGGAGTTCGGGCCGGCCCTCGACGTGGCTAAGGTCCAGATGCTGGCCGCCCGCCCCAGCTTTGAGGAGGCGGCGTACGGCATGCAGTTGCAGGGCGATCCGGCCCAGCGACTGGCCCTGCCCGCCCAGCCCGACTACGAGGCCTTGGACCTGCGCCTGAACCGGGGGGAGGTGTTGAGCCGTGACACCCTGCGGGTGGAGGTGATCCTGCGCAACAACACCCGCCTGGGTTGGGACAGCGTGCAGGTGGCGCTACAGGTGCGCAACCTGAACGCCGCTGCCCCGCCCGAAACCCTGCTCTATCTGCAGGAGGCGCCCTTTGCCGGCACCCTCACCCTGGCGGTGGACTGGACCCCAGGCTCTGGCCCGGGGATCTACGAACTCGAACTGCTGGCGGACCCTGCCGACCAGGTAGCCGAGACCGACGAGGACAACAACGCCCTGCGGCGCCAGGTGGAGGTGCAGTCCCCGGTGGTCCCCCGGCTGCTCCACCCCCTCTCTGGGGCGATGCTGGCCCCCGGGGACCTGAGCCTGGAGGCCCTGCTGCCCCTGGAGGGCGGGCCTTACGACTGCGAGTTCGCCCTGGCCGCCGACCCGGACTTTGCCAGGACGGCCGGCGGTGGGGTGGTGCAGGTGGCCCAGGGCAGTGCCGTGTACCAGCCAGAGGGGCTGGCGCTGGGCCAGGCGTACTTCTGGCGGGCCCGGGTGCGCTCGGGGTCGGGCCTGGGCCCGTGGAGCGAAACCCGCTCCTTCTGGGCGGAGCCGGGCGGGGCCGCGCCGGGCTGGCGGCAGCGGGGGGCGCAGTTCCTGGCAGGAGAGGCGCTCGACCTGGAACTCGCCGCAGAGGGGATGACCCTGTCCTCGGCCACCCGCCCCCTGCAACCGGCGGCCCAGACCCGCGAGGCGGGCGCAGAGGTGGCGGGTATCGAGGGGGCCGGGGTGGTTTGCAGCGACGGGACCTACCTGTATGCCAAGCGCTGGTTCAACGACAAATCCACCGAATACCCTGGCACGGATTTTTTCACCCGCATTGGCAGCGGCTACAAGGGTACCGAGTTCGGTCGGGTCTACGGGGTGCTGCCGGATTCCACCACCGGCGGCATTGCGGCCACCTACCACAGCGACGGTTACATCTACAGCGAGATGGGGGACCCGTATGCGCTGGAACGAATCACCACGGCCACCGGCAGGAAGGACACCGTCGCCGTGCCCGAGGGCATGGTCGAGTGGCGCAGCGGGCAGATCTTCAGCGGCCATTTCCTAATCACCTCGGACGGCCGCTACATCTACAACGTATCCATGAGTTCCGAGGCCGGGGCGCACACCGAGTGGCGGGTACGGGTCTTTGACCCGGCCCGCAATTGGGCCCTGCTAAGGGATTTCACCTCCCCACCCACGGAGACGGGTTTTACCTACACCTGGACCGATGGGATTCTGGCCGACGGGGAGCGGCTCTACTTCATCGAATACCGCGGGGAACGCCGCATCCGCATGGTGGACGGAAACAATGGCCGGTTGCTGGGGGAATGGCAGAGCGACCAGGACTCCACCCGCATCATCTCGGGCCAGTACGACTGGGTCAACAACAAGGTCTGGCTGGGCGACCTGGAGCGGCCGCGAATTTTTCGATATGAGGGGCTGGGCCGGGTCAGCCGCGGCCAATTACTCTCCCCGGCCCTCGGGCCGGCGGTGGCCTGGAAAGGGGTATCGGTGCGGGGAGAGGGGGTAGAGGTGGAGGTGGAGGGCCGCCCGCGCGAGGGGGCGGCGTGGCAGGCAGTGCCCGGGGTGCCGGCGGCAGTTGCCGGGCAGGCCATAGACCTGAGCGGGGTGGAGGCGGACCAGTACCCGCACCTGCGCCTGCGGGCGCGTTTGCAGGGAGCGGGGGCGCGTCTGGGCGAATGGGCCGTGGATTTTGCGCCGCGGCCTTCCCTGGGCCTGCAACAGGCGCGGCTGGATTCGGCCAACCGAGTGATGGTGGTGGTGCGCAACCTGGGGGTGGTGGAAGCTGGGGCGCGGCTGCTCTTGGAGCAGGGAGAACGCCGGACCACGGTGCGGGAACTGAGCCTGGCGCCCCTGCAGCGGGGCGAGGCCCGCAGGGTGCAACTCGACAGCCTGGCCGCCTTGCCGGTGGGGAGGCTCTTCGCCCGCCTGCTCCCGGCCCAGGCCGACGCCGACCCGCAGGATGACCTGTTGGAGGTGGACCTCGGGGAGGGGGGGCAGGCCGGGCTGGCGTTCAGCGCCTGGCCGGGCGGCCGGCCGCTCCTGGACGGCGATCCGCTGCTGGCCGGCGAAGGGTTGCGGGTGCAGGCCGGGGGCGAGGGGCATCTGGCCCTGGCCGTGGACGGGGTGCCGGTGCAGCCGGATTCGGCGTGGGAGGGCGCCTTGCCGGGGGTTTTGTACCGGCCCGCCCTGCCGGAGGGGGAGCACCGGGTGCAGGCCCGCCTCCTGCGCAGGGGGCGCGAGGCGGGTTTTGCCGAGTTGCGTTTCCGGCTCAGCGGGGAGTTGTTGATCGCCAACGCCCTGCCCTACCCGCACCCGGCCCGGGAGGGGACCGCCTTTACCTACGTGCTCTCGCACGAGGCCCGGGTGGCCATCGAGATCTACGCCCTCAGCGGCCGGCGGCTACTCCGGCTGGGGCCCATGGCCCAGGGGGCGGGGTTCCAGCAGGTGGAGTGGGACGGCCGCGACGGGGAAGGGCGCCGGCTGGCCAATGGGACCTATCTGTACCGGATCAGCGCCGAGGGGCCGCAGGGCGTGGCGGAATTCCGCGGCCCGCTGACCGTGATGCGCTGAGACGCCGCGCTACTTCTGCTTGCGGAGGGCTTCGATCTTCTGGTCGCGCTCGGCGAAGATCTGATCGCGCACCCGCTTCATCTCCCCCTGGAATTGCTGCTGGTGTTCGGCAAAAGCCTGGGGTTCCAGCTCCCGGGAGAGCTTCTGGATCTTGGCCTTGAGGGCGATCTCCTGCTCGGCCCACTTGGCCTCGTACTGCTTCTTGAGCTGGTCGATGGCGGCGATCTGTTCGGGGGAGAGCTTGACGTAGTCCTTGTCCTGGCCCAGTTCGGCGTCGGCCTTTTCCAGGGCCAGTTCGAGGGCGGATTTCATGGGGCCTCCGGGGTCACAAAAAATCCCCGGCCTGCACAGGCCGGGGATGGGGGCGGCTAGGGATGAAGGTTCAGCTCTTGGCGTTGTAGGGGCACTTGCCGCCTTCGGCCTTGGTGCAATCGACCTCGCTGGCGCTGGTGCTGGTGGTGTTGGCCGCGGCCTCGCCCTTGGGGCAGTCGGCGGTGCTGGCCTTGTCGCAACCGGCCTTGTCCTTAGGGCAGGCAGTGGCGCTGGCGCTGGTGGCAGTGGCCTCGCCCTTGGTGGGGCAGGCGGCGGCGCTAACCTTGGTGGTGCCGGTGACGACCTGCTGGGTGGCGGCCGGCTGGGTATCGACGCTGGCCACGGCCCACTGCAGGGCGGCCACGGTGAGGATGGCGGCAAGGGCGAAGCCGATCTTCTTTCTCATAAGTCACCCTCCTTTTGGTCAATAGACGCGCCGGGAAGCGCGAGGCTTCCGGCAGATTACGATTTAATATACACGCGGACCTCAGCCGCCGCCAGAGGACCGGCCAAAGGCATCGACAAAGAGGAAGAAGCCGGCGAAATTGACCTGGCCATTGTCGCCGAAGTCAGGGTCGGGAGACGCCGGTACCTGGGTGGTGTCGGGGGCGCTCACCTCCAGCTCCCAGCTCAGGTCCCCTAGCTCCGCAGAGGCGTAGAGCACTTGTCCGCCCATCTCCAGGAAATGGCCGTCCTCCACATTAAAGGCCCGGGGCTTCCCTCCGGAGAAGTGCACCAGGCCGCGGCGGGCGTCGCTGCGCAGAGCGCCGGCCGGGGTTGCCAGGGACACCGTATCCCCCCGCTTACCCAGGCCCAAGCCTCCACCCCTTCAGGGCCAGGAACCGGGCCTCCTTCCCCTGCTGTTGCACCCGTAGGGCGGTGTGGGTCAATTCCTGCAGGTAAGCGAAGGGGTGCAGGGTGTCCACCTCGGAGAAGGTCTGCCCCGCTCCACTCGGGCAGTTAGGCCAGCAGTTCGGCCCCTGAGCGGATCCAGCGGGCCAGGTTGCCCTCGCGCTGGTATCGCCCCCGCTGCTGCCGTGCAGGTGCCACTCGTAGGTGTGGGTCTGGTCGTCTTCCAGGTGGTCGGCGACAAGGAAGTACTGCTTGCCGGGGAACATCACCCGCCGCCGCGCGGAGACACCCTGGTGCGCGGCCCGCACCTCCGCATAGTCCATCCACTCGCTGGCGAAGGGGTTCTCGATATAGGCGTCCTTGCCCCCATCCACGGGCTGGCCCAGCAGGGTGAGCAGCGGCGGCCCCTGCCCGTCCACCCGCACCACCTTGTGGTTGCGGCCCTGGTTGACCTTGTCGTGTAAGTTGAAGTCGATGTACCCCGCGTCCAGGGCCAGCATCTCCCCGCCGGCATAGAGAACGAAGCTGGTCTCGTCCGGGTGCTCGTGGCCCTGGCCCCGGGAGCGGGGGACGCCGTGCTCGCTGCGCAGCAGCAGGTAGGTAACCCCCGCTGACCAGTCGCTGGGGAAAACCGCGTCTCCGGCCTTGGGCATAAAGATGAAGACCTTGGGGCCCCAGGCGGGCTTGTGTGCGGCGACTTGATCGTCGTACAGGGCGATGGCGTCTATCTCCGAGAACTCGCGCACGTAACGCCCGGTCTTGTTGTTCTCCTAGTCCCAACGGTACGCGCCCCCGTCCTCGCGCAGGCCGGCTACGCGCTTGAGCGCCCACATGCAGGGCAGGTACACGTCCGCAGCGTAGCGCAGGTAGAAGGGCCCCTCGGCGTATCCCCCATCCGTGCCCTCGACCTGGTAGTTGATGGTGCGGGTGACCAGGCCATGGGCCCGCTCGGCCCATTGCACCGGGGTGCTGCCCGAGAGTCCGGGGGTGGTCGGCCAGGCTTAGCCACAGGCCGGCGTAGGCGCGCAGGTGCCACTTGTCCAGGTCTACGGTGGATAGGTCGCGGCGGTCGGGGGTCTGGTGCAGCTGGAAAGAAAGCCCACGCTGATTCGGATGCCGGCGTACAGGCGCTGGGCCTCCTCGGCCAGTAGGGTGCGGATCAGTTCCAACGCGGTGCTGTCGTTTTGCAGGAAGCAGTGGAGCAGGTCGTACGCCTGGGCGTACTGGGCAGCGATCTCCCCCTCGGTGGGGCTGGCCCATGTCCCCGCCACGCGAGGGGAATTTGGTGTCGGCCAAAAGCTCGGCACCCCGGCGGGCATCGGAGGTGTCGCCGTTGATGGCGTAGACAAAGGCCAGGCTCTTGGCAGTGTGCACCTTGGCCCCTTTTTCCGCACAGGTGGCGGCCGCGGCGTCGGCCCGCCTCAGCGCGATGGCCCACCGGGTGGCAAACAAGCTACCGCTGGAGGCGTTCCGCGAGCAGGGGGAGTTGGCCGGCGGTGAAGAGCAGGGAGGGGTTTGTACGGCGTGCAGTTCGAGGCCCTGGCCGGGCACGGCGCAGAGGAGGAGGGCCAGGAGTTCAGGAAGGCGCATCTGCAAATCGGTTTCACCTAAGGTTTCCTGTCGGGATGGCGCCGGCCGCCAATCCGCCAGGGGCCCACAGCCAGAAGATGGAGCCGCCCACCTCGTCCCGCATCAGGTCGTAGAGGAGGTTGTAGTAGTGGAAGCAGCGATCGGTGATCTGGCGCAGGCAGGCGTGCACCCATTCGGGTCGCGCGATGAGATGGGCCAACAGTTCTTCGGTGCCGCGCATGGCCGCCAGGGTGTCCAGTCCCCCGATGAGGTCGGGGAATTGCAGCAGGAACTTGCCCTGGCCCAGGCGCTTCTACTGGCGGCCCAACTCCAGGCTGAAGCGCCAGTAAAAGTTGTCGGGGTCAAAGGCGAAGCTTGCTTCCTCAGGTCGCCCGATGCAGGGCCGGCACCACACGGTGCCGGGCATCTCCACCCCGGTGCAGCCCAGGTACGGGGCCAGGCAGTTGGGCGCCAGGTCCGGGGCCACGGCCGGCAGGGCTTCGGACAGGTAGTGGGTGTGGATGCAGGCCATGGATGAAAGATCGACGCGGTAGGAAAAGTTGGTTGTGGAGTAGTTGGTGACCCAGCCGGGGGGCTCGCGTAGAGTCTCGATCTGCTCGGCGGGGGTGTCGCGGGGCGCGGTGAGGGCCATGGCGGGCGGGCCCATTCGCTGCCGTGCCACCAGGTGGTCAAACGCTGGCGGATCTGGTCCATGTCGGGTCGGTAGCGCAAGCCGCTCATCCCATCCCCTCAGGTCAGCGCCGACCTGGGCCGCCGGCCCTGGAGAAAGTCGAGGGCGGCCTGGGCGGCCTTGGTCTGGAGCATCACCATTGCCCGTTCCGAGACTGCGGCAGCGTGGCTACTGAGCACCACATTGGGCAGGCTGCGCAGGGGGCTGTCGGTGGGCAGGGGCTCCACCTCGAAGACATCGAGGCCGGCCCCAGAGAGGTGGCCGGCGCGCAGGGCCTCGACCAGGTCCGCCTCTGCGACCACCGGGCCGCGCGAGGTGTTGACTAGAATGGCGCCCTTCTTCATGCGGGCCAGGGTCTGGGCCCGGATCAGGTGCCGGGTCTCAGGGGTGAGGGGGCAGTGGAGGGAGAGGACGTCGGCCCGGGCCAGCAGGGTGTCCAAATCCACCCGCTCGGCCCCGCACTGGGCAAAGACCGCCTCGGGTAGCAGGGGATCGAAGGCGATGGGCCTGAAGCCGAAGACCTTGGCCTTCTCCACCACCCTGCGGGCGATGCGGCCCAGGCTCACCACCCCCAGGGTCAGGTCGGTGAAGGCCGGGATGGGGCCGAAGGAGCCGATGCCCCAGCCCCCCTGGCGCAGCTGGGTGTGGTCCTGGGGGAGGCGCCGGGCCAGAGAGAGGATCAGGGCCAGGGCGTGATTGGATACCTCCTCGACGCAGTAGTCGGGCACGTTGCAGGCGATCACCCCGCGCGTCTTGGCGGCCTGGAGGTCGAAGTTGTCCACCCCCACGCCGTAGCGCACGATGCAGCGCACCTCGGGCAGGGCGTCCAGCGCCCGGGCGCCCACCTTGGCCCACTGCACCAAGAGCACCTTGGCGCCCCGGCAGGTGCGGATGACGTCGTCTTCGGTTTTGCAGATAGGCCTGATCTCTTCGAGGTCGATGCCGGCTGGGGCCAGCACCTGGCGCTCGGGGTCGAGGTTGGGAAAACCGTGGTCCGTGACGATGACCTTGCTCATCTGCGATCCTTTCAGGTGAAGTTGGCAGCAGGGGGCGCGTCGGTGAACGGCCCCTTCGGGCTTTCCTAAGGCGCGTCCTTCCCACCGTGCTCGCTCATCGCTCCGCTTTCCCTGCAACCCCTTCCGCGGACTTCCCTTCCCTACCGCCCTTTAGGAAAGCCCTTCGCGGCCTTTTCCCCGCCACGCAGTTTAGCTGGCGGCCGCCGCGATGATCCGCTGCACCAGAGCACCCGGGCGGGTGGGGCCGGCAAAGTCCTGGCCGGCCAGGGCGGTGGGCAGGGACCATAAGTTCATGGATTGGAGGTAGTCGGTCCAGCCCTTGGCCCGGTCAGGTTCGCCGGTGTCGGCCTCGCCCCGGGTGCGGTTGGGTTGTTCCCAAGCGCAGCCGTGGCGGCAGATCAGGTTGTGCCAGGTGCGGTGCAAAAGGTCCAGGCCGAGCTCCTGTTTTCCCTCTTACAGGCAGAGCAGGGCCAGCACGTTGACCTGGGCCGGGAAGGAGCCGTAGGTGCCATAGTCCCAGATGCCCTGGCGGGCCGGGTCCCGGGGCGAGCCGTCGGGCTTGGCGAAGTTGACCACCCCATGGCGCGAGAAGGGGCACGCAGCAGCGCTGGATGGTCTCCGGGGTGGTCTGCACCCGCTCGGCGGGCAGGGCCAGGGGCAGGCCGTGATGGCGCAGAACGCATTCGCCGTCGAGCTAGAAGCTGAAGACCAGCTCTGACTGGCGGCCGGTCTTTGGATCAAAACAGTTCAGATAAGGCGAGCCCTGCCACAGGCGCGCCTCCATGGCCCCGGCCTTCAGCCAGGAGCGGCACTGGCGGGCGAAGGGTTCGTCCCCGGCCCAGTTGTACCCGCCCGCGTTCCAGGTGGCCGCGCACCAGCGCAGGACCAGGCGCACCACATATGACTGGCCCGGCTCCAGGGTGCAGTCCACGGCCACCGAGGCGCCGGGGGCATTGGGGCCGGCAGCGGGCAGGGAGCGGGGGCTGCACGCCCAGTTTTCGCCCAGGGGCGCCCAGGGCATGATAAGCCAGCGGAGCGTTTACCGCCACCCCTTCGAACTCCTCGCCCTTGACCTGCCGGCGGTTGAAGCGGTCGCTGCCGGCCTCCCGGGGGTCGGGTCCGGGAAAGGAGCAGGCCAGGCAGACGGGCAGCTAATCGGGAAAGGTGTTGCGCAGCCGCACCGCGAAGACCATGCCCGGCATCAGAGAGGTGCGCAGATTACCGTGCAGAAAGCAGGTCCAGGCGCGCAGGCCACCTGCACTGGGCCGTCGAGGGTGAATTCGAGGATCGCCACCGGGTCGTAGCCCCAGTAGTGGATCGGGCAGGGGTGCGCATCCCGTCGAGTTGGAGATGGCCGACCCCGGGCTTGAGCGCTCCGGCAAAGGAGGCCCAGCCTTCCCCGCTCCAGCGGCGGTACGTGCCGCCGGGCTGGTATTGGTACTTGCTAACCCCCTCCTTGGGCTGGTCCTGGGCCAGCACCCAGGTGTGGCCCTCGGCGCTGACGCCCAGAAGCGGGGTATTGAACGGGCCGCGGCGGGAGGCAAAGGTGTTGAAGAGGGAGCAATACCCCAGCAGACCTGGTTGGTATCGCGGTAGATGACGCCGCAGGCCGATGCGGAGAAACCCGAGGCGGCAAAGGCGTGCCATTCGCCACCGGGCAGGTCGGGGGGGAAGAGGCAGGGCATGGCTGAGTCCTTGTGGCAGGCGGCAAAGAGGGCCTGGAGTTTCTCGATGGGCACCTCGGGGGTGAGCACATTGGCTGGGCCCACCAGGAAACCGCCGCCAAAGCGTCGGCCCAGGCTGTCGATGGTGCGCCGCACCGCGTCCCCAATTTGTGGCGGAGTGGAGAGGTGGAGCCGTTGCAGGTCCACCGCCCCGCTGACGGTGACCCGCCCGCCAAAGGGCCGGGCCATCTCCTCCAGGTCCATGGCCCCCGGCTGCACCAGGTCGAGCAGGTCGATGCCCAGGTCGGTCGGCTCGTCGACGATGTCGGTGACCTGGCCGCAGCTGTCGAAGATCACCTCCATCCGGTGACGGGGGGCTTCGGCGAAGAAGGCCTGGTGGTAGTCGCGGAAGAACTCGGCCCACATGGCCCGCGAGATCAGCAGCCCGGTATGCGAGCCCCAGTCCTCGCTCATGAAGAAGGCATCAACGCCCAGCTCGCGCCAGCGTCGGATCAGCTTGCGCGCGTAGCCGGCCAGGGCGTCGAGCAGGCGGCGCAGGGGTTTTTCGTTAAGGTAGAAGTCGGGGAAGAGGTCTTACATGTTGCGCAGGCATTGCAGCCGCGCGAAGAGGATCAGATGGATGGCGCCGATGCCCTAGCGGTCAGCCTGGTGCATTGCAAAGGGGGGCAGGATCGAATCGAGCCGGCCGGGCGTCAAGGGGTCGGGCAGATGTTCGAGGTAGTCGTCGAGCTGGCCCCAGCTCTTGAGCGGGTGGTCGAGAGGCGTGGCGCCCACTCCTCCACCCACTCGCGCTGGCGGGTCAGGGCCTCCACCGCTTTGACGCGGGGCTGGCGCTGCCGGTCCATATACCCGATGGAAAAGTCGTAGGGGATGAGGGTCACCACGTCGTTGGGGTAGTGGCAGAAGAGGTCGGCCAGGGCCTGGTCGTGGCGCCGGGCCACGTCCGAGGGAGAGGCGCTTGAGCCGCACCAGGCAGCGGCCCGTGCCCTGGCGCCTGAGAGCCTGGCGGACCCAGGTCTTGCTGAGCGGGGCGGCGCGCTGGGCCACATTGACCTGCGCCTCGAAGCGGGCCAAGCAGACCTCCATCTCGGAAACGGGCAGTTGAAGGAAGTCAATGGCAACAGAGGTCACAGCAGCCTCTGCTTGAGTTCCATGGGGACCAGCGGGGAGTGGCGCCCCGGATTTAGCGCCGGCCCAGCAGCCTCTTGGGCAGGATCACCCAGTGGGCGCCCAGGTACACGTAGCGCCGGCCCAGGGCCACCCGGATGCCCCCGCCCGTTCCTTGGGCCTCATTGAAGAGCAGGCCCACGGTGCCGTAGGCGGTGCGGGGTTTGAGGCCGCGGAATCCCAGGCCCAGGGCCAGCTTGCCTGGCTTGCCGCCGAAGAAGGTGGTCTCCACGGGGGTGAAGCTCAAATCGGCCCCCAGGGAAAGCAGGGCCCTGGTGTCGCCGCCGCAGCGGAAGGAGGAGACCAGGTACCCGGTCTTGGTGTCGTAGCAGCGCGGTGCGCCGTAGGCGTTATAGGTGCGCACGAAGCGGGCGTCGGCCTCGGCGCGCTGCTGCAAGAGAGCCAGGTCCAGGGCCTGTACTGCCAGTACCAGCCGCTGGCGGGCGAGGATTAGGTGAATGCCGGCGGGCACGTCGATGCCCAGCCCTCTTTGCTCCAGGTTGACGAACCCCAGCCCGATGGCCGCATAGACCCGGGGCGGCGGCTGCGTCTCCTGGGCAGCGAGGGTTCCAGCCGACAGCAGGAGCAAGAGCAGGGCAACGGCGCGCATAGGGCATCCTGGAAAAGAGAACCACCTGAATAAACCCTCTTCTCGGCGCCAAAACAAGTCCCAGACCCGCGGGACAGCTTGCCAACTTCTTATCCCGCCGGCTCTGCCGGCCTTTCACCACAGGCGCAGGGCGCGCAGTTGCGAGGTCTTTTCGCGTTGGTGGGCCTCCATCCGCCGGAGCACGTCGTCAAGCAGCCACACCACCTCGGTCACGTACGGCCCCTTGTTGAGCATCACGCACTTGGCCCGCTCGGCCATGGCCGCGTCGGTGATCTGGGCCCGCGAGGGAATGCCGTTCTGCGAGAGGTTTTTCAAAACCTGGGTGGCCCAGGACACCGGCACCTGGGCCGCCTCGCACACCCATAGGATCTCCTCCTGGATCTCGGCCCGGTGCGGGAAACTGATCTCCACCGCCGCCAGGTCGCGCCGAGCGATCATCACCCCAAGGGGTTGCCGGCCCGCGGCCCAGGCGATCCACTCGGGCAGATTGTGCAGGGCGTGCAGGGTCTCGATCTTGATGACGATGCCCAGAGACTCGGCCCGGTCCCCGGCCCGCTGCTGCAATTTGCCGATGAGGAGGTCCAGGTCCGCTGGGCGCTGCACGAAAGAATACCCCACCAGGTCGGCGTGGGTGGCGACGAAATCTAGGTCGAGCAGATCCTTGCTGGTCAGGGGCTAAAGGGGCAACGCGGTATCGGGAAAATAGAGTCCCTTGCCCGGCGGCAGCTTCTCGCCCTTGGGCCGGGCCACTGCAACCTACAATACCGCCCCCTGCGGCCCTATTTCCTCTACCCGGCAGCCCCTCGTCGATCCACACCGGCGAGCCTACCTGAAGATGGTCGAGGACCACCGGATGGGTGCCACTTGCTCGGAAGGAGAAACGGTCGCTGGAGGAGGGCTGGGCCCGCACCAGCAGCAGCCGGTCGCCTCGAAAGAGCCGCTCCTGGCCCAGGGGGGGTCACCTGCTCGGTGCCGATCCTGTTGCCGGCCAGATCCATCAGCACCCGGCAGGGCCGGCCCAGGTCGCGCTCGGCCTGGGGCAGGCGGGTGATCATGGCGGCCCAGACCTGGGGATCGTCGTGGGCGCAGTTGAGGCAGGCGCGGTTCATGGCCGCCTCCAGCAGGCCGCGCAGCAACTCCGGGTCAGAGGACGCCGCGGTGGACAGGGTCAGCATGATGCGCACCGCGCGTCCGGCCGGTGCCTGGCCCAGCAGCAGGCGGGCGTTGTGGCGCAGGCAGCGCTCGCCGCGGAAGAAATCCCTGCGCAGGGGGCGGGGGGGTAGGTCGGCCTCTGGCGCGCCGCAAGGGGCGCCCGGGGTGGCGATCACCGCGTCGAGGTTGGGCAGCACCCGCCCCTCGCGGCGGCCCAGGGAGTAGAGGCCCCAGGCCAACAGGACCTGCTGCAAGGGGCGGATGTCGCGCTTGCGCAGGGCCAGGTAGTGGGCCAGGTGTGGGCGCTGGCGCGGAAAGAGCGCCGACGGATCAGGGGCTGCCAGCGCGCCAGAGTGGCCTGGCCCTCGGCCAGTACCGCCTGGCGCAGCCCTTGCAGTTCGGCCAGAAGGGGCGAGGGTCGGCACGCAGGGCATCAGGGGAGGCCATGGCGGCGCGGCTCCAGGGGGTTTCAGTAGTTGCCCTTGCGCCGCCACAGGTCGAGGATCAGCTCGTAGCGACGCAGGGCCATGCCAGTGTACACCAATTGCTGGTGGAAAAGATGTACCCGCCCCCAGGCATGCCGCTTTGCAGGGCGTAGCGCGCCGATACCAGGCACTCCTCGTCCGTCCCCGAATCGAGCAGGCCGCAGTTGACATTGACGATCAGGCAGACCCGGCTACCCACCTGATTCTTCACCACTGCCAGATCCGCCTCGCCCTGTGGGTCCAGGGAGTGGAGGGCGTGGGGCTCCCCTTCCAGCAACTGGTTTAAGATGGGAATGATATTGCCGGCGGTGTGCTTGATCACGTAGTGGCCCTGCTAACAGTAGCCGTGGATCAGCCGGGCCAGGTACGGGGTGACGAACTCGGTGAACCACTCGGGCCGCAGGAAGGGGCCGGTGTTGAAGCAGTAGTCGGCGCACA
Organism: Candidatus Handelsmanbacteria bacterium; assembly: GCA_016867395.1. GTDB lineage: Bacteria > Latescibacterota > UBA2968 > UBA8231 > UBA8231 > SICG01. Next base: position 112,662 of record VGJS01000006.1, read on the forward strand.
GGGCAAAGCCATCGAGGCCGCCGTAGGCCTTCAGGCGTTCCCCCCGTTCCAGGGCCTGGTCCACCAGGCACTCGGCCTCGTCCTTGACCTGCTGGGGTTCCTCCACCAGCCGGGCGCACCAGGATTCCATCGCGGTACCCGCGGGGATGCTGTAGGTGAGGTACAAACCGGGTAGATTGGTAACAGATCATACCGGGATGATGGGTAACAGGTACCGCTAACTTATGGGCCCCCTCAGCAGGAGGCTGGCCCATGCCCTGGATGGAGACCTCACCCATGCAATCCCGCACCCGCTTCGTCGCCGATGACCGCCTCGGCCTCTTTAGCCACACCGAGCTATGCGCCCGATACAGCATCAGCCGAAAAACCGGCTACAAATGGCTCGCCCGTTACCACCACGAGGGCCTGGATGGACTCCAAGACCGCAGCCATGCACCCCACCACTGCCCCCACCGCATCTCCCAAGACATGGCCGATCTGATTTGTAGCGCCCGACGACTACACCCCGACTGGGGGCCCGAAAAACTCCTCGACTGGCTGGCACCCAGACACCCCCATATCACCCACTGGCTCGCCACCAGTACCGTGGGCGATATCCTGAAACGAATGGGTATGGTCCCAAAACAACGACGCACACGATCCCATCACCACCTCGGCAGCATCCCGCCCCATACCCAGCAGCCCAACGACCTGTGGACCGCCGACTTCAAAGGCCAATTCCACACCGGCAATGGTGCCTGCTGCTTCCCCCTCACCATCGCCGATCACCACTCCCGATTCCTCCTGACTTGTCGGAGTCTACCTAACGTCAATACCCTCAGCGCTTTCCCCCTCTTCGAACGCACCTTCCAGCTCTTCGGCCTACCCAATGCCATCCGCACTGACAACGGCATTCCCTTCGCCTCCTGCAGTATCCACGGCCTTTCCCAGCTCAACGTTTGGTGGATGAGACTGAGTATCCAGCATCAACGCATCCGACCCGCGTCCCCACAGAAAAACGGCGCCCATGAGCGCATGCACAAAACCCTCAAGGCTGCCACCTGCAGACCACCCAAACACACCCTCGGCGCCCAACAACGCGCCTTCACCAACTTCCAACATCTCTACAACCACGAACGGCCACACCAGGCCCTACACGGCAACACCCCAGGCCCGTGCTACCAACCCTCGTTAAGACCCTTTCCCAGCAAGCTCCCCCCTCTCGAATACCCCGGGCACTTCCTCATCAAACGCGTCACCGAGGCCGGCACCATGCGGCTCAAGGACAAACTCCTCTTCCTCGCCAACCCCCTCAAATTCCTACACGTCGGACTCGAGGAAACCGACGATGGCATCTGGAGCATCCACTTCGCCAACGTCCTCCTCGCCAAGGTCGATGAGCGAGACATGATCCTCAGAGAATGACACCCATATACCACCCAAAAAGTGTTACCCATCATCCCGGTTGCTCATGACGTCGCCGTGCAGCATCAGGAAATACTCCTGGCCACTCAACTGGCGCACTGGGTCGATAAGGCGCAGCACCTCCTCCTCGCGACCGGGGTTGGGGTGGAGGAAGATGGCGTCGTGTTCAAAGCGGCGGGCCGTGGCGACGAAGAGTTCAGCCATGTCGTGCTGGTGCAGTTGGCGCTCCCCCTCCTCCATCTGGTCCCACTGGTGGTAGCTGCGGTGGGAGGTGTGGACCTTGCCGAGGCTTCCATAGACAAAAAAAACCAGCTCAAAATGGAGCACCTGGGTGCCGGGTAGGGGCGGCCGGCGTACCAGGGCGTGGATGAAGTGCTGGCGGGGGGTGAGGGCCGCCAGGGCAGCGCGGTAGTTGGCCAGGGGGACGTCCGAGGGCGCCGAATGGTCCGAATGGAAGAGGTATTCCCCGCCCGGTTTGGCTGCCTCCACCTTGAGGCGCACCTCCTCGGTGGCCTCTTCGGTGCCGGCGGCGAGCTGGCGCCCGTCGATTTTGCCAGAGGGCCAGGCGGCCTCCGTAGCGCGGCTTGAGCTGGCGCGCGTCAAGGTTGGCCTTGGCTTCGAGGGGGTGGAGGGCCGAGAAGCCGGCGTCGAGAAAGTGGGGGATGAGGGGGCCCACGTCGCCGTCAGAGTGGAGGATGGTCCTGATCCTGTCTTTGGCGAAGTGGGCGCACATCCGGCGGCGGCAGGGCTACACTAGTTCGCAGTAGAGCTGGGGTGAAATGAGGGGGGCGCTGTGGTATCCCAGGTCATCGGCCAGAAAGGCCCCGTTGAATTCGATGCCCAGGGCCTTGAGTCCGTTGTACAGGCCCAGGATCAGCCGGGTGTGGGCCGCGAACATCTCGGCGATCAGCTCGGGGTCGTCCAGCATCCACATCAGCAGATTCTCCATGCCGATCTTCTGCCAGGTGGGATGGAAACAGGCGTTTACGGAGTAGCAGATGAAGCGTCCCTTGGCCCGTTCGGCGCGGTAGAGGTCGAGGATGCCGGCGGGCATGCGGCTGGGGTGGTATTCGGCCCGTTCCTTGAGGCGCTGCCAGTCCTCGCGGCCCTTGATGGAGAAGTTGAGCCACTAGGGGGTCGAGTCGTCGCCCTCAGCCAGGTCGCGGCGGGTGGCCCCGTTGGCGTCCACGTAGAGGCGGTAGCGGGGATTGTCCTCCAAGCGGCGCCGGGCCAGTTGCAGGGTGTAGTCGCCGCCGTGGCGGGCGATCTCGCAGCCGAAGTACTCGGCTGGGTCCACCCCGGCGGGCAGGCCCTCGCCCCGCCAGCGCTGGCGGGTGCTCAGCCAGTACGCGTCCTGGAAGGGAACCCGGTCGGGCACCTGGCCGTCGAGCACGGCCCGCAGCCGTTCTCTGGAGGTCATGACTGCTCTGGCCATGGGGCACGTTCTAAGGTGGAAGGTGGAAAAAAATAAAAAACAAGGGTAATGCCTCAGGAGAGGGTGTCGGGGAAAAAACTGTTCCAGCCTTTCCCAAGGCGCGGACTTGCCGCCTCTATAAGTGGAAACCTGCAACAGGGATGGCCCAGTGTGACGGGGATGCACCCTTGCGCCGAGACCGGATAATGGTGAAAATTCTCCCGGTCATCGGACGCGAGAGCCTACCTTTACCTGAGGAGCAGTTTCATGTCGAACACCGTTTCCTACCGCATCGGCTCGCTGAAGAACCGCCACCTGCCTTTTGCCCAGGTGGCGGAGATGGGC
>VGJS01000007.1 GCA_016867395.1 Candidatus Handelsmanbacteria bacterium
GTGTTTCGGGGAGGAGCGCTGGTCCTCCTATGCCCCGATCCTGCTGGCCGGCTACTCCTGCGGGGTGGGGCTGATCGGCATGACCTCCATCGCGGTGGCCCTGATCTCCAAAGCCATCTCCCAGGTGGTGTTCTGACCGTCCGTTTGGCCTGATCGCCCCTTGGTGCGGAGGGATTCCATGAAGATAGGATTGCTGGTCAGCGACCTGGCGCAGCTGGAGGCGGCGGCCGGGTGGGGCTACGAATACGCCGAGACCGTGCCCCAGGTCCTGGGCCTGGACGATGCGGAGTTGCGGCGGCTGGCCCTGGCGCAACTGCAAAGATCCCCCCTGCCCTTGCGCTCGCTGTGCGGCTTCATCCCCGACCCGCAGGGCCAGGGGCTGATGGTGGTGGGGCCAGCGGCGGACCTGGGTCGGCTGCGGGCCTTTGTGCGGCGGGTTTTCGGGCTGATGCAGGAGGCCGGCATCGGGGTGATCGGGTACGGCAGCGGCGGCTCGCGCTGGGTGCCCGAAGAGTTCCCCCGCCAGCGGGCCCTGGAGCAGGTGCGCGAGTTCCTCCAGTTGTGCGGGGAGGAGGGAGAGGTCTTTGGGGTGCGGGTGGCCCTGGAGCCGTACAACCGCGACGATGCCAATCTGCTCAACGAGGTGCCCGAGGCCCTGGAGGTGGTGCGCCAGGTGGGGCATCCCCGCGCCCAACTGATGGCTGACTTTTTCCATATGTGGCTCAACGGCGAGTCGCTGGCGGTCCTGGAGCCGGCCGGGCCGCACCTGATCCACGCCCATATCGCCGAGCCGGGGCGGGGCCGGCCCCAGAGCACCCCCGCCGAGCACGCCGCCTTTATCCAGACCCTGAAACAGGCCGGGTACCAGGGGCTGTTGACCCAGACCGGGCCGCTGCCGGCGTACGGCTCGCCGGCCGAGGCCGCCGCGGCGCTGAAGGCTGCCCGGTGAGGGCGCCCCACTTTGGCTACGGCCGCATGGTGGACCTGTCGCGGCCCCTGGCCCCCCTGGAGCACCCCTGGGTGGGGTACCAGCCCCGGATAGAGAGCATCGCCAGGGACGGACAGGGCTGGTACGTGGTGAGCCAGCTCGGATTGGCCGGCCACGCCGGCACCCATGTGGAGGCGCCCCTGCACGCGGTGGAAGGGGGGACGGATGTGGGCGGTTTGCCCGTGGAGGCTTTCTTCGGGGAGACGGCGGTGCTCGACTTCAGCGCGGCGCCCATGGCCACGCCCATTGCCGTGGCGGCCATGCAGGAGGCCGGGGCGCGGGCCGGGGGGGTGCGACAGGGGGATATCGTGTTCTTTCGCTTCGACTGGGATCGGCGTCCCGGCGGACTTTACCCCCCTTATCCAAGCAACGAGGCCCTGGCCTGGCTGGTGGACCAGGGGATCAAGCTTTTGGGCATCGACAGCCCTGGTTTGGAGGTTGAGGGGGACCGCCGTCTGCCCAACCATCGCCTGCTCTTTGGCCGTGGCATCCCGCTGATCGAGAGCCTGGTCAACCTGGAGTTGTTGCGCTCAGGCCGGGTCTGGGTCTTTGCCCAGCCTTTGCCGGCCCAGGGCGCCGATGCGGTGCCCCTGCGGGTGCTGGCCTTTGAGGGAGAGTAGGGATGGCGAGAATCCTGAGCGCAGTGCTCCTGGTCCTGGCCCTGGCGATGATCGCCGCAGTGGGGGTCTTCGATCCGGTGGCCATCAACCAGCGGGTCAGCGCGCTGCTGGGCTGGGCCCCGCAGCAGCCGGCCAAGGTGCGGCTGGTGCCCCAGCCGGAGGCCGACCAGATCCGGGCCCTGGCCGAGGGGATCTCGGCGGCGGACCTGGAGGCCGAGATCGGGCATCTGGCCTCGCTGGGCTCGCGGGTGACCGGGTATCCGGGAGCCGACCAGGCCGCCCAGTACCTGCTCCGCCGCTTCGCCGAGTTGGGGTTGGAGGGGATAGAGGCAGAGGACTTCGAGGTGCCGGTGCCGGTGGACAAGGGCGCCGAGCTGGAAGTGGAGGGCGGGGCGCGGGTGCGGCTCTACGGCCTGTGGCCCAACGGGGTGCGCACCCCCACGCTGCCGGAGGCGGGGGTGGATGGGTTGCTGGTCTACGGCGGCAAGGGGTCCATGGCCGAACTGGACGGCAAGGAAGTACAGGGCAGCGTGGTGCTTTTGGATTTCGACTGCGGCCAGGACTACCTCAACGCCGCCACCCTGGGGGCGAGGGCGGTGGTCTTTTTCGAGCGCGGCGAGGTGAGCCGGCAGCAGGCGGCCGATAAGTTCCTCAAGGTCTCGGTGGACCTGCCGCGTTTCTGGATGGGGCGCCAGGACGCCGAGGCGCTGATCGGGGCCCTGGGGCAGGGGGAGCTGCGGGTCCGGCTGAAGGGGCGGATGGACTGGGAGACGGCCGTGGGGCGCAATATCCTGGGCTGGCTGCCCGGCAGCGAGGAGGAGTTGCCGCCCAAGAGCCGCGAGACCCACATGCGCTGGAAGGACCAGACCATCGTCATCCAGGCCCACTATGATGCCATGTCGGTGGTGCCGGCCCTGGCGCCGGGGGCCGAGAACGCCGCGGGCATCGCCGCCCTGCTCCAACTGGCCAAACTCCTCCAGCAGCACCGGCCGTCCTACTCGGTGCTCTTTCTGGCCACCGCCGGCCACTTTGAGGGCCTGGCCGGGATCAACGAGTTCCTCTACCGCCACAGCCGGCGCAGTGAGCACTTCCGCCAGCGCATGAGGGCCGACGAGCGCATCGACTTCGACCTGATGCTCTCCCTGGACCTGTCCAGCCACCACCACCGCAGCGCCACCTTTGGCATGGGGACCTTCTACAACCCCAAGTGGACCACCGACAACTACCTCAAGTACATGCTCACCCCCTACTCGCAGCGGCTGAGCTTGGCGGTCAACGAGATCTTCGCCGACAGCAGCCGCCACGTCGAGGGGGTGGCCCCGCCCAAGCGCACCTGGAAGAACTACCTGCCCATCCCCCTGGCCTTTGACGCCGAGGCCGCCGCCTTCGCCGGGCAGAAGGCCCTGGCGGTGGCCACGCCCAACGACGCGCGCCAGTGGGTGGACACCCCGCTGGATCTGCCGGGTCGCATGAACCTGGCCAACCTGGAGCGGCAGGTGGAGACCGTTGCCAGCATGGTCCTGTGGGCCGGCCGCGACCCGGACCTACTCAAGCCCACCAAGCTGGAGCTGGAGGACTACGGCCACAGCCTCAAGGGCACCATCTACTGGTTCGACCGCGATGTGAACTTCGCCGTGCCCAAGGCCCCGGTGCCCCACGCCCTGGTGACCTACCAACAACTGGGGCCCAACAGTGTGGGCGGGGTGCGCACCCTGATGGTGGAGCGGGCCGACGAAGAGGGGCGCTTTCTCTTTGAGATCATGCGCAACCAGTACAGCAACACGGTCAAAGCCTACGAGGTGGGGGCTGAGGGCCAGATCACCTCGGCCCCGGACATGGGGCAGGAGGGCAAGGAGACCTATCCCATCCTCCAACCCTGGGGCTGGTGGGAGAACGAGATGCTCCAGGTGGTGTTCAAGTGCCGGGCCCTGAGCCTCTTCGAGATCGTCGATTCCCGCTACCTGTCGGTGCTGGACTACCTTACCGTGCTGGACGACCGCGACGGGGTGCCCCAGTCCTGGGGGGCAGATTATGTCGAGCTGCAGAGCAACGAGGAGGGCAAGATCAGCCTGGCCTCGGTGGTCTATGCCAAGCCGGGCACCCGGGTCAAGGCCCTGATGAGCACCAGCCTCTTCGGGGTGCGCTATCTGTTGAGCAACGCCCCCGAGGAGTGGGTGGCCCGGCCCCCGGCCCCCGAGGAGGTGGACGAGGCAAGGGTCAAGCAGGCGTACGGCCGGGGCTACCCGGTGGAGGAGGGGCGGGTGCAGTGGCCGGCGTACGCGGCGGCCCGCGACATGTGGGTGCTCAACGATGCCCGCCTCAAGCAACTGGCCCGCTACGGGGTGCGCAACGAGAACTTCCTGCGCCTGCACGAGCAGGCCCGCCTGGCCCTGGGGGAGGCCAGGGCGCATCTGGAGCAGCGCGAATACAGCCGTTTCGCCGCCCAGGCGAGGCAAGCCTGGGGCCTGGCCTCGCGGGGGTACCCCGACATCAAGAGCATGGCCGACGACACGGTGTACGGGGTGATCTTCTACTTCGCACTCCTATTGCCTTTCTCCTTCTTCTGCGAGCGGCTCTTCGTGGGGGCGGCGGATGTGCGGCGGCAGGTGCTGGGGGCGGCCGGCTTCTTCGTGGGCATCTTCCTGATCATGCGGGTGATCCACCCGGCCTTCAAGCTCTCCTCCTCGCCCTATATCATCTTTCTGGCCTTCGTCATTTTCGCCATCGGCAGCATTGCCCTGGGCATGGTGCTGGGGCGCTTCACCCGGGGGGTGGCCCTGCAGAAGCGAGCGGCCAGCGGGGTACACGAGGCCGATTTGGGCCGGCTCAGCGCCACGGCCGCGGCCATCTCCCTGGGCATCTCCAACCTGCGCAAGCGCAAGCTGCGCACCGCCCTGACGGTGATCACCCTCACCCTGCTGACCTTCACTGCTCAGGCTTTTACCTCGGTGCAGAGCTACCTCAAGTTCTACCAGATCCCCCGGCCCAATGCCCCCGCCTATGAGGGAGCCCTGCTGCGCGACCGGGGCTGGAAAGGCTTGCAGTTGTCGGTGCTGGCGTACGTGAACAGCGCCTTCGGCGAAAAGGCCAGGGTGGCGCCCCGCTCCTGGTACATCGCCCAGCTCATAGGCGACCGCGCCTATATCGACGTGGAACGCGGCACGGCTTCCAGCTACGCCTTTGCCCTGCTGGGGCTGACGCCCCAGGAGCGCGAGGTGATGGGGCTGGACCGCTATCTGGTGGCCGGCCGCTGGTTCGAGCCAGGGGAACAGCAAGTCTGCATCCTGCCCAAGGTGATGGCAGAGATCCTCGGGGTGGGCGAGGCACAGATGGGCCAGGCCGAGGTGGAGGTGATGGGCCAGCGGTACACGGTGATCGGGGTGATCGACGGGGAGGCGGTGGACCGGCTGCGCGACCTGGACAACGAGAGCCTGATGCCGGTGGACACGGTGGCCGAGGCCCAGAAGATGCAGGACATGGCCAATCTCGACCCGCGGCTGATGGACACCGCAGCCATCGAGAGCTTTGCCCACCTCCTGGCCAGCAACACCGTGCTCTTGCCCTACCAGCGGGTCATCGACCTCAACGGCACCCTGCGCTCCATCTCGATCGGCGGTTTTGCCGGGGGCGAGCAGCTGGTGCACAGCGTCGAGGAGTTCGTCTCGCGCGTGGCTATGCCCGTCTTCGTGGGCCAGGGGGAGCGCACCCGGGTCTACACCTCGATGGGCTCGGCCGCCTTCTCGGGCATCGGCAACCTGATCGTGCCCCTGCTCATCGCCGCCCTCATCGTGCTCAACACCATGATGGGTTCGGTGTACGAGCGCGACCGCGAGATCGGGGTGTACAGCTCGGTGGGACTGGCCCCCAACCACATCGCCGCCCTCTTCATCGCCGAGGCCCTGGTCTTTGCCACCGTGGGGGCGGTGCTGGGCTACCTGGTAGGCCAGACCCTCACCCTGCTGATGGCGCGCCTGGGATGGCTGGGGGGGATGTTCATGAACTACTCCTCGCTCTCGGCGATCAGCTCCACCCTGGTGGTGATGGTCACCGTGGTGATCTCCACCCTCTACCCGGCGCGGCGGGCCGCGGACATGTCGGTGCCCGACGTGACCCGGCGCTGGACCTTCCCCGAGCCGGAGGGGGACCTGTGGCGCTTCGATTTCCCCTTTACCATTGGCAAGAGCGACGCGCTGGGGATCTGCTCGTACCTGCGCCGGGTCTTTGAGGCGTACGGCGAAGGCTCGGTGGGGGACTTCATGACCGAGAAGGTGGAGTTCAGGGCCGCGGGCACGGCCACCGACCCGGTGCATGGCCTGGAGCTGATGGCCTGGCTGGCCCCCTACGACCTGGGGGTGAGCCAGCGGGTGGTGCTGCGCACCCTGCCCACCGCGGACATTCCGGGCATTTACCGCATCGAGATGGAGTTAAGCCGGGTCAGCGGCGACGTGGCCTCCTGGCGGCGGCTCAACTCGGGGTTCCTCAATGTGCTGCGCAAGCGCTTCCTGGTGTGGCGCACCATCGATCCGGCCACCAGGGCCGAGTACCTGGAGGAGGGCCGGCGGCTGGTGGAGGAACAACTGGCGCAGAGGGCCTGAGATGGGCGACCTTTACATCGAAGGATATGCCGATCGGCTCAGTTGCCGAGCCGGGGATCAACTCGGTTTCCACATCTCCACCAGCGCCTCCAGGTACGCGGTGGAGATCGCCCGCCTGGGGGTCGAGCGGGAGGTGGTGTGGCGGCGGGAAGGGCTGGAGGGGGCCGAGCACCCGGTGCCGGGCAACGCCTCCTCGCACGGTTGCGGCTGGCCCCAGGCTTTTGCCCTCGAAGTCCCTTCCTCCTGGCGCAGCGGCTACTACGTGGCCACCCTGCGGGCCGAGGATCAGGGAGGCGCCTTCACCCGGCGCAACCGCCGCCACGCCGAAGGGGAGCTGAGTTTCGTCGTGCGCTCTGCAAATCCTGGCCGCGATACCAAGATCCTCCTGCAACTCTCCACCAATACCTACAACGCCTACAACAACTGGGGCGGGCACAGCCTCTACTCCTACCACGACCGCGACGGCATCCAGGGGCACCGGGTTTCCTTTGAGCGGCCGCCCCTGGTCCGCTTCTACGATCTGTGGGAGGCTCCCTTTGTGCAGTGGGCCGAGGGCCAGGGGTTTGCCCTCGACTTTGCCGCCAACTCCGACCTGGAATTCCACCCCGGGTTGCTCGGCCACTACCAACTGGTGCTCAGCGTGGGCCACGACGAGTACTGGTCGGCCCCGATGCGCGACCAGCTGGAGGCCTACATCGGCGGGGGGGGCAACGCGGCTTTCTTCAGCGGCAACTCGGTGTGCTGGCAGGTGCGCTCCGAGGAAGGGGGGAAGGCCCTGACCTGCTGGAAACAGATGTACAGCTTTGACCCCGCCTTTGCCGCCGGCGACCACGGGGTGCTGAGCACGGCCTGGAGCCATCACCTCGTGGGCCGGCCCGAGAACCAGCTTACCGGGGTGGGGTTTTTGTGGGGCGGGTACCACCGCAGCCACGGGCAGTTCATGGACGGGTCGGGGGCTTTTGCGATCCACCGGCCCGAGCACTGGGTTCTGGCAGGGACTGGGTTGAAAGCGGGGGAGGAGTTCGGGGGAGGGGACAGCATCGTGGGGTACGAGTGCGACGGCTGCGAGTTGCGCTGGGAGGGGAACCTGCCCTTTGCCACCCACCGGGATGGGACCCCTGCGGGGTTCGAGGTGCTCTGCACCGCCCCGGCCCAGTGGCACCCCGACGACTGCGAGTGGTACGACCGGTGGGAGAAAGGGCGCCAGGGCCGGGCGGTGATGGGGGTGTACACGCGGGGGGGCACGGTGTTCACCACCGGCACCACCGACTGGTCCCACGGCCTGCGGGGCGGGGACCCGGCAGTGGCGAGGATCACCCGAAACGTGCTCGAACGCCTCTCAGCCTAGGAGGGAGCACATGGCCAAAGGCAAGCCCAGGTACCGCGCCGTCCTCATCCGGCGGGGGCGGCATCGGCGGGGCGCACGCCCAGGGGTACACCAAGACGCCAGGGATCGATCTGGTGGCCTGCGCCGACACCGACGCCCACAAGGGCAAGCTCTTCGCCGCCCGTCACGGCATTGCCAGGGTGTACGCCGACTACCGGCAGATGTTGGACCGCGAAAATCCCGACCTGGTCAGCGTCTGCACTTGGCACCCCCTGCATGCGGAGATGACCATCGCCGCGGCGGCCCGCCGGCCCAAAGCCATCCTCTGCGAGAAGCCGATGGCCACCTCCACCGGCGAGGCCGAGGCGATAATGATCGCCTGCCAGCGCAATGGGGTGAAACTCGCCATCGGCTTCCAGCGGCGTTTCCTGCCGGCCTGGGTCAAGGCCAGGGAGCTGGTGCTGGGGGGCGCGGTGGGGCGCCCCGAGCGGGTGATGCACACCCGGCGCACCGGCCTGCTCAACGCCGCCAGCCACGGTTTCGACTGCATGCGCTACCTGCTGGGGGACCTGGCGGTGGAATGGGTCTTTGCCCAGGTGGAGCGCAAGACCGACCGCTACGAGCGCAGCGTGCGCTGCGAGGACTGCGTCGGCGGGCACCTGCGTTTTGAGGGCGGGGTGCAGGGCAGCTTCCAGACCGACCTGGTGGAGGAGGACAAGTGGGCCCTGGTGCAGGGCAGCGAGGGCATGGTGGACTTCGACGACGGCTGGGTGCGCTACCTCAACGCCCAGACCAGGGGGTGGCGGGAGGTGAAGGTGGGGGAGCTGGACCCGATGGCGGCCCAGGCCCAGGAGTTGGTGGACTGGATCGAGGGGCGGGTGGAGCACCGCAACCGGGCCGAGAACGGGATGTGGACCATGCAGATGATGATGGGGGCGTACGAGTCGGCCCGTTGCCACGAGGTGGTGCGCCTGCCCATGCAGACCCGCGTCAAACCGCTGGACCTGATGGTGGAGTCGGGGCAGTTGCTGGTGGAGCGCCCTGGTCGCTACGACGTGCGCAGTTTTTTGCTGGGCGGGGAGGCGATGCGCCTGGAGGTTTGATGGGGCGGTCTAGGAACAAGTAGAGGCCCGGCGGACTACCCGCCGGGCCTCTTGTTTTTTGGTGAAGCGCAGAGCGGGGCTACTTGCCTTTCTTCCTGGCCTTGGCCTTGGGTTTCTTGGCCTGCTTCTTCTTCCAGGCCTCGTATTCGACCCGAGCCTCGGCGCTCAAGGGGTAGTACTTGCGCAAATCACCGCCCTCAAAGAGGCGCTGGCGCGAGAAGTCCTCCCATTCGGAATGAGCGGCGGCTTTTTCCAAAAGCTCGGGGGCCAGCTTGAACGGCACCACCACGGCTCCGTCGTCGTCGGCGACGATGATATCGCCGGGCATCACCATCACCCCGGCGCAGGCGACGGGTACGTTGACGGCAAAGGGCATGAGGTTGGTCTGGGTGTGGAAGTTTGGGGTCACGCCTTTGAGCCACAGCCCTAGGCCCAGGCGCTGCACCTTGGGGAAGTCGCGGATGCAGCCGTCGATCACCACCCCGATCCCGCCCCGCCCCTTGAAGTAGGTCAGCATCATATCGCCAAAGCAGCCGCTGCTCAGATCGCCCCGCGCATCCACCACGACGATGTCGCCGGGCCGGGTGTGGTACAGGGCGTGGCGGTGCAGCTGGCGCTCGGGGTCGGCGTACTCGTCCACCCCGTAGAGGTCCTCGCGCTTGGGCATGAATTGCAGGGTCAGCGCCGGCCCTACCACGGTCTTGCCGGGGATGTGGGTGACCAGGCCGGTCAGGTGGGGGTTGCGGATGCCCAGACGGGCCAGCTCGCCGGCCGCGGTGGCGCTGCCCACCTGGGCCAGGCCCTTGATGAGGCGTTTGGGGGGGCGGGTGATGTCCTGGGTCCGGATCGGCTCGCTCATGGGGTTTTCCTTTCAGCCGTGCATGATGGGGTGGCCGTTGCCGGGGAAGAAAATCATGTCGATGATGAAGGAGATGCCCACCCCCAGGAAGTGGCCGGCGATCAGGCCGACGAAGAAGGGGATGGCCTTGCGGTACAGGTCGATGCCGCCAAAGCGCATGATGATACTCTTGGCGGCCCAGGCGATGAAGATGGCGGCGGCCTGGTTGCGCACCATCCACACCGCGGAGATAGCCAGGCCGACGGGATGCAGAGGCCACCAGGGGAAGCGGTACTGCATGAAGGTGAGGAAGGCCATGCCCAGGGCTCCGGCCCCCAGAAAGGTCAGCTTGGGGAGGTGGGGATCCGTCGGGGTCTTGATCTTGGCCACGGCTTCTTCAAAGCTGCGCAGCCCGGCCCCACCGGAAACCCGGAAGAACCACGAATTGAAGTTGGAGGCCCCCTGCTCGTAGGCCATATAAATGATATAGGACATGGAGGCGGCGAAACCCACCAGCACCGCCAGGGCGATGGCCAGGCTCAGGCCGTGGCGGCTCAGGCGCAGGCTGTCTTGTAATTTGGAGGCGTTGGCCGCGGCTGGCATGAAGATGGACTGCACGTCGCCAAAAAAGGAGTAACACAGGCCCAGGGCCGCCAGGCCGCTGGCGGGGATGGCGCTGGTGCCTAAGGTGACGGTGGTCATGGACTGGGCCACCACCGGGGTGGTCAGGTAGTAGACCCCCGCCTGCACTACCAGGCGGGTGATGCCTAAGTAGGCGATGAGCACGAAAGCCAGGAACATCAGGGCCACCAGGAAGGGCATGCCCGCCTTGCACAGCCAGGCTAGCATGTAGGCCACGGCCAGGGCCAGGCCTACCACCGCCGCCCGGTAGGAAAGCAGCTCGCGGGAATCGTCGATGGGATAGGCCGCGTTGCGGGCCTTGCGCCAGACCTCGCGCAGATGGTCGCGGGCCATCCACAAACCCCACAGCACCATCACCAGGAAGGCCCCCCAGCACTGCCAGGAGGTGGAGGGCAGGCCCCAGATGAAGGTGTCGGCGTCGGTGATGCCCAGGCCGAAGCGGTTGAAGATGCCCTCTTCGACCAGGGTGAAGACGTAGAAGAACCAGATGCTGAAGGAGACGTTGAGGTTGGCGAAGAACATGAAGCCGATGACCGGGAAGTAGAGATTGATGGAGATGGGCGGAAAGCCGCGCGCCACCTGCACCACGTAGCCCCAGGGGATCTGGGGGAAGAAGTGGAAGAAGAAGCCGATGCTGTTCCACAGGGCGATGAAGAGGGGCACGCCGGCCCCGATCCAGAAGACCTTGTTGCGCAGGATGGGGGGCACCCGGTCCCGGCTGCCCTCGGGCACCATCAGAGCCTGGGGCACCTCCATGAGTGGATAGGCCAGGCGCTCGCGCTCCACCCACTGCCGGCGCAGAATCACCACCATGGCGAAGCAGGCGAAGTACAGGGACCAGACAAAGCTGATCCACCAGAACAGGGGCATGGTCCAGGCGTCCAGCAGGGTGCTCCAGGGCACTGGCTCGCCGAAGGGCAGGCCCTCGAAGAACCAGGTCATGGCCAGGCCCTTGTTGCTGGGAATGAGCCATTGAGGCAGGTGGGGGATGAGGAACTGATCCCACTGGTTTTCGGCCGAGGTGAAGTATTCGGGGGTGGTGGGGATGGAGAGCAGGAAACCCACCATGAAGATGGGGATGCCGGTGGTCACCAGGCCCATGACCATCGCCGTCATCAGCTCGGCGGGGCGCAGGCCCCAGGCGGGCCTGAGGGTCTTGAGCAGGATATTGAGGAGGACGAGACTGACGAAGGGGAAACCGACGCCGATGGGGAAGAAGGACCAGGTGATCTCCGAGGTGCCCGCCACCCAGATGGCGTAGGGGGCGCCCAGGCATACCACCAGCACCATCGCGATGCCCAGGATCAGGGAACGGAGGGTGAGGCCGCTGCGTTCGAGAGCGTCGGACATCTTATTTGGCCAGGCGCTCAACGGGCTGGATGGGGCCGGTCAGGATGGCCTCCCCCCAGGTCGAGTCGTCGTCGCCGGTGCCGTAGATGATGAAGTGGCCGCCGTACGGGCCGCCGTCCGGGTCGGTGTGGACGATCTCCAGGCCCCAGACGTCGCCCACCTGCGGCGAGGTCCAGCGCGGATCGCTCCTGGCGAAGGTGGCCTTGAGGTCCACCCGGGCTTCGAGCACGAAATCGGCCGGGCCGCGGCCCCAGGGATTCATGTGCAGTTGGTAATCGACCGCACTCTTGGGCAGAGGCTCTTCCTGGTAGGTCGAATCCGGAGTGCCGTACCGCCACCAGGCGCCATAGGGGGGCTTGCGGGTGTCGATGACAAAGCAGAAGGCGTTGTCCCCCTGGCCGAAGAACTCGGGGGCACGATCGCGGGGGGCCTCGATGAACCAGCAGATGCAGTCCTTGAAGTACCAGCGCTTGTCCTGGTGCTCGGGGTCGTCCACGTCGTTGCGGTTGTCCTTTACCTCGGCGCCCAGGTACAGGTACTGGGAATCCCAGGCGGTGTAGTAGCGGGCCTGGAGGTCGTCCTCGGGGTAGGGCTCCTTGCCGTGGTCGGTGAGCCGGTTGCGCGCGGGGTCGAACCAGGGGGTCTGGCGCAGGCGGTAGATGTCCCAGACCCCGTCGCTGAAGGACAACTCCTTCCATTCGGCCAGGTCGCCGTCGATGGCGGGGGACTGGTCGAGTTTGGGCAGGTACAGGTTGGGGATCTGGGCGCTCAGGGCACCGCCGCCGAGGAGGGTCAGGCCGAGGGCCAGGAGAATTTTGCGCATCGGGGGCTCCACAGGGAGGGAAAATTGGTCAAAAAAGATATCGCCCCGGCAGAGAGTGTGTCAAGAAAGCGGCTCAGCCGTGGAGGATGGGGTGGCCCTTGCCGGGGAAGAAGACCATATCGACGAGGAAGGAAAGGCCCACCCCGAGGAAGTGACCCAGGATCAGGCCGATGAAGAAGGGGGTGCCCCGGCGGTAGAGGTCGATGCCGCCCAGGCGCAGGAGGATGCTCTTGGCCGCCCAGGCGGCGAAGATGGCGGCGGCCTGGTTGCGGACCATCCAGGCCGAAACGATGGTCAGGCCAATGGGGTGGAGGGGCCACCAGGGGAAGCGGTAATGCAGCAGGGTCAAGCCGGTCATGGCCAGGGCCCCGCCCCCGAAGAAGGCCAGCTTCTGGTACTGGACCCCGGCGGGGTTGGCGATGCGGGCGGCGGCGTAGTCGAAGGCCAGCACCCCGGCTCCGCCCGAGACCCGGAAGAACCAAGAGCTGAAATTGGAGGCCCCCTGCTGGTAGGCCATGCAGAGGATGAACAGGGTGGAGAGGGCGAAGGCCAGGACCAGGGCCAGGCACAGGGCAAGGCAAAGGGTGCGCCGGCCAAGCCCCAGGCTGTCGTGCAGGCGGGCGGCGTGGGCCGCGGCGGGCATGAAGATGGACTGCACGTCGCCGAAGAAGGAGAAGGTCAGACCCAGGCCCACCAGGCCCTGGGGGGGCAGGCTGCGGCTGCCCAGCAGGGCCAGGGTCATGGCCTGGCTGACCATCGGGGTGGTCAGGTAGTAGACCCCGGCCTGGGCCACCAGGCGAGTGATGCCCAGGTAGGCGATGAGCACCCCGGCCAGAAAAAGGGCCGCTGCCCCCAGGGGCAGGCCAGCCCGGCACAGCCAGACCAGCATATAGGCCAGGGCCAGGAGCACCCCGGCCACGGCGATGCGGTAGGGGAGCAACTCCCGCGCATCGTCCACCGGAGCGCCGGGGTCCAGGGCCTTGCGCCAGACCTGGCGCAACTGGTCGCGGGCCATCCACAAACCCCACAGGGTCATGGCCACAAAGGCGCCCCAGCACTGCCAGGAGGTGGTGGGGAAGCCGCCCACCACAAAGGCGTCCCCCTCGGAGATGCCCAGGCCCAGGCGCTTGCAGATCCCCTCCTCGAAGAGAGCCAGCAGGTAGAAGAACCAGATGCTGAAGGAGACGTTGAGCTTGGCGAAATACATGAAGCCGACCACCGGGAAGTACAGGCGGATGAAGAGGGGGGGAAAGTCGCTGCCCACCTGCACCCAGTAGTCCCAGGGGATGGGGGTTAGGAAGGGATGGAAGAAGCCGGCGATGTTCCACAGGGCGATGGAGAGGGGCAGGCCGGCCCCCATCCAGAGCAGGGGCCGGCGCAAGAGGGCAGGGCCGCCTTCGGCCAGCAGGGCCTGGGGCGCCTCCATGAGGGGAAAGGCCAGGCGCTCGCGCTCGATCCACTGCCGGCGCAGGATTACCACCAGGGCGAAGCAGGCGAAGTACAGGGCTCCCAGAAAACTGAACCACCAGAAGAGGGGCATGACCCAGGCGTGTAGGAGGGCGTTCCAGGGGACGGGCTCGCCGAAGGGCAGGCCCTCGAAGAACCAGGTCATGGCCAGCCCTTCGTTGCTGGGGATGAGCCAGCGGGGCAGGTGGGGCAGAATGTACTGGGGCCACTGGTTCTCGGGGGAGGCGAAGTAGTCGGGGGTGGTGGGGATGGCCAGCAGGTAGCCCATGATGAAGAAGGGGATGCCGGCTGCGGCCAGGCCCATGACCAGTATCAGGGCCAGTTCGGCGGGGCGCAGGGCCCAGGAGGGCCGCCGGGACTGGAGGACGAGATTGAGCAGGAGCAGGCAGAGGAAGGGAAAACCCACCCCAATGGGGAAGAAGGACCAGGTAAGTTCCGAGGAGCCAAGCACCCAGGTGGCGCCGGGGGCGCCCAGGCTGAGCAGGAGGACCAGCAGGCTGCCCAGGCCCAGTGCGCGGAGGCTGGAGGAGGACACGGCCCCTCAGCCCTGGCGGTAGTCCTCGGCCGAGTCCTGGGGGGCGTAGCCTACCAGCCGGCGGGCATTGGCCAGGCTGCGGTAGGCCCAGCGGTTGTCGGAGGCCGCATAGAAGATCTCGAAGCGCAGCTCGGGTGGGGCGGCCAGGCATTTTTCGACCATCTGCGCCGCGTCGCGTTGGCTGCACCAGGCCCCGTACTCGCGGGGTTGGGTGGGGCGGTTCTCGGGATTGACCCGGCCCAGGCGCAGGCAGAAGACCGAAAGGCCGTGGGCCTGGGAGTAATGGCGACCCAGGGCCTCGCCCCAGACCTTGGAGCAGCCGTACAGGCCCATCGGGTAGATGGGGACCTGGTCAGTCACCAGGGGCCAGGTGGGGGGGACCTGCTCGTAGCGGCCGGCGGCCAGGTCCGCGTAGGGGGGGTGCTGCTCGTAGCCGATGACCGCGGTGCCGCTGCTGGCAAAGACCACGCGTTTCACCCCGGCGCGGCGGGCCGCCTCGAAGACGTTGTAGGCGCCCTGGAGGTTGTACTTGAGCACCCCCTCCCAGTCGTCGCCCAGCAGGGCAGCGAGGTGGACCACCGCGTCCTGGCCCCGGAAGGCCGGCAGGATGGACTCCAGGTCGGCGATGTCCCCCTGGTGGCAATCCACACCTTCCAGGGGCCGGCGGTTGAGGGCCCGCAGGGTGTACCTGCCTTCGAGTTGCTTGCGCACTGCATTGCCGATCAGGCCGCTCATGCCGGTCACCAGCACCTTCTTGATTTCCATGATCGCCCCTCCTGACGGCAGATGGCAGGAGGATACGGCGGTGCAGGGCGGCCTGTCAAACAGGGGGGAGCGCGCTTGCCGGCCAGGGGGGCAATGGCTAATATTGGGGCCGGACAAACTTTTTAGAGGGCCTGAATTTGCGCGCGATCTACTCCCTGCTGGCCACCTTGCTGCTGGGGCTGCCAGCCCCCGGACTGGCCGAGCCGGTGGAGGTGATGGTTTGGGATTTCGGCGGGGTGCCCGGCCACCAGGTCTGGATCAGGCAGGCGGTGGAGGACTTCAATGCCAGGCAGCGGGAGATCCATGTAGTGCTGGAGATCCGCGACTGGGCCACCCAGCGGGAGAGCCTGATCAGCACCACCATCGTGGGGGAGGGGCCGGACATCATCCGCGTCCACCACAAGTACTCGGTGGAATTCGGGCAGTTGGGGGGGCTGTACGCCCTGGAGAACTTCCCCGACTTCCCCGAGGTGGCGGCCCGCTTCTTTCCCAACGTGCTGGAGCAGGTCGAGTACCAGGGCAAACACTATGGCCTGCCCATCACCATGCTGCCCTTCGTGCTGGCGGTCAATCAGTCCCTCCTCGCCAGGAACCACCTCCAGATTCCCCGCACCTGGGAGGAGATGCGGGCCATGGGGCCGGCCCTTAAGGAGGCGGGCATCCACACCTTCACCATGCCCGGCGGGGTGAACCTCGACACGGCCTACCGCTTCCTGCCCTTGCTCTACCGGGCGGGAGGGCGGGTGTTTGACGAGGGCTGGACCCGGGCCACCTTCAACGGGCCGGCCGGGCTGGCGGCGCTCAATTTCCTCATCGAGATGAAGAACGCCGGGTACTTCCCCTCGGCCAGCGCGGCCTATGCCTTCGACGAGAACGCGGCCCACTGGTGTACCGAGAAGGCCGCCCTCTCCATCGAGGGGCCCTGGTGGCAGGATATCGTGCTGGGCAACTACAAGTTCGAACTGACCAAGCTGGCCCTGGCCCAGGTGCCCGGCCCGGCCCAACCGCTGGAGCCCAACCCGCCGTGCACCCTGCTCGACGTGGTGATGGTCTCCATCACCGGGTACACCCGGGTGCCCCAGCAGGCCTGGACCGTGCTCAAGGCCCTCAACGTGGAGGACCCGGTGTGGAAGGTGCCCAATCCGGCGATGGGGGGAATCCCGGCCCACAAGGCGGCGTACGAACCGGGGGTGCAGTCCAGGTACATCGACCTGGAGGTGCTGGCCGAGGCCGGCCGCAACGCGCTGGGGTGGCCGGGGCACCCTGGGATCACCGAGATCCAGCGCTGCATCGCCGACGCGGTCAACATGGCCCTGACCGGCGCCCTCAGTCCCCAGCAGGCCCTGGACGCGGCGGCCGAGGAGGTGAACGAGATCCTCAATGATTACTAGCTCGCGGCTGCACAAACAACTGACCCCCTATTACTTTCTGCTGCCGGCCCTGGTGGTGCTGGGGGTGATCATCCTCTGGCCCATACTCAACAACCTGCTGATGAGCCTGCAGAAGGTGCGCCTGCTCAAGGGCGGGGAGAGCGAGTGGGTGGGCCTGGCCAACTACGCCAAGCTCCTGGGCAGCGCCAGCTTCAACTCCAGCGTGGGCAGCTCCCTCAAGTTCACCTTCATCTCCCTGCCCATCGCCCTGGTGCTGGGCCTGGCCCTGGCCCTGGTCTTCAACGAGATCAAGAAACACCGGCCGGTTTTCACCGCCTTCCTGCTGGTGCCCTGGGCCATCGCCCCGGTGGTCACCGGGTACATGTGGCGCTGGCTCTTCCACGACAGCTTTGGCCTGGTGAACTATTTCCTGCTCAGCGTGGGGCTCATCGACAGCAACGTGCCCTGGCTGGCCCAGCCGGGGCCGGCGATGGGGGCGGTGGTGGTGGCCAATGTCTGGCGCTTCATGCCCTATATCACCATCATGTTGCTGGCCGGGCTGCAGGGCATCTCCGGGGAGCTGTACGAGGCGGCCCAGGTGGACGGGGCCAACGTGCTGCAGCGCTTCTGGAACGTCACCCTGCCCCAGTTGCGCCACGTCATCGGGGTGGTCTTCCTCTTTGCCACCATCTGGATGGTCAACGACTTCGGGCTGATCTTCATCATGACCGAGGGGGGGCCGGCCAAGGCCACCCAGGTGGTGCCCATCACCGTGTACCGCATCGCCTTCGAGAACCTGCAACTGGGCAGGGGCGCGGCGGCGGCCATGATGCTTTTGGCCTTTCTGCTGGCGGTGAGTGCGGTGTTCATCCGCGTGCTCTTCAGGGAGCGGAGGAGGGGCGATGAAAACTAGGACCCAGGCAATGATCCGGGCCTGGCTGGGCTACGGCCTGGGGGGACTGAGCGCCATTTTGCTGGTCCTGCCCCTCATCTGGGTGGTCAGCACCTCGCTGCGGCCCCTCTCCGAGGTGACCAGCACCCCGCCCATCGTCTTCCCCCGCTCCATAACCTTCAACGCGTACGTGGACCTGTGGGCCGCGGCGCCCTTCGACGCCTATATCCTCAACAGCATCCTCATCTCGCTGAGCACGGCCCTCATCGCCCTGGCCTTCAGCATCAGCGCGGCCTATGCCTTTGCGCGCTTTCGTTTTCCGGGCGCCACCCTGCTGCTGATGCTGGTGGTGATGTCGCAGATGCTGCCGGGTTCCTCTATCCTCATCCCCCTCTTCCAGGTGATCCGCAACCTGGGACTGCTGGACAGCCTAGCCGGCATGGTGCTGATCTACACCGGCTTCGCCATCCCCTTCTGCACCTGGCTGCTCAATGGCTATTTCCGCGCCATCCCCGAGGAGTTGGAGCAGGCCGCCCTCATCGACGGCTGCTCGCGCCTGCAGTTCCTCTGGCGCATCCTGTTGCCTTTGGCGGCCCCGGCGGTGGTGGCGGTGGGGACCTTCGCCTTCCTGCTCTCGTGGAACGAGTTTTTGTTCGCCTTTGTCTTCACCAAGTCCAAGGCCCTCACCATCCCGGTTGGGCTGCGCTCGGCCTTTCTGGGCCAGTACGTCAACAAG
Source organism: Candidatus Handelsmanbacteria bacterium (assembly GCA_016867395.1). Lineage (GTDB taxonomy): Bacteria > Latescibacterota > UBA2968 > UBA8231 > UBA8231 > SICG01. The sequence continues at coordinate 18,052 of VGJS01000007.1, forward strand.
TACGACCAGCTCTTCGCCGCCTCGCTGATCTTCAGCCTGCCGCCCATCGCCCTCTTCGTCTCGCTGCAGCGCTTCTTTGTGCAGGGGCTGACCGCCGGGGCGGTCAAGGAGTAGGACATGGCCAAGCTTCGCCTGGGTTTCGTGGGTTGTGGGGGGATCACCGGGGCCCATCTGCGCGGCCTCAAGATCCTGCGCGAAAAGGGGTACGATCACTTCGAGGTCAGCGCCCTGTGTTCCCGCAATTGGGAGAATGCGGCCCGTTATGTGGAGCGCGGCAAGGGCCCCCCGCCCCTGCCGCCCATCTCGCCCTCGCCCCACGACCCCCTGAGCGTGCGCGACGTGTACGTGCGGGATTTCCAGGGCACGGATCCCAAAATTTACACCGACCACCGGCTGATGCTGGAGGAGAAGGCCGTGGACGCCCTCGTGCTGCTCTCGGCGGTCTCGGCCCACTTTCCGGTGGCCCTGGACGCGCTGGAGCGGGGGGTGCATGTCTTCATCGAGAAGCCCTTCACCACCACGGCCCGGGCCGCCCGCCGGCTCATCGAGCTGGCCGAGGCCAGTGGGCTGAGCCTGGGGGTGGCCGAGAACCTGCGCTACTACGAGAGCACCCGCTCCACGGGTTGGGCAGTGCACAGCGGCCTCCTGGGAGCGGTGCAGATGGTGCTGGGCGGCGGGGTGGGCAATATCTGGTCTCCCGACGTGATCGTGGCCAAGACCGCCTGGCGGCACCGCAAGCTGGAGGCCGGGGGCGGGGGCAGCATGGACATCGGGGCCCATATCTTTGACCGGCTGCGCTACCAGTGCGGCGAGATCGAGACCGTTTCGGCCCTGGCCAGGGCGGTGGAGCCGATCCGCTACACCCGCGACGAGGCGGGGAAGGTGATCGAGGAGGTGCGCTGCGAGGTGGACGACACCTTCTTCGCGCTTTTGGAGTTCGCCAATGGGGCCATCGGCAACCTGCTCTTTTCCTGGGCAGGGCACGGGGAGCACACGGGTTTTGAAGGGGGCGGAGCCATCTACGGGAGCAAGGGCAGTCTCAAGGGAGAGCGGGTGGTGCTCGACGGGCAGGCGCCGGTGGAGGTGGGGGAACTCTTCCGCCAGCAGGTGGGGGCCGCGGCACTGGAGCGCTTCTTCCCGCGCGGGATCGAGGACGGCTTTGCCCTGGAGTTGCTGGAGTTCATCAGCGCCATCGAGCAGGGCCGGCAGCCCGAGACCAGCGGGGTGGAGGGGCTCAAGGACATCGCTCCTGGCCTGGCCATCCTCGAATCCTCGGAGCTGGGCAGGCCGGTGGCAGTGGCCGACGTGGAGGAATGCCGGGTGGAGACCTGGCAGGGGGAGATCAACCAGCACTTCGGGATCGAGTGAAAGAGATGGCTTGGGGACTGGGACCTTTTGCCAAGTACGAGGGCAATCCCATCCTGAAGCCCACCTCGGAGGGCTGGGAGTCGCACGCCCTGTACAACCCCACGGCCTGCACCGATGGGGAAGAGGTGTTCCTGCTCTACCGCGCCGAGGGGCCCTGTGATTTCCCCGGCCGCAGCTTCACCTCGCGCGTCGGCCTGGCCACCAGCCGCGACGGGATTCACTTCGAGCGCTGGGACCAGGCGGTGATGGGGCCGACGGAAAGCTACGAGGCCCCCGGTGGCTGCGAGGACCCGCGCCTGGTGAAGATCGGGGAGACCTTCTACCTCACCTACACTGCCTACGACGGGAAGGTGGATTCCCGTTTGGGATTGGCGTTAGGGCCTGTCTGAAAAATCCATTCTGGCGTCGCCCGGCTGCAAGCGGCGCGGATCGTCGTTACCCTCATTCGGCGTATTTGTAGTTCAATACGCCTGCTTCGGGTGCCTTGCCCGCGCCGCTTTCGCTCGGGCTTTGGCCTAAAAGCGACTTCTCAGACAGGCCCGTGGCGGACGAAAGGAGCGCATAATGAAGGCAGCGGTGTGCTACGAGTTCGGCAAACCCCTGGTGGTGGAGGAGGTGGACCTGGAGAAGCCGGGCCGGGGCGAGGTGGAGGTGCGCCTGGCGGCCTCGGCCATCTGCCACAGCGACGTCCACCTGATCCGGGGGGAATGGGGCGGCAGCCTGCCCCTGATCCCCGGCCACGAGGCCTCCGGGGTGGTGGAGGCGGTGGGGGAGGAGGTGGTACTGGCCAAGCCGGGGGACCGGGTGGTGGTCTGCCTGATCCGCTCCTGCGGCCGCTGCCACTACTGCACCATCGGGGCCCAGTACATGTGCGACGGGACCTTTGCCCTGGACACCGACACTCGGCTGAAGAACAAAAAAGGGCAGACCTTGGGGCGGGGCATTCGCTCCGCGGCCTTTGCCGAGCGGGTGGTGGTGGACCAGACCCAGCTCATCCAGGTGCCCGATGGGATGCCCCTGGAGGGAGCAGCGCTTTTGGGCTGCGGGGTGATAGCCGGGCTGGGGGCGGTGGTCAACACCGCCCAGGTCAAGGCCGGCCACAGCGTGGCGGTGATTGGGATCGGCGGGGTGGGGCTCAATTCGGTGCAGGGTGCGGCCCTGGCCGGGGCCTACCCGATCATCGCCGTGGATGTGGTGGAGAGCAAGCTGGAGGCGGCCCGCCGCTTTGGGGCCACCCATGTGGTCAACGGCAAGAGCGGCGACCCGGTGGCGGGGGTGAAGGAGCTGACCGGCGGGCGGGGAGTCGAGTACAGCTTTGTGACCGTAGGCAACACCCGGGCAGTGGAGCAGGGCTTCGAGATGCTGGCCAACCGCGGCGCCGAGATCATCCTGGGCATCCCCGAGGGCGGGGCCAAGGCCCAGTTGGCCGTGGGCAGTTTCATCGCCGAGCGCCGGGTGATGGGCAGTTGGAACGGCTCCACCCTGCCCAGGGTCCACATCCCCCGCTGGATCGAGCTGTACCAGCAGGGCCGGCTCAAGCTCGACGAACTGGTCAGCGGGCGCTTTCCCATCGAAGAGGTCAACGAGGCCATCGCCCAGATGGAAGGGGGCGGGGCCCTGCGCAACGTGCTGGTCTTCTGAAGGGGGTGGCATTGTCCCGCTGGCGGCTGGCCCTCTGCCTCTTGACGGTGGCCTGTGGCGGCACCCGCGAGGTCGGGCCGGACCAGCCGCGCCAAATCCTGCTCTGGGCCTTCGGCGGGGTGCCCCGCACCCAGGCCTGGTTGCGGCAGGGGGTGGCCGAGTTCAACGCCGGCCACCCCGACATCCAGATCACCTTCGAGAACCGCGACTGGAACACCCAGCGCGAGAGCCTGATCACCGCCACCGTGGCCGGCGAGGGGCCCGACCTGGTCTACGTCCACCACAAGTACTCGGTGGAGTTCGGCGAGATGGGAGGCCTGTACCCGCTGGAGAGCTTTTCCGATTTCCCCCAGATCCGCGAGCGGTACCTGCCCCACATCCTCGAACATGTGCAGTTCCAGGGCAAGCACTACGGCATCCCGGTCACCACCCTGCCCTTTGTCATCGGCTACAACCGCCGCATTCTCGCCGCGCACGGCCTGCACCTGCCCCGCACCTGGGAGGAGATGGAGGGGATGGGGCCCCAGCTCAAGGCAGCGGGCATCCACACCCTGACCATGCCCGGCAGCACCCACGGGGATACGGCCTATCGCTTCATTTCCCTCTTCTACAAGGCGGGGGGGCGGCTGCTCGACGAGGGTTGGACCCGCTGCACCCTCAATGGGCCGGCGGGCCTGGCGGCGCTGAATTTCCTGCTGCGGCTGAAGGAGCAGGGTTTCATGCCCGAAGCCTGCACGGCGTACGCCAACGACGAGAACATCGCCCACTGGTCCGGGGGGCGGGCGCTTTTCTCGGTCGAGGGGCCCTGGTGGCAGATGGCGGTGAATACGAACTACAACTTCCCTCTGGCCGACGTGGGCCTGGCTCCGGTGCCGGTGCCTTCCCAGCCGGCCGAGGGGAACCCACCCCACACCCTGCTGGACATCGCCATGGTGGCCGTCACCGGGTACACCCCGGACCCGGAGGCAGCCTGGACCGGGCTGAAGGCCCTCTTCGTCGACAACCCGGTGTGGCAGGTGCCCGATCCTTCGCTGGTGTTGATGCCGGCGCTCAAGACGGCGTACGAGCCGGGGGTGAGGTCGGACTACATCGACATGGAGGTGCTGAAGGCCGAACTGATGAACGGCCTGGCCTGGCCTGGGCATCCGCGCATCTCCGAGATGCAGATGTTGGTGGCCGAGGCGGTGAACATGGTCCTCACCAGGACCAAGACCCCGCAGCAGGCATTGGACGAGGCGGCGCGGGAGATCGAGGAGATCTTGCAGGAGTAGTCTGGTTCTTCTCTAGACGCCGAGGGAAACCAAGGTGTCAGAAGGCAGCGTTTTTGGGAAGAGGGGAGGAGAGGGCTTTAGCTGAACAGTTTGGCGATGGTCTGCATGGGGAGGAAGAGCCGGAAGGGCTGGTCAGGAAACTTGATGAAGCCGTAGCGTTCGTAGAAACGGCGCGCTCCTTCGTCCTTGGCGTCAACCACCACAGCCATCGAGGCAATGGCCTGACTCTGGGTGAAACTGCGGCGCAGGGCATCCATGAGCAGGAACTCCCCCAGTCTTTTCCCCTGGTAGCTGGTATCGACAGCCAGGCGCCCCAGCAGGGTCGCCGGCACCAGCGGGTAGCGGGGTAGCTTCTGGGCGATCTCGGTGGGGAGTTCCCCCAGACGGATGCTGGTGGCGGAAAGGGTGTAGTACCCGGCGAGGATCTGGCGGTCGGCATCGACCAGCACAAAGGTAACGGCCAGGTGCCGGCGGGCTTCCTGGCCTGCCTGCTGCTGGAGGTAGTGGTCGAGGGGTGGACTGCCCGAAGAAAAAGCGGCGCGGTGGTGGTGCTTGCCCAGCGGTTCGATCAGAAAAGGGAAAGGGAGGGTAGCGGCCACCTATGCCTGTGTTCTGGCACGGTATGCCTGGGCGGCCCGACGCAGCTTCTGGTTGGGCCCCGGGGGCGAGAGCAGCGCACGGACGAAGACCTCCTGATCTGCCCGGCTCAGCGTGATCAGTTCGTGCTCATGGATGGTGCGGCTGGCCGCCTCCTGAAGGCTGCTGACGACAAACTCGGTCAGCGAGCGTCCGGTGAGGGTGGCGGCGCGCTGGATGAGCTGTTTCTGCTCGCGGCTGATGCGGGCTTCGAGGCGCTCGGCTTTGCGCGGATTCTTGCTGTGGGTTGGGGGCTTGCTTACCGGCATGGGTTTTCGCCTCCAGGGGGTTGCGGGGTAGCTATAAATGTACGGCATATTGCCGTACTAATCAAGGAGCGGAAATGGCCGGCGTCGCTCCCTTCAGGGGTGTCGTAGGGATACCCCTCGATGCCGCTTGACGCTCTGTGTTTACCTCTGTACCTTCCGCCCCAATCGATTACAATCAGGAGGAACCCATTGAAAAAACTGACGGTATTCTTGTTGATCGCGGTACTGGCGGGCCTGGGCTGCGGCCGGGGCGGCGACAGCGGCAAGCTGAAGGTGGGGTACGTGGTCAACTACATGTCCCACGAGTGGTACCAGAACATCTGCACCGCTGCCAGGCAGCGGGCCGCCGAGCTGGGGGTGGACCTGGTCATCGCCGATGCCAACCTCGACGTGGCGGCGCAGATCTCCAAGGCCGAGAACCTCATCGCCCAGGGGGTGAAGGTGCTGGTCCTCACCCCGGTGGACGCCAAGGCCCTCGACGCGCTGGTGCGCCAGGCCAAGGAAGCCGGGCTGTACGTGATCACCGAGTCCAACCCGGTGCCCGGCAGCGATACCTACGTGGGCATCAACAACAAGGAGAGTGGCAAGAAGGCGGGCCGCTGGTACGCCGAGTACGCCAAGTCCAACCAGATCGAGCCACAGATCCTGATCATCGGCCTGCCCAACTTTGAGGATTGCCGGCTGCGGGTGGAGGGCTTCAAGGAGGCCCTGGCCGAGTCGGGCATCGTCTACACCATCGCACAGGAGGTGGACGGGCAGGGGCTCAAGGAAAAAGCCTTCAAGGTGGCCCAGGACGCCCTCACCGCCCACCCGGAGGTCAACGCCATCTTCGGCATCAACGACGATTCCACCACCGGGGGCATGGCCGCGTACCAGGCCGCTGGACTGGACCAGACCAAACTGACGGCCATCGGCTTTGGCCTGGAGGGGATCGTCGGACAGACGGCCCTGTTGGGGCACACGCCCTACAAGGCGGTCCTGGCGATGTTCCCCAACTTTGTCGGACTTTCGCTGGTCGAGGCGGCGGTGGCCCTGGGCAAGGGTGAGGCCCTGCCGCCGCACTACGAAACCCCGACCATCGTACTCACTCCCGAGAACTTCACAACCTACTACCGGCAGGAAGGCAACGGGTATGTCATGAATTTCGACGCCATCCGCCGCCTCTTGCCAGCCCGCTGAATGGAGCGTCTCAGGCGTCTGCTGCGCGGCGAGCAGGCCGCCCTGGTGCTGGCCCTGCTGCTTTTGTGCGCGGTGCTCAGCGCCCTGACCCCGGTCTTCCTCAGCGCGGCCAATCTCAAAAACGTGCTGCGCGACGCCTCCCTCATCGCCATCGCCGGCATCGGCATGGTGGTGGTGATCCTGGCCGGGGAGATCGACCTGAGCGCGGGCTCGTCGCAGGCGGTGGTGGGCATCCTGGCGGTGCTTCTGCTCAACGAGAGCGGCAGCCTGCTGCTGGCCCTGCTGGGGGCGCTGGGGGCGGGCCTGCTGATCGGCCTGGGCAACGGCCTTTTGGTCACCCGGGCCGGGATCAACTCTCTGATCGCCACCCTGGGCAGCATGGCCATCCTGCGCGGGGGGGCGATGGTGGGCACCCAGGCAGTATCCATCCAGGGCCAGGTCGAGGGCTTCACCGAGGTGGGCACCGGGCACTGGGGGCCCCTGCCCATCCCGGTGGTGATCGCCGCACTACTCTTCCTGCTCTTCTATCTGGTGCTGCACCACACCCCGGCCGGGCGGTACCTCTACGCGGTGGGTGGCAATGCCCAGGCCGCCCGCCTGGCCGGCCTGCCGGTGGAGAAGCTCAAGCTGGCGGCCTTTGCTCTCAGTGGGGTGCTGGCGGCCCTGAGCGCCTTCATCCTCGCCTCACGCCTCAACTCGGGGCAGCCCAACGCGGGGCTGGGTTTTGAATTGCAGGTGATCGCCGCGGTGGTGCTCGGCGGGGTAAGCCTCAGCGGGGGTCTGGGCACCCTGGTGGGGGCGGGCCTGGGCATCCTCATCCTGACGGTGCTCAACAACGGCCTGGTATTGCTCGACGTCTCCTCCTTCTACCACGACATCGCCAGGGGCACGGTGATCATCCTGGCCGTGTACCTGGACACTCGCAGGCGCCAGGCCAGGGGCCGGGTCTGAGATGGAACCCCTGGTCGAATTGCGCGGCATCCACAAGCAGTACCCCGGGGTCTACGCCCTCAAGGGGGTGGACTTCGACCTGCGGCCCGGCGAGGTACACGCCCTGGTGGGCGAGAACGGGGCCGGCAAATCCACCCTGATCAAGATCCTGGCTGGGGCGGTCTCTTTCGAGCAGGGCGAGTACCGCATTGAGGGGAAGCCGGCGCAGATCCACTCGCCCCAGGACGCCATCCGGCGCGGGATCAGCGTGGTGTACCAGGAACTGGAACTGGCTCCCCGGCTCTCGGTGGCCGAGAACATCTTCTTCGGCCGCCTGCCCTCCCGCCGCGGCCGGGTGTTGTGGGCTCAGCTCTACCGCGACAGCGCCCTGGTCCTGGAGCAGGTGGGACTGGAGGTGGACCCGGAGACGGAGGTGGCGCGCCTGGGGATCGCCGCCCAGCAACTGGTAGAGATCGCCCGGGCCCTCTCCTGCCAGGCCAGGGTGCTGGTCATGGACGAGCCCACCTCGGCCCTGACCCCCTCGGAGATCAGCCGGCTCTTCGGCCTGGTGCGCCGGCTGCGCGAGCAGGGGACGGCCATCCTCTACGTCTCGCACAAGCTGCAGGAGATCTTCGCCCTGGCCGACCGGGTCACCGTGCTGCGCGACGGGGCGCGGGTGGCCACCTCAGGGGCGGGGGAATTGGACGAGGCCCGGCTGATCGGCCTGATGGTGGGCCGGCCCCTGGGGGAGATGTTCAGCCGCAGGCACCGGCCCGGCGGGGCCCCGGCCCTGGAGGTGGAGGGGCTGAGCACCGCCAGGGTACGCGACATCTCCTTCCAGGTGAGGGCGGGGGAGATCGTCGGATTCTCGGGGTTGATGGGGGCGGGCCGCACCGAGGTGGCCAGGGGGGTGCTGGGGCTGGACCGGCGGCTGGCCGGAAGGGTGCGGGTGGGTGGGGAGGAACTGCCGCCCGATTCCTGCGCCGCAGCCCGCCGACTGGGATTGGGCCTGGTGCCGGAGGACCGGCGGGGGGAGGGGATCTTTCCGCAACTGGGGGTGGGCCACAACGCCAGCATCGCCGCCCTGGAGCAGTTCAGCCGGCGGGGGTGGATCGAGGGCGGTCGTGAGCGGGAGGCAGTGGCGGCGCAGGTGCGGCGGCTGGAGGTGCGCACCCCCTCGCTTGGGCAGCGCATCTCCCTCTTGAGCGGAGGCAACCAGCAGAAGGTGCTCATCGCCCGCTGGCTCTTGCGCCAGGCGCTGGTGGTGCTGGTGGTGGACGAGCCCACCCGGGGCATCGACGTGGGGGCCAGGGCTGAAATCTACCGCCTGCTGGACGAACTGGCCGGCCAGGGATTGGGCCTGGTGGTGATCTCCTCGGAATTGCCCGAGCTTCTGGGCCTGTGCGACCGCATCCTGGTGATGAAGGGCGGCCGGATCACCGGCGCCCTCGAAAGGGCTGAGGCCACCCAGGAAAAACTCCTGGCCCTGGCCCTGTGAAAGGAAGGGTCGAGATGGGCGCAGCCGGCGCGGCGGCGTTGCTGAGCTTTGGCTGGGCCGGGGCGGTCCTGGCGGCCCAGGAGCCGGCTGGGGAGCAGGGGTCGCACCAGTGGGCCCGGTTCCTGGCCTGGCTCTTCCAGGTTTCCGCCGAGGATCTAGAGCGCAAGCTCCTGCGGGTGGCCGTCGCCCTGGGGGTGCTGCTGGGGGCCAAGCTGCTGATGGACCTGGTGCAGTGGGCCAGCCGCCGGCTGCTGCACTCCCGCTGGGCGCCCCTGATGCTGCTCTTCGGAGGCCGCCAGCGCTCCATCACCCTCCAGACCCTCTTTATCAGCATCGCCCGCTACGTGGTCTACTTCACGGCCCTGGGCTATATCCTCAGCCAGTTCGGCATCGACTACCGCGCATACATGGCCTCCCTTTCCCTGGTGGGGGTGGCCCTGGGCTTCGGCTCCCAGGGCCTGGTACAGGACGTGGTCACCGGATTTTTCATTCTTTTTGAGGACCAGTTCTCGGTGGGGGACATGGTGGAGATCAGCGGCCAGGTGGGGGTGGTGGAGGAGATCGGGCTGCGCACGGTGCGGCTGCGCAACTACCACGGGGCCCAGGTCATCTTCGCCAACCGCAACATCCCCCTGGTGGCCCGCTACCGCAAGGGGGCCGTGGAGGTGGGAGTGGACGTGGCCCTGGCGGACCCCTCCAGGGAGGAAGAGGCCGGCCACCTGCTGGGGCGCTTGGGCGCGGAACTGGAGCGGCAGTTCCGCGAGGTGGTGATGGGCCCGCCCCAGGTCGAAGGGATGCGGCTGGAGACGGGGGAGAGTTTCGTGCGGCTGCGGGCCCGGATCTGGCCGGGCCAGCAGTGGGTGATCGACAACCAACTGGTGCCGCGCATCCAGGAACTCTTTGCCCGCGAGGGGCTGGAGATCCCGGCGGGCCGCGTGGCGGCCTTCTACCATTTTCCCGAGGAAACCACCCTACCCCAAAGCCTGCTGCCGGCATTTCTGCGGCGGGGGGCCTGAAACCCAAGGAGCTCCTCATGGACAAACGCCACTGGCTGGACTGCCCGGCCACCCTGAGCCACGGCAGCATCATCCAGCGGGTGATCTTCACCCGCCAGGTCCCCCAGGCCCCGCAGGGGGGGGGAATCCTGCGCTTCGTCGAAAGCTTCGCGCGCGGGTACCTGGAGCCGGGCGCCGCCTCGACCCCCCAGGCCAACAAAGGGTTGCAGGAGATTTACTTCGTGGCCTCGGGTTCGGGCCTGCTGCTGGCCGGCAAGCAGAAGCATAACCTGCGCGAGGGGGACGGGATCATCGTCCCGCCGGGGGTGGAGTTCAGTTTCGCCAACGACGGGGCCGAGCCCCTGGAACTGCTGATCCTGGTCGAGGCAGTGCCCAAGGGGGTCAAGCCCAAGCTGCGCCGGCCCCTGGTCCGCAACTTCGTCGAGAACGGCATGGGCCAGGGCCACTGGGCTCACCTGGTTCACAAGGTCTTCGACCGCAGCGACGGCCTGCTGGCCCTGCACACCGTCCTCATCGTGCGCATCGAGGCCATGCAGCCGGCCGACACCCACGGGCACAAGTCCGACATGGACGAGGTGTGGTACATGTGGCGGGGCCAGGGGGTGCACGTGGTCAGCCAGGAGGTGTGTGTCCAGACCCCGGGCACCGCGGTCTCAGTGTGCCCCTCTGATCCGGGGCACTCGCTGATCAACCACACCAGCGAGCCCTTGCAGGTCTTCTACTTCGCCCGCCATCCTCAGTGAGCCGTCAGCGCCCGGATGGCCGCGTCGGCGGGGCTGAGGTGGGGGATGGAGAGGCGCAGGAAGGTTTCTAGAAGCTGGGCGGGGGACAGGTCCGAGGTGTCGATCTCGAACTTCCGCCTGATCCACGAGTGGCGGTACTCCTGGGCAAAGTGGGCGAGGACGGCCTCCACGTCACCGGAGGGGACCAGTTGGTGGGGATGGGGCTGGGCGGCCATGCGACTGCGGATCACCTCGGGCCGGGCTTTGAGGTGGACCAGGAGGGTGTCCTCGGGCATGTCGGGTTCGTATTCGCGGATCTCGATATGGAGGCCGGGGTAGTAGTAACGTGGGCCGTAGACCATCTCCTCGATGTGAAAGCCGCCCAGCAGGATGTGCTGGTAGCGGTGCAGCAGGCGCACGTGGTAGACGATCTGGAAGCGCTGGAAGCGCTCCTTGATGGCCGGCAGCATGGCGAGCATGGCCTGCTGCTCTTCCTGGTTGAGGTGGTAGGCGTCCGGGATGGTGAAGTGGTCGTCGAGGTGGTGCTGGAAGCCCCACTCCATGCCCCAGGCGTCGAGGCTGTTGATCAAGGTGCTGACCCCGGTGTACTCGCAGCCGACGGCGATGAGGCGCACGGTGTTCTCCTCTGATGGTTGGACGCCGCCCTTAGGCGGCCTCAGGGTTTGAGTTTCTCCAGCCTTTCCCGCGACACCCTCGCTATCCAGGTAGTGCCGAAGCGGTCGCCGAGTTCGGCGAAACGCTGGCGGGCGGCTTCGGTCTTGCCCCCTTTCAGCCAGCGGTCGGCCTCGTAGAAGGCGTCGGCCCCGGTGGTGGGGCCCTCGGCCATCAGGGCGGAGGCTTCGGCGATGGAGGGGACCGCGATGTGGCGCAGCTTGTCGAGGGCCGGCGGGCTGGGATCAGTAAGGATGGCGTAGGCCGCCGGATTGCGCTCGCGGAAGAGGCGGGCGCGGAAATCGCTGGTCAGGCCGCCGAGGGAATCGCCGGCCTCGCGGCCCCCGGCCAGGTCGATCTGGGCGGCGACGATGGTGTCCTGGGCCTTGCCGCCCTCGGCGAGGATCTCTCCCTTGGGCCCGATGACCATGCTGTTGCCGCCGCGGAAGGCCACCGCCAGGTAAATGAAGTTCTCGCTGGCCCGGGTGCTGAAGGCCGCCAAGTCGGCCTCGGGGACACCCATTGAGGCCCCGCCCAGGGTGAGATGGAAGACCAGGTCGGCCCCGGCCAGGGCCAGGGCCCGGGTGGTCTCGGGAAAGAGCAGGTCGTAGCAGATGCACAGGCCCACGGTGCCGACGCCGGGGACCTCGAAGACCGGGAAGTGGGTCCCCCGCCGGTGCCGGCTCTCGGCCAGGTTGGGCTGCACCTTGCGGTAGCGGCCGATCTCCTTGCCGTCGGGCCCCAGCAGGATGGCGGTGTTGTAGATGTCCTCCCCCTCGGCGCAGTCGTTGCAGCAGGCGATGGAAAGGTGATGGCGGGCGGCCACTGCGCCGAAGTTTTCGAGCATGAGGGCCTCGGCCCGGCGCAGAAAGGCGTGGAGTTCCCCGGGGTTGCCGGCCTCCCACTCCAGGGTGCCCAGGGTGTCCTCGGGAAAGCCGATGATCCGGCAGCCCTGGCCGGCGGCCTCCTCGGCCAGGGCCCCCAACTCGCCGAGGTTCCGGCACACCTGCTCCAGGGCCTCGTCAAAAGAGAGTTTGTAGGAGAGGGTGCGGCGCTTGGGCTGGATGGCGGCGACGCGGATGGCGGGCATGGGCTCCTCCTACCAGGTGCGTTCCTTGAGCAGATCCTGAATGGCCTCGCGGGGGATGGGCAGGTCGTCGAGGTGCTCTTCGAGCCAGCGCGAGAAATCGGCCTCGATCTCGTCGGTCCAGCGGGTATCGATCTGGCCGGGGGTGTACTTGCCCTCGCGCAGCCGCTGCATCCCGAACATGTCGCGCAGGCGGATGACCTCCGAGGTGGTCACCACCTTCTCGGCCAGGTGGGGCGGGATGAAGATCACCCCCTCGCGCTTGCCCAGCACGATGTCCCCCGGCATGACGGTGGCCAGGCCCAGGCGCACCGGGCAGTTCATGCCCACCAGCATGATGGTGGGGGAGGCGTAGGAGGGGTGCCAGCCGCGCACGAAGCTGGCAAAGCCTTCGAGCTCTTCGATGCCCTCCAGGTCGCGCACCGCGGCGTCGTGGACCACCCCGTTGCCCGAGTTGGTGAGGATAGCGGTGGCCAGGTTGTCGCCGATCACCGGGCCCTCGGCGATCTTGCCGAAGACGTCGGCCACGTACACGTCGCCGGGCACCAGGGCGTCGATGGGCCAGGAGATCTGGTCGCCGACCTGGCCGGCTTGCTCTCCGCGCGCCTCCATCACCTGGCGCATATCGGGCCGGCGGGGCATGTACAGGGCGGTGAGGGCCCGGCCGCAGAGGACGCCGCCGGGGTGGGTGCACTGCCAGCCGCCCTCGTACTGGTGGTTGAAGCCGGCGCCGCGCAGGACCCCCCAGGCCTGGGTGATGGTCACGCCGCGCATGCGGGCGACGATGTCGTCGGGCACCCGGGGGCGGCCGTCGGGGAAGCGCTCCCCCTGCCATTCGGGGGTGTAGGCGGTCAGTTCCTCTGGGCTCAGGTTGAGCGGGGCGAATTTTTCCATGGGGCTCCGTATCGTTTGAGGGCTGGCCTCCAACATAGGGCCAGCCCGAGGAGGCATCAAGGGCTCAGCGCGGCCAGCACCGGCAGGTGACCCCGTAGCGCAAGACCTCCTCGAGGACCGTCAGTCCCACGTCGAGGATCTCGTCGAAGGTGAAAGGTTTCATCGCCAGGCCGCGGGGGAACTCGAAGATCAGGGGCAGGGCGCCGGTGTGGTGGTAGAGGGCGGTCTGGAAGTAGAAGCCGCCCTGGAGGGCGGTGCGGGTGCCCCCGCCGGGACGCAGGTCCTCGCGGCGGTGCCGGTCGGCGGCCAGGGCGGCCACCTGCACCTGGTGGAACTGGCAGACGGGCGACAGGTAGTGCTCAGGGGCGGTGAAGAAGGAGGGGTTGCGGATTTCCATGGCAGGTCTCCTGTCCCAGATAGGGGCGAGTGGAATATACCCCCGGAAGGCGGGCGGAAAAAGCCGCTCCGGAAGGCGGACTTGCTTAAGTTCTAGAGGAGGAGCGCCGGCGAGGACAGGAGCCGGTGCGCGAATCCTCAAACTGGAGGGGTGACGATGAAAAGCATTAGCTTATTGCTGGCGCTGGGTGGCGGTCCGGTCCTGGCCGAGGAGGTATTGATGGCCATGAACATGCCCCAGACCATCGAGCAATCCCTGGCGGTGATGAAGCAGGCGATGCCGGCTCAGTTGGCGCAGATGAGCAAGGCAATGGGTGAGGACCCCCCCGAGATGCCGCAGCAGAACCAGCGGATGATGGAGGTCATGGCCGAGGAACTCAGTTGGGCAAAGATCAAGGACGACTACGTCGGCCTCTACGCCGCGACCTTCACCGCCGGCGAACTCAGGGGTTTGCTCGAATTCTACTGGTCTCCTGCCGGCCGCGCCTTCGTGGCCAAGCAGCCGGCGCTGATGCAGCACTCCATGGAGATCAACCAGAAACTGATGCTGCGCCTCATGCCCAAGCTGAAGGAGATCTACAAAAAGGACGCGGCTCAGGAACCAAAGCAAGAGCGGAAATGAGTCCGTTCCAAAGAGGTAAAACGTGAGGGCTGCCGACCCGGACCCGCGCGCCGCCGAACTCGAAGCCACCGGGGAGTACCGGGTCCTGCGCCGGCTGCCCCTGGTGCGCCAGTACCATCCCCCCGACGGGGTTCCCACCCTCACTGCCCTGGCGGTGGACGTGGAGACCACCGGCTTCGAGGCCCAACGCGACGCCATCATCCAGTTCGGTGGCATCCCCTTTGAGTACCACCCCCAGAGCGGGCGGATCTACGCGGTCGGGGAGCCGGCGGTGTATTACGAGGATCCGGGCCGGCCCATTCCTCCGGAGATCACCGCCCTGACCGGCATCACCGACGGGGATGTGCGCGGCCAGCGCCTCGACGAGGGGGCCATCGCCTCCCTGCTGGGCAAAGCCGCCCTGGTCATCGCCCACAATGCCAGCTTCGACCGGCCCTTCCTCGAACGCCGGCTGCCCCTCTTTCGCGATCAGAGTTGGGCCTGCTCCCTGGAGGATGTGCCCTGGAAGGAGCGGGCGGGGTACTCGTCCCGGTCCCTGGAGTTTCTGCTCTACCAGCACTGCAAGGTCTTCTACGACGCCCACGCCGCCGACAGTGACTGCCGGGCCCTAATCCACGCCCTGGCCGCGCCCCTGCCCGACGGCGAGTTGCCGCTGCGCCTGCTCTTGGCGGCGGCGGGGAAGCGGCTGGCCCATATCTGGGCGGTGGAGGCCCCCTATGCGGCCAAGGACCTGCTCAAGGGCCGGCGCTACCGCTGGAACAACGGGGAGGACGGCCGGCCCAGGGCCTGGCACAAGGAGGTGGGGGAGGGGGAGCTCCCCGCCGAGGAGGAGTGGCTGGCCAGCCGGATCTACGGGGGGAAGAAGGGGGTCTGGAAGGTGGAGTGGCTCGACGCCCGCAACCGTTTCCGCGAGCGGAGAGGGTGACTGCCCCCGGCTGGTTGTGGCCGGCTGCTTTGCGCCGTACCTTGGGGCAGACCTGAAAAGGGAGAAGTGCTGGCATGGACTTCCGCTATCTGGGCAGGACCGGCATTCAGGTGTCGGCCATCTGCCTGGGCACGGCCTTTCGCGGCCAGACCGACGAAAACCTCTGCCTCCGCACCATCGACCGGGCACTGGACCTGGGCTGCAATTTCATCGACACCGCCCTCTACGGCGAGGGCCGCTCAGAGGAGCTGGTGGGCCGGGCCCTGAAGGGGAGGCGCGAGGAGGTGGTCCTCTGCACCAAGATCTTCGGCACCCTGGGGAATGATCCCAACCGCGTCGGCCTGACCCGCATCAACATCCTGCGCGGGGTGGAGGCTAGCCTCCGGCGGCTTCGGACCGATTTTCTCGACCTGTATCTGCTGCACTCCTACGACCCCAGGGCCCCGGTGGAGGAGATCGTCCGCACCCTAGACGACCTGGTGCGCCAGGGCAAGGTGCGGCACGTGGGTTGCAGCAACTGGCCGGTGCGCAAGGTGGTGGAGGCCCTCTGGGTGGGCGACAAGCGCAACCTGGCCCCCTTCGTCTGCCTCCAGTACCAGTACAGCCTGCTAAACCGCACCGAGTTCGAGACCGAGTTGGCCCCCTTGTGCGCCGAGTTCGGCCTGGGGAGCATGACCTACAGCCCTCTGGCCATCGGCCTGTTGAGCGGGCGATTCCGGCGCGGGACTGCCCCGCCGGCGGACTCCCCCTGGGGGGTGGACCCGGCCGCCGGCCTGAGCCGCTCCCGCTACGCCTTTGCCGAGGCGATGACCGAGCAGGCCGACCGGATCGTGGCGGCGCTGATCGAGTTGGGGCGCAAATACGGCAGGACCCCCTCGCAGGTGGCCATTGCCTGGGTGCTCGACCACCCAGAGGTAACGGCCCCGATCCTGGGGGCCGACCTCCCCGAGCAGGTGGACGACGCCTTTGGGGCCACCGGCTGGGCGCTGGAGCGGGAGGACCGGGCCAGGCTGGACGAGCTGTCGACGCCGGCGACGCCGGCCAAGTTCTCGTAGGCAGACGAGGTGAGCCTCCCTTCATTCTGGCGGCCTTGCCGCGCCTGGTGGCTGGGCCTGTTGCTGCCCCAGATCAGCTTCAGTCGGTACACCTTTTCCGACATCCGCCTATCTACCCCTATCCTCCCGCCTCAACCTGGCCAACCGCGCCGTCTTTGAGGAGGACGGTGGCCCACCGCAGGGGAGCCGGTACATCACCGAGCGCAGCGACCCTTTCCGGCTGCCCTCGATGGAGCTGGAGTACCTGATCTACGGATTCGACGCGTACCAGCGATACCTGGAGGAGGCGTTGGAGCCCTCATCCACCTGAGCCACCAGGTGGTATACATGGCGGAATCCCCAGATGATCCCGGCCTCATCGCCGAGCAGATCGACTACTACCGGGCCCGGGCCGGCGAGTACGAGGAGTGGTATCTGAGGCAGGGACGCTACGACCACGGCCCGGAGTGGAACGGCGTCTTCCTGGCCGAGTTGGAGGAGGTTCACCAGGCCCTGCGCCGGTTCGGGCCGGGTTGCCAGGTGCTGGAACTGGCCAGCGGCACCGGCTGGTGGACGGGGACCCTGGCGCGGACGGGGGCGGTCACGGCGGTGGACGCCTCGGCAGAGACCCTGGCCCATAACCGCCGGCGCCACGGCGAGGCCGGGGTGCGATATGTGCAGGCGAATCTGTTCGAGTGGAGTCCGGACCGACTGTACGACGCGGGTTTTTTTTGGTTGCTGGCTGTCTTACGTCCCGCCCCACCGTTTCGCGGAGTTCTGGGACCTGGTCAGGTCGGTGCTCCGCCCGGGGGGCAGGTATTCTTCATCGACACCCTGGCGCGGGACATCCAGACCCTGGCGGCCGGCAATCATCATCGCCAGGACCAGGAGGTGGGGGTTACGGTGCGCTGCCTGAACGACGGCCGTTCGTACCGTATCATCAAGGTCTTCTACCAGCCCGAAGAGCTGTCGCGCCGCCTGCGGGAATTGGGTTGGCGGGTCGAGGTACGTGAGACCCGGCATTATTTTCTGTATGGTTCGGGGAGCCGCGCGGAGTGAGGTTTTTTTCTGGAGGAGAGGATATGCTGAAGGCGAGGCTTTTGCACCACTGGCTGCGATAAAGAAGAAATGGCCCCTGGTGCTCTTCCGCCAGCGCCGCCGACACTTAGAGAAAGGAGTCCCATGAAGCAAGCTGATCCATTTGAAAATGGTCTCGCCGCCGGCGAGGCCGCGGCCTCTGCCGCCGGAGGTGCAACGGCAGCGCTGGACCAGGGCAGGCGGATGTACGTGCGCACCCAGGGCTTTGGGTCGAGCGACGCCGAGTTGCGCTTTCTGCAGCGCTGCGGGGTGCGCCACAAGGCCGCCACCTTCCCCTTTCACCGCGACTGCGGTTGGAAACTCGACGAGCTGCTCCGGGAAAGGGAGCGCCACGAGTCCTTCGGGATGACCCTGGACCTGAGCCTGCTGCCCATCTACCAGGAGCTTCCCCATATCATCTATTTTGGCAAAAGCCCGGAGCGCGACCGGGAGATCGACCTGGTCTGCGAGATGATCCGCACCGCATCGCGAGCCGGCATCGACTCCCTGCGCTACAACACCTGCGTCCTGCCCATCGACCGCACCGAGCAGGAGGAGGGGCGGGGCGGCTATTACCACACCGCCTTCCGCCTGGACGAGATCCCGGCCGAGGAACAGGCCCGGCTGACGCCGGCGGGGCGGGTCACCGCGCAGATGCATTGGGAGCGCATCGAGTACCTGCTCGAACGCATGATCCCGGTGGCCGAGGAGTACAAGGTGCGGATGGGGAATTCCCAGGAAGACCCACCCACCCCTCCCGGCTACAAGGGGGTGGACAAGGTCCTCAATGATTTCGAGGGCATGAAGCGGTTTATCGAGATTCAGCGCAGCCCCTATAACGGCTGGAACTTCTGCATCGGCTCCATCGCCGAAATGCTCGAGGACCCGGCCAGTCAGATCTACCCCTTCATCGAGTACTTCGGCAGCCGCAACACCATTTTCCTGGTCCACTACCGCAACCTCCTCGGCAGGCGCTACAGCTTCCGCGAGGCCCTGCCCGATGAGGGGGAGATGGACTTCTTCCGGGTATTGAAGGCCCTCAAGGACACCGGCTATTGCTATGGCATCGACCCCGACCACGTCCCGCACACCGACGATGATCCCAAGGGCTACTACCAGTCCTATGCCTACTGTTTCGGCTACATCAACGCCATGATCCAGGCGGTCTACGGCTGAGCATGAATGAGGGGTATTAGCTGGCCCCTATGGCAACAAGAACGGCCGAGAAGCGCTGGAGCTTGCTTCCCGGCCGTTTTGTTCCACAACCTCGTTTCAGGGATGCTCGCGGTGCCGCCTCACTTGCGCTTGGGTTTCAGGTCCCCGTTTTCGATCATGCTCAGGTAGGCGGAGTCCTTCGGTTTCAGCGGCAGATCCACCCGGCCGCGGCGCCGGCTGGATTCGTAGGTCGCGAAGATGACCTCGGTGGCCTGCAGGGCGCGGCGGGCGGACAACTCGGGCTGGCGGCCCGCCCTGAGCGAATCGACCAGATCGTGTACCCCCCAGCCGACCGCCTCGCCGCTGTGGAGGCTGCCGACGACCTTGGGCGTCCTCCACCCCCCTCCCTTGCCCTGGACCCACAGGGGTTTCTCACCCCCGCGCAACTCGATGCAGCCGGCGCTGCCAATCAGGCGGATGCTGCAGCCGATGTCATTGTCCTCGCCGGTGAAGAGCACGCCGCGCACGTTGTTCTGGAACTTGAGCTCGCAGATCGCCTGGGTTTCTATGGGCAGGCCAAAGACCTCGCGCCACCGGGGGGCGCTGATCTGGCCGAGGACCCAGAGGGCGGGGGTCTCGTTGTTCATGAAGAACATCATGTCGAGCCAGTGGGTCCCCCAGTCGATCATGTTGTCGCAGGAGCCTTCGACGCGGACCAGCTCGCCGATGGCTCCTTCTTCCTTGAGCTGCCTGGCCTTGCGGAAGGCGTCCAGAAAGCGGCGCTGGTGGCCGAAGGTGAGTTGCACGCCGGCCTTGTCGCAGGCGGCGACCATCTTCAGCGACTCGCCCCAGGTCGGCGCCATGGGTTTCTCGCAGTGGATCGCCTTGACACCTGCCCTCGCACCGGCCAGCACCGCGGGTGCGTGGAGGTGGGGCCACAGACAGATGCTGACGATGTCGGGCTTCTCGGCCTTCAGCATCCGAACATAATCCGTGTAGATGGCCGCGCCGGGGGCGTGGGACGCGGCGCGGGCCCTGGCCTTGTCCTCGGCGGTATCGGCCACGGCGACGATCTCGCAGTTCTTGTGGGAGGCGTAGCCGGCGGCGTGGAGAGCCGACATGCCGCCGCAGCCGATCAGCGCACAGCGGTAATGGGCCATGAGGAGCCTCAGTGGGGGAAGGGTGAGGTCAGGGAGGCAATTAGCGGGTTCCCGACTCCAGGGTCAAGTTGCGCTCTGATCCATCGGATGCCCGCTAGCGCGATACAGTGCAGGTGGCTGAAAAACAAAAAGGCCGGCAAGCCTGTGCTTTGGCTTACCGGCCCTCATTTTGGTGGTGGGCGATGCTGGAGTTGAACCAGCGACCTCTGGTATGTGAGACCAGCGCTCTAACCAGCTGAGCTAATCGCCCAAAGCGGTAACTATAATAAGTACCCTACGAGATTAAATCAACACCCTCAGCGGGCCAGCAGGCCCCCGTCCACCCCCAGGGACTGGCCGGTGACAAAGGAGGCGGCCGGGGAGCAGAGCCAGACCACGGCCGCGGCCGCCTCCGCCGGGTCGGCCAGCCGGCCGATGGGCTGGCGGCTCATGATCTTGGCCTCCATCTGGGGCCGGTCGATCAGGAGTTGCTCGATCAATGGGGTGCGGGTGAAGCCGGGGCACACGGCGTTGATCCGCACCCCGCTGGTGGCGTTCTCCAGGGCCGCTACTTTGGTCAGGCCCACCACCCCGTGTTTGCTGGCGGTGTAGGCCGGGGCGTTCTCCAGGGCGGCCACCCCCCACACTGAGGCGTTGTTGACGATAGCGCCCCGGCCCTGCCGCCGCATCTGCTGTAGCTCGTAGTTGAGGCAGAGCCACACCCCCTTGAGATTGACGGCCAGCAGCCGGTCCCAGTCCGCCTCCTCGTACTGGTCGGTGGAGGCGCCGGTGCCGCCGATGCCGGCGTTGTTGAAGGCGCAGTCCAGCGACCCGTACGCCTCCATGACCCTCGCAATCAGGGCCTCCACCTGGGCGGCCTGGGTCACATCGGCGGGGGAGAAGAGGGCCTGCCCTCCCTCTCCGGCGATCTGGGATACGGTCTGTGCGCCCCCCTGGGGGTCCAGGTCGGCCACCACCACCCGGGCGCTGGCCCGGACCTGGTCCATGCGGGCTGCGGTGGGCTGGAGCTGCCGGCGCACCAGTTGGCGCCTGGGCTGGGGCACCTTGCGGATCTCCATGGGCTTGGCCAGGGTGGGGTCGCGGCGGGTGAAGAATTTGACCTTTGCCGGCTCGGGGATACTGACCCGCTACGGGTCAAATCCGGCCAACAACCAGATCGCCAGGGCCAAGTGCAGACCGGCGGCGATGGCCAGGGACCACCAGTACACCCGGCGCAGCCGGCCAAGCGAGTTGTCCAGATAGGCCGAAGCTGCCATCGCCGTTCTCCCCTCTGGAAAGAGGGTCCCCAACAGCTCCTGGAGCAATATGTGCTTTTATCTAAAGGTGGGTTTCGAGGGTTGTCAAGAATTATTGCAGGGAAGGGCGCGGGGGAATCGGTAAAAAAAAGCGGCCGCGAAGGGCGGGTCGGCTCCGCTCACGGCCGCTTTAATACCAGAGGTGGTGGGCCCACTAGGACTTGAACCTAGGACCAACGGATTATGAGTCCGCCGCTCTAACCAGCTGAGCTATGGGCCCTAAACAAGTCAATCTACCGGATTTTTAGGGCCGGTCAAGGAATGGGGGGCTGGGGCTTGTGGCTGTGCCGCAGCTTGATCAGCCCCATGAGTTCGGCGTTGAGGCGGTCCACCTCTTGACTCCGCCCCGCCCTTTCGGCCTCTTGCAGGGCCTGGTGGCACTGGCTGATCTGGCCGGTGAGGGCCTCCTCGCGGAGGCGCCGGAGATGGTCTTCCCATTGCTGTTGCACCTGGGCCGGATCGAAGCCCTCCATGGCGCAGGCGGAGATGAGTTGGGACAGTTCCGGGTCAGCGCAGCGGTCCATCAGTGTGGGCAGGTCCAGTTCCTCAGCACGGCGGTATTCGCCAAAGAGCAGCCGGGCCAGGCGCTGGATACGTGGATCGGCAAAGAGCTCAGGGGTCAGCTTTTCGGCAGAAGGACCGATCAAGTTGGGATAATTGAGTAACAGGCCGAGGAAGGTTTTCTCGTAGCTGGGTGGGTCCCTGGGCGGCTGGCTGGAGGGTACGGCATCTTGGGACATCCGCGGGGATCTGGGGGCCCGCCGGCGCAGGCTCTGCTGCAGCTGCTGCCGGAAGGCTTTTTCGTCGATGCCCAGGCGCTGGGAGGCTTCGCGCAGCAGTAGGTCGCGGCGCACCGCGTCCCGGCAGCGGGCCAGCAGGGACTGCACCGCCTCGGCGGCCCTGGCCTTGCCCTCCAGGGTGCGCAGGTCGTGCCGGCGGGCCAGTTGCTCCAGATGGAAGTCGAGGGCCGAGCCGGCGCTGGCCACCAGGGACCGGAGCGCCTCGGGGCCCTGCGCCTGCACAAAGGTGTCCGGGTCGTGGCCCTCTGGCAGAGAGACTACGGCCGCCTCCAGGCCCGCGGCCAGCACCACCTCCAGGCCGCGCAGGGAGGCGGCCGAGCCGGCCTCGTCGCCGTCGAAGATCAGCACCGCCCGGCTGGCAAAGCGGCCCAGGAGCCGGCAGTGCTCCTCGGTGAGGGCGGTGCCGGCCGACGCCACGGCGTGCTCGATGCCCTGCTGTGCCAGGCACAGGTAATCCATGTACCCCTCCACCACCAGAACCGCCTCCTGCCGGCGGATGGCCTCGCGGGCCTGGTGCAGGCCGTAAAGGGTCCTGCTTTTGTGGTAGATGGGGGTCTCCGGGGAGTTCAGGTATTTGGGCTGCTGCTCGGCCTGGAGGGCCCGGGCGCCAAAGGCGATGGTGCGGCCGGAGAGGTTGGCGATGGGAAAGATCAGCCGCTCGCGGAAGCGGTCGTAAAATCCCTTGCCTTCTCTCCTGGGAGAGACCAGGCCGGCCCGCTCCAGTACGGCGGGGTCGAATCCGCGGCGGGTGGCTACCCCAAGAAAGGCGTCCCATGCGGCGGGGGCGTATCCCATGCCAAAACGCTCGATGGTCTGGTCGCTGACCCCCCGCTGCCGCAGGTAGGCCAGGGCGGCGGCGCCCTGGGGCTGGCCCAACAGGTGGTGGTAGTACTTCATCGCCAGGTCGCTGGCCCGGTAGAGCTGGTCGCTTAACTCGTCGGCGGGCTGCGAGCCCGCGGCGGGCAGGGCGATGCCGGTGCGCTGGGCCAGGTGGGTCACGGCCTCGATGAAACTGACCCGGTCCATCTGCTGGACGAACTTGAAGACGTCCCCCCCGGCGTCGCAGCCAAAACATTTGTAGATCTGCTTTTCGGGATTGACGTTGAAGGAGGGGGTTTTCTCCCCGTGGAAGGGGCACAATCCCACGAAGTTGCGGCCTGCCTTCCGCAACTGGATATGCTCGGAGATGACCGCGACGATGTCGGCGGCCTCGCGGATGCGCTGGATGGTTTCCTGGGGGATCTGCGGCATGCCCATGTGGGGGTGTAAGAGAGTTCGGGGAAGTATATCCAGGCCCCTGGGGGGCGTCAAGCAGGGGAGGGTGTTCTTGATCACATCAGGTAGGGGCGGCGGGCCCGATCTTTAGGGCGGATCAGCGGGCGCAAAAAGGGCCGAAATACCGCTTGCCTGGGGCCGATAGAAGAGTGGATAATCCTCCCCATTGTCGGTGTTGCCCCTTGCGGGCACCGGCAAGCCATGCCGTCCTTTTCCGACTTGAAAGGAGGTCTGGTTCCCCCTGCCCGCGAAGAAATTGCTTGATTTGTTAGAATTTGCTTGACTTGGACCTGTAATGCACTACATTTATTCCCAAACTGCAACACTCCGCGGCGTGGTTCGCGGGTGAAAGTCCGCACGGCGTGGTGGTTATGTGGTAATCCTTGCAGGCTTGAAACTTACCTTAGCTGTATAAAATCGCCAGTCATACGAGGAGGAGATTGGATATGTCGAGAGGCAGATCGAGTTTTGGCGCGAGTTTGGGCGCTTTTGGGCTGGCCGCGCTTTTTGCCTGGACAAGCTCGGCGTCGGCGGCGCTCAGCACTACTGAAAATACGACAGGTCCAGTCGGCTCTGTCGATGACCGGGCGCCCGCGGCACCTAGCAACGTCGTGGCAGAAGCGAACTTGGTAGATTTCCAGGGCGAGATTTCTTGGGATCTCTCTGCGGACGACTTCCTCCGCCAGTCCCCGACTGGAAGCGACTTCACCTCTGGGGGCACCTTCGTCCGGACTAACGATGTGGCCGGTTACCAGATATGGCGCAGCGCGTTGGGCGGCGACTACGAGTTGATCGACACCGTCGCGGCGGGTGAACTGTCCTTTATCGATGCCACGGTCGAGAGCGGGGTGCCCTATACCTACGCGGTCACTGCGGTGGATGGGGCCGGCAATGCCAGCGCCTCGGTCGAATCCGAACTGGTTAGTTTCGGGCCGCCGGGCAAGGCCGAGACCAAACTCCCTGAAGACGTCCCGCCGGTGGTGGAGGCAGTAACCATGCGCTTCGACTCCGCCATTGATGTCAACGATGACGCGGCGGTCGATGAGTTCATCGCCGTCCTGATCCAACTGCTTGTCGACCTGCTGGGCATCGATTCCAGCCGTATTGTCGACATCAGCGTCACCGCCGGCAGCGTGATCGTCAACTTTGCGATCACCGATGATCCGGACCTTCCAGCCAATGAGGTGGTGGCGTTATTAGACGAGGCGGTCGAGGATGCCGACGTTTTCGCCGACGCCGGTCTGGGCTCCCTGCTCGATTACGAGGCGTCCCAGGCCACCAGCATCGCCTTCGGCGAGGTCGAGGCCAATTCGGATGGTTCCACCACCCTGTCCTTCACCAACGGTTCCACCGAGGACGACGCCATCCTTATCGTTTCATCATCGGTCCAGGGGGTTGGCTTCTTCGCCTTTCCTACTAAACTAAGCCTCGCCAACGGCGAGAGCGGCAGCATCGACGTTACCTTCGACGCGGCCGAGGCGGGCAACGTGGACGGCACCTACACCGGCATCCTCAGGATCATTACTAACGATCCCGGCAAGCCGCTGATGGTGATCAGTCTCTCGGCCTCGGTGGTTGGCGGTCTGCAAGGCCCGGTTGCCGACGTCAGCTCCAGGGCCATTAACTTCCCCCGAACCATCATCAATAGTTTCGCCACCCGCGACCTGATTATCTCCAACAAGGGCGGGTTGGATCTGCGTTTCACAATAAGCATCGACGCCGACGACGATGTCTTCTCCGTTTCAGACGAGGGTACTTTCACCCTGGCAAGTGGCGAGTCCAAGACGGTTGAAGTGGTTTTCGCCCCGGTTGAGGCCGTGGGCCATCAGGGCACCATCACCGTGGACACCGATGATCCGGCCCACCGGCAGTTCAGGATTGCCCTCTCCGGCTTTGGCGTCCCCGAAGGAGGGCCGCCGTCGCTGCGCGATGAGAACGGTAACGAGATATTCGGCGACTTCGATGGTGATGCCTCGGTCACCTTCGACGACTTCTTCCAGTTCGCCGATAATTTCAGCCTGACTTCGGCCTCCAGCATCTGGGACCCGGCCTTTGATCTGAATGGGGATGAGCAGGTCAATTTCGACGACTTCTTCATCTTTGCCGACAACTTTGGCAAAGAAGGCACTTATGCGACCACTTAGACAGAGATCATTTTGCCGATGAGGCTCGACGCTGACCTGAAAGTGGGCACCACTGGCGGTGGCATCGGTGACCTACAGCTCTAACCGACGAGGGCGGCCTAACCCTACGGGATCATCGCCGAACGTCTGACCTGTGCCAGTTCAGGCGCTCACCTCCATATTGCATCGGCGGGAACGAACGGCGGCGTGGGCCACACCCGCCCCTTCACCGTAGAGGTGTCTGGCGTGTGGGTCGTCGCAGGCGTCTGGCACAGCAGCAAAGGCCTCACCGCGGCCTCGATAGATGAACGGAAGGTAGCCGTTTGTATGTGAATGTAACCACAGCCGTCAATCCTTGAGGCGAGATCCGCGGCCAGTTCCTCGAATAGATCCACAATACGGGTATTGCCGAGGCGCAGCCCATGGGGCTGCGCCTCTTCTATTTGCGAAGCCGCGAGAAAAGGGTTGACGAGGCACAGGCGGCCGCGTAAATTTGAAGGAAAATGGTGCGGCATCCCACGGGTTTAGGCGCTGGAGGCATAAGAAGATGAGGAAGGGGAGCTTTGCCCTGTCTGTCTGCGTAGTGTGTTTAGGCGTCTTGTCCGTGCAGGCCGAGTTGGTCACCACCGACGAGCCGGTCCGTTCCATCGACAATATCCCCCCGGCGCCGGTCAGCGGCCTGACCGCCATCGACACCCCTGAGGATGCGGGGGGTAGCATCTCCCTTGGCTGGGAACTGTCGACCGACGACCGCAAGGTGTTCACCACTTTTGGCGACGTGGTGGTGACCCAGAGCGGCATGAGGGGCTACCGCGTGTACCGCCTTAACGCCGACACCGACGAAGAGGAACTGCTGGCTGTGCTGTCGGCGGGCTCCAATGCCTACGTGGATCTGACCGCTGAAGCCGGTATCACTTATATTTATTCAGTGCGCCCCTTTGACGCTGACAACGAGACCGACTACCTGGTGGACATAGGCAGCGCTGAGGACCTGGCCCGCATCGCCTCGGCTCTCGACAATACCTTCGTGCCCCCGGTCGAGCCGGTGGGGGAGGACGGGTTGCCGGTGCTGGGTTGGTTCAGCAAGGGGGGGGACCGGGTGAGCTTCGAAGATTTTTTCCTCTTTGCCGATCACTTTGGCCTGGGGGAAGGGGACGGCACCTACGACCCTCTCTACGACCTGGTCCCTAACGGCAAGATCGATTTCGACGACTTCTTCCTCTTCGCCGACAACTTCGGGAAGACCATCACCAACGCCGACGTGGTGCGGGGCGGCTAAGGTCGGTCCAGAAGGCCCTGCGGTGGGCGTTCGCCAGGAGGTCGGCCGCAGGACTTGACAAATCTGCGCTTTCATCATAGGTTTGGTTTGCTGCGCTTTTCTGCTCACCTGATTCCGCCTGTCCCGCATTCTCCTTTATAGGCTATCCAAACTCCTGCGCTGATCTTCGTTCCAACTGCTGAATTCCAATTGCAGTGCGCCCTTGGCGGCCGGTTCGCTTGACTAGCGGCCTTGCTGTGGCCCTGCCCGTAACACAGATTTCCGTCTCTTAGCAACTGGCCGTCCAGACGCCCCTGGTCTGGAGTGTGCCCAGAACAATCTCTCGCGAAAGGTATGCGATGCCGCCCGAACGCAACAAGATGAACATCGTCGAACTACAGCGCATGAATATCCTGGATCTCCAGGAACTGGCGCGCAGCCTGGAGGTGCCCGAATACACGGCCATGCGCAAGCAGGATTTGATCTTCGCTATCCTTAAGAGCCAGACCGAGCGCAGCGGCCTGATCTTCGCCCAGGGGGTATTGGAAGTGCTGGAGGAGGGGTTTGGGTTTCTCCGATCCCCCAGCTACAACTACCTGCCGGGTCCGGACGACATTTACGTCTCCCATTCCCAGATCAAGCGCTTCAGCCTGCGGACCGGCGATACCATCTCCGGGCAGATACGGCCCCCCAAGAACGACGAAAAATACTTCGCGCTCTTGCGGGTGGAGGCGATAAACTTCGAAGATCCCGAGGTCACCAAGAACAAGACGATCTTTGAAAACCTCACCGCCCTCCACCCCCGCACCCGCTTGACCCTCGAACACGATCCCGCCGACATGACCACCCGCATCCTCGACCTTCTCTCCCCCATCGGCAAGGGGCAGCGCGGGCTGATCGTGGCGCCTCCCTTCACCGGCAAGACTGTTTTGCTGCAGAAACTGGCCAAGGCCATTACCAAGAACCATCCCGAGGTGGTGCTGATCGTGTTGCTGATCGACGAGCGCCCCGAGGAAGTGACCGACATGTTGCGCTCGGTCGAAGGGGAGGTGGTCAGTTCCACCTTCGACGAGCCGGCCACCCGACACGTGCAGGTGGCCGAGATGGTCATCGAGAAGGCCCGCCGTTTGGTGGAGCACAAGCGCGACGTGGTGATCCTGCTGGACAGCATCACCCGTTTAGCCCGCGCCTACAACACCGTGACCCCGCACAGCGGCCGCATCCTCACCGGCGGGGTGGACTCCACCGCCCTACAGTGGCCGCGCCGCTTCTTTGCCGCGGCCCGCAATATCGAGGAGGGGGGCAGCCTTACCATCGTCGCTACTGCCCTGGTCGAAACCGGCAGCCGCATGGACGAGGTGATCTTCGAGGAGTTCAAGGGCACCGGCAACATGCAGGTGGTCCTCGACCGCCGGCTTAGCACCCGCCGCACCTTCCCCGCCATCGATGTGACTACCACCAGCACCCGCAAGGAGGAGTTGCTGCTCTCCGAATACGAGTTGAGCCGCTCCTGGATTCTGCGGCGCATCCTTAACCAGATGGGCGTTACCGAGGGCATGGAGTTCCTGCTGGAGCGCATGCGCGGCACCAAGACCAATACCGAGTTTCTTAAGGCGATGAACGAATAAGGCGGTCCCTTGCTTTTTCCCGCTGGCGGTCTATCTTAGGTTCCGTCCTTTTTTCAGGAGGTATTCCCTTGAAACCCGGCATCCATCCCAACTACCCTGAGGTCACCATCGCCTGCTCCTGCGGCAACAAGGTGACGACCCGCTCCACCGCGGCCTCGCTGCATGTGGGGCTCTGCTCCCAGTGCCACCCCTTTTACACTGGCAAGCGGCAGTTGATCAATGAGAAGGGCGGCCGCATCGAGCAGTTCAAGAAGCGGTACGGAAAACAGGAAGAAGCGGCCAAGGCATAGGGCGCTCCAGACATTCTCCGGGTGATAGGGCTGCGGTCTTATCACCTTTTTCATGTACGGAACTCAGGGATGAGCGAAGACAAGACCAGGTTGCAGTTGAGCCAGGATCTGCCGGTGGGTGGACAGGCGGTCATCGAGGGGGTGATGATGCGGGCCAATGGCCGGATCGTCACCGCAGTGCGCACGCCAGACCGGGGGATCGTGGTCCGCGAGGAGGCCCACGTCCCCTGGAGTCAGCGTTGGCGCCCCCTGAAGCTGCCGGTGCTGCGCGGGGCGGTCTCCTTCTTCGAGATGCTGCTCATCGGGACGCGCACCCTCAACTTCTCGGCCCAAATGGCCGAAGGAGAGGGGGCGGCGTCCAAGATGGAAGGCTGGAAGGAGCGCCTGGCCCTGGCCTTTACCCTGGTCTTCTCCCTGGGGGCCGGCCTGGGGCTCTTCTTTCTGCTGCCCATCTTTGCCGCCCAGCACACCGGCCTGGCCCCCGATGCCCTGGCTTTCAACGGGGTGGCCGGTGGGGTGCGCCTGACCCTGCTGCTGCTCTACCTGTGGGGTATCAGCCACTGGCAGGAGATCAGGCGGGTTTTCGAGTACCACGGGGCCGAACACAAGAGCATCTTCGCCCTGGAGGCCGGCGCCGAACTGACGGTGGAGAACGCCCGCCGCTGCAGCCGGCTGCACCCCCGTTGCGGCACTAGCTTTTTGCTGATCGTGGCCCTGTTGGCGGTGGGGATCTTCGCGGTGGTCGACAGCGCCTTCCCCCTGGTCTTTGGCCACCCCCAGAGCCTGCTGGAGCGCTTCGCCACCCATCTGGCGGTATTGCCCCTGATTTCGGGGATAGGGTTCGAGATGCTCAAATTTTCGGGGCGCAAGCGGCACCACCCCCTGGTGAAGATGATGAGCGCGCCGGGCATGTGGTTGCAGCGCATCACAACCCGCGAGCCCAACGACGAACAGTTGGAGGTGGCGTTGGTGGCCCTGCGCCACGCGCTGGGGCAACCCTCCTCCCAGGCGTATTCCCTGGTTTCCTGAGCCATGCTGGACAAGCTGTGCCTCTACGAGAAGCGCTACCAGGAACTCAACGAGCGTCTCGCCGATCCGGCCACGGTGCAGAACACCACCAATTTCCAGAAGCTGGCCAAGGAGGCAGGTGACCTGCGTGAGATCGCCGAGCTGGCAGGGCGGTACCGTAAATTGCTGGGGCAGTTGGAGGACGTCCGCCAACTCCTGGCCGAGGAGCAGGATGCCGAATTGCACGAGCTGGCCCAGGCCGAGGCAGTGTCTCTGGGAGCCGAGGTGGAGGGTCTGGAGCGGGAACTGCGGGTGCAACTGGTGCCCAGGGACCCCAGCGACGGCCGCAACGCCATCATCGAGATCCGGGCCGGCACCGGGGGGGACGAGGCCGGGCTCTTCGCCGCGGACCTCTACCGCATGTACACCCGCCTGGCCGAGCGCCACAACTGGAAGATTGAGCCTCTCGCCTCCAGTACCAACCCGGCGGGGGGGTTCAAGGAGGTGATCTTCCTGGTCTCCGGCAAGGACGCTTTCGGCAAGCTCAAGTTCGAGAGCGGTGTACACCGGGTGCAGCGGGTGCCCAAGACCGAGGCCAATGGCCGCATTCACACCTCGGCGGCCTCGGTAGCGGTGCTGCCCGAGGCCGAGGAGGTGGACATCCAGATCGACCCCGAGGATCTGCAAATCGACGTATACCGCTCGGGGGGGCCGGGCGGGCAGAGCGTCAACACCACTGACTCGGCGGTGCGTATTACTCACATCCCCACCGGGATCGTGGTCTCCTGCCAGGACGAGAAGTCCCAGCTCAAGAACAAAAACAAGGCCCTCAAGGTGTTGCGGGCCCGCCTGCTGGACCGCTACCAGGCCGAGCAGGACAAGAAGATCTCCGAAGCCCGCAAGCAGCAGATCGGCTCGGGGGACCGCAGCGCCAAGATCCGCACCTACAACTTCCCCCAGGGGCGCTTCACCGACCACCGCATCGGCCTGACCCTCTACCGCCTCGAAGAGGTGCTCGACGGCGACCTCGACGAGGTGGTGCAGCAGCTCACCCTGGCCGCCCAGGAGAACGCCCTGGCGGTGGTGGGGGAGGAGCCTGCGTGAGCGGCGCGGCGCCCCGCCCCTGGCAGTTGCTCCCTCTGCTCGAAGAGACCAGCCGCTTCTTCGCCGCCAGGAAACTCGACAACGCCCGCCTCCAGGCTGAACTGCTTTTGGCCGACGTGCTGGACCTCAAGCGCCTCGACCTGTACCTCCGCTTCGATCAGTCCCTCAGCCCCGCCGAGGTGGACGCGTACCGCGAGCACGTGCGGCAGCGGGTGCGGGGGGTCCCCCTCCAACACATCACCGGCAAGGCCGGCTTCCGCAACCTGACCCTGAGCGTGGATCCCTCGGCGCTTATCCCCCGTCCCGAGACCGAGATTTTGGTGGAGGTGGCCCTGGAACACCTCAAAGGGTTTGAAGCGCCTCTCGTGCTGGACCTGGGCTGCGGCTGTGGTGCCATCGCCCTGTCTCTGGCCCAGGAGTGCCCGCAGGCACAGGTGCGGGCCAGCGATCTCTCGCCGGAGGCCCTAGCCACGGCCCGCCGCAACGCCATAGAACTGGGGCTGGAGGAGCGGGTGGGCTTTTGTTGCGGCGACCTCTTCGAGCCCTTTGCGCCGGAGGAGCAGTTCCACCTGATTGCCTGCAACCCGCCCTACGTGCGGCGCGGCGACCTGGAGGGATTGGAGCCCCAGGTGCGCGACCACGAGCCGCGCCTGGCTTTAGACGGGGGGGAGGACGGTCTGGACTTCTACCGGCGGCTGGCGGGGCTGGCGGCCGCCTTCCTGGCCCCGCAGGGGATGCTGGTGCTTGAGGTGGGGGCCGGGCAGGCCGGGGAAGTGGCGGCCCTGCTGGCGCAGAGTGGCGCCTTTGGGCCGGCCCAGGTGCGCCCGGACCTTGCCGGCATCCCCCGGGTGGTCAGCGCCCGGGGGGCGGGAGGCTGAGATGGCCAAGAAGGTGCGCTCTCATTTTGCCTGCCAGTCCTGCGGCCACCAGGCGTCCCGCTGGTTCGGGCGCTGCCCGGCCTGCGAGCAGTGGAACACCTGCGCCGAGGAGTTGCTGCCCCCCGAGGACAGCCGCCGGCCCGAGCGCCGGACACAGGCCGCGTCCCCCCAGCCCATCACCGAGGTCTTGCTTCAGGAGGCCGAGCGCCTGCTGACCGGCCTGGGGGAATTGGATCGGGTGCTGGGTGGGGGGATCATGCCCGGCTCGGTGGTGCTGGTGGGTGGGGACCCAGGGATCGGCAAGTCCACGCTGCTCTTGCAGATGGCCGGACAACTGGCGGCGCGGAACCAGCGGGGGGTGTACCTGTCGGCCGAGGAGTCAGGAGCCCAAATCCGCCTGCGGGCCGGGCGCATCGGCGCCCTCTCGCCCGAATTGCTGGTGCTTTCGGAGACCAACCTGGCCGCCATCCTCGAAGCGCTGGAGCGGGCCGAGGCGATGGCGGTGATCATCGACTCGATCCAGACCATCTACTACCCGCAGCTCGAAAGCGCCCCCGGTAGCGTGGGACAGGTGCGCGAGTGCGCCGCCCGCTTGGTCTACTTTGCCAAGGAACGGGGGGTGCCAGTTTTTTTGGTGGGGCACGTCACCAAGGAGGGCACGGTGGCCGGGCCTCGCACCCTAGAGCATTTGGTGGACACGGTACTCTATCTGGAGGGGGAGCGCCACCATCACTTCCGCATCCTGCGGGCGGCCAAGAACCGCTTTGGCTCCACCAACGAGATTGGGGTCTTCGAGATGCGGGAGCGCGGGCTGGTGGAGGTGGGCAATCCCTCCCAATTGTTACTGGCTGAGCGGGCGCCGGGGGTCTCAGGCTCGGCAGTGGTCTGCACTATCGAGGGTACCCGGCCCCTGCTGGTGGAGATCCAGGCCCTGGTAAGCACCAGCAGCTTTGGTTACCCCCAGCGGGTGGCCACCGGCATCGACCCTAAACGCCTGGCCCTTCTGGCGGCTGTGCTGGAGAAGCGGGGGGGGTACCAGATCGCCGGCCAGGACATCTTCGTCAATGTGGTGGGTGGTATCCGGGTCGAGGAACCCTCGGTGGACTTGGGGGTGGGACTGGCGATGGTCTCCAGTTTCCTCAACCGGCCCATCGAGCCGGGGACGGTGGCCATCGGCGAGATCGGGCTGGGGGGGGAGGTGCGGCCGGTGGACCAGATCGAGCGGCGGGTGGCCGAGGCGCGGAATCTGGGTTTTACCCGCTGCCTGGTGGCCCGCAGCAACCTCAGGGGCTGGCGCCGGCCCGAGGGGATGGAGGTGGTGGGGATAGGCGGGCTGGAAGCGGCCCAGGAAGTGGCCCTGCTGGAAAAGTAGTTTTGCTGTCACCATTGCTGCCCAGCAATGGCTCCTCTCCGACACACTCTTCTGGTTAAATCTCCTTTATAAATCAATTCTAAGGCATGGCATGGGCTTTGTCTGGGTATGGGCACCGCAGGGCGAAAAAAACGGTTGACTGCTGCACAAACAAATACTATCTTTTTGTGCACTTATTCGCTTCTCATGATCCCCGGCAGCCGGGGAAACAAGGCCCAGGAGGATGTCATGGTATCGTCTGCAAAACTCAACGGCAATGCCCCGGCCAACGGCAACGGCAGCGACAAGAGCAAGGCCGTGGAACAGGCCATCAGCCAGGTGGAGAAGCAGTTCGGCAAGGGCTCGATCATGCGGCTGGGCGAGTCTCTGGTCAGCGAGGTGGCCATCATCCCCACCGGCTCCCTATCCCTGGACATCGCCCTGGGGGTGGGGGGCATCCCCCGGGGCCGGATCATCGAACTCTTCGGGCCAGAGGCCGCCGGCAAGACCATGTGCGCCCTCCAGATGATCGCCCAGGCCCAGAAGCGGGGGGGCACTGCGGCCTTCATCGACGCCGAACACGCCCTCGACGTGGGTTTTGCCCGCAAGCTGGGAGTGGAAGTGGACAACCTGCTCATCGCCCAGCCCAGTTCCGGCGAGGAGGCACTGGAGATCACCGATACCCTGGTGCGCAGCGGGGCCATCGACCTGATCGTGGTAGACTCGGTGGCGGCCCTGGTCCCCAAGGCCGAACTCGAAGGGGAGATGGGGGACTCCCACATGGGCCTGCAGGCCCGGCTCATGTCCCAGGCCCTGCGCAAGATCACCGGCTCGGTCCAGAAGTCGCGCACCACCGTGGTCTTCATCAACCAGTTGCGCATGAAGATCGGGGTGATGTTCGGCAACCCCGAGACCACCACCGGCGGCCGGGCTCTGTGCTTCTACGCCTCGGTGCGCCTCGACATCCGCAGCGTGGGGCTGATCAAGGATGGTGAGGAGGTCATCGGCCGGCGCACCCGCATCAAGGTGGTCAAGAACAAGGTGGCCCCCCCCTTCCGGGAGGCCGAGTTCGACATCATGTTCCGCGGCGACGATATCGGCGTCTCCCGCGAGGGAGATCTGCTGGACCTGGGCATCGAACACGAACTGATCGAGAAGAGCGGCACCTGGTTCTCCTATGCCAAGGAAAGGCTGGGCCAGGGCCGCGAGAACGCCCGTGTCTTCCTTAAGGAGCACCCCGAACTGGCCGACCAGATTGAAGGTGAGTTGCGGGAGTTGCTCCAGGTCAGCCGAGGCACGGGGGGCCCCAATGGGGCTGCCCTGCCCGAGGAGGAGTCCGAGGTCGAGTTGGCAGAAGTCTGAAATTGCCCAACCCCCTTCCCGCTCCCCCTCTTCCTGCGCAAGGCTGTGCCACTCCCAGGTACAGCCTTGCGCTTTTTTGCCCCTCCCCGCGCCTTTTTGCCCGTCTATCCCTAAATTACATCAGGCGTTCCCCTACCCTTCCCTTGAGGCCAGGGAGGGTGGGATTTATTCTAAAAGCGGCATTTTTCAGCATAGAAGGATCCGAGGATGGCGGCAAAAAAGGTGTTGATAACCGGGGTGTACGGCCTGATTGCCAGTTCCATCTACCAGCGCTTCCAGGCCCAACCGGGCAAGTACGAGGTGCACGGGCTGGCCAGGCGGCGGCGGCTTTCCGAGCGGGCGCCGCGCACCCGGCAGTTGGAGATCCCCAAGGAGCAATTCCACCTGGTGGACCTCAGCGACCTGGAGGCGGTGGAAAAGGCCATGACGGGCATGGAGGTGGTGGTGCAGATGGCCGCTGACCCCCGGCCCGACGCCAGTTGGGAGAGCCTGCTGGCCAGCAACATCGCCGGGACCCGCAACGTGTTTGAGGCCGCGGTGCGGGCCGGGGTCAAGCGGGTGGTGTACGCCAGCTCGATCATGGTCTCCTGGGGCTACCAACTCGACGAGCCATACAAATCCCTGGCCGAGGGCCGCTTTGCCGAAGCCGCCCAGGCCGACATCCACACTGTGACCCACGAATGGCCGGTGCGGCCCACCGGCCTGTACCCGGCCACCAAGGTCTGGGGCGAGGCCCTGGCCCGGTACTACGCCGATGTACACGGCCTGTCCTCCCTGTGCCTGCGCATCGGCTGGGTCAACGCCGAGGACCACCCGCACAAGCCCGAGTCCGGGGCGGTGTGGTGCAGCCAGCGCGACGTGGTGCAACTGGTGGAGCGGGCGGTGGATGCGCCGGAGGACCTGCGGTTCGACATCTTCTATGGGGTGTCCAACAACCAGTGGCGCTGGGTGGACATCGACCACGCCCGCGAGGTGCTGGGTTATATCCCCCAGGACAGCGCCGAGGAGAAGCTCACGAAGAAGTGAGCGCGCCACAGCCCCATTGACGGCAAGCGATCCCCGCCGGGCGACCTGGCGGGGATTTCGCATCTAGGACTGTCCTTGGCCGAAACCATCGAAGGCACCATCGAGCGGATCACCTTCCAGGCCGAGGATACCGGCTACACCGTGGCCCGGTTGCTGGCGGGGGAGGAGTTGGTAACGGTGGTGGGGGTGATGGCCGGGGCGCAGGTGGGGGAGGGAGTGCGCCTGGAGGGGGAGTGGTCCTCCCATCCCCAGTACGGCCGGCAGTTCAAGTTCTCACAATACACCCCCCTCTATCCCGCTACGCTGGAGGGTATCCGCCGCTATCTGGGCTCGGGGCTGATCAAGGGCATCGGCCCGGTGACGGCCCAGCGCATCGTCGAGCACTTTGGGATGCAGACCCTGGAGGTCATCGATCGGCAGCCCGAGCGGCTCCTGGAGGTGCCCGGTACCGGGCCCAAGAGGGTGGAGATCATCAGGGGGGGCTGGCAAGCCCAGCGGCAGATCAAGGACGTGATGGTCTTTCTCCAGTCCCACGGGGTGGGCACGGCCTACGCGGTGAAGATCTACAAGACCTACGGGGACCAGGCCATCGCCGCGGTGCAGGCCAACCCGTACTGCTTAGAGCAGGATATCTGGGGCATCGGCTTCCTCAGCGCCGACCGCATCGCCCGCAACCTGGGGGTGTTGCCCGAGGCCCCCGAAAGGCTTAAGGCCGGGTTGCGCTACGTGCTCAACCAGGCCGGCGACGAAGGACACGTCTTTCTGCCTCGGATGGAATTGCTGGAGGCGGCTCAAAAGGAGCTGGAGGTGGCCCCGGAGCTGCTGGCCCAGGGGCTGGCGGGGCTGGCGGCGGAAGGGGGCGCGGTCCTGGACGGCGAGCGGGTGTACCTGCCGCCCCTGCACCAGGCCGAGGTGGGCATCGCCGCCTCGCTGCTGCGCCTGCTGCGGGCACCCCTGCGGCAGGGCCGCGACCAGGTCGGGGAGGCCATCGCGGTGTTGGAGGAAAAGCTGGGCATCCAGTACGAGGCCCAGCAGCGGGAAGGGCTGCTCAGGGCGGCGCAGAGCAAGGTGATGGTGCTTACCGGGGGCCCTGGCACGGGCAAGACCACCATCACCCGGGGCATCATCGCCCTCCTGGAGCAACAGGGCCAACAGGTGCTGCTCTGCTCGCCCACCGGCCGGGCAGCCAAGAAGCTGGCCGAGGCCACCGGCAAGCCCGCCCGCACTATCCACCGGCTCCTGGGCTTCAAGCCGCCCAAGGGCTTCGAGCATCACCAGGACAACCCGCTAAAGTGCCAGGCCCTGATCGCCGACGAGGTGTCGATGGTGGACGTGGCGCTGATGCACAGCCTACTCAAGGCCTTGCCGGCCTCGGCCCGGGTAGTGCTGGTGGGGGACGTGGATCAACTGCCCTCGGTGGGGCCGGGGAAGGTGCTGCGCGAGCTGATCGCCAGCGGGGCAGTGCCGGTGGTGCGCCTCACCCACATCTTCCGCCAGGCCCAAGAGAGCCAGATCGTCACCAACGCCCACCTGATCAACCAGGGCGAGTGCCCAGCCATAAACAACCGCGAGGCACGGGACTTTTTCTTTATCGAGGAGGAGGAGCCCGAGCAGGTGGCAACCACCATCCAGGAGTTGTGCGCCGAGCGCCTGCCCCGCCGTTACAATCTGGACCCCATCGAGGACATCCAGGTGCTGGCCCCCATGTACCGGGGGGAGACCGGGGCCAGCAACCTGAACCAGGCTCTCCAGCAGCGGCTCAATCCCAAGGAACAGGGCTGGAAG
Organism: Candidatus Handelsmanbacteria bacterium; assembly: GCA_016867395.1. Taxonomy (GTDB): domain Bacteria; phylum Latescibacterota; class UBA2968; order UBA8231; family UBA8231; genus SICG01. Next base: position 54,787 of record VGJS01000007.1, read on the forward strand.
CGGGGAGGGGTCGAGTACCGGGTGGGGGACAAGGTGATGCAGGTGCGCAACAACTACGAGAAGGGGGTCTTCAACGGGGACGTGGGCCGCCTTCGCGCCATCGACCCCGAGAACCAGGTGGTGCGGGTGCTCTTTGAGGAGGAGGTGGAGTACGAGTTTTCCGAGCTGGACGAATTGGTGCTGGCCTATGCGGTTTCGGTACACAAGTCGCAGGGCTCGGAGTACCGGGCAGTGGTGTTGCCCCTGACCACCCAGCACTATCTGATGCTCCAGCGCAACCTGCTCTACACCGCCATCACCCGGGCGCGGGAGCTGGTGGTGATGGTGGGGACAAAAAAGGCCCTGGGCATCGCGGTGCGCAACGGCCGCACCGCCGAGCGCCACACCGCCCTGGCCGCCAGGCTGCGGGAGCTGTCAAAGGGAAGCTGATGGGCCAGCCGGGGCTAAGGGCGCGTCTGTCGGCGATGTTCGCGTTCTCGTCGATGATCCTGGGGGCCCAGGGCATGCTTCTGAGCGGGCATATGGGGGCCCTGGGCTTCAGCGGCCAGCAGATCAGCTACGTGGCGGCCAGTTGGGCCCTGGCCGCCCTCTGCTCGCCTTTGGCGGCCGGCTGGCTCGCGGACCGCTTCTGGGCCAGTGAGAAATTCGCTGGCTGGTGTTATCTCCTCTGTGTGCCGCTGCTGGCCTGGGGCTGGACGCAGCGCGATTTTTCGGCCCTCTGGGTGGCGATGGCCCTCTTCTGCCTGATCTACCTGCCCACCCGCTCCCTGGCCAACGTCATCGCCCTGCATCACCTGGGGGATTTCCGCCTCTTCGGGCAGGTGCGGGTGTGGGGCACCCTCGGCTGGATCGTGGTAAGCTGGAGCATGAGCCTGTACCTGGAGCTGCGCGGGGGTGGGGAGGGCCATCTAGGGGATGGGTTATTGCTGGCGGCGGGCCTGTGCGCGGTGGCCGGGGTTTTTGCCTTCACCCTGCCCCATACCCCGCCCGGCAGTGGCAAGGGGCAGGGTGCCAGCCTGCACTCGGCCTTCGGGCTTTTGCGCCAACGGGATTTTGCCGTGCTGGTGATCGCGGCCTTAGCCTCGGCGCTGACCGGGCCCTTTGCCTACAACTTCGGGTTCCTCTTCCTCGTCGATCCCGGTCGGCTGGCGCTGAGCCCGGGGGCGGCCAACATGCTCCTGAGCCTGGCCCAGGTTGCCGAGGTCTTCACCATGCTGATGCTGGGCGGGGCCCTGCGGCGGCTGGGGCTGCGCTGGACCATCGGCCTGGGGCTTTTGGCCCACTCCCTGCGCCTGCTTTGCTTCTCGGCAGCCCACACCCAGTGGATGGCGGTGATCGCCCAGTGCCTGCAGGGGGTGGCCTTCACCTTCTTTGCCATCGGCAGCACCGTGGCGGTCGACCGTCTGAGCCCGCCCCAACTGCGGGCCAGCGCCCAGGGCCTGCTGGTGGTGATCAACAGCGGTATGGGGGCGCTGGTGGGGCATTTCAGCGCCGGCCGCCTCTACGACTACCTAACCCTGCCGGAGGGGGGGCGCGACTGGACGGCCTTTTTTCTCTGGCCGGGGGTGCTGGCGCTGGGGGCGGCGCTCTTCTTTGCGCGGGCGTTCCGGGGCGGGGAGGCGGAAGAGCGTTAGCGCACCTCCGACCCTGAGGCCAGGTCCTGGTCCAGGCCCACCAGGGTGAGGTTGCCCTGGGGATCAACGCCGGTTAGGATCATGCCCTCGGAGAGGATGCCCCGCAGTTTGACCGGTTGGAGGTTGGCCACCACCACTACCTTGCGGCCAGGCAGGTCCTCGGGCTGGTACCATTGGGCGATGCCACTGACCACGGTGCGCTCCTGCCCGCCTAAGTCCAGGGTGAGCTTGAGCAGCTTGTCGGCCTTGGGAATCTTTTCGGCCGCCTTGACCAGGGCCACCCGCAATTCCACCTTGCCGAAATCGTCGATGTAGATGGGCGGCTTGGCCGGCAGGGCTGGCACCGGGGAAGCCGCTGGGGCCGCCGGGGTTTCTGCCTCGATCTTGGGGAAGAGGATGGGCGCCTCGGCGGGCAGCGGGGTCCCCGGATGGGGTAGTCCCCAGGCCGCCTCGGCCATCGTGTACTCTTCCTTCAATCCCAGGCTCTGGCGCAGTTGGCGGACCTTGCGCGGGATGGCCGGCTCCAGCAGCACCGAGGCGAGGCGCAGGCCCTCGACCACCGTGGAGAGCACCGTGCCGAGGCGTTCCTGCTGGGCCGGGTCCTTGGCCAGTTTCCAGGGCTGCTGGTCGTTGAAGTAGCGGTTGAGAGAGCGCACGAACTGCAACACCTCCTCAATGGCCGCGTAAATTCTCAGCTTCTGCACCAGCGGTCGCACCTTCTCTATCAGCGCCTGGCCTGCTTGGGCCACCACCTGCTCCGCTTGGGTCGGCAGGGGCTGGGGCACTACCCCATCCAGATGGCGCAATAACAGGGCACGGGCCCGAGCTACCAGGTTGCCCAGGTCATTGGCCAGGTCGGCGTTGAAGCGCTCGATCAACCCCTGCACCCCCACGGCCCCATCCTGGCCGTAGGGCAATTCGCGCAGCACGAAATAGCGCACCGCGTCCGGCCCATACTGCTGGGCCAGGGCAAAGGGATCGACCACGTTGCCCAGGGACTTGCTCATCTTGTGGCCGTCGGCTCCCATCAGGTACCCACCGACATTGAGGTGCTGGTACAGGGGCAGGCCGGCGGCTTTGAGCATGGTGGGCCAGAAGACTGCGTGGGCCTTGAGGATGTCCTTGCCGATCAGGTGCCGGGCAGCGGGCCAGAAGCGGGCGTAGTGGTCCCCGGTGGGGTAGTCGAGGGCCGAGACGTAGTTGAGTAGGGCGTCGAACCACACGTAGGTGACATGGGCCTCATCCCAAGGCAGAGGGATGCCCCAGGGCACGCGGCTCTTGAGCCGGGAGATGGAAAGATCGCCGATGGACTCGCGCAGCATGCCCAGCACCTCGTTGCGGTAGCCCTCGGGCCGGATGAAATCCGGGTGGGCCTGGATGTATTCGGTCAGCCAGGCGCGGTACTGGTCCATCTTGAAGAAATAGTTCTCCTCGCGCCGTTCCTCTGGCAGGGTCTGGTGAATGGGGCACTTGCCGTCCGCCAATTCCTTTTCGGTGAGGAAACGCTCGCAGCCCACGCAGTAGAGGCCGGCGTAATCGGCCTTGTAGATATCCCCCTGCGCATAGACCTGCTGGAGCACCTGGCGCACCACCTGCTGGTGCCGCGCCTCGGTGGTGCGGACGAAGTAGTCGTGGCTGATGTCGAGCTGCTGCCAGGCTGCCTTGAAACGCTCGCTGATCTGATCGACGAAAGCCTGGGGCTCCATGCCGGCGGCCTGGGCGGCCTGGTAGATCTTCTCCCCGTGTTCGTCGGTGCCGGTCAGGTAGTAGACCTGGTACCCGTCGAGGCGGTGGAAGCGGGCCAGGAAGTCGGCGATGATGGTGGTGTAGGCGTGGCCCAGGTGGGGCTCGGCGTTGACGTAGTAGATGGGGGTGGTGACGTAGAAGGTCTTGGACATGGGTGCTCCCTTTCAGGGGATGAGGCGGACGATCTCTTCCTGGCTCGGGGTCGTGGCCTGCGGGCCCTTTGCCGGGTCCACGTACACGTTGATCTCCAGCCGCACCCCGAAATGGGGCAGGTAGATGCCCGGCTCCACCGAGAAGCCGGTGCCGGGCAAGAGCTGGCGGGTGTCGTGACTTTCCAGGTCGTCGAGATTGGCGCCCAGGCCATGCACCGCCCGCCCAGGGCCCAGGCTGTGGCCGGTGCGGTGGAGGAAACGGTCGCCGTACCCGGTTTTGCTGATGAAGTCGCGGGCAATCCTGTCGGCCTCCCAGCCCTGCACCGGCTTGCCCCGGCCCCAGCAGTCCCGTAGGTGCGCCACTACTAAATCGCACGCCTCCTTCACCATGTCAAATATCCGCTGCTGCTCGGCGGTGGGATGAGGGGTGGCGCAGGCCACCCAGGTGATGTCTCCGTAGACGGATTGGGGGCCGGGGTGTCTGGCCCACAGGTCGATGAGCACCCAGTCGCCCCTGGCGATGGAGGGGGAGCCCTGGTCCTGGGGCTCGTAGTGGGGATCGCCGCTGTGGGCGTTGAAGGCGACGATGGGGCCGTGGTCGGTCTCCAGGCCACGGCGGGCGAAGTCGGCAAGTATGAACTGCTGAAGCTCGTACTCGGTGCAGGAGCGCCCCTGCTCCAGGCACTGGGTTAGGTGGGCGAAGGCCGCGTCCCTCACCTTGATCACCTGCCGGCAGGCGTCGAGGTGCGAAGCCAGGGCCTCGGGGCTCCAGGTGGCCAGGGCCGTCTGGTACAGGTCGGCGGAGGAGACCACCTCCACCCCGCAGGAGCGCACCAGGTCGAGGGTGCCCCCGTCCACCCAGGAGGTGATGGGCAGGGCCCCGCCGGGGGAGTATTCCAGGGCCACGCGCCGGCAGCGGGAAAGGGCTGCTTGGAGCCAGGCGTGCAACTGCTGCCAGCCGGTGTAGGATTCCAGGGCCACCCCGGTCCCGGCGAAAACCCCCTGCTCGATGACGTGGGCCAGGAGGCGGGCCGGCCCTTCGGCGGGGATGAGCAGGAAGGCGCGGCGGGTGGTGGGTTTCTGGAAACCGAGCAGTTGCCACATCACCGGGTTGTTGTTGCGGAAGTCGCAGACCAGCCAGGCGTGGAGGTTTTGGTCGCGCAGAAAGCGCTGGGCGGCGCTCAGGTCCAGCACGGGGGCGTCCTCCGGCAAGGGTGGAAAGGAAAGGGGTACGATAAGCCATCGGCTGGTTACAGACAATAGTCGGCGGGGGTGGGTTGGTGCGTCACGCATCCCGGTTTATATTGTCTTTTTCCCCAGGGGCCGGTTGCAGAAAGGTGACGGACTGGGGAGATGCAGGAGACAGGTGCAAGCGGCGCGGAACTGCTCTGGTTGGGGCAGCCGGCCTGCGGCGAGGTGGAACTGGTGGGCGGCAAGGTGGCCAATCTCAGCCGGCTGGCCGCCGAGTTCCGGGTGCCCCCCGGCTTTTGCCTGATTACCAGGGCCGACGAGGTGTTGGGCCGCGGGGGTGGGGGAGGCCGAGGGGCTGCCTCAGGGGTGTGCGGGGGTTTCGCGGGCGGCGTACGCCGAGTTGGGGGCGCCGCTGCAACCAGGAGGAGCCCCCGGTGGCGGCGCGCTCCTTGGCGGTGGACGAGGACGGCCGGGCCGCCTCCTTGGCCGGCCAGTACGAGACCTATCTCAACCTCTTCGGGGCCGAGCAGGTGGCCCAGTCAGTGCGAGATTGCTGGGCGGCGATGCGCTCGGAGCAGGTGCGCTAGGACCACCGGCGCTACGGCCTGCTGGTGGACCAGGGCCGGCTGGCGGTGCTGATACAGCAACTGGTGGGGGCGGACGTGTCGGCGGTGGTGTTCAGCGCCGACCCGGTTAGCGGGGACCGCGAGGTGGTGGTGGTCAACGCCACTTGGAGGCTGGGCGAGAGCATCCTCGGCGGCACGGTCAGCCCGGACGAGTACCGGGTGCGGAAGGCCGACCTGAAGGCCATGGGGCGCCGCGTCGCTGACAAGGAGCGCATGACGGTGGCGGTGCGGGGGGGGGACCTGCGAAATGGCGGTGCCCCGCTCTGCGCACCCAACCCGCGCTCGACGAAGATAAGTTGGGCCAACTTGCGGCCCTGGCCCTGGAAAAGAGTCCTGAGGGGCGGGCCTTTCTGGCGGCACTGCGGAAGTACCTACGGGTCTGTGGCCAGTGCGGTACCACCTGGGGGCTGAGCACGCCCACCTGAAGCGAGGAGCCTTCGCCGGCGCTCACGAACATCCAGGGCTACCTGGGACGGCCCGAAAGCGACGACCCCCGGGCGGGCCAGGCGGTGCTGGCCGACTAGCGCGAAAAGGCTGTAGCCGAGGCGCGGGCCCGGTTGGAGGGGTATCCCCGGCAGGTGGTGGAGCAGTTCGAGTTCCTGCTCAAGGCCGGCCAGTTGGGGGTAGTGCTCTCCGAGGGCCACGGGTTCGGGATCGACTTCAACGCCATGGCCAGGGTTAGGCGGGTCGTGGTGGAGGTGGGCAAACGCCTGGCGCAGGGCGGGTCCATCACCGCTGCCGAGGATGTGTTCCACCTTGGCCTGGACAAGTTGCGCGCCGAACTGGAGCAGCCCGGCGACGGGCGCGTCCCCCATGTTGGGCATGGACTACGGGCCGCCGCCGGACAGCCCTCTGACCCGGATCTTCGGCAAGCTCTTCGGCGGCCCGCCCCGGGCCACCGGGGAAGCGGGGGTGCCTAAGGGGCATGCCGGCTCGGTGGGCAATGCTTGGGGTCGGGCCCGAGTGAACCGCTCCCCGGAGGAGGCCGGCCCCTTGCAGTGGGGGGAGATCCTGGTGGCCGAAACCACCTCGCCGCGCTGGACGCCCCTCTTCGCCACCGCTGGGGGGATTGTCACAGACACCGGCGGCATCCTCAGCCACTGCGCTGTGGTGGCCCGCGAGTACCGGCATCCCGGCGGTGGTGGGCACCGGCGCTGCCACCAAGGTGATTCAGGAAGGGCAACTCCTGGAGGTGGACGGTGACGCCTGGACGGTTCTTATTGTCGAGGAGTGAGGCGGCCCCGCCGCAAAGAGAGGTCGCGGTGCTGGCGACGGTGGCCCTGGCCACCATGCTGGCCCTGCTCAACTCGACGATGATCGCCGTGGCCCTGCCCCGGCTGATGGCGGAACTGGGGGCCGCCCTGGCCGCCAGTGGCTGGCTGGTCACCTCGTACCTGATCGCCCTGGCCTGTTTACAGCCGGTGGCCGGCAAGCTGGGCGACCGGTCGGCTGGCGGCCCCTGATCCTGGGCTGTTTGCTCTTCTTTCGACTACAGCAGGCCATCGCCGGGGCCATCGCCCTGCCCAACGGGGCGGCCCTGGTGCGCGAGGTGGTGCCGGCGGAGAGGCGGGGCGCCGGTTTTGGCATGGTGGGGGCGGCAATGGGCCTTGCCGCCACCGGCCCGCCCTTGGGGGGCCGGCTGGTGGAGGTGGCTGGCTGGCGGGCTCATTTTTGCGTCAACATGCTGCTCATCGTCCCGGCGTTGGTATTGGGGTTGCGGGTGTTGCCCGCTGGCCCCACCCGATCCTCTGCCATGGGGTTTGATGTGGGGGGCGCCCTGCTGCTCCTGGCGGTGCTGGCCGGCCTGCTGAAGCACTGGTGCTAGTATGGTCCTCCGGTCCTGGTGCTGGGCGGGGTGTTGCTGCTGGTGGTGGTTGTTTTGCTGATCCGCCGCGAGCTGGGCCACCCGGACCCGGTGCTGCTGCCCCGCTTCTTTCTCGACCCCAGCTTTGCCCTGGCCAACGCCGCAGTTGCCCTAAGCAACTTGGCCATGTACTCGACCCTGCTGGCCGCCCTGCCGGGCTGGGGGTGGCCTTAGGGGTGTTCTCGACCAGCCGTTTCCTGGGCAGCATCGTCGGCTTCAGCCTGCTGCCCCTGCTCTGTCACCCCGGCAGCGGGGTGGCGGGTTTTGCCTCCGTGCTGTGGCTGGTGGTGGGAATCGCCTTCCTCTAAGTGGTGGCCAGCCTGGGGCTGCGGCCCTGGCCCAGCGCCGGGTAGCTTCAGAGGGAGAGGTGTTCCCGCAGGCTGCGGCCGGTCCAGGAGTTCTCTGTCGCGGCGATCTCCTGTGGGGTTCCGCAGGCCATCAGCCTCCATCCCTCCTCTCCGGCCTCAGGTCCCAGGTCGAGCACGTAGTCGGCGGCCCAGATCAGGTCGAGGTGATGCTCAATCACCAGGGCAGTGTTGCCCTGGTCGACCAGCCGCTGCAAGAGTTCGAGCAGCAGGTGCACGTCCTTTAGGTGCAGGCCGGTGGTGGGCTCGTCGAGTACGTAGAGGGTGCGGCGGCGCGAGGGCCGGCTCAGTTCCGCGGCCAGGCGCACCCGCTGGGCCTCACCCCCCGAGAGGCTGGGGGCCGGCTGGCCCAGGGGCAGGTACCCCAGCCCCACCTGGTCGAGCACCTCGAGGCGGCGGACCAGGCTGGGAATGGCGGCGAAGCGCTCCCCGGCCTCGGCAACGCTCAATTCCAGGGTCTGGGCAATGTGCAGGTCGCGGTAGCGCACGTCGAGCACCTCGCCGCGGTAGCGACTGCCCCCGCAGGTCAGGCAGGCCCTGGCCAAATGGTCCCAGACCTCCTCCTGGGCCAGGCCGCTGCCCCGGCATTCGGGGCAGGCCCCCTCGGGGGCGTTGAAGCTGAAATAGGAGGGGGTGTATCCGCGCAGGCGGGCGGCGGGCAGTTCGGCAAAGAGCTGGCGCAGGTCTCCCATTAGCCCGGTGTAGGTGGCCGGGTTGGAGCGGGGGGTGCGGCCCAGGGGGCGCTGGTCCACCTCCACCAGGCGCTCCACCAGGTCCAGGCCCTCGCAGCCCCGATAGGGAAGGGGGACCGGGGCGGGCTGCCCCAGGTGGCGTGCCACCAGGGGGCAGAGGGTGCGCAGGACCAGGCTGGTCTTGCCCGAGCCAGAGACCCCGGTGAGGCAGACCAGATTGCCCAGGGGGAAGGCCACGTCGAGGTCCTTGAGGTTATGGCCCCTGGCCCCATACAGGCGCAGCCAGCCTCCCGGTCCGGCGGGGCGGCGCGGCCCGGCGGGCAGGTGGTCCTGGCCGCGAAGGAAGCGGCCGGTGGGGGTTGGGGCGGCGGCCACCTCGGCCGGGGAACCCTGGGCCAGCAGGCGGCCGCCGTGGACGCCGGCCCCCGGTCCCAGGTCCACCAGGTGGTCGGCCCCGCGGATCAGCAGGGGGTCGTGCTCCACCACCACCACGGTGTTGCCCGCATCGCGCAGGGCCTGGAGGAAGCGCAGCAGGCGGCCCGCGTCGCGGGCGTGGAGCCCGGCGCTGGGCTCGTCGAGCACGTAGAGCACCTGGGTCAAGCCCGCTCCCAGGGCGGCGGCTAAGCGCAGGCGCTGGTACTCGCCGCTGGACAGGGTGTCGGCGCGGCGGTCCAGGGTCAGGTAGCCCAGGCCCAACTCCTCCAGGGCGGCCAGCCGGCGCAGGAGCTGGGAGACCAGGGCCTGGCCCGCCGGGGCCTGGGCCAGGGGGAAAGCCAGGCCGGAGATGACATCGGCGGCCCTGGCCGCGGTGCAGGCGGTCAGGTCGGCGAGGTTGTGCCCACCCACCTCCACGGCCAGGGCCTCGGGCACCAGCCGGCGGCCCTGGCAGGCGGGGCAGGAGGCTTCAGCCTGGTGGGCGGCGAACCAGTCGGGGGCCTTTTCCCGCAGGGCCGGGCCCTCCAGCCAGCGGCGCAGCCCCTTTGCCCCTTTGCCCGCCCCCTCCCACAGCAGGGCGCGCTGGGCCGGTTGCCAGGCGGCCAGGGGGACTTCGGGGTCGAGATGGTGGCGGTTGCAGAAGATCAGCAACTGGGTGCGCAGGGGGCCGGTCCACAGCGGACCCAGCGCCTCGGCCAGGGAGGCGTGGTGCTGGCCCAGCACGGCGTCGGCATCCAGTTGCGGGGCCCGGCCCAATCCCCGGCACTCGGGGCAGGCCCCCTGGGGGCTGTTGAAGGAGAAGAGGGCGGCGCTGAGGGGGCGGAAGGGGGTTGCGCAGGCCGAGCAGGCGGGGCGCAGGGCAAAGCGGCCCTCGCCTCCCTCCCAAGCCAGGACGAGCTGGCCCTCGCCCACCTCCAGGGCCGCCTCCAGGGAACCTTGGAGCCGGCGCAGGGTCTCGGGCTTGACCACCAGCCGGTCCACGGCGATCTCGACCCAGGCGCCCGGCAGCAGGGCGGCCGGGTCGGCTTCCTCTAGGGACAGGAATTGCCCGTCCAGGCGTAGGCGCCGGTACCCGGTGCGGTCCACGGCGGCCAGGAACTCGGCGGGGCCGCCCGCGGCGGGCACCCGGCGGCGGGCCAGCACGGTGAGGGCGGTGCCGGGGGGCAGGCCGGCGCCGGTCTCGTATACCTCCTCGAAGCGCTGGCAGCGCACCGGGGCCCCGCAGGAGAGGCAGCGGGCCTGGCCCAGGTGGGCGTAGAGCAGGCGCAGGTAGTCGTGGAGGCCGGCCAGCACCGCGGCGGTGGTGCGGGGGTTTTGGGGGGCGCGGTCCTGGGCGATGGCCAGGGCAGGGGCCAGGCCCTCCAGGGAGCGGAAACGCGGGGGGCGCAGGGCCTGGGCCCGCTGCGGGTCGGCGGTGAGCAGGAAGCGGCGGCGGGCCTCGGCGTAGAGGGTGTCGAAGGCCAGGGAGGTCTTGCCCGAGCCAGAGACCCCGGTGAGGGCGACCAGCCGGTGGTGGGGTAGGTCCAGATCCAGGTCCTTGAGGTTGTGCTCGGCGGCGCCGCGCAGGCGGATGAGGCGGCCGGTCATGGGCAGTGGGCTTGACAGCGGGGAGGGTCCTCAGTAGCTATGAAGAAACGCCAAACCGGGACGAGACGATGAAAGGGCAGATCCTGTACCTCGCGCTGACCCTGGCGCCCCTGGCGCTGGGGGCCCAGGAGGAGCCGGAGGTGATCACCGGCAAGGCCGACGCTGGCCGGCGGCTTTTCTACTCGGCGGCCCTGGGCACCAACGGCCTGTCCTGCGCCCATTGCCACGCCGACTTCGACGAAGGCGCCCAGGACGACGGGTTGATCCGCGCCGGCCATAGCCTCTACGGGGCGGCCAGCCGACCCAACTGGTGGGGCCGGGACCCGTCCAAGCCCGACCCCTATCCCAATATCGGGGCGGCGGCGGCGGTGTGCGTCGAACACTTCATGCGCCAGCCCGACCGGCTCAACGCCCAGCAACTGGTGGACCTGCGGGCGTACCTGCGCTTCATCAACCGCAAGCAGCAGCGCGAATCCCTGGTTCTCAGTTCCGGGGCCGACCGCACCGGCGAGTACCTGGGCTACGACGCGGGCAACCGCCTGCGCGGGCGGGAACTCTTCTACGCCACCTGCCACAGTTGCCATCCCAACGCCCGCTCCGGCATAGGCTCTGCCCTGCCCCTGGACCGCGAGCCGGCCTTCTACGCCCGCAAGGTGCGCGAAGGGGACGGCCTGGGGGCCCAGATCGGGGGCCTCGACCCCAACGCCTACAACCCGGCCAGCGGGCAGTTCATGCCTTTCTTCGCGGTGGACCGGCTCAGCAACGACCAGCTCAGCGATATCATCGCCTATATCCGCAGCATCCCGCCCCCCCCGCCCCCGGCCAAGGGCAAGGCGGCTCCTAAGAAGCGGTAGGGGCCAGCTCTGCCCAGGCCCAGCGGCCGGCGTGGAAAGCCAAGGTGCAGAGCATCCAGGCGGCCATGAGCACCAGGGCCAGGTGCGGCTCGCCCAGCAGGGCCCCGGCGCTCAGTTGCAGCAGGCTAACGTTGCGGCGGGCGGCCACCAGGTGGAAGGCCGCGTCGAGGGGGCGGTAGTCGAAGAGTTCGCGGCCCTGGCGTTTGGCGAAGGTGGCGCTGACTACCTTGTCCAGCACAAAGGCCCCCAGCAGGGCCCAGGTCGCCAGGGCCATCGGGGTGTCTGACAGCAATTCCCCTCCGCTACAGTGCCAGCCCAGGGCCAGGAACCACAGCCCCAACCCAGGGGTGGCGCTCAGGTGCTCCAGCCGGCCCATCCCCTCGCTCAGGTGCAGGGTCAGGCGGGCCAGCTTGCCGTCCACTGAGTCGAGGATCACCCCCAGCCAGGCACACAGCGCCCCGACGCCCAACTCCCCCAGGGCAAAACAGGGGATTGCCGCCCAGATGGCCAGGATGGAGAGGCCGGTGAAGAGGTTGGGCGGCAGGGCGGTGCGGCTCAACTGTCGGGTGGTCCAGCGCACCAAATGGTAGTAGCCGTAGCGGGCGATGGCGTCGATGACCTCTTTGAAGGTGCGGTGGTAGAGCAGGTGGTCGAGGGCGCGCAATTCCTCCGGGCGGCGGACCCGCCGCAAGTAGGGGGGCATGGTGAGGCGCAGGGAGGGCACGTAGGGGTCCAGTTCGGCGGGGCGGCGCGGCTTTAGGCCGGCGGCAGCCAGGGCCCCGGCCAGGGATACCTCTTCGCCCCAGTGGCTGGCCAGGCCGCGGGCCTGCTGGGGGCTCAGGTAGGCCAGGGCCGCCTCGCCCTCGGCCAGGGCCGCCCCGGGTCCGGCTTTGACCAGGTGGCTGATCAGGCGGTCGTCGCCGACCAGGTCCCCCTGCAAGAGCAGCACGGGCTCGGCGGCCTGGGCCAGGGACTCGCTCAGGGCGGCCTGATCGGGGGCGGGCAGGACCTCCAACTGGAAGGGGTACAGACTTTCGAGGTCGCCGCGCAGGCGCAGCACCTCCTGCCGCGAGGCAGGGGAGACCCAGATCCGCGCCCTGGAGAAACCGCCCAGGGCGGCCTGCCGCAACTGGCGCTCCACCAGGTTCATGCCCCACAGTCCCCAGCCCGAGGCCGGCTGCCGGGCGTCGATGTACACCGCGCCGCGATCCTTGGCCATCACGCCCCCCGCAGCCGGGGGAGCACCTGGCGGGAGACCCGCTCGTAGTCCTCCAGGGAATCGATCTCGCCCCAGGGCAGATCGCCCACCTCCACGGCCCAGAGTTCCTGCCGGGTGATGAGGGGGCCGTAGGCCGAGGTGGGGAAAACGTCGCGGCGCTGCTGCTGGACCAAGCGCCGCACCTCCTGCCCCACCTCCAGGGCCCCCTGGCGGTCGAACTTGACCAACTGGGCGCTCTGGGCCTGGCTCTGCTCGGGGGCCAGTTGCTTGCTGATGGCCAGCACCCGCCCCTCCCTGTCGCTGGCCACGTTCATCTCGCCGGCCACCCGCTCCACCCGCCCGTCCACGGCCACAGCATTGGGGTGGGCCAGCAACCGCTGCAGCACCTCGGGGTGGAAGAGGATGTCGCAGTTGAAGAGGAAGGTATCGGCGTCCAGTTCGGCGGCGGCCAGGTACAGGGAGTAGATGCTGTTGGTGGTGAGGTAGTCGGGGTTGTCGATGTAGCGGGCGCTCTTGCCGCAGTGGGCGCGGACTTGCTGGGCCTCGTAGCCCAGCACCAGCACCACCTCCTTTGCCCCGGCCAGGGCCAGGGCCTCCAGTTGGTAGTCGATCAGGCTGCGGCCATTTACCTCTACCAGGCACTTGGGGCGGGCCTCGGTCAGGGGGGCCAGCCGGGTGCCTGCCCCGGCGGCCAGGATGATCGCTTTCATGGTTTCACCTCGAGCCTGCCGAACAGGCGGTTGAAGGGGGCTTTGGCCCGCTGCAGCATCAGCCGATCCTCGGGGCTGAGGCCCAGAGCGACCAGGGCCGCGCCGTACACGGCGAGGAAGGCCCCCAGCGTCAAGGCCAGCGACCAGGCGGCCCCGGTGGGGGCGACCTCGCGACACAGCCAGCCGGCCAGGGTGCCGGCAAGGGCGGCCAGCAGTGGTTTGAGCTGGCTCCGGCTGAAGGGCAGGATGTGGTGGATCAGGTAGAGCTGGACCAGGCGTAGGGCCCCGGCGGCCAGGGCGGAGAGGGCGGCGGCCCAGGCCGCCCCGGCCATGCCCAGGGCGGGGATCAGCCAGAGGTTGAGCAGGGCATTGAGGGCCAGCCACAGGCAGTTGTTGAACATGTTGAGGTAGGGGCGGCCGGCCATGGTCAGCACCGGGTCCACCATGGTAAAGAGGCCCTGGGCCATCATGGCGATACACAGGACCCCCATAGCCTCGAGGCCGGCGTGGAGATAAGCGGCTTGGCCCTGCCCCAGCACCTGCAGCAGCGCGTCGCCGGCCAGGAGGATGGCGGCGCACATGGGCAAGTTGATGGTGAGAATCCAGCCGGAGATGGCGGCGAAGCGGTGGCCCAGGGCGTGGTGCTGGTCACGGGCCGACAACTCGCTGGCGATAGGGCTGAAGATGGGGTCCAGGGACTGGGGCGCCTTGAGCATGGCCCCGGCGATGTTGCGGGCCAGGGCGTAGATCCCCACCTGGGCCATGACCTCCTTGGGGCTGCCCGCCAGCAGCCAGCTCAGCATCAGCACGTCGAGGTTGCTCAGCACCCCGTAAATGGTGTCGGTGGCCGTCACCGGCAGGGAGAAGCGGCCCATGGAGCCCCAGGGCAGGGTCTGCCGCAGCCGGCCCAGGCAGCCCCGTAGGGAGTAGAAATGGCCGAAGTAATGTACCGCCAACAGGCAACTGCCCACCGCCATCACCAGGTTGGCCCAGGCCAGGCCATCCAGGCCCCAGCCGGCCAGGCCGGTGACGACGCTGCCTGCCAGCAGCAGCAGGGGGCCAGCGATGGACATCACGTACACGTCGTAGCGCATGATGCGCAGGGCCCGGGTGGCGGCCACAAAGATCCAGGCCCAGGTCAAGAAGGGGGTGGCCAGGGCCATGAGGCGCACCGCCCCGGCGATGGGCACCTCGTAGAAGGCGGCGATGCGCTCGGCCGCCAGCCAGGCCCCCAAGAGCACCGCGCCGCTGGCGAGGGTGCCCAGCCGCAGGGCGGCGGCCAGGACCCGCTCGACCTGGTCCTGGTCGCCGGCGGTGCGGGCGGCCACGGCAAACCGCACCACCGTTACCTGCAGGCCAAAGCGACCCAGGCGCTGGATGAGAGAGGCGATGCTCCAGGCCGTGTCAAAGAGGCCCTTGACCTCCAGGCCGCAGAGCAGGGCCACTACCCACATGAAGGCGGCGCGGGAGAGTCGGCCCAGTTTGCCGACCAAATTGACCAGGCCGCCGCTGGCCAGGTCCTTGAGGTCCTGCTCGGCGGCGGCCTGGGGGGCCTGGGGCGGGGCGTTGAGGGTCTGGGTCACGTCCGGGTCTTCGGGAGTGCGGGTGGGCGCGGGAGGGGCTGAGGAAATATAAGTTCTCCTGGGGGAATTATCGAGCCTCCTTCCCCCCGATCTCATTGACGGTGTGTAAAATAGTGCCTACCTTTTTTATCGCCTGTCCCCACGCTGGTCTCCCGCGCCCTAATGTGATGAAAGCGATAGTCCTGGCGGCTGGTCAGGGCCGCAGATTGTGGCCTTTCACTGCGCTTCAACCGAAATGCCTCTTGCCCGTGGGCGGTCGTTCTATTCTCGAGCGGCAGCTTGTTATTCTGGAGGCCGCCGGCATCCGGGAGGTGGTCCTGGTCTGCGGCTTTGGCGGCGGTCAGGTCCGCGAGGCCCTGCGGGCCCGCAAGGGGGCGCTCAGGGTGAAATTCAGCCACAACCCCTTTTACGGCCACGCCGACAATCTGGTCTCGCTGTGGATGGTGCGCGGTGAACTGGAAGAGGAGTTCTTGCTGCTTAACGGCGACAACGTCTTTCATCCCCAGATCCTCCTACGCCTTCTGGCGGCCCCGGAGCCCTGTTGCCTCGGGGTGCGGCGCAAGCAGGTGTACGACCAGGACGACATGAAGATACAGCTCGAAGGCGGCCGGGTCCGCGCCATCGGCAAACACCTGCCCTGCGCCCAGGCCGAGTCCCTGGGCATCATGCGCTTCGCCGGCCCTGGCTGCCAGCGCCTGGGGGAAGCCCTCGACGAGTTGGTGGGGACCGAGGGGACTGCCTCGCTCTTGCGCTACGTGGCCGCGGTGCAGCGCCTCATCGACGGGGGGCATCCGGTTGCCGCCTGCGAGGTGGGCGACCTGCCCTGGGCCGACGTGGACACCCCCGAGGATCTGCACTGGGTTCGCCGGCACTGCTACCTCTTTCAGGGGGGCGCCCCGGCGCAGCGCCGGCTCCAGGACGTGGGGGTGGGCGCATGATCCGACAGGGCCTGCTGATCTTCCCCGACCAGGAGCGCGGTGCCGCCCTGGTCTCCAGGCGGGTGGCGGGGCTCTCGCTGCTGGACCGCATGGTGCGGACCCTGGCCAGGGCCGGGGTCGAGGAGTTAGCCGTGGTGCTGCCCTCCGGGGCGCGCCGGCAACTCAGCCGGCTGCCGGCCAAGCTGCGGGTCGAGGTGCGTTTTCTCAAGTGGGGCCATCCCGCGCCCCTGCCCTTTGCCCCGCAGGGAGAGGGGCTATTGGTGGTGCTGGGGGAGTACGTCCACCATCATTCCGCCCTTAGCGAACTGGTCAGGGGCGGGCTGGAGGGGGGCGAGTTGGTGGTGCAGGTGGGCACCCCGGCCCAGCCCGGCCTCTTCACCCAGGTCCGGCTCAGGGGCGGCGGTGTGGAGTTTGCTCAGGGCGAGGGGGATGAGGTAAGCACCGGGGCCTTTCTCTGTAGCAGGGCGGTGGAAGCGCCCGAGGAGTTGTTGGCCGGGGGCCAGGGGGTGTGGGAGTGGCTGACCCGGCGGGCGGGGGGGCGGCAGGTGCGCTTGCAGCGGCCGGCCCTCCATCTCTGGCGGCGGGTGGGGGACCGCCGCAGCGCCCGGGCCGCCAAGGACATGCTCTTCAGCCAGGTCACCAAAAGCACCAGTGGCTTCATCTCGCGGCACCTCAACGCACGCATCTCCATCCCCATCAGCAAGGTCCTTATCGAAACCGGCATCTCTCCCCATTTGGTGACTTCTTTGTTGGTTATGCCCGCCGGCCTGGCCGCCGCCTACCTGGTGACCCGGCCTGACCAGTATGCCTGGCTGGCGGCGGCGGGGGTGCTGTGGCAGTTGGCCGCCATCCTCGACCGCTGCGATGGGGAGATCGCCCGGGTCACCCTGAGCGAGTCGAAGTTCGGGGCCTGGTTCGACACCCTCACCGACAACATTGCCTACCTGTGCGCCTACGCCGGCATGTTGACGGGCCTGCACCGGGTTTACCCCGAATCGCCCCACTACGTGTATCTGGGGGTCTCGGCCATCTGCGCCCTGCTCTTGACCCTGGGCATCATGTACAGCTACGCGCTTAAGACCGGTAGCGGCAGCCTGCAGAACTACATGACCGGCCTGGCCAGGCACGTGCCCGAGGACCAGAAGGGCGGGTACTATCGCTTCACCCAGCGCTACGGGTTTCTGGCCAAGCGCGACACTTTCTCGTTTATCTTCCTGGTCGCGGCTCTGGCCAATGCCCTGGAGTTCATGTTCTGGTTCACGGTGGTGGGCATCCACCTGGTGGCCGCGGGGGTGCTGATCTCCCAGCAGAAGATGCTACGGGGCTATCGCCGGGCCGCCCCCGGCGAGGGGCTGCCGGCGGCGGGGGAGCCCCGGCCGTGAAGCTGATGCGCCTATTGTTGCCGGGCCTGGGCCTGCTGCTCCTGGGTTATCTGGTGGGGACGATGGGGGTGGGGGAGTTGCTGCGCCACCTGGGGGTGGTCAAGTGGTCCTTTCCCGCGGTCCTGCTGGTGGCCTTCCTTTGGCACCTGAGCAACTCCCTGGCCTGGAGCTTCGCCTTTCCGCCGGGGGCCTTCAAGCCGCCCTTCTGGACCCTGCTGCGGGCCAAGCTGGCCGGCGACGCAGTCAGCCAGCTCACCCCGCTGGCCAACCTGGGGGGCGAGCCGCTCAAAGCCTACCTGCTGCGCGGCCAGGCCCCCACCTCGCTGAGCCTAGCGGCGGTGGTGGTCAACAAGACCACCCAGGTTTTGACCGGCCTGGTCTTCTCCTCGCTAAGCTTTCTGATGGTGGTGTTTTACTGGGATCTGCCCCACGCCCTGCCCCGCTCGGTGGAACTGGGCCTGGCGGCGATCCTGGTGGCCACCGGCCTGATGCTGGGGGTCCTCTATCGCCAGCAGCGCCGCCTTTTTAGTTCGCTGCTGGGCTGGGTCCAGCGCCTGGGGATCAAGACCGACTGGATCGAGAGCAAGATGACCAAGGCCCAGCGCATCGACCGCCACATCGGCCACTTCTACCATCGCCACAAAGGGCGGCTGTCAGCGGTGGCCCTCTGCCACGCGCTGAGCTGGCTACTGGGCACCTGCGAGACCTACGTCATCCTCCAGGCCCTGGGGGTGGACATCGACTTTGGGATGGCGCTGCTGATCACCTCGCTCTCGGTAAGCATCAACAGCCTCTTCTTCTTCATGCCCTCCAACATCGGTGTGCTCGAAGGCAGCCAGGTTTTTCTCTTTTTGACCCTGGGACTAAGCCCGGCAGCCGGGCTCTCGATGGGAATCGTCAAGCGGCTGCGCAAGGTGTTCTGGATCTGCCTGGGCTGGGTCTGCCTCTCGCAGATGAGCCGCGCCCTGGCCCGCGCCGAGGCCGCCCCAGCCCAGGCCGGGTCCCTGCCTCGATGAGCCGGCCCCGCCCCTGGCTGGCTGGCTGGCTGGGCTGGGGCCTGTGCGCCCCCTGGTTGTGGGCCGCCGAACCCGCCCCGCCCTACAGCCGCGAGGAACTGACCGAACTGGCCTTGCGTCACACCCTCGAAGCCGGCGAGGCGGCCTGGAAGGTCAGTGGGGCGCAGGCCCGGCTGCGGCAGGTGGAGGCGGCCCGTTTCCTGCCCCGGCTGCGTCTGGAGAGCATTAGCGGCCTGGTGCCCGCCGCTGAGGGCGACATCTTCAATCCCCCCCGCGATACCTCCGGCCTGCGCGACCTGGGTCCCTTCACCCAGGCCGAACTAGAATTCAGCCAGCCCCTGTACGTGGCCGGCGCGGCGCATTTCTGGCGGGCGGCCAGGGAAGGGGTGGCGGCCGAGGAGGCCGTCCTGGCGGGCCAGCGCCTCGAACTGGGGGTGGAGGTGGCCGAGTTGTACTGTGGGGTGCTGCTGGCCGGGGAGCTGGGGGCGTTGGCGACGGATCTGAGAAAAAAGATCGAGGAGAAACGCGCCGAGATCGAGGACCATCCGGCCATCCCCCTTTCGGGCCGCTACAAGTTCCAGCTGGCCCTGGTGGAACTGGACAAGCAGCAGGCCCTCATTGCCCAGCAGCGGGGCCTGGCCCTGGCGGCCTTGGCCTGGAAAGCCGGATTGCGGGAGGGGGAGGAACCGGCCCTCGACAGCCCCGGTCTGGCGCCCGACAGTGCGGCGGTGCCTTCCCTGGACAGCCTGTGCGCCCTGGCCCTGGCCTGCCGCCCGGACTGGCGGCGGTTGCAGGCGGGACTGCGGGCCAGGGAGGCGATGGTGGAGACGGCGCGGGGGGGCTACTACCCGCAGGTGGTGCTCAGCGGGGCCCTGCGCTACGCGGTGGCGCCCCACCGCACCGACCAGCACAACCCCTTTGTCAAGGACGAATTCAACTACCTCAACGGCGGAGTGGTGCTGCGCCTGCGCCAGGCCCTGGAATGGGATCTGATCGGCGCCGAGGTGGACCGGGCCCGCGCCGAGTACGAGGAACTGAAGGCCAAAGAGCGGCTCAGCGCCCAGGGCCTGCGGGTGGACGTGCAGCGCGCCTTCGGCGAGTACCAGCAAGCCCTGGCCGAACTGGGGGCGGCCACCGAGGCCCGCCGGCTCAGCCGGCAGTGGGCCAAGGAGGCTCAGGAAGCCTACGAACTGGACCCGGAGGAAGCCAAGGAATTGATCGCTGGTTTTGAGGCCTGGGCGCAGAGCGAACAGGTGTATTACGAGGCGGTGTATCGCCACAACGTGGCCCTGGCCAGGCTGGAGAAGGCCGCCGGGGGATTGCCGCTGCGGAGGGGCCAGTGAGGGTTGGGCTGCAGGCTTGGGTTTGGCTGCTGTTTCTTCTGGCGGCGGGGACAGGGGCCCAGGAGGAGGGGCGCGATTTTCTCGTCCTCGAGGATTTCTCCGCCACGCCCCTGGGCCAGTTGCCCAAGGACTGGACTTGGCGCGACCGGGACGAAGATAAACCCAAGCCGTACGTGGTGGAGGGGGCGGAGGGTCGGCGCTACCTGGCGGCCCGCGACACTGGCTCCTCGGTGATCCTGGGCAAACAGGTCAATTGGAATCCGCTGGCCTATCCTATTTTGACTTGGTGCTGGCGGGTCAATGTCCTGCCCCCGGGCGGGGACGAGCGCTACGATGGCACCAACGACAGCGCCGCGGGCCTGTACGTGATCTTCTCGACCAACTGGCTAGCCGTGCCTCGCCAGATCAAGTACGTGTGGAGCACGACCCTGGAGGAGGGCAGTTCGGGCCGGCGCAACAAGGTGGCCCGCCCCTTCTTTGTAGTGATGGAAAGCGGCGACCAGAACCTGGGGCGCTGGACCTTTGAGCAGGTGGACCTGGTCGAAGACCACGGGCGCTTCTACGGCAAGAATCCCTCAGACCGGGCCATGGGGCTGGCCGTCCTCACCGACGCCAACTCCACCCGCTCCTACGCCGAGGCGTACTACGCCGGCCTGCGGGTGTGGACCAGGGAGGCCCAGGAGCGGGGGCTGATCGAGAACTACTGTAGCTGTTACGAAGACGGCGAGGCGGGCAAATTTGCGCCGACTACCACTCAAGGCCTTCTCCAGCCGGGGAAGTAGAAAGGCGTGTCGAGATGAGGAGGTTCACACTTTTGATCGCCCTGGGCTGCTGGTGCCTAAGCCTGGGGAGGGTGGAGGCGGCCGAGTTGCCCGATCCCATCGCCTTTCTCCAAGGCCGCGACGCCCAGGCCCAGGGCATCGTCAAGCAGGCGCCCACCGGGCCGCTGCCGGATTCGCTCCAAACGCAGTTGGACAACCACATCAACGAGGTCTTCGACTTCGGCGAGTTGAGCCGCCTGGCCCTGGGCGCCGAGTGGGACAAACGCAGCGCCGCGGAAAGGCAGCGTTTCACCGAGGTCTTTGGGTCCATCATCCGCGAGAAGAACTACGCCAGTTTCCTGCGCTACTACCGCGAGGGCAAGATCACCTACCAGGAGAAGCAGGTGGAAGGGGAGCGGGCCACGGTGAAGGCGGTGGTGCCCCTCAAGCAGGAGCAGGTGGCCATCGGCTACCTGCTGCGGGCCGGGCAGGGACAGTGGCGGGTCTTCGACCTGCTCATCGACGGGCACAGCACCGCCGACGCGTACCAGCGGCAGTACGCCCGGTACCTTCAGAAGCACACCTACGAGCAGCTCATCCAGCAACTAGGCAAGCAACTGAATGCCCTGCGGCAGGTGAAAAACTGAGCCCCCAATGCGTCTCGACTACCGGCGCCTCGTCCACTACGTCCATCACCACCACCTGCGCATCATCCTGCTTGCCCTGCTCCTCTCGGTGGGGGCGGGCTACCTTGCGCTGCAACTGCGGATCGAGACCGACTTCGCCAACCTGCTTCCCAAGGACTACGTCAGCGTCCACGAGCTGAACCGCATCAAGGAGCGGGTGGGGGGCATCAGCCCCCTGATCATCGTCGTCACCGCCGAGGATCTGTACGCCGCCGCGCGCTTCGTCGACGTCCTCGCCGATTCTCTCGAAAACAACCCGCTGATCACCGGCGTGGTCAGCCGCCGGCAGGACCGCGACTTCTTCCGCCGCAACCGCCTGCTCTACATGGAGCGGGCCGACCTCGACGAGGTCCACCGGCGCTTGGCCGACTACATCGAGGAAGAGAAGCTTAGGCAGTCACCCCTGTACGTGGCCCTCGACGACGAGGAGCCGAGTTTGGACTTCTTGGACCTGGAGGCCAAATACCACAGGAATGGCGAGCAGAATGGGGTGGAGCGCGACTACCTGCTGACCGTCGAAAAGAATGGCATCACCCTCACCGTGTACCCCGCCGAGGGAACCACCGACATCAAGTTCACCCGCCGGCTGATGGCCAGCATCGACCAGATCATCGCCGACCTGCAGCCGACCAGCTACCATCCCAGCATCCGCTGCGTGTACCAGGGCACGGTGCGGAACAACGCCAGCAACTACGACGCGGTGATGCAGGACATGAAGCTCACCTCCCTGCTGAGCCTGCTGGGGGTGCTGGGGCTGATCTCGCTTTACTTCCGCCAGCTATGGTCCTCAATCTTCGTCGCCATCCCCCTGGTGATGAGCCTGGCCTGGACCTTCGGCCTGACCTACCTGGTGATCGGCAACCTTAACCAGATCACCGTCGGGCTTTTCGCCATCCTCTTCGGTCTGGGCATCGACTATGGGATTCACGTGTTTGCCCGCTACCGCGAGGCCAGGCGTCGGGGACTGGAGGTGGAGGCGGCCCTGGAGGAGACGGTGCAGCACACTGGCACCTCGCTGACCACCAGCGCGATGGCCACCGCGGTGGCCTTCTTCTCGATGATGACCGCCGATTTCCGCGGCTTCTACGAGTTCGGTTTCATCGTCGGCACCGGCATCCTCTTCTCCCTGGTGGCGATGATCGCCGTCTGCCCGGCCTTCATCGTGCTGGCCGAGCGCTGGCACCTGGTCCGGCTCTGGCGGCAGGAAGCGCCGGCCCACCTTTTGCGGCGGGGGCGCTATCCCCTGCCCTGGGTGACCATCGGCATCGCCGCCCTAGCCACCGGCTACGCCTTGTACCACCTGAACAAGGTGGAGTTCGAGTACGACTTCCAGAGGCTGCAACCCACCTCGCCCAAAACCGGCTTCACCCTTCCCGAGGAAGTGCGCGAGATGCGCTCGCCGGCCATCGTGCTGACCGAGAATGCCGCCGAGGCGGGGGAGGTGGTGGCGGTGCTCGAAAAGCGCAAGGCCGCCGTCGGCGATTCTTCGGCCATCGGCATCGTGCGTAGCGTGTACTCGGCGCTGCCGGCCGAGCAGGGGGCCAAGCTGGAGATCCTCGGTCGCATCCGCCAGTTGCTGGCCGACGAGGAGCGTTTCTTCTCGGAAGAGCAGCGGGCGCAGGTGGACTCGCTGAAGCCCTATTTGGAGGTGCGCGAACTGCGGCTGGAGGACCTGCCGGCGGACCGAACCAAGATCTTCCGCGGCAAAGACGGGCAACTGCTCAACTTTGTGATGATCACCTCCTCCCTGGCACTGCGCGACGGCCGCAACGCCATCCGCTTCGCCGAGGAGGTGCGCGACATCCCCACCCCTTCGGGCAAGCTCTTCCACGCCTCGAGCTCCCACATCATCTTCGCCGAGATGCTGGAGCTGATGGTCAGCGACGGGGTCAAGGCCATCGGCCTCACCCTGCTGATCGTCTTCATAGTGCTCTACGCCGACCTGCGCCGCCTGCGCGACACCCTGCTGGCCCTTACCCCTTTGCTGACCGGGCTGATCTGGGCCACCGGGATCATGTACCTATTCAACATCCGCCTGAACTTCTACAACATCATCGCCTTCCCCACGGTGATCGGCATGGGCATCGACAACAGCGTCCACATCTTCCACCGCTACCGCGAGGAAGGGCCCGGCTCGATGCGCCTGGTGCTGCGCACCACCGGAGTGGCCCTGATCGCCACCTCAATGACCAACATGGTCGGCTTTGCCGGCTGCCTGTCCGCCCACCATCCGGCCCTCACCGCGATCAGCACCCTGGCCCTGATCGGCATGAGCTGCTGCTTCGTCACCTCGGTGACCCTGCTGCCGGCGCTCTTGCAGTGGGGCGAGGGGCGGCGGGCTGCCCCGCCGACATAAAAAAAGGACCGGCCCCGCTATGGGAACCGGTCCTGGCGCGTGCTTCCGGGGTCGGCCTATATTATGGGGCCGCCCGGAGCGTTGGAGCGGGAGACGGGACTCGAACCCGCGACAACCACGTTGGCAACGTGGAGCTCTACCAACTGAGCTACTCCCGCAAAAATCAAAAGAAATTACATTGAAATTACGAGGAGGAAATATAAGGATGAGGCCCAGGCCCGTCAAGATCTGGACCCTGGCCGGCGCCCTGTTTTGCGGGGCCGGCTGCCAGGGCGCCGAGAGCCCGCAGGCGCCGCAGGCCCGCTGGCACAACAACCAGGGCGTGGTCTACATGGACCAGCACAACTACAGCCGCGGCCGCGACGAGTTCAACCGGGCAGTGGCCCGGGACCCGCGATACGCCAACGGCTTCGCCAACCTGGGTATCGCCTACTTCAGCCTGGGCAAGTACGACAGCGCCCTGGTGGCCCTGCACAGCGCGCTCAAGGCGCAGGCCGACCATCCCCACGCCCTCTATACCCTGGGGCTGATTTACCTGGCCCAGGGCAAGGAATACGACAAGGCCCTCCAGGTCTTCTCGGCAGTGCGCCAGCGCGACGGCGACGATCCCCTGGTCCATTACTACCTGGGCAGGGCGCAGGAAAAACTGGGCCGGGCCGAGGAGGCCGCCGCCGCGTACGAGCAATCCATCCGCCTCGATCCGCACAATGTCTCGGCCTACTACGCCCTGGCCCAACTGCTGCGCCAGCAGGGCAAGCAGGAGGAGTTCCAGCGGATGCTGGGCGCCTTTAACCAGCTCCAGCAGGCCGGCAACGAGGGGGTCAGTTCCTCGTACCAGGGGCAGGGCAAGTACGCCGAGGTGGTCACCGACGCCGGCGGGGTGGCCGCTGCCCGCGACGACGCCCGGGGACCGCTGGCCTTTGCCACGCCCCCGGCCGCCCCGGAGTTGCTGCGCTTCGCCGCGCTAGGGGACGTGGACAGGGATGGGGATCTCGACGTGCTGGCCGGGGGCCAGGGATTGCAGTGGCACCGCAACGACCAGGGCGCCTGGACCCCGGCCCCGGCGCCGGGCGGGGCTTTTGCCGACGCGGTGGTCGCTGACTTCGACAACGATCAGGACTTGGATCTGGCCCTGGCAGGGGGGCAGGCCCTGCTGGTGCGCGGGCAGCAGGGGGGCTGGGGCGCCGCCGAAACCATCGGGGTGGGGGCGGACCGCCTGGTGGCCGCCGACGTGGACCACGACGGCGACCTGGACCTGCTGCTCCTGTCGGGGGGGCCGACCCGGTTGTTGAGCAACGACGGGACCGGCAGCTTCGCGGAGATCGGGGTCAAGGCCGGCCTGGGCGCCAGCGCCGGAGGGCGGCAGGCGGTCTTCTCCGACTTCGACAACGACCGCGACGTGGATTTTGTCGTCGTCCTGGCCGGGGCCGCGCAGTTGTATACCAACAACCGCGACGGCACCTTTGCCGATATCGCCGGCGAGGTGGGCCTGGCCGGGCTGGACGCGGCCGACCTGTGGGTGGAGGACTTCGACCAGGACGGTTACATGGACCTGGCGGCGCTGAGCCCCGCCGGACAGGTGCAGGTCTACCTCAACAAGCAGGGGCGCGGGTTTGGCCCCCAGGCCCCCTTGGCGATGGCCGGGGAGGGCAAGGCGCTCTGCGGGGCCGACTTCGACAACGACGGGGACGTGGACCTCTTGGCCGGCGGCTCGTGGGGCTTGCAGCCCCTGGTCTGGCGGGAGGGGAAATTCCAGGTGGAGGGCTCCGCGCTCCAGGCCGGGGCCGCAGGGGCGCTGGCCGCCGAGTTGGATGGCGACGGCCGTCCCGATATCTGGGCGGGGGGACAGGTGTGGCGCAACCAGACCCAGGGAGGCCGGTGGATCGAGGTGGCCCTCCAGGGCCTCAACAGCAACCGCGCCGGGGTGGGGACCAAGGTGGAGGTGAAGACCACCCACCGCCTGCAGAAGCGCGAGCTGCGTGGGGGCGGCCAAGACCCGCAGGTGCTCCACTTTGGCCTGGCCGAATCCGACTCGGTGGAGTTCGTGCGCCTCCTGTGGCCCGGCGGGGTGCGGCAGACCGAGCTGGCCACCGGGGCCGGCCAGCGCCTGAGCCTGACCGAGCTGAACCGCAAGGGCACCTCCTGCCCCATTCTTTATGCGTGGGACGGGCAGGAGTTCCGCTTTGTCACCGACATCCTCGGCGGGGCCATCGTCGGCTACCTGCTGGCTCCCGGCGAATACTACCCGCCCGACTCGGACGAGTACGTGCGCCTGGGTCCCCTGGCTCCCCTGAACGGCAGCTACGAGCTGCGCCTGGCCAATCAATTGGAGGAGATCATCTACCTGGACCAGTTGCAACTGGTGGCGGTGGATCACCCCGAGGGGGTGGAGGTCCTCCCCAACGAGCGCCTGCTCAGCGCCCCGCCCTATCCAGAGTTCCGCCTCTACCCCCTGTCCCGGTTGCGGCCGCTGCGGGGGGCCACTGACCAGCGCGGGCGGGAGGTGGGTCCGGTGTTGCGGGCGGTTGACGACGAGTGGTACGGGGATTTCGGGCACACCGAGATCCACGGCTACGCCCAGGAGTACGCCCTGACCCTGGACCTGGGCGACCTGGGGGCTCACCATCACCCGGTGCTGGTGGGGTATGGCTGGGTGGATTACGCCCACTCCTCCTCCAACTGGGCCGCCGCCCAGCAGGGCTTGCAACTGCGCCCGGTGCGCCTGGAGGTGCCCGGACCCGATGGGGGTTGGCGGCTCATCACCTCGGACATGGGGGTGCCTGCCGGCCTGCCAAAACACATGGTGTACGACCTGAAAGGGGTGTTTGAGAGGAGTGGCGACTACCGCGTGCGCCTGAGTACCAATACCCCCGTGTACTGGGACCAGTTCCTGGTGGGGGAGGCGGAGGAGGCGGCCCCGGCAGTGCAGCGGCTCCTGCCGGCGCAGGGGGAACTGCGCTGGCGCGGCTACCCGGCCCACACCGCGATTAAGGGCACCTTCGCTTTCCGCTACCACTACGACCAGCTCCAGACCGAGGCCGACTGGGGCACCCACCAGGGGGCCTTCACCCGCCACGGCGAAGTGACCGAACTCTTGCAGGCGGCCGATGACCGCTTTGTGATCATGTTCCACGGCGACGAGGTGAGCGCGCGCTTCGACGCGGCCGCCCTGCCGCCCCCGCCGCCGGGGCAGCGGCGCTCCTTCCTGCTCTACGCCGACGGTTTCGGCAAGGACATGGATTTCCACTCGGCCCACTCCCTGACGGTGGAGCCTTTGCCCTTCCACGGCATGTCCTCCTATCCGTACCCGGCCGGGGAGTCCTACCCCCTCGACGAGTCGCGCCTGCTCTATCTGCTGGAGTACAACACCCGGCAGGTGAAAGGGCATTACGACTAAGGTAGATGGTCAAACGCGTCTTCATCTGCGCCTTCTGCTGCCTGCTGGTCCTCAGCCTGGGGCCGGCGGCGGCGTACTTCGCCTTCAACGACAACCTGCCCGACCTCGACGAGTTGGAGCGCTTCCAGCCCAAGCGGGTCAGCAAAGTCTTCTCCGCCGATGGGCAACACCTGAAAAATTTCCTCGAAGAGGACCGCGAGATCCTCTCCTACGAGGAAATACCCCAGGCGATGAAGGACGCGCTGATCGCCATCGAGGACCGCCGCTTCTTCGACCACTGGGGCATCGACATCTGGCGCATCTTCGGCGCGGTGAGGGACAACCTGCTCTCTTTTAGCCTGACCACCCAGGGGGCCAGCACCATCACCCAGCAGTTGGCCGGCAACCTCTTCAAGAAGGTGGGGCGGTACCGCAGCACCGAGTCGGTGCAGGCGGTGAAGGCCACCTTCGTGCGCAAGATCCGCGAGCAGATCACCGCGGTGAACATCGAGCGGCTGTACACCAAGCAGGAAATCCTCACCATGTACCTCAACACCGTGACCTTTGGCCACAACCGGTACGGCCTCAAGTCGGCGGCGGGGTTCTATTTTGGCAAGGAGGTCAACCAGCTCAACGTCGAGGAGTGCGCCCTCCTGGCCGGCCTGCTCAAGGCGCCCACGGCCTACAGCCCGGTGCGCAGCCTGGAGAAGGCCCGTGAGCGGCGCAACGTGGTGCTATACTCGATGGTGGAGACCGGGGCCCTCAGACGCGGGGTGTACAATACCCTCAAGCGGACCCCGGTGGCCCTCAGTCAAAACCGCCGGGCCGAGACCTATGGCATGGCCCCCTACTTCATCGAGGAGTATCTGCGCCAGCAGTTGGAGCGGGAGTTCGGGCAGGGGTTGTACCAGGACGGCCTCAACGTCCAGACCACCATCGACTCGCGCCTGCAGCGCGTCGCCGAGAAGGTGCTGGTCGCCGAACTGGCCGAGGTGCAGAAGCGGGTAGACGAGTACCTAAATGGACAGCGAGGCCCGCGGCCCGACTCGGCCATCGTCCAGGGGGCAATGGTGGTCATGGACCTGCACAACGGCCAGATCCTGGCCATGGTGGGGGGGCGAGACTTCGAGGAGAGCAAGTACAACCGCGCCACCCAGGCCCTGCGCCAGCCCGGCTCGGCCTTCAAGCCCTTCATCTACACCGCCGCCATCGACAACGGTCGTTTTGCCATCGACCTGGTCGAGGACAACGCCATGAGTTTTCCGGAGCCGGACGGCAAGATCTGGAAGCCGGAGAACTACGACAAGGAGTTCAAGGGGACCATCACCCTGCGCCAGGCCCTCAAGGAGTCGCGCAACTTGGCCACCATCGCCCTGGCCAAGGACATCGGGCCGGACCGGGTGCAGCGCTACGCCCAGCAGATGGGCATCACCACCCCCATCGCCCCGGTGCTCTCCATCGGGTTGGGGACCAGCGCGGTGCACCTGCTGGACCTGGTGGCGGCATATTGCGTCTTCGCCAACAAGGGCATATACCACGAGCCGGTGGGCATCCGGAAGGTGCTGGGGGAGGAGGGCAACGTCTTGTACGAGCCCCCCAGCTTCAGCCGCGAGGCCCTCAACCCGGCGGTGGCGGCGATCATGACCGATATGCTACGCTCGGTGGTGGCAGAGCCGGGAGGCACCGCGTATCAGCGGGCCCAGGAACTGGGCTTCAAGGTAGCGGCGGCGGGCAAGACCGGCACTACCGACAGCTATGGAGACGCCTGGTTTGTGGGGTTCACCCCGCACCTGGTCGCCGGGGTG
The DNA here is from genome assembly GCA_016867395.1 of Candidatus Handelsmanbacteria bacterium. Lineage (GTDB taxonomy): Bacteria > Latescibacterota > UBA2968 > UBA8231 > UBA8231 > SICG01. The sequence goes on from VGJS01000007.1 coordinate 83,108, forward strand.
TGGGTGGGCATGGACGACCAGGCGCTGAGCCTGTGGCCGCGCCAGTCCGGGGCGGTGGCGGCGCTGCCGATGTGGCTCAAGTTCATGCAGGAGGTCTACCGGACGGTGGACCCGTACCGGCGGGACGCGGGCAAGGGCTTCGAGTATTCGGAGGATCTGGTGATGCGCCTGCCGGTCTGCCAGGACAGCCACAAGCTGGCCACCCGGTACTGCCCGCGGCAGCAGGAGGAACTTTTCGCCAGGGGCGGCGCCCTGCCCGACCCCTGTCCGCAGCACGGCCGGGGCGGGACCCCGGGGCGGCGGCAGCGCTTTTAGGAAAGCCCTAGTCCTCCAGCTTGAACTTGGTGGGCTTGCGCTTGCGCTCGCGCTCCTTAAACTCGGCTAACTGCTTCTCCGCCTCCTTGAGATCCTTCTCCAACTTGTTGATCTCGTTCTGCAGTTCCCCGGTGCTGCCCTCTGCCGAGGCCGCCCCCTGCTGCTCGCCGGCGGTGCGCGACTCGTATTCCTGGATCTCCTTCTTGGCCATCTCCGCCCGCGGCTTCAGGGTGGCGGAGGTCTTGAAATACTCCTGGAGGATCAGGAGCGCGAAGCCAACGGCTCCTGCGGCGATAGACAAAAATACCACGGCCATGTGTGCGCCTCTACAGGTCAAAAGGGTTCGGCATTCAGAGTTCTTGCATCAGTTTGGCGACGCGGGCCGCGTAGGCCGGGTCCATGTTGCCCATAATCTTGGCCATCTGCGCCGGTTGCAACTGCTTCATCAGCCGCGCCACGGTGGTGTCGCTCAGTTCGGCATTTTGTTGCAAGATCTCGGCGGCGTTGGCCGCCTTGATCTTGTTGAAGAGCACCGCCATGTTCTTGAGATTCTCCTCCTGCCGCAGTTTGAGGGTCGAGTCCACGTCGCGGCCCAGGAGTTGGTTCTGGGTGGCCAGGCTGTCGGCGATGGTGGTGATCCGCAGTTGTTCGCTGAGCAGGCTGTCCTGAAGCTCCCGGGTCCGCTTCAATTCGGCCTCGTAGGTGCTGTTGTAGTGGCTGGCCGTCTCAAGCAACTCATCGAGTTCGTCGCTGCGGGTGGCGAACTCCTCTACCACCCGGGTGGAATCGTGGGGCGGGGCGGTGATAAGGGATTGCAACTGCTCCGAGTTCTTCACCGTGCCGGTGAAGAAGAGCATGGCCGCCAGGGCGGCGATGAAGGAGGCGAACATGCCGATGATGAGCAGAGGCACCAGCAGAAATTTCACGGGGCGACCTCATCAAGGAATGAAGAAAATATAAAACAGTCCGCCGAGGATGCTGGCCGAGAGACCGCGCTCAATGCCCTTGTGGCGGTCCTCCACCCGGGTGCTTTTGAAGAGGGCGGAGGCAGTCTGGGCGCCAGCCCGACCTGGAGGAACCTCGTCGGCCTGGTACGCCTGCGCCCGCCGCGCCCAGAGGAGCCGGTGGTCCGGGTCTTCGAGGCGCAGGTACAATTCGCCGTACGCCTCGCGGCGCTGCCGGCCGGCAAAGGGGTTCCAGCCCCCGGACCCTGGCGCGTGGATCACCCGCGAGTCGGCGAGGCGGTAGTGCAGGGCCGCGGCGCTCGGCTCCGGCTTGAGCAACACTTCGTACCCCCGGCGCAGGAGGGCCGCCACCAGGGCGTCGTCGAGCACCCAGTTAAGGTCGGACTTCTCCAAGGGCTCCAGGCAGACCCTGGCGCCTGGGGCCAGGGGCAACTGGCCCAGGGCGTCGTCGAGGGTCTGGACAAAGGCCCGGCGCAATAGCTCCAAATCCGTGGGCGGGCCGGCCTCAGTCTGGTCCACGGGGGCGCCTGCGCTTTCGGCCACCCGCAGAAGGGCCTGGCCGGCGGCGGGGATAAACTCGGTGCGCCCGGCCGGCCTGAAGGCGGCGTTCCAGTTGAAGGGGCCGGGGCGCTGCGGGGTGATCTCCAACTCCAACTCCAGTGCCTGGCCGGGAGGCAGGGACCCGACCCCCTTGACCGCTACCTCGCGTTCGAGGAGCAGGGCCTGGCCCTGGCTGTGGGCCGCTACTCGCGCCCCGGTGAAGGCGGCGGGGATTTCGAGCCGCCAGGCGTCCAGGTCCAACGGCGCCTCCCCGGTGTTCTGCAACCGGCAGCGCACCCGCCCAGGGGTTCCCTTTTCCAGCCAGGTACCGCCCAGCACCTCCAGTTGGACCGCCGGGGCGGCCATCACCTGCAGGGGGCTGGTGCTGACCGGCGAGCCGGCGACCTGGGGGCTGCCTGCCCGACCCTGCACCACCAGGGGCCCGGCGGCCTCGGCCCCGATGCGCCCTTGCCAGACCAGGGTGTCCCGGGCGCCCGGGGCCAGCGGGGGGCCCCAGCGATGAGCGCCGGCTGCGGGGGCGACCAACAAACCCTGGGGCCATTCCCAGGCCACCTGGGCCAGGGGGCGGGTGTCGGCGTTGTACACCTCGGCCTCCAGGCGGACCTGCTCACCGGCAAACACCGCCTCCGGGCGCAGGTTCACCTCCACCTGCAGGGGGGGGGCCACCAAAAGCCTGGTGACACCGCCCGGAGCGAGGTTGGTATCGGCGGTGGTGCTAAGGGCGCCGCGCCAGACCAGCGGGGCAGCGCTTTGGACCAGCAGGGTGAGGTGCAGGGTATCGACCCGTTCGCCGCCCAGGGGCCGGTCCCGGTAGTCTATCTCGATGGCCGTTTTGGTCAGGCGGGCCCGGCCCAGGCTCGAATGGACCTGGCGTAGCAGCGCCGACCCCGGCTCGCAGTCGAGGCGGGCATTGAGCACGGCCTCGCCGTCGCCAGCGAAATAATGCAAGTAAAGCGGCAGGGACTGCTCGACGCCGGGTCCAGCGACGGGCTCCTCGCCGAATCGGGGGGCCAGACTGGAGCGGGCCTGGGCCGCCTGACCGACCAGAAGCGCGCCCAGCAGGGGCCCCCAGAGGGTTAGGCGAAATGGACTGAAGTATGGCAAATTTCTTTTTTACTAATACTTAAAGATAAATCTCCGTAGCTGTCAAGGCATTTTTGCGCCCTGGCGGACTGGTCTGACCAGCGCCGGGGCCGCCCTTGACGCGGGGTGGCAGACCTGCCTAGCTTACAGGGAACACATCCGCCGCCAAAACCTCCGATGCTGATCGCGTTGGCCATCCTGCTGGGCCTGGGCCTGGCGCTCTTCCTGCTGCCGGTGCTCATCGCCCTGCGGGTGGAAACGCCGGGGCCGGGGGGGCAGCTCGACCTGCGGCTGAGCTGGGGTTTCTGGCTGGGCGGGGCCGGGGTGCAACTGCGCCTGCAAGGTGGAAATTGGCAACTGCGCCCCCTGCTCCTGGGCCTGGCCCTGCCTTTTCCCCGCCTGCGGCTGGCCGGCGGGGAGGAGGAAATCCCGCCGCCGGCAGCACCGGAGGCGCCGGTTCCACCGCTGCCGGAGGGCAAGGCCGCGGGGCCCCCGCCCAAGCGACCCGAGTTGGGGCGCCTGGCCAGGGAGGGGTTCCGGCCGGCGCTGCGCCTGCTCCGGCGCCTGGCCGGCACCCTGCGGTTGCGCCGCCTGCGGCTGCAGGGCCGTTTCGGCCTGGCTGATCCGGCGGCCACGGGGCAGGTCTTTGGCTGGTTGCAGGGGGCGCGGGGGCTGCTGCCAGGGCGGCTGCGCTTAGAGTTGAGCCCCGATTTCGTCCACCAGGGAGTGCGAGGCACCGCCCACCTGGCGCTTCACTTTTACCTAGGCGCGGCCCTGTACCTGTTGGCCTCCTTTGGCGCCCGCATTGCCTGGCGCTGGTGGGGCTTGCGGCGGGCGGCCCGGCGGCCTACCACCCCTTCCACGCGGAGATAGCAGATGCCGTCCTCGATAGAAACCCTCATCGAAAAGGTCATGGGCGAACTGCACCGCATCGTGCAGACCGAAACCGTGATCGGCGAGCCGGTGCAGGCGGGCAAGGTGACCCTCATCCCGGTGTCGCGGATCTCCTTTGGTTTCGGGGCCGGCGGGCAGGAGGGCAAGGGGCAGAGCGGAACCGGCGGGGGGGCCACGGTGGAGCCCATCGCCTTTGTGGTCATCGACGCAGAAGGGGAGACGCGAATTCTGACCCTTAGGGACAAGGAGGCGTCGCTGGGGCAGTTGGTGGGCCTGGTGCCCGAGGCCCTGGCCAAGATCCGCAAGTTCATGGGCAAACGCAAAAAGGAGGGCGAGGAGGAGGGGACCGAGCCCGAAAGCACGGTGGGGGAAGGGCGTTGAAATGGCGGTGGGTAAGAGGGCAAACTCGCCTGGGCCGTGGTTAAGGTGGGAGCGGTGGGGCTATTGGCCTGGCCCAGACTCGCCCGTAGGAGGCCCGGCCGGCCGATGGGCAAGGGTGAGGTGCTGGTGAAGCCGGGGGGACTCGGGCTACACCCTGGGGGACGGGATCATGGCCATGGGCGAGGTGGCCGCCCAGGTGCTGGAGGCGGGGCAGAGCGCGGCGGTGGCGCGGCCGGCTAGTGGTGGTTGCGGTCGGCGGGGAAGAGTTTGAAGTGACCGTCTAGCAGCAGGTGGGTGTACCAGCCCACGGTGCAGGCCACAAGGAAGATGAGCTGCCCTGCCAGGAGTTCCTGCACGTTCTCCCAGGAAAAGCCACTGAACCAGGTCTGGCGGGCCCGCCAGTACTCGAAGGCCGCGCCCAGCAGCAGGGGCACCAGCAGGGGGCTGATCTTCCAGTGGGTCCAGCCCCGGTGGTGGTCCAAAAGGGGCAGGACGGCCAGGAGCCCCACCAGGGTGGCCAACTGGTAGTCCTCGGTCCAGCCCAGGTACACCAGGGCGGCGAAGACTAGGCGGAAGAACCAGCGCTGGGGCACCGAGGAGGTATCAAGGTCGGGGAAGAGGGAAAAGGCCACGGTGGTGCCAAAGGCCCAGCCCCAGGTGTGGTAGTCCTGGGGGGGCAGGTACCCCAGGCGGGCGGCGACGGCGGTCAGGCCGGCGCCGGCCAGCACCCCGCCGATCAGGTGGCCCTTGAAGGTCATCCGGCCGGGGCGGCGCGCCGGCGGCGCTCCTGGGCCTGGTAGAGCTGGCCACAGGCCGCGTCGATGTCGCGGCCCCGGCTCTCGCGCAGGGTGACGGCCATGGGGGTGTGGTTTTCGAGGAGTTGCCGGAAGCGGGCGATGCGGTCAGCAGGGGGCCGGCGGAAAGGGGTGTCCTCGGCCAGTTCGTTGTAGGGGATGAGGTTGAGCTTGCAGGGCACCCCCCGGGTGAGTTCGGCCAGGCGCAGGGCGTCCTCGTCGGCGTCGGTGACCCCCTCCAGCAGCACGTACTCGAAGGTCACCCGCCGGCCCCGCAGAGAGAAGTACTCGGCCGCGGCGTCGAGCAGTTCGGCGATCTTGTACTTGCGGTTGATGGGCATGAGCTGGTCGCGCAGTTCGTCGGTGGTGGCGTTGAGGGAGATGGCCAGCCCAAGATTCAGGTCCTCGCGGGCCAGGCGCCGGATGCCGGGCACGTACCCGGCGGTGGATACCGTCACCTTGCGGCCGCCGATGGCCGGGCCGTGTTCGAGGCGCATCAGGCGCAGGGCGCGGACCAACTCCTCGTAGTTGAGCAGGGGTTCCCCCATGCCCATCATCACCACGTTGCTCACCCGCTCGCCGCGTTCGGCCAGCAGGGCCCGGCCGACCTGGAGCAGTTGATCGACGATCTGGGCTGCCTTCAGGTTGGCGATGAAGCCCATGCGCCCGGTGGCGCAGAACTTGCAGTCGAGGGGACAGCCCACCTGGGAGGAGAGGCAGGCGGTGCGGCGTTTGCCGTCGAGGATCAGCACCGACTCGACCCGCTCGCCCCCGGGCAGCTCGAAGAGGAACTTGATGGCCTGACCGCCGGGGGAGAGCTGGCGCTCCACCTCCCGCAGGCGGCTTAGGGTGGCCCTGGCTTTGAGCTGCTCGCGGAAGGCCCGGGACAGGTTGCTCATCTGGTCCACCTCCTCCACCCCCTTGCCGTGAATCCAGGAAAGAAGCTGGCCGGCGCGGTATTCCTCCTGGCCAAGTTGGCGGACCAGGGTGCGCAGCTCCTCGGGCAGGAGGCTTTTGAGGTCGAGCAAGGACGGGGGCGAGGAAGAGGTCATCGGGTGTACACCGTGGGGAATTGGGCTTGACGCTTCTGCCACAGGGCCGTATCATTTATAGGAATACGAAACCTGTTATCTTTAATAATAACAACACCTGGAACCTGACGTCAACGCCGCCGCCCTCCGGAGGTGGCAAGGGGGTGTTTTTGTTTCCAGCCGAAGATGAGCCACTGCGCCAGCGCCTGATGCGGAGGTTCTTCCGCTCTTCCAGCGCCCGGTTTTGGCTTCTGGCCAGTTGTTTGCCCGCCCTGACGGTCCTGCGCCTGGGGGTCATCTGGCAGCCAGCCTCCTCCCCCGCGGACCTGCCCGCCCCTCTGGAGCCCCTGGCGTTGGCCCCCGAGCCCCAGCGCCTGACCCGTACCCTGGGCGCCGACGATTCGATCTACCAATCCCTCAAACGCCAGCCTCTCGAGGAGAGCCAAATCGCCGAACTGATCCGGGCGATCACGCCGGTCTTCAATCTGCGCTCCGATTCCCGGCCCCTGGACCGCTATACCCTGACCCTCGACCCGGAGGGGGTGGTGCAGCGCTTCGAGTACCTGTCGCAGCGCGAGCCGGAGCGGCCCCTGGTGGTAGAGCGGCAGGTGGGCCGGCTGGTGGGCCGCCGCGAACTGCTGCCCCTGGAGAAGCGCACCGAGGCCATTGAGGTGCGCATCATCGACAATCTGTCCAATGCCCTCGCCGACGCCGGCGAGGGGGCGGAGTTGACCGACCGGATCGCCGACGAGATCTTCGGCTCGGCCATCGACTTCACCCAGGACCTGCGCCGGGGGGACCGGCTGGGCATCGTCTGCGAGAAGTACTACCAGAACGGCCGGTTTATCCGCTATGGCGAGGTGCTGCTGGCCAGGTACACCGGCGAGAAGGTCTCGCAGTTGGGGGTGTCCTTTCAGAATGGCGCCGGCCCCAAGCACTATTACGACGCCCAGGGTAACTCGCTCAACCGCCGCTTCATCAACTATCCTCTTCCCTTCCGCGGCATCACCTCCCGCTTTAACACCTCTCGTTTCCACCCCATCCTCAAGAAGTCGCGGCCCCACCTGGGTACCGACTACGCCGCCGGCCACGGCACCATGGTCTGGGCCACGGCCAGTGGCCGGGTGGTCCACGCCGGCTGGAGCGGGGGGTACGGCAACATGGTGGAGATCGACCACGGCAACGGGTACCGCTCCCGGTACGGGCACCTGAGCAGGGTAAGTGTGCGCCAGGGGCAGCGGGTGGACCAGAAGACCCCGGTGGGCCTGGTGGGGGCCACCGGGCTGGCCACGGGCCCCCATCTCCACTATGAGCTGATCAAGAACGGCCGGCACCTCAACCCAGAGCGGGCCAACCGGGACCTGCAGGGCGAGCCGCTGCAGAAAACCCTCCTGGCCCAGTACGCCGCCCACCGGGACCAGTTGCTCGGCCTCCTGGCCGGTAGCACCCACCTGGCGGTGCACGCGGGCCCGGCGGCGGGCGCGGTGGAATAAACGTGGCCGACGACGAACAGTTCGTCGACCAAGTAGAAGCGGTGGCCGAGGCCGACGGCCGCTACCATAAGGCCGCGTACCTCTTCCTCTACGAAGCCCTGCGGCACACGGTGGAAAGGACCGCCAAAGCGGAGGTGCCCAGGGACCAGAAGCACGTTTCGGGTCGGGATCTGCTCCGGGGCATCAGCGAGTACGGCCTGGAGCAGTTCGGCCCCCTGACCCGGTCGGTCTTCGCCCACTGGGGCATCCACCAGACCAGCGACTTCGGCCACATGGTGTTCAACCTGGTCGAAGCGAGGTTGATGAGCAAAAGCCCCCAGGACTGCATCGAGGATTTCCTCGGCGGGTACGACTTCGCCGAGGAGTTCGCCTGGAAGAAGCGCAAGGCCCAGTTCAGGCGGCAGCCCGCCAACTAGTCGTTCCCCCTCCATGCAAATTGCCTATTTCGACTGCTTTTCTGGCATCAGCGGCGACATGGTGCTGGGTGCGCTTATCGACGCCGGCCTGGAGTTGGCCCTCCTCCAGGCCGAACTCGACAAACTCGCCATCCCCGGAATGAGCCTAAGCGCCAAGCGCACCAGCCGGCATGCCATTGCCGCCACCCTGGCCAGCGTGCGCCTGGGGGGCGAGGCCGTGGCCCCGGCGCAGGAGCACCACTTCGAACCCCTGCCGGCGGCGCAGGCCAAGCGCGTCTTGCTGACCGCAAAGGGCCGCGCCCCCGGCCACGAGCACCATCAACTCGGGGGCATCCTGGCGCGTATCCGCAACAGTAGATTGGACCCTCTGGTGGTGGAGCGGTCCTGCCGCATCTTCGAGCGCCTGGCCCAGGCCGAGGCCCAGGTCCACGGTCTGCCCCCCGAAGAGGTCCACCTGCACGAGGTGGGCGCCCTGGACGCGGTGGCCGACATCGTCGGGGCAGTGGCCGGGTTGCACCTCCTTGGGGTGGAGAAGGTCTATTCCTCGCCCCTGCGCGATGGCACGGGCTTTGTGCGCTGCGCCCACGGCCGTTACCCGGTGCCGGTGCCTGGGGTGCTGGCCCTGTGCAAGGACATCCCGCTGGAACAGACCGAAGTTCGCGCCGAGCTGGTGACGCCCACCGGGGCGGCCATCATCACCACCCTGGCCAGCGCCTGGGGGCCGGCGCCGCCCTGCCGCCTGGAGCGGGTGGGATACGGGGCAGGGCGGCGCGAGCTGGAGGAGATCCCCAACGTGCTGCGGGTGCGCCTGGGCCGGCTCGACGAGGCGCTGGGGCAGGAACGGGCAGTGCTGATCGAGGCCAATATCGACGATATGAACCCCCAGGTGTACGGGTACCTGAGTGAGCGCCTGCTGGAGCAGGGGGTGCGCGACGTGTACCTCACCCCGGTGCAGATGAAGAAGGGCCGGCCCGGCACCCTGCTCAGCGTGCTGGCCGGCCGGGAGCAGGTGGAGGCGGTAGCGGAACTGCTGCTGGCCGAGACCACCACCCTGGGGGTGCGCTTCCACCCGGTGGAGCGCCGCGTGCTGGAGCGCAGCAGCCTCACCGTGGAAACGGCCTACGGCCCGGTGCGTCTCAAGGTGGGCCACCTGGGGGAGCGGCGGCGCTACGCCCCCGAGTACGAGGACTGTGCGCGGTTGGCCCGCCAACACCAGGTGCCTTTGTTGCGGATTTACGAGGCGGCGCGCGCCGCGCTGCCAAAGGAGCGAGAGGGATGGTAGCCGCAAGGTGCGCCGCGCTGCTCTTGGGCATGATGCTGGGCAGGGCCGGGGCCGAAAAGGAGGCCGTAGACAGCCTGCTGGTCGAGCTGGTGGGCGAGGACCGGGTGGAACAGGCGATGGAACAGGGTCTGCTGGACCAGTTGGTGCAGGCGGCCGGGCAGCGGCAGGCCGCCCGGGAGGGGCTGCTGGCCGAGATGGGCTCGCTGCTGGAGCTGCCCGCCGCCGAGTCGGGAAAGCGCTTCGCCCTGGGAGACGTCCACGGGTTCCTCCACGTGTACGAGGAGCGCGAGGACGGGCGCTGGGCCGAGATCTGGGTCAGCGAGTACCTGGAGGGCAGAATCGGCGGGCTGGCGCTGGCCGACGCCGACGGGGACAAGAGGGAGGAGTTGATCATCTACACCGAGCAGGGGCGCTTCTTCTACCTGGACCCGGCCACCTACCAGGCCACCTGGAGCAACCCGCCCCACGAGTACCAGCGGCTCAACGCCATGCTGGTGTGCAACCTCGACGAGGACGAGGCCCTGGAGCTGGTCTTCTGCGCCGACGGCCGGCTGGTAATCTACGACGGCCGCGACCATTTCGAGGAGTGGCGCAGCACCCAGGCCGACCTGGGCAGCACCCAGATCCTGGTGGGGGACGTGGACGGGGACGGGGCCGAGGAGATCGTGCTCAACGACGGCTATGTCTTTGACGCCCGCTTCCGCGACCTGGAGTGGCAGTCGCCCGAATCCTTTGGCGAAAGGCTGGGCCTGCGCGACGTGGACGAGGACGGCATCCCCGAGGTGATCGGGGAGTTCCAGGGGCGTTTTCTGCGCATCTTCGACATCGACCTGCGGCGCGAGAAATCGGCGCGGCACTGACTATTGACACCCGCGGGCAAGGCGGCTAACTTGAGCCCTGAAGCGCGGGATGAGGGCATCATCCAACAAGGAGAGGGACCATGGCGAGAAGACCTGTGACACTCTTTACCGGCCAGTGGGCCGACCTGCCCCTGGAGAAGCTGGCCCAGATGGCCAGCGAATGGGGGTACGACGGCCTGGAATTGGCCTGCTGGGGCGACCACTTCGAGGTGGACAAGGCCCTTGAAAAGGACGGCTACTGCAAGAGCCGCCACGATATCCTGGCCAAGTACGGCCTCAAGGTCTGGTCCATCAGCAACCACCTGGTGGGCCAGGCGGTCTGCGACCTGATCGACGAGCGGCACAAGGCCATCCTCTCCCCAAAGATCTGGGGCAACGGCAAACCAGAGGAGGTGCGCCGGCGGGCCGCCGAGGAGATGAAGAAGACCGCCGCCGCGGCCCAGGCAATGGGGGTCAAGGTGGTCAACGGTTTCACCGGTTCCTCGATCTGGCATCTGCTCTACGCCTTTCCCCCCACCAGCCCGGCGATGGTGGACGCCGGGTACCGGGAATTTGCCGACCGCTGGAATCCCATCCTCGACGCCTTCAAGAAACACAAGGTGCGCTTCGCCCTTGAGGTACATCCCACGGAGATCGCCTACGATATCGTCACCGCCGAGCGGGCCATCGCCGCCCTCAAGGGGCGCAAGGAGTTCGGCTTCAACTTTGACCCCTCCCATCTTTTGTGGCAGTGCGTCGATCCCGTGAAGTTCATCTACGAGTTCGGCGACCGCATCTACCACGTCCACGTCAAGGACGCCATCCAGACCCTCGATGGCCGCGCCGGCATCCTGGGCAGTCACCTGGGCTTTGGCGATCCGCGCCGGGGGTGGGACTTCCGCTCGCCGGGCCGGGGCGGGGTGGATTTCGAGGAGATCATCCGCGCCCTCAACAACGTCAAGTACAAGGGCCCCCTCTCGGTGGAGTGGGAGGACTGCGGCATGGCCCGCGAGCACGGGGCGAGGGAGGCGTGCGAGTTCGTGCGCGAGATGGATTTCGAGTCCTCGGGCGTGGCCTTCGACGCGGCCTTCGCCAAGTAGGACCGCCGCCTGCGGCGGGGATGGCCTCCGGCAGGGCTGCCGGGGGCCATCTTGCGTAGCGGACCGCTCATGTCCCCAACCGGCATTCTGTGCCTGATCCTGCTCTGGGTCGGTGCGGGGGCGGCCCAGGTGCCGCCCCCGGCCGCCGCCCCGGCCGACACTGCCCTGCAACGGGTGATTGATCAGGTGCGCCAGGTGCTGGTCGGCCCTCGGGAACTGGCCTTTGCCCAGGTGCTGCTGGGGGCCCAGGTGCTGCGCGATCCCCGCGACACCGCCTTCACCGACGTGGTGGTGCGCTTCGATCCGGGGCGCTTCCGCGATCCCCACCTCAGCGAATACCCCCTGACCTTCGAGGATCAGTTCATATTCTGGGGCAAGCGCCTGGCCCTGTACTCCCAGGTGGTCTCCTGGAAGGCGGGCCGCTTCTACCTGCACGAGGTGGCCAGCGGCCGCCACGCCTGGGTGGGACTGGCCGATGCCCGCCTGCTCCTCCCGCCCTACGGCGCCCCGCCCAGGGCCAAAACCTTTGCCGCCTGGCTGCCCTACATCCTGGCCGCCCCCCGCGGCACTGAGCCGCGCGCCCTGGGGCTGTGGCGGCAGCTGATGCGGGAGGAGTCGCGGGAGGCGGTCATCTACCAGTGGCAGGCCGCCCACTTGGACACCGCGGCGCCGGCCGACTCGGCGGCCGCCCCGTGAAGGCGGGGCCCTGGCTTTTCCTGGGACTGTGGGGCCTGGCCTGCGCCGCGCCGCCTGCCGATGTGCTGGTCTTTGGCAGGGGCTCCGACTCGGTGGGCCTGGACCCGGCCCTGGAGAACGATGGGGAATCCTTCAAGGTCTGCGATAATCTCTACGAGACCCTCGTCACCTACGACGAGCAAAGCACTGCCATCCGGCCGCTCCTGGCCCACTCCTGGAGGGTGAGCCCGGACCGCCTGGTCTGGACCTTCCATTTGCGCAGTGGGGTGAGCTTCCACGACGGCACCCCCTTCAACGCGGCGGCCATGCTATTCTCCCTGGGAAGACAGTTCTACCCCGATCATCCGCACCACCAGGTGCGAGGGGCCTTCAAGTACTGGAAGGACATGGGCATGGACGATATCGTCGCCGGCATGGAGGCCCCGGACGACTCGACCTTCGTAGTGCGGCTCAAGGAGCCCAACGCCCCTTTCCTTTCCAACCTGGCGATGAACTTCTGCGCCGCGGTCAGTCCCAGGGCGGTGGAGCAATACGGCGACGACTATTTTCGACACCCGGTGGGCACCGGGCCCTTCCGCCTGGTGGAGTGGCGCAAGGACGAGCGGCTGGTGCTGGAGCGCCACGAGGGCTACTGGGGGGAGAAGGCGCGGCTGCGCCGGCTGATCTTCAAGCCGGTGCCCGATCCGTCGATGCGCTTCCTCGAACTGGTGACCGGGGCGGTGCAGGGCATCGATGACCTCAACCCCGAACTGATCCCCCAGGTGCAGGGGGACCCGAGCTTGCGCCTGCTTACTCAGCCGGGCATGAACGTGGGCTATCTGGCCATGAACATGGACAAGCCTCCCTTCGACAATCGGCTGGTGCGCCTGGCGCTGAATTGCGCCATCGACAAACAGGCGCTGGTGGACCACTTCTACCAGGGCCTGGCCCAGGTCGCCAAAAACCCCATCCCACCCACCATCTGGGGCTACAACGACACCCTCGCCGCATACCCCTATGACCCGGAGCGGGCCAAAGAATTGTTGGGCCAGGCCGGGTTCCCCAATGGCTTTGAGACCGAGCTGTGGGCCATGCCGGTGTCGCGGCCGTACATGCCCCAGCCCGACAAGATCGCCCAGGCCATCCAGGCCGATTTGGCCAAGGTGGGGGTGAGGGCCCAGATCGTGCAGTGGGAGTGGGGCACCTATTTGGACAAGTTGGGCAATGGCGAGCACCCCCTGGCCCTCCTGGGCTGGGTGGGGGACAACGGCGATCCGGACAATTTCCTCTATGTGCTGCTGGACCTGGCCGCGGCCGAGAAGCCGGCGGCCAACATCGCCTTCTACCGCAGCGAGGAGGTGCATCAACTCCTGTCCGAGGCCCGCCGCCAGCCCGACCAGGCCGCACGAGCCCACCTGTACCGGCGGGCCCAGGAGCTGATCCACCGCGACGCCCCCTGGGTGCCCCTGGTCCACGCCACCCAGACCATCACCTTTGCCCGGCCAGTGCAGGGTTTTGCCCTGCATCCCACCGGCAGCCACTGGTTCCACCGGGTTTCCCTGGACCGCTGAAGATGCGGCTCTTTATCCTCAAGCGCCTGGCCCTGGCCCTGCCCACCTTTGCGGGGATCTCGGTGCTGGTCTTTTTGATGATCCACCTGGTCCCCGGCGACCCGGCCCAGATCATGCTGGGGGAGCGGGCCGACGCCCAGAGCGTGGCGGCCCTGCGGGCCGAATTGGGCCTGGACCAGCCCCTGTACGTGCAGTTCACCCGCTTCTGCGCGGACCTCTTGCGGGGGGACCTGGGGTACTCACTGCATACCCACGAGCCCGTCAGTGCCGAGCTGGCGCGGCGTTTCCCGGCCACCTGCGAGCTGACCTTCTGCGGCATGCTCCTCGCCGTGGGCCTGGGGGTGGGGGCCGGGGTGCTGGCCGCGGTGCGGCGCGGCGGGCTCCTGGATTACCTGTGTATGGTGGGGGCCACCGCCGGCATTTCCATCCCCATCTTCTGGCTGGCGCTGATGCTGGTGCTGCTTTTGGGGGTGCAAATGCCCCTGCTGCCCATCTCGGGCCGGATCTCGGCCCACCTCGACTTTGTCCCCCGCACCCACTTCTACCTGCTCGACGCCCTGCTGGCGGGGGACTGGAGGGCCCTGGGAGACCTGCTGCGGCACCTGGTGCTGCCGGCCCTGGCCCTGAGCACGGTGCCCCTGGCGGTGATCGCCCGCATGACTAGGGCCAGCCTTTTGGAGGTGTTGGGGGAGGACTACGTGCGCACGGCCTGGGCCAAGGGCCTGCGGGAGCGGCAGGTCATCTGGCGCCACGCCCTCAAGAACGCCTTCATCCCGGTGCTGACGGTCATCGCCCTGGAGTTTGGCTACCTGCTGGGGGGGGCCATCATCACCGAGACGGTCTTCTCCTGGCCGGGGGTGGGGCGCTGGCTTTTTCTGGCGGTGCAGGCCCGCGACTTCCGCGCCGTGCAGGGGGGGGTGCTGCTCCTGGCGGGGGTGTTCATCATCGTCAACCTGATCGCCGACCTGCTCTACGCCTGGCTGGACCCGCGGATCAAGTACGAGAAGTAGGAGCCCTAGAGCCGCACCACCCGGCCCTCCCGGGCAGAGATGCACAGAGCTTCCAGCGCGGCGATATTGCCCCGGCTGTCGGCCAGGGGGACCAGGGGCGCGGCCCCCTCCAAGAGGCAGGCGACCACGGCCTCGACCTCGTCCTGGTAGGCGTTGACCAGGGGGTAGGTCAGGACCTCTTCCTCCATCTGGGAGGAGGCGTCCCCAAAAGTGCCGGTGGCGCGGGCGGGCCGCAGGCGGCTGAGGCGTACCTGGGAATCCACCCCCACCTTGTTGAGGTAGGGCAGGTCGAGGTGGATGGCCCCGGCGCTGCCGATCAGATCGACTTCGGCCTGGGGCACGGCCTGGAAGCTGGAGAAGAACTGGGCCAGGGCGCCGCCGGCAAAGTGCAACTGGCCGGCAAAGCTCAGATCGACCCCGCCCTGGCCGGCGACCTGCCAGCCCTGCACCTCGATGGGCTCGGCCCCTAACATGGCGCGGGTGAAGCTCACCGGATAGCTCCCCAGGTCCCAGATGGACCCCCCGCCCAGGGCCGGGTCCAGGCGGATGTCGCCGGGCCTTTCGAGGGGGAAGGTGAAGGTTCCCCGGATCAGGCGTACCTCGCCGATGGCGCCCCCGCTGAGCCGCTGCCGCAGTTGCAGGGTCTGCGGGTGGTAGCGCATCATCACTGCCTCTTGCAGGAGGACGCCGTGGCGCTGGGCCGCCTCGGCCATGTGGTCCACCTCCGCCGCGCTCAGGGCCAGGGGCTTTTCGCAGAGGATATGCTTGCCCGCCGCGGCCGCGCGGATGGCCCAGGGGGCGTGGAGGGCGTTGGGCAGGGAGAGGTAGATGGCATCGACCTGGGGGTCGGCCAGGAGGGCTTCGTAGCTGCCGTGGGCGCGGGGGATCTGCCACTGCGCCGCATAATGCTCGGCGTGCTCCTGGCCGCGGCTGCTGGCCACGGCGAGCAGTTCGGAACGGGCAACACTGCGGAAGGCGGGAATCAGGCGCTCGTTGATCCGGGCCGTGCTGAGCAGGCCCCAGCGTATGGACCGCGATGGCATGGCAAACCCCTTTGGCCAAGATGGGTGTTCCCGGTTGGCCCCAATGAATATTGCCCCGGAGCCCCCGGTGTCAAGGAGACCCCGGATTGCGGGGCCCTCGTTATATTTTACCAAACCACCCTCAGCCAGGAACGCGATGGGAAAGAAACCACCGAGCAAGCAGGAGATCCTCGAACTGGAACCCTACACCGGCCTGGGCCTGGAGCAGGTCCGGCTGATCGGCAGCGCCGAGGAGGCGCAGCAGGCCCTGGTGGAGATGGGGGCGCACGGGGCCCTGGGCTTCGATACCGAGTCGCGGCCCACCTTCGTCAAGAACCAGCGCTCATGCGGGCCACACGTATTGCAGTTCGCCACGCCGGAGCGGGCCTATATCTTTCAGTCCCACCACCGCGAATGCCACCCGGCCATCGCCGAGGTGCTAAAGTCGGACCACATCGCCAAGATCGGCTTTGGCCTGAGCAACGACATCCGGCACATCGGCGATCGCTTCGGCATCGAACCCCAGGCCATCGTCGATCTCGACCGCGCCTTCATGGACCTGGGATACAAGAACCAAGTGGGGGCCCGGACCGCCATCGCCATCCTCTTCAACAAGCGCTTTGCCAAGTCCAAGAGCACCACCACCTCCGACTGGTCCAACAAGGTGCTCTCCGAGAAGCAGCTCCTCTACGCGGCCAACGACGCCTACGCCGCCATCCAGGTGTACCGCGCTCTGAAGAAGCGCCCGCCTCCCGCCGGCCCCACCCGATAAGCTGCAAAAAGAAAGCCGGCCCCCCTGGCGAGGGGCCGGCTCGTATTTGTGCGGAGGGCTCAGACCTTGGTCCAGGCGCCCTTCTTTTTGGAACTGGCCACGGCCGCGGCGACGAAGCGCATGCCGGCCACGCCCGCGTCCACGCCCGGGTGGGCAAAGGGGGCGGGGACCCTTTCCTTGCGGCGCCGGCGGATCATGAACTCCATGCTCAGGTGCAGGTTGGCCAGGGCTTCGAAGAAGTCCTCGTGGTGGCCGGCGGGCATGCGCAGGTAGGGCTTCACTGAGTCGGGGATATAGCCGAAGTTGGCCCCCTGCCAGTAGACCTCGTCGTGGGCCCCCCGCCGGAGCAGCAGGGACTCGGCCTGCTCCTGGCGCCATTCGAGGGAGCCCTTGGTGCCGAAGACGCGGAAGCCGTTGTCGTTCTTGTAGCCGATGGCGATCTGGGTGGCGGTGATCAGGGCGGTGGCACCGTTTTGCAGCTCGGCGACGACGTTGAAGTCGTCGTCCAGCACCCGGCCCTTGACAAAGGTGTTGAGGCGGGCCGAGACCCGCTTGACCGCCAGGCCGCTGACCCAGGTGGCGGCCATGAAGGCGTGGGTGCCGATATCGCCGCCGCAGTTGGAGAGACCCGTCTTCTTGGGGTCGGTGCGCCAGGATGCCTGCTGCTGGCCGGATTTTTCGAGGGCGGTGGCCAGCCAGCCCTGATTGTACCAGGCTTCGACCTTGCGCACCTCGCCGATCTCGCCCTGGTGGACCAGCTCCCTGGCCATCATCATCATGGCGTGGCCGGTGTAGGTGTGGGCCAGGACGAAGGGCACCCGCTTGCGCTTGACCAGGCGGGCCAGGTCCTGGGCCTCGGCCACGGTCATGGTCATGGGCTTTTCGCAGAGCACCGGGATGCCGGCCTCGACAAAGGCCCTGGCCGGGCCGTAGTGGGCGTGGTTGGGGGTGACGATGGTGACGTAGTCGAGCTGCTCCTTGCCCTTGAGGCAGGCTTCGAGCAGGGCCTGGTACGAGGGATAGCCCTTGATGCCGTAGTCGCGGGCCGCCTGCATGGCGGCTCTGGGGTTGCTGCGCAGGGCCCCGGCCACCAGCTCGCGGCTGGCGTCGAGGGAGATGGCGCGTTTGTGCACGCCGCCGAAGAAGCTGCCCGGACCGCCGCCGCCGATCAGGCCCACTCTCAGTCTTGCCATGGACTCAGACTCCTTGTCTTGGGGTGTATTGCCCAGACAATTTACTCCAGGGGCTCCAGCCGGTCCAGGGGAATGCCGCGGGTGAAGGCGGCGGGCTCCAGGCCGGTATCCGGTTCCCAGGCGCGGTATTCGAGGAGCAGGGCATTGGTTCCCTGCCGCAGTTCCACCCGGCCCGGCAGGTAGTGGTCACCCATCCGCCGGTACTCTCCCAGATGGCGGGTCAACAGGGTTTCGCCTTCGGCGCCGAGCAGCTCCTCGAGCGTGGCAAAGCCGCGCCGGGTGTCCAGCCACAGGCGCCGCCTCGGGGCGCCGGCCAGGTGGGCCAGGGAGTGGCCGGGTCTGGGCCGGGTCAGGGAATCGAGGGGGGCCGGGGCCACCAGGCCCAGCAGGGCGTAGCGCAGGTCGTACCCGGCCAGGTCCAACCCCAGCAGCTCCCCGGCCAGTTCCGCCGAGTAGGGCCCGCCCCGCCAGTGGCCCTCCCCGTCGCCCACTACCAGGGAGTCGCCCCGCAAGAGGACGGTGAAGAGGTGGACGAAGAGGGGGCCGCGCACCTCGACGCGGAAGAGGTCGGGCGGCCTGAAGAGCAGGGCGGCGCTGGCGTGCTGCTTTCTTCCAGCCTGCACCAGGGTGAGGTCGGCGGCGGCCCTGAGGTCGCCGAGGGAGGCCAGCTCGCGGTGGGTCTGGTCGAGGAGCTGCGCGGGGTCCTGGGCCGGGGTCCAGCCCTGGCGGGCGAGGGGGGCGCAGCCGGCCAGCAGCAGCAGCAGGCAGCGGGCGAGGCGCATCAGGGGGTGGTGAGGGGCTGGAGCTTGTGCTGGACCGTGGCGTTTTCCGGGACCAGTTCCAGGGCGCGAAGCCAGTGCTGGCGGGCCTCGCCGTGGCGTCCCAGGGCCTGGGCCACGTCGCCGGCGTGGTCGAAGATCACCGCCTGTTCCTCGCCCTGGTAGGTCTCCATCTTGGCCAGGGCCTGATCGAGGTGTTCCTTGGCCTCATCGAGGCGGCCGAGGCGGAAGTAGGCCCATCCCAGGCTGTCGAAGAAGGCGCTGTTCTCGGGCTCCAGGGCCACGGCGCGCTGGAGCAACTCCACCGCTTCATCGAGGTGGATGGCGCGGTCGGCGTAGAGGTAGCCCAGGTAGTTGAGGGCGTAAGCGTCGTTGGGGTTGAGGCCCAGCAGTTGCTTGAAGGTGGCGATGGCCTGCTCCAAGTACCCGGCCCCGGGCCGATGGCCGGCGGCCTGCTCCAGGCAACTGCCAAGGTAGAAGAGGCTGTAGGTGTCATCCTCGTCCAGTTCGGCGGCCCTTGTCAGTTGCTGGATGGCCGGCTCCCACTCCTCCAGCTTCTGCAGGGCGATGCCCCAGTGGAGGTGGGGCTCGCTGTCGAGGGAGTCGAGGGCCACGGCCCGCTCGAAACAGCCCAGGGCCTCGCGCCAGCGCTTCTGCCGGCCCAGCACGATGCCCCAGCGGATGTAAAGCTCGGGGTCGGGGGGCTGGACGCTCAGTCCCCGGCGGTAGACCTCGACGGCCTCGTCCCAGCGCTCCAGTTTTTCAAGGGCAAAGCCCCAACGGACGTAGAATTCGGTGAGGTGCGGGCGCCGCTCCAGGCCCTGCTGGTAGGCGGCGGCGGCCTCCTCGTAGCGGGCGAACTTTTCGCGGGCTGCCCCCAGGAAGAGGTAGAGTTCGCTACTGTCGGGCATGGCTTCAAGGGCCTGGGCCATGATCTCTTCGACCCGCTGGGGGTCGCCGCTCTGGAGGTAGTAGCGGGCCGGCTGCAACCAGCCCTCCGCGGTGTTGGGGTGCTGGCCAACGATGTGCTCGAAAAGGCGGGTGGCCAGCGGGTGCTGCTCGATCTCGGCCAGGGTGACGCCCAGCCGGTAGAGGAAGGAGGCGTCCGGGTCGGACAGCACCTCGTCCACGGTGCCCACGCGGGCCAAAAGCTGGGCCAGCGCGTAGAGGGGGTTTGGGCTGTCGGGCAGGAGTTGCGCGGCCTGGCGGTAGCAGCGGATGGCCTCGGCGCGCTGGCCGCGGGCCAGGTACAGGTCGGCCATGCCCAGCCAGGCGTCCTCGGTGTGGGGGGCCTCCTTGATCAGCTTGCGGTAGATGGCCTCGGCCTTGTCCTGGTGGCCGGTACGGGTGAAGATGGCCGCCACGTTGGCGCGGGCCTCGGGGGGGGCGTCGTCGCGGGAGAGCAGGCGCTCAAAGATGCGGGTGATGCGCTGCTGGTGGCCGGCCTCCAGGTAGATGCGAGCCAGGATGGAGTAGAGCGGCCAGTTGTCCGGCTGCAGGTCGAGGATCGCCTCCAGCTCTCCGGCCGCCCGGAGGTGGTGGTCCTGGCGCTCGAAGAGGCGGAAGCGCAGGTAGCGCATGGGCAGTTGCCTGGGGTCCAGCTTTAGGGCCTTGCGCGAGAAGGCCTCGGCCATCAGGAAGTCGTCCAGTTCCTCGTAGTTGTAGGCCAGGCGGCCCAGGATGGTGGGCGAGGTGGGGTCGAGGTCCGCGGCGTTGCGCAAGGCGACGATGGCGGCGTGGTAGTTCTTCTGTTCCTCGGCCACCTTGGCCTTGACGAAGTAGTGCATGGCCCGCCTCTGCAGGGCGGTCTGGTCCGGGGCAAAGGGGCCGCGGCTGGCCGGGGCGGCGCAGGCGGCCAGCAGGGTCAGCATTAGGAGGACGGTCTTCATCGGCGCCTCTTCGCGCGGGAGTCGAGGGCGTCGCGTAGGCCGTCGCCGAAGAGATTCAGGCCCAGGGCCGCGGCGAAGATGGCCAGGCCGGGGAAGGCCATCACCCAGGGGGCGCGCAGGAGCAGGTCGCGGCTGCCCGAGAGCATGGCGCCCCATTCGGGTGCGGGGGGCTGGGCGCCCAGGCCCAAAAAGCTGAGGCCGGCGGCGTCGAGGATGGCGGTGGCCAGGCTGAGGGTGGCCTGGACCACGAGGGGGACCAGGCAGTTGGGTAGGATAGCCCGCAGGAGGATCTGGCGGTCGCTGGCCCCCAGGGCGCGGGCGGCCTCGACGTAGTTAAGCTCGCGGATGGAGAGCACCGCCCCCCGCACCAGGCGGGCGAATTGGGGGATCAGCACGATGCTGACGGCGATCATCACGTTGTCGATGCCTGGGCCGATGACGGCGACGATGGCGATGGCCAGCAGGATGCTGGGGAAGGCCAGCATCAGGTCCATCAGGCGCATGATCAGGCTATCGGTCCAGCCGCCCCGGTACCCGGCCCACAGGCCCAGCAGGATGCCGGCGCCCAGGGCCGCGGCGATGGCCAAGAGGCCCAGGCGCAGGGAGATGCGCGCCCCGTAGAGCAGGCGGCTAAGGATATCGCGGCCAAACTCATCGGTGCCCAGCCAGTGGGCGGCGGAGGGGGGCTGGAGCCGGCGCTGGAGGTCCTGCGCCAGGGGATCGGCGGGGGCCAGCAGGGGGGCCAGGAGCGCGGCCAGGGCCAGCAGGGCAAGCAACCCGCCCCCGGTGAGGGCCAGGGGCTGCCGGCGCATAGACTGCCAGAAGGGGGAGGACACGGAGGGCACGGGGCTCAGGAGATGGCCGGTTGCTGCTTCTGGGAGAGGAGGGTCTCCACCAGCAACTGGAACTGCTGCAGGTTTACCGGCCTGTCGAGGAAGGCGGCGAAGTTGTGTTTCTCGACGTCCTCGGCGTCGGCGTACCCCGAGACCGCCATCACCGGCATCTTGATGTAGGTGATCACCAGGTCCAGCTTCTCGGAGTGGATCAGGTCGAAGGCGATTTTGCCGTTCTCGGCCTCGAAGACCTGGAAGGCGGGCAGGGCCTTCTTGACGATGTTGCGGAAGCCGACCTCGTCGTCGGCGATCAGCACCCGCGGAATCAAGTCTTGCATTGTTCCTCGACGTACAGTTCCAACTCGCCCTGCTCCAGCCCCTTCTGCTGCAATGCCAGTTCCCGGGCCAAGTGGGCGCGCTTGCCCTGGGCCTCGATGTGGCGCTCCAGCTGCTGGGCGCGGCGGTCCGCCCGCTCGAGGTCGAGTTGGAGGTTGCGCAACTGGGCGTTGTCGGCGTCGAGCTTGTCGGAAAGCACCTGGATGATATTGAGGTAGATCTGGCCCTGCATGGCCTGGTCGTTGCGCATGGCCGCGTCGAGGTGCGGCTTGCTGAGGACGAAGATGTTGCTGGGCTGGATGGCCTGCACGGTGGCCGAGCGGGGCTGGGCGGTTATCATCCCCATCTCTCCCACGGTGGTAACGGGCTTGATGACGGCCACCTGGATCCCTTCGGCGGTGACCACTGCCAACTCCCCCGAGAGCAGGATGTAGAGTTCGTCGCTGAGGGCCCCGCTGCGGCAGATGAGTTGCTCGGCCTGGAAGACCTTGTGCATGCACAGCCCGAGGATCTTCTTGATCTTGGGCGGTTCGAGCCCCTTGAAGAGGGGGATCTTGCGCAGCACCTGCAACAGGGTCCTGTCGCGGTTTTCGCGAGGCATTGATGCTCCGGAGGCGAGGAGAACCCTACCAATATACAATCTGGGAGGGGTGGTGCAATCTAGTCGGGCCGCAGCACCAGCATGGCCAGGGGGGGCAGGAGCAGCGAGAGGGACCAGGGCCGGCCGTGCCAGGGCACTTCCTCGGCCTCCAGGCCCCCGTCGTTGCCCCAGTCGCCGCCCCCGTAAAGGGCCGAGTCGGTGTTGATGAGTTCGCGGTAGTACCCGCCCCGGGGCACCCCCACACGGTAGCCCTCGCGCGGCACGGGGGTGAAGTTACCGGCAAAGACTAGCACCCCTTCGCCCTGGGCTTCGCGGCGCAGGAAGGTGTAGGCACTGTTTTCGATGTCCTGGCAGTCGAGCCACTCAAACCCTCCGGGGTCGGCGTCGGTGGCGTGCAAGGCCGGGTGGTCCCGGTAGAGCCGGTTCAGGTCGGCCACCAGGGAGCGCAGACCCTGGTGGGGAGCCTCTTCCAGCAGGTGCCAGTCCAGGCTCTGTTCGCAGCGCCATTCACTCCACTGCCCGAACTCGCCGCCCATGAATAGCAGCTTCTTGCCCGGATGCCCGTACATCAAGCCGAGGAGCAGGCGCAAATTGGCGAACTTCTGCCAGGCGTCGCCGGGCATCTTGTCGAGGAGGGAGCGCTTGCCGTGGACCACCTCGTCGTGGGAAAGGGGCAGGACGAAGTTCTCGTGATAGGCGTACAACATGCCAAAGGTGAGGTCGGAGTGGTGGTACTTGCGGTGGACGGGTTGCTTAGACATGTAGCGCAGCACGTCGTTCATCCAGCCCATGTTCCACTTGAAGCCAAAGCCCAGGCCTCCGACGTGGACCGGCCGCGAGACCGCCGGCCAGGCAGTGGACTCCTCGGCGATGGTCAGGGCCCCCGGATAGCGGGCGTAGATCTCGGTGTTGAGCTGGCGCAAAAGGTGGATGGCCTCCAGGTTCTCGCGGCCCCCGTGCTGGTTGGGGACCCACTGCCCGTGGGGGCGCGAATAGTCGAGGTAGAGCATGGAGGCCACCGCGTCCACCCGCAGGCCGTCTACATGATAGTGGTCCAGCCAGAAAAGGGCGTTGGCGAGCAGGAAGGTGCGCACCTCGTTGCGGCCAAAGTTGAAGACGTGGGTGTTCCAGTCGGGGTGGAAGCCCTGGCGGGGGTCGGCGTGTTCGTACAGGCAGGAGCCGTCGAAGGTGGCCAGGCCGTGGCCGTCGGCGGGGAAGTGGCCCGGCACCCAGTCGATGATCACCCCGATGCCGTGGCGGTGGCAGTGATCCACCAGATAGGCAAAATCCTCGGGCGGGCCGAAACGGGCGCTGGGGGCATAGTACCCGGTGATCTGGTAGCCCCAGGAGCCGTCGAAGGGGTGTTCGGCGATGGGGAGGAACTGGAGGTGGGTGAAGCCCATCTCCAGGGCGTAGTCCACCAGTTGGTGGGCCAGGTCGCGGTAGCTGAGGGGGTGGTTGAGTTCGGGTACCCGCCGCCAGGAGCCCAGGTGGACTTCGTAGATAGACAGGGGGGCCCGCCACCAGTCCTGGCGAACGCGGCGGGACATCCACTCCTGGTCGTTCCAGGTAAAGGCTGGGCGGCGCACCACCGAGGCGCTACGGGGGGGCAGCTCGCTGCCAAAGGCGTAGGGGTCGGCCTTGAGCAGGAGCCGGCCGTCCTCGGCCAGCAATTCGTACTTGTAGCAGGTTCCCTCGCCCAGGTGGGGCAGAAAGAGTTCCCAGATCCCCGAGGCGCCCAGGCTGCGCATGGGGTGGCGACGGCCGTCCCATTGGTTGAAATTCCCCACGGCGCTGACCCGCTGGGCATTGGGGGCCCAGACGGCGAAGTAGACCCCCTCCACTCCGTCCACCTGGCGCAGGTGGGCCCCCAGGTGCTCGTAGGCTTGCAGGTGGGTGCCTTCGTTGAAGAGGTACTGGTCGTAGCCGCTCAACTGCGGCCAGAAGGAATAGGGGTCGCGCCGGCCCGAGTGCAGCCCCTCCCCGTCCTCCAGGTCCAGCTCATAGGCAAAGGGTTCCTCGCGGCCGGCGCAGTGGGCCCGAAAGACCCCCTCGGGGTGGATAAGGGTGGCCGGGTACTGCTGATGGGTCCGGCGGTCCACCACGGTGGCAGCCCGGACCCCGGGCAGGAAGAGGTGTACGGCCACCCCGCCGGGTTCGCGGTGCATGCCCAGGACGCCAAAGGGATCGGGGTGGGCGCCCCCCAGCAGTTCTTCCAGATCGCGCGGGTTCATCGGCAACAGGAGTCCTCGTGGTGGTCGTGGTCGTGATCGTGGTCGTGATCGTGGGCCTCGTCCCCTTCCTCGTCGGCGTCGGCAAAGAGTTCGCCGACAAAGGCGCGGGGGCCCTGGCGCAGGAGGGCGGCCAGGAAGAGGGCGGCCACCCCGGCCAGGCACAGGTGCTGCACTCCGGACCAGAACCTCCCGTGGTCCGGGGCCAGGGGAAAGGTCTCCACCGCGGGCAGGGCTAGGTTGATCAGGTGGCCGAGGGCGATGGCGAGCAGGGCCATCAGCCCGCCAAAAGCCAGGGCGGCGCGGCGGCCATGCAGGCGGGAGAGCAGGAAGAAGGTGGTGAGATTGGTGGCCGGCCCGGTCAGCAGAAAGGCCAGGGCCGCCCCTGGCGAGACCCCTTTGTGGATGAGCACCGCGGCCAGGGGGGTGGCCCCGGAGGCGCAGACGTAGGTGGGGATGCCCAAGAGGGCGAAGAAGGCCACTTCGAGCCAGGCGGGCAGGGCCTGGAACCAGGCGTCGGCGATGAGGGGTTCCACCACCGCGGCCAAGGCCAGTCCCAGGAGAATCCAGGGGGCGGTGACCGCCACCACCTCGCCCAGGCCCGCGGCCAGGCCGTGCCGCAGGCGATTAAAAGCCCCCTGCCCCTGCGGGTCCAGTTCGAGGGCAGGGGCGGGGGAAGGCGGGATGGCCGGCAACAGGCGGCCCAGTCCCCAGCCGAGGGCCAGGGCGACAAAGGCGGCGCAGAGCAGGCGGGCCAGGGTGAAGGGGCCGCCCAGCAGCGGCAGGGAGAGCAGCAGGGCGTCGAGGCTCAGCTCGGGGGTGGCGATGAGAAAGGCCAGGGCCGCGGGGATCGGGATGCCCTGGAGCACCAGGCTGCGGTACACCGGAACCACCCCGCAGGAGCAGATGGGCAGAGGCAGGCCAAAGGCCATGCCGCGCAGGGCCTGAACTACTGGGGGGCCCTTGCCCAGCCAGGCCACCGAGGCCCTGGGCAGGAAGGCGTAGATCAGGCCGGCGCTTAGGTAGGCCAGGAGCAGGGCCGGTGCGCTCTCGCGGGCCAGGGCGAGGTAGACCTCGCCCACCTGGGTCAGGGTGGGCCCGGCATCGGCGGTGATGGCCCACAGGAGGGCCAGACCGCCCAGGGCCCCCAGCCCGGCCTGGAGGCGGGGCGCGCCGGTGTCGCCGGGGCTGATGGGGTAGGAGCGGTGCATGACCACGTGCAGGAGGGAGCCGCCCACCAGAGCCTGGAAGAAGCTGCGGCCCTGGTGCTCGACGGCGGCGGCCACAGTTTCGCTCAGCCAGAAGCCAGCCAGGGTGGAGACGGCGATCATCCCCAGGGTGGCCAGGGCCCTGGGCAGGCCGTACAGGGGCCGCACCAGGAACCACACCATCAGCCCCTCGGGCAGGCGGTGGAGGATGACGGCCATGGGCAACATGCGGTGGGACTCACCCTCCCCCTCGCCGTGGCCGCCCCCAAGGACCAGGCCGTCCATGAAGGCGTGCAGGGCCAGGGCGGCCAGCCCCAAGAGCAGGGCCACGGCGTGGACCTGGCGGGCCCGGCCGTGCAGGCGGTGTTCGAGCAGGGTGGGGGCCAAGAGGCCCACCAGGCAGGCCAGGGCCGCCCCCCAGCCGCCCAGGGCCACGCTTTCGGGCAGGACGTGCAGGAGCACCAGGCCGAAGATGGCGACAAAGACAAAACCGTCCAGGCCGGCCAACAGGGGGCTGGCGAAAGGGGCGGCCCTGGCGGTCTGGTAGAGCAGGGGGCCGGCGGCCAGGGTGAGCAGGCTGGCTGCCAGCAGGTAAATGCCTGGAATTTCTATCATAGTACAGCTAATCTATATCGCCGGGGGAAAAGGGGCCACCGCCAGGGCCGGCTTGCCGCCGGGGGGCCGAGTACATATCGTATTTTATATGGAGACCACACCCACCGCCGGCTGGGGCCTCTACCCGGTGGTCGAGGCTCGGATCGACCACCCCCGCCACCCCGGAGAACTGATTGGCCTGGCCCAAAGCGGGCAGCCCCACCTGGCCCAGGGGGCCTGCCGCAGCTACGGTGATGCCTGCCTGTACGAGCGAGTGGTATCCACCCTGCCCCTCCGGCACCTGCTCGAATTCGACCCGGCCCAGGGCCGGCTGCGTGCCCAGGCCGGCATCACCCTCGACAGCCTGCTGCGCTTCTGCGTGCCGCGCGGCTTTTTCCCGCCCGTCACCCCTGGTACCAAGTTCCCCACCCTAGGTGGCTGTATCGCCGCGGACGTCCACGGCAAGAACCACCACCGCCAGGGGACCTTGGGCCGCTTCGTCGAGGAATTGGAGATGGTGCTGGCCGATGGCAGCCAGGTGCGCTGCTCGCGCCGGGAACACCCTGAGCTGTTCCGGGCCACCCTGGGGGGCATGGGCCTGACCGGCTTCATCTATGCAGCCACCCTGCGTCTCAAGCCCATCGAATCCTCCTATATCTCGGTGCGCACGGTGCGGACCAGGGACTTTGCCGAAGCCTGCCAACTGATGGTCGAGACTCGGGACGAATACCTCTACTCGGTGGCCTGGATCGACTGCCTGGCTAGGGGCCGGGGTCTGGGCCGCAGCCTGGTGATGCTGGGCAATCACGCCCCGGCCCGCGGAGATGAGCCTCTGAAGCTGCATTCGTGCAGGCAGCGGCCGGTGCCCTTCAACTTCCCCGAGATCTTCCTCAATCCCTGGTCGATGCGGGCCTTCAACACCCTTATCTACCGGCACCAGTGGCGGCGGGAGCGGCAGCGCCTAGTCCACTACGATCCCTACTTCTATCCCCTCGACGCGCTATACCGCTGGAACCGGATCTACGGCCGGCGCGGTTTCTTGCAGTACCAGTTCGCCATCCCCTTTGCCGGGGGCCTGGAGTTGATGCGGGAGATTCTCGGACACATCGCCGCACAGGGGGCCGGTTCCTTTTTGGCGGTGCTCAAAACCTTTGGCCCCGAGGACGAGGGGGTGCTCTCCTTTCCCCTGCCGGGTTATACCCTGGCCCTGGACTTTCCTCTACGGGGCGGGGGGATCATCCGTTTCCTGCGCCAGCTCAACCGGCTGGTCGCCGGCGCCGGGGGGCGGGTGTACCTGGCCAAGGACGCCATTCTGGAGGAGGAGGATTTCGCCCGCATGTATCCACGGTTGGAGGAGTTTAGGCGGATCAAGAGGCAGTACGACCCCCACAATCAGTTCCGCTCCTGTCTGGCGGACCGCCTGGGGTTGCGGTGAGTCGGGCCCTGATCCTGGGGGCCAAGTCGGCCATTGCCCAGGCCCTGGCCCGCCGCCTGGCCGAGGAGGGCTGGGATTTGGTGTTGGCCGCCCGGCAGAGCGGGCAGTTGGAGCCCTTTGCCGCGGACCTGCGCCTGCGCACCGGTAGGGAAGTGCGGCTGTGGGAGTTCGAGGTCCTGGAGGGGGGGCAGGTGGAGGGCCTGGCGGCACGGGTGGCGGGCGAATGCGGGCCCTTTGAGCTCGGGGTGCTGGTCTTCGGCTATCTGGGGGTGCAGCGCCGCGCCGAGGTGGACCGGGCTGAATTGGCGCGGATTCTGCACACCAACTTCACCGGGGCGGCGCTAGTGCTTAGCGAATTGGCGGGGTATTTGGAGGGGAAGGGTGGGCCGGGTGGGCTGATCGGTATCAGCTCGGTGGCGGGGGACCGGGGCCGGCAGAGCAACTACGCGTACGGGGCGGCGAAAGGGGGGTTGTCGTTGTTTTTACAGGGGTTGAGAAACAGACTCGCCTCCAGCCCGGTGCACGTCCTGACCGTCAAACCCGGTTTTGTCGATACCCCGATGACCAGGGGCCTGGAGGGGCTCTTCCTAGTGGCCTCGCCGGAAAAGGTTGCCGGCGATATCCTGCGGGCCTATAAAAAGAAGAAAGACATCCTTTATACACCCTGGTTCTGGCGTTATATAATGTATTTTATAAAAAATATACCAGAGGGTATCTTTAAGCGCCTTAAGCTATGAGGTCGCTCAGGCGCCAAAGAAGAGGCTCAAGAGCAGGCTGCTGGCCGATCCTCCCAGAATCGCCCCGGCCCAGACCTGGGCCGGGGTGTGGGCCTGGAGCCGGAGCCGGGCCCACATCACCAGGGGCAGGGAGAGGGACAGGGGCCACAGGCTCCAGCCCGCGGCGGCCAGCACGATTCCCAGGCCGCCGCCCACCCCAGTGGCGTGGATGCTGATTTTCCAGAAGCGGTCGATCTGCCAGACCAGCAGCGCCATGCCACAGAAGGCGCTGCCGGCGCCCAGCATGGGGGTCGGCGCATTCACCAGCCACAGCACCACCAATCCCG
>VGJS01000008.1 GCA_016867395.1 Candidatus Handelsmanbacteria bacterium
CGGTGCGACCAGGCGCTTGCAGGTTGTGCTCCCGCACCTTCGAGGTGCGGATCGCGGCCCAGCGCAGCTCTGCCGAGACTTTGCGGTGACCTTCCCCATGAAAGGGCGAAGTGGCCAGCACCTGGCGAATATGCGCCACCAAGGCCCCATCGCTGCAGGGACCGTTCGGTCCGCGTCGAGCCGGCTGCCCGGCCATCGGCGGCAAGGGCCGCGCCGCAAAACGCCGTTGGGCATACACCGCCGAACGGTTGATCCCCCACACCTGGCAGCCGCGTTGCAGCCCATACATCTTGCCAAGGGAGAGCGAGCAGGCGGTGCTCATGGCTCCGATCTCCCAGCCAAAAAAGGCGGCCACTGGCCTGTCGCTGGACCTGGTGGTGCAACAGTTCATTGGCCATGGTCAACTTGACGATCTTGGCCTGCAGGTCTTAGGTCTGCTCCTCCCGAAGGTCGGCCGGACGTTGCTGTAAGGCCTGTTGCCCTCCGCACAGCAAGTCCTCCCGCCACTGGCTCAACCGCGCTGGCACCACCCCATTCTCCCGTGACAGCAAATCCAAGTCCTCGCCCCGAAGAAGACGTAACACCGCCTCTGTTTTGCGCCGCGACGAAAACCGCCTACTCTCGCCATTCCTACTCTTCTTGGTCATCAGACAGATTCCTTTCGTGGGAAAAGATAACCCCAAAAGACTGCCCAACATGACCGTAGGGCGATCCAGTGGCGGCCTACCATCTGCAGGGGCAACGGGTGTTGACGCTGGTGCACGGGGTGCAGGAAGCGGGGGTGCACATGCTGGTTTGGGATGGGCAAGCTGATCAGGGGCGGGATCTGGCCAGCGGGGTGTACCTGTGCCAGCTGCGGGCCGGCACTCAGGTGGAGACGCGCAGGCTCTTGCTGCTGCGGTAGCCGGGAAACGAGAGTCCGTAAATCATGAAGTGCCTTACTTTCCGAAAAAAGCAGGACTTACAATGCTCGTTTGCCCGTTTCTTTCGTGACATCTACCGCAGTTCCCATTCTGGAAGTTCGCATGAGGCTGAAAAGAGCAGGTGCTTAAAGGAGCAGCAAAAAGTAGGCGTATTAGCTGCTCAAACCCCGTTTCGTGATCCACTGAGAATAGACGGTGGGGACTATGGAGATCTCTCTCGCCCCGCCCCGCACAACCCCGAACTAGCGGGATAGTTCAGGGGATACCCCTCTCCCGATGCGGCTCCCGGTTTTTACATGCACCTCCAGCCCCTGGGCGCTGTCGCGGAGCAGGTCTTCGTCGAAGACCACCCGGCCCGGTTCGAAGAAGAGCACCAGGGTCGAGCCCCCAAATTGGAAGTAGCCTTTTTCCTGGCCGCGGGCCACCGGGCCGGGGGCATAGGTCTGCACCATGCTGCCCACCGCAAAGGCCCCCACCTCCACGTACGCCACCCGCCCGAAATGGTCTGCGTCGAGGACGGTGAGCATTCGCCGGTTGAGGGCGAAGATGCGCGGCACCCGCTCCAGGGCGAGGGGATTCACCGAGTGGTAGAGTCCCGCGAGCAGACGGCTGGACCCGGCCCGACCGCTGTCGGGGAAGTGGTAGCGGTGGTAGTCGTAGGGGGCCAGGCGCACCACCAGGGCCGCCCCACCGGCATAGGGGCGGGCCTCTTCCCCGGAGCCGAGGATCCGGGCCACCGGGACCAGGGCCCCTTTCACCGGCAGGAGGGTGTGTTCCCCCAGGCAGGGGCAGACCAGCACTTTGCCGTCGGCCGGGGCGCACAGCACCTCGGGAGCCTGGGCAAAGGGACGGGCCTCAGGCTTAAGACGGCGCGAGAAGAAGGCGTTGAAGCTGGCGTACTGGTCGGGGGGAAACTCGACCTCGTCCAGGTCGATGATGAAGCGGGCGGCGAAGGGGGCGATCCGGCGGCGGCTGGCGGGCCGCTCCTGCCACCAGCCGTAGAGGTGGCAGAAGGAGGCGCGGCGGGCGCAGAAGAGGGTCAGCAGGAAGCCGAGCCGGGTCTGGTAGAACCAGCGCAGGGCTCCCTCGGCGGGGATGGACTCCGGGACCAGCCCTCCGCTCTGCCGGTCGCGGAAGTGGATGCGCTTTAGGCCCACTGCTCGCAGCCGCGGAAAGGCAGGTGCCTTCCCTTCACGTAGCGGGGCCAGGGCAGGTAGGTGTTGATGCCGGGCACTGCCTTACCGCGCAGCAGGAAGGCGCTGGGCCACTGCTTCTCGGCGCAGATGCGGGTGGAGGTGGGGATGTAGCGGATGGTCAGGCCGCAGCGGCGCATGCCCGAGGTGTTGGCGTTGGACCCGTGGATGACGTTGGGATGGTGCACCGAGACGTCGCCGGCCATGAGCACCAGGTCCACGGCTCTGGACTCATCAACCAGCGTGGTGTCCATGGTGGAACTAAGCACGTTGGCCACGTCGGTCTTGCTCTGGAGCTTTTGCAGGTTCATGTCCTGGGTGCCAGGGATGACCCGCATGCAGCCGTTCTCGGGGGTGGAGTTGTCCACCGCCAGCCACAGGGTCACCACCTGCATGGGCTCCAGGGGCCAGTAGGAGCCGTCCTGGTGCCACAGCACCGGCATCCCGTCCCCGGGGGGCTTGCTGAGGTAGTGGGAGGCGAAGAGGGCGAGGTCCGGGCCGACATACTGGGCGGCGACGTCAAGCAGGCGGTCGTCGCTGATCAGGCGCACCCAGAAGGGGTCGTCGGTCATCAGATTGTGGCCCAGCCGCTCGGGCCGCAGGTCGGGGTGGTGCTGTGCCAACCATTCCACGTGCCGGCCGGCTTCTTCGACCAGGCCGGGGTCCAGCACCTGGCGGTACACGGTGTACCCGTCGCGGTCGAACTGCTGGCGATGTTCCTGGGAGGGGGTGCTCATCGGCGCTCCTGTGCTTGGCATCGGGAGGGGGACAGGTTATTATTGTAACTGGCTGACCAGCCCCTCATCCGAAAGGGAGAATTCATGTGTAGAGCAATTAAGTACCTGCTGCTGTTGTTGGCAACCCAGTTGATCCTCTCCGGTACCACCCAGGCGCAGTTGAGCCGGGCCTGGGCCGAGAAGGAGAGTGTTAAGTGGTATTTCCAGTTCGGGGCCGGCCAGATGGACACCGGCGACCTGAACACCGTGCTGGAGCGGGCCGGGTACTCGGTGGTCACCCGCTCGCCACTCAGCGACATGGACGACAGTTTCATCTCCTTTGGCCTGGCTTCCCACGGGGTGGTCAATGGGGTGCTGCTGGGCTGGGAACTCAACGGCCTCACCAGCCGCGAGACCACCAATGCCGCCAACACCTACCGGGTCACCTTGGGAGGCGGCTACGGCTTCGTCAATGTGGGGTACCTGGCCTACTCGATGGAGGGCCTGGACATCTATCCCATGATCGGCATCGGCGCGGGAGGGGTGCATCTCAAGATGACCTCGCGCCGCACCCTCTCCTTCGCCCAGGTGGTGGCCGACCCTGACCAGGGGGTGGAACTGAACACCGGCGGCTTCCTGCTCAATCCGGCCCTGGGCCTGGACTACATGCTCAGCCTCAGCGGCGACGAGAAGCGCGAGAGCGGAGTGGTCTTTGGCCTGCGCGTGGGCTACGTGCTCTCGCCCCTGACCGGGGCCTGGAAGATGGATCAGACCGACGTGGCCGGCGGGCCCCAGGCCAGCGCGGCCGGGCCCTACGTGCGCCTGAGCGTGGGACTGGGGAGTCGCAAGAGTTACTGACCCACCACCTGGGTGGAGAAGTGGATGTAGGGGAAGCACTCGGGAATATGGGAGTCCCAGGCGCCGTGGGGACTCCAGGCCCAGCCGCCGGAGTCGTCAGCGGGAGGCGCTTCTTTGTATATGTTGAAGCGCGAGAAGTCCATGCGCCACACGTCCCCCTCCCTGGGGGGCAAGGCGCGGCCGTCGCCGCGGGCGATGGTCTTCATGCCGGCCCAGGGGAAAGCCAGCTCCACAGTCCAGCCCCGGTCCCGGTCGCTTAAATCGTTGATAGTCCCATCCACCTGCACCGCGGTTTTGAGGCCGGGGAAGTCCCAGTTCCAGAACCCGGTGCGCGAGCCACGCGGGTGGTTGGTGAAGCCCACCCCGGGAAAATCCTTGGCCTGGGGATGGCGGCGGTCGAACTCGGGCAGCTTGTCGTAGCCCTTCTTCTCGTACGCCTCGTCCCACAGGAAATAGACCTCGTAGATGGTGCCGTAGGCGTTGATCTCGAACTCGTAGTACCCGTCGGCCCCGGCGATAAAACACTCGACGTCGTTGTTGGTGTAGATGTGGTCATCGCGGTTCTTCAGCGTGGCCTGCACGTCGGGCTCCTCCACCCAATAACCCACGTAGAGATACTGGTCGTCCCACAGTACCGCGGCGCGGGTATCGTGCAGGGCGCGCCGGCCGGTGATCAGGTCGGAGAAGCGGGGCGAGCGGGCGGCCGCCTGCCAGGAGGGTTCGTCGAGGTGGCCATCGACGCTGATGGGGCCGGCGGCGCGCAGGGCGGTGTAGTGGGCGATCTTTTCTTCGGGCCAGGGAAAGGCAGAGGGTTTGGCGTCGGCGTTCATGGCGATGAGTATACCGATCAGACAGGTGAGGGGCAGAGGTTTCAAAGGGGCGCGCCGACGGCAATCCAGGCGCGGATTTTCTCGATCTGGGCGGCGCTCAGGGTGCCACCCAGGGGCATCTGGGCCCCGCGGATGCCGGCATCGCCGCGCACCTTTTGCAGCAGATAGGAGCCCTCGGGGTTGCCCGGATCGACCCGCTTCCTGCCGCTGGTGGGGCTGGTCACGCCGATGATCTGGCCGGCGATGCGGTCGGCAATTAGGGAGAGGCCGGCCGAGGGGTTGGCCCCGCCGTGACAGCCGGCAAAGGCGCAGTTGGGGGTGAAGATCTCGCGGCTCAGTTCCGCCAGGGTGGGGGCGCTGGGCGGCGGGGTGGTGGTGTCGGGCGAGGCTTGGGCCAGGGGCGGGGTGCCGTCGGGGCCCAGGGTGGTGCCATCGCCCGAACAACCCAGGAAGGCTAGGACAAAAACGCAGAACACCGGCATGCACTGCAGCATGGGCAGCTCCTTCTGGTCGAAGCTATCTGATAGATGGCGCCGGGGAGCGACCCATTCCGGCCTTTCTCAAGGCGCGGACTTGCCGCCCTGCTCGCTCATCGTTCCGCTCTCCCCTCACCGTTTCTGCCCTAAGAAATGCCTCCAGGGTCATCTCCCCGCCGCAGGGCATTCTGAAAAGTATCCGCTCCGGGCCAGCGGGTCAATGCTCAGGGGGTTGCAGGGGCGGGGACCCAGCCGCGCTGGGGGGAGGGGGGGCGCAACTTCTCGTAGCGCTGGCGGAGTTGGTCGAAATCCTCCCAGCGGCGCACCACCTTTGCGGGGTGCAGGGCGCTTTGGACCACGAAGTCGGCCTCGGGGGGATAACAGGCCTGCTTGAGGACCGGGATGGCGGGGTCGAAGTCCTCGGGGAGCTGGCCGGCGTTGTTGGGCACCTCGGCAGACTGGTAGCGAGCGTCCAGGCTCCAGCGCACCACGTCGGCGTGGTGGGGCAGGGAGCGGTGGGGGGTGCAGTTGGTCAAAAAGAGGCAGCCACCCGTGGGCACGGGCACGTCGAGCCAGTTCTGGGCGGGCAGGTCCGGGTCGAGGATGACCAGGTACCCGCCCGGCCCGTGGGTGTGATGGCGGAAGACGCCCTGGCGATGTGCCCTGGGCAGCACCTGGAGACAGCCGGTCTCGACGGTGGCGTCCACCAGGGGAATCCAGCAGGTCAGCACCAGGCTCTGGTCGCAGTGGGGGGCGAAGTACCCCGAGTCCTGGTGCCAGGGCACCACCCCGCGCACCTGGCCGGGGATCTTGGGCCGGATGCGGTAGACCGAGGAGCCGACGATCTCGGGGCCGATGAAGGACTCCACCGCCTGCAAAAGCGCCGGGTGTATGATCAGCTCGAAGAGGGCCCTGCCGCTGTGCCCGCCGCCGCCCCGGCCGGTGATGGCCTTGAGGATCTCCTCGCCCACCTCGGCGTGCAGGCGGCTAAGGCGCCGCTCGAAAGGCTCTTCCTCGTAGAGCCGGCTGAGCCGGCCCTCGGCGTTTAGGCGCAGGGCCTCGCGGTGGACCAACTCGGTCAGTTCGGCGCGCAGGGGCTCCAGGGCTGCGGGGGGGAAAAGGTCGGGCACAATCAGGTACCCTTCGCGGTGGAAGAACTCCAACTGCACGGGGTCGAGCCGGCTCACGGCTGTTTCTCCGGGGCGGGTGGGTCCTCGCCGGGGGCGTGGGGATGGCGCAACTGCACCGGGTCGGCCCCGCGCCGCCGCATTTTCAGGTTGAGCATCTCGACACACACCGAGAAGGCCATGGCAAAGTAGATGTAGCCTTTGGGAATATGCAAATCGAAGCTCTCGCCCACCAGGGCCAGGCCCACCAGCAGCAGAAAGCTGAGGGCCAGCATCTTAATGGTGGGGTGGCGCTCGACGAAGGCGCTGATGGAGCCGGCGAAGACCATCATGAAAATCACGGCGATGACTACCGCCGCCACCATCACCCCCAACTGGTTGGCCAGGCCGATGGCGGTGATCACCGAGTCAAGGGAAAAGATGATGTCCAAGAGCATGATCTGAAATACCACCCCGGCAAAGGAGGCAAGGGCCCGCCCGCTGCCCTGGTGGGTGGCCCCCTCCAGGCTTTCGTGGATCTCGATGGTGCTTTTTGCCAGCAGGAAGAGCCCCCCCACCAGCAGGATCAGGTCGCGGCCCGAGATCTCCTGGGACATCGCGGTGAAGAGGGGCTCGGTAAGCTGCATGATCCAGGTGAGGGAGCCCAGCAGGAGCAGGCGGGTGATCAGGGCCATGGCCAGGCCCAGAGAGCGGGCCCGCTGCTGCTGGTGGGCGGGCAGCCGGCCCGCGAGGATGGCGATGAAGATGACGTTGTCAATGCCCAGGACGATTTCCAGGGCAGTGAGGGTGGCCAGGGCCACCCAGGTCTGCGGGTCCGAAAGCCACTCCACGGGCGGAACTCCTGAAGTATAGAGGCTATCTGGCAAAGGGCTGGGTCCGACTCACCCCCTTGCCCTGTGCTATCCAATATTCGGCTCCGGCCTTCAGTCCCGCAAGTTCCTCGGTCTGGCCATCGGGCCAGCGGATGCTCAGGCGGTCCACCTGCGGGCGGTCGCCCAGGCCAAAGAAGAGGGCCGGGGCGCTGTGGCTCAGGTAGGAGGAGCCGCTGCGGACCAGTTGCTCCTGCTTCAGGTCGCCGGCCTCGGCCCGCACCAGGGCGCCGATGGCGTCGCGGTTGGGGGGCCCGCCCCGCAGGTGCAGGGCCACGGCCTTGCCGGTGGGCCCGTCGTTGCGCAACAGGTAGGCCGGCCCGCCATTGGTGGTGACCAACAGATCCGGGTCGCCGTCCCCGTCGAAGTCCCCGGTGGCCAGGCCGCGGGCGACGATGGGTTGGTTGAAAAGGCCGCCGGTCTGCTGCGAGACCTCGCGGAACTGCCCCTCCCCGTCGTTCCAAAAGAGCTGGGGCGCCTGCTCGTAGGTGATCTCGCGCTGCACCACATTGATCTCGGGCTCGATGTGGCCGTTGGCGATCACCAGGTCCTGGTACCCGTCTAGGTCGTAGTCGAAGAAGCGCAGGCCAAACGTCAGGCTGGGCAGGGTGGGCTGCACCAAGCGGGACTTGCCGGCCCCGTCGATGAACACCCCCTCGGGGGTCTGCTGATAGAGGGAGACTGGCTCGCGGCTGAAGTTGCCGATGGCGATGGCTTGCACCCCGTCGTTCTTCACCGAGGCCACATCCACTCCCATGCCGGCCCGGGCCCGGCCCGCCTCGTCGTAGGCGATGCCGGCGGCCAGGCCCACCTCCTGGAAACGGCCCTGGCCCAGGTTGCGAAGGAGGTAGTTGGGCTGGGTGTCGTTGGTGACTACCAGGTCGATGTCGCGATCGTTGTCGAAATCGGCCAGGGCCACGCCGAGGGACTTGGCGTCGGGCAGGACTAGGCCGGCCTCCTTGGTCACCTCGGCGAAGCGGCCCTTGGCGGTGTTGCGGTACAGGCGGCAGGTGGAGCCGGGGTACTGCTGGGGGGTGGCGTAGGATTTGGTCTTGCCGTCCATGGTGGTGAAGAAGTCGGTCTCCGGGGACCAGTGGACGTAGTGGGTGACGAAGAGGTCCAGCCAGCCGTCGCCGTCCACATCCACCCAGGCAGCGGCGGTGGACCACTCGGGGTGACTGCCACCCTGGTCGTCGGTCCACTGGCTGCCCTGCACCCCGGCCTGGGCGGCGACGTCGGTGAAGCGGCCCCCGTCATTGCGCAAGAGCAGATTCGGCCCCAGGGCAGTGAGAAAGAGGTCCTGGTCGCCGTCGGCGTCATAGTCGGCTGCCGCGGCGCCCATGCCGTAGAACACAAAGTCCAGCCCGGCCTGGCGGGTGACGTCCTCGAAGCGGCCCTTGCCCAGGTTGCGGTAGAGCTTGCTGGTGGGGCGGTCGTTCGCCTTGGCGTGGCCGGGCCAGTAGGCGCTGTTAACCAGCAGGATGTCGAGGCGGTCGTCCCCGTCGAAGTCGAAGAGGGCGCAGCCGCTGCCCATGGTCTCAGGCATCCACTTCTTGCCAGAGGCCCCGGTCTGGTGGCGGAAGGAGATGCCGGCCCCGGCGGTGACGTCGGCGAAACCGACCTTGGCGGGAGTCTTCTGTTTGCCCGCGCCGGTGTAGTCGGTGCTGGGTGCCTCGGTGTAGGTGGGGGCCGGCCCCTTGGACTGGGGCGCTTCCTGGCCGCAGCCAGCCAGGAACAAAGCCAGCGCCGCGGTGGTGTATAGGAGCCACTTCATGTGCCGCTCTGGCCCTCCGGCGTTAGGGGGTGGACGTGGATGCCCTGGGTCTCGCGGTTGTCGGCCGGGTTGGCCAGCCGGTAGGTGCGGGTCATCTCCTGGGCCGATTCGTCGATCTGGAAGTACTCGTAGGCGGCCTCGGCCTGAGCTGCCTCCTCCTGCCGGCCCAGGGCCCGCAGGGAGAGCATGCGGTGGTAGTGGGCGACGCGATCCTCCTGGTCGATGGCCAGGGTCTGGTCCAGGGCCTCCAGGGCCTCGGCGAACTTGCCGTCGAGGTAGAGCACGCGGCCCAGGTTGCGCCATGCCCCCCGGTCCTCGGGGAAGAAGTGCAGCACCCTTCGGTAGGCCAGGGCCGCCTCCGGGTAGCGGCCGTCCTCCTGCAGGGTCAGGCCCCAGACCCAGGCCGACTGGGCGTCGCCGGGAACCAGCGCCTCGCTCTGGCGCAGGTATTCGAGGGCATTTTCCAGATTCCCGTCCTGGAAGGCCGCCCTGGCCAGGTTGCGCGGCCCGTCGAGCCGTTTGGGGGCCAGGGTCGCCACCTGCTCAAAGGCTTTGAGGGCGCCCTGGGTGTCCTCCTGGAGCAGCAGGCCGATGCCGTAGTCGTTGAAGCGCATCCAGTCTTCTGGCCTGGGCGACTCGGCTGTGGGGTCGGGGGCACCCACCGGCAGGGTCACCTCGTTCTCGGCGATGGTGCTGACGGGCAGGTCCGGAACCTTGTCGAAGTTGGCAAAAGCTCGGCGGTTGTTGTGGTAGGCGAACTCGGTGTAGGCCCGGTCGAACTTGCGCCACAGCAGCCGGGCCCTGAAGGTAACCTTGGCGCCGTGGTAGCTCTGGGGCAGGCGGAAGCTGTAGTGGGCCGCGTCCGCGGTGCCCGGACCGATGACCCGCACGTACACCGAGGTGACGATGTCCTGGGCGTTGCGCATGTGAATGGCCTGGCCGTGGCGGTCCACCATCAGGGCCTTGTAAAAGTGAGCGTCCGGGTCTACATGCCCGTCTGGGCGGACGGCCCCGCTGAGGGCCAGTTGCCGGCCCGCCTCATCGAGGGCCGAGAACTCCAGCCAGCCCTCGTTGGAGTCGTTGGTGCCGCCGGGGAACGTGTGGCCCACCCCCTTGTTGCGCACCACCACCTCCAGCTGCACCTCCTCTCCGGGGCTGAGGGAGGGCCGGGTGCGGTCGAGGGCATAGACCGTCTCCCCCGAGGCGCGGCGCAGGGCAAAGACATCCACCCGCAGTTTTTCGTCCTGCAGGAACGCTTCGGTCAGGCGGATGGTGGTGGTGTCGCCCCGCAGGAAGGGCAGGGCGGTGTTGACGGCCAGGAAGCGGTGGGAGCGCACGAAGCCGTCCTTGGCCGACACGTCCCCCTCTACCGCCTTCTCGGAGGGCATGTGGCACTCCTGGCAGATCTTCTTGGCGGGGGGCAGGTAGAAGGTGCGCGAGGCGTTGTGGGCCACCCCGCTGTCGTGCCAGTTGTCGTACTCGTTCTGGCCCCGCACCCAGCGATACCCGTTGAGGCGGGTGTCCAGGCTGACCTTGTGGCAGGTGCCGCAGAACTCCGAGGTGCGGAAGAAAGGCTTGAGCATCTGGCGCTTGTGGACCAGGGGCCGAGCCTTGAGCGCCACGTCGTGGAGCATGGCCCCCACCCCAGCCTGAGCCTGGGGGAAGAGGTAGGGGTCCTCCTGCTCGTCGGCGATGTTGTAGTTGCCGTTGCCGGTGCGGTTGTGGATCTGGTCGATGGCGTGGCAGGCCAGGCAGGTGAGGCCGGCCTGGGCCTGGGGGGAATTGCGGTCGAAGTCCTCGGTCATCTG
Organism: Candidatus Handelsmanbacteria bacterium; assembly: GCA_016867395.1. Taxonomy (GTDB): domain Bacteria; phylum Latescibacterota; class UBA2968; order UBA8231; family UBA8231; genus SICG01. The sequence goes on from VGJS01000008.1 coordinate 10,575, forward strand.
GCCGGCCAGCATCACCGCCGGGTCGTGGCAGCCCGAGCACCACTTGGATTTTACCTTGGCCTCCTTGCCCGCCAGTTCCGGGTAATGGCCCAGATGCGCTGCCACCTCGGGGTTGCCGTGGTTGGAGTTGCTGCGCATGTGGGTGATGGTGGCCTCGTAGAAGGGGTTGTTGAAGGAGGCGAAGCGGTGCGCCGAGCGCGACCACTGCTCGGTGATAGCGGCGTGACAGCGGGCGCAGGTCTCGGCGCCGATCTTCTCGGTGGCCACGAAGCCGTAGCGCTCGATGTCGCGCTGGAGCTTTTCGGGCAGGGACAAATCGCCGCGGGTGATGATGCGCGAGGGCAGGAAGGCGCCGGTGGTGGTGGTGGTGGCCGCCGGGAAGAAGGGGCTCTGAAAGGGCACGTAGTTGGCCGGCACAAAGCCGTAGGTGGCCCGGGCCTGCTCGTCGGTCTGGCGTTGCTTGGAACCCGGTCCCAGGTTGGTGCCCTCGGCAAAGGCTTTCTCCGCGGCCTGGGTGTACTGCTCGCGGTCGTAGGTGAGGCCGTGCAGGGCCACGGCCAGCAGGGTGAGGGCGGCGATGGCGGCCGGCACCCGGCGGTAGCTGTGGGCCGAAGGCTTCCACAGGGAGACCCGGCGGTGCAGCAGGTAGAAGAGGGGAAGGAGCAGGGCGGCGCCCACATGGCTCCAGAAGGCCCAAGCGTTCTCGCGGCTGTTGGCCGCGGTGAGGATGAAGAGGCCCGTGACTCCCAGCACCAGGCCCAGGCCCAGGGTCAGGATGCCAGTGTAGATGGCCTGGGTCTTGTTGCGGCGCCACACCGCCGGCAGGTGCCAGATCACGAAACCCACCGCCACCACCAAGAGCACCAGGCCCACCCCGGTGTGGGAGAGGACCATGGCCTGGTAGAACTTGGGCAGGGAGGTGTCGGTGACGGCGAAATACCCCACCCGCATCAGGTCCGCCAGGCGGTTGATGAGCAGGTAGAGGGTGTCGGCCAACATGAAGACGCTCAGGCCGATGACCACCAGCAGCAGGCGCTTCTGGGTCGGGCTGAGCCGGCTGGGGCTCTGCGGGCTGTCCTTCTTTTCGTCGACGCTCATGATCGGGCTCCTCGGCGGGAGGGCGTCAGCGCGTGCCGGCCTTCACCCCGCCCCACGTGTTTTCCTCAACCGCGGTGAACACCGCCCCTTCGCGCCAGAGGCGGAAGCCGGCCCCCCCTTCCTGGTACCAGGGGTGCCCGGCGTCGCGCGAGGCCGAGCGCTGGGCTTTGGCCGGGGCGATGAAGATCCCGCCCCGGGTGACCCGGTAGACCCCCTCCAGGTTACCCTGCGGGTCGATAAAGCCGCCGGCGGTCTCGTAGTCGCCGTACCAGTCCTGCACCCACTCCCACGCGTTGCCGTGCATGTCGTAGAAGCCCCAGTTATTAGGCAGCTTCAGGCCCACCTCGTGGCACCAGGGCTCAAAAGGCCAGGTGTTGTTGTGGGACCAGGCGTAATCGACAATCGCGCTGTCCTGGACGCCAAAGGACCAGGGGGTGATGGTGCCGGCCCGGCAGGCATACTCCCACTCGGCCTCGGTGGGCAGGCGGTAGTTCTGGATGCTCTTGGCCTCGTTCAGTTTGGCGATGAATTCCTGGGAGTTGTCCCAGGACAGGTAGGTGGCCGGGGCCCTGGGGTGCTCGATGATGTAACTCAGGCCGGCCCAGGGCCGGGTGCCCATGACGCTTTCCCACTGCTCCTGGGTAAGCTCGTACTTGCCCAGGTATCCGCCCTGGGTGATGGTCACCTGCCGCTGGGGCCCTTCGAATTTCTGCGGATTGGCCTCTGCCAGCGGGGCGCCCATGGTAAAGGTGCCGGGCGGGACCCAGATCATCTCCAGGCCGACACCGCCGGGCAGTTCGATGGTGATCTCTTGTTGCTGGGCTGCTGCCAGACCGAGGGCTAGCAGGACAAGCAGCAGGGCGCTTCTCGTCGCATTCATCGGCTTTGCTCCTGAGAAAAAAAGCGGCCCTAAATGTACAAAAGATCAACTGCGGATTCCAGGCAGGACCCGCAGTTGGGACGGAGCCAAGGCCGGCGGTGCAGGGCGCTAGAGATTCCGCCTCAGACCCACGAAAGGCTCCTTGTACTTGCGCGCCCCTCGGCCCCATAGCCACTGGTTGTACCCGGCCTCGAGCACCCACTTGTCGATGGGCCACAGTAGCGAGAGCCCACCCCTGAACATGCTGGCGTCGTTGAAGTCGTAGGCAAAGTTGGCGGGAAAATTGAAGCGGTCTTGGGGATCGGAGGGCGAGTTGTTGCCCGCGCTCTTGACGAGGTTCAGGCCGAGCTTGAGGCGCGGGCTGTGGGACTTCACCCTGAAGGAATACCCCAACTCGAAGTTCACCGGGATATCGTCGGCCGGGCCGCCCTGGCGGAAGTCGTACCCCGCCTCCAGGCTCATCCAGCCGGGAAAAGTGCGGAAGGAGTGGCTCACCGAGTAGAGGAGGGCCAGGTCGTTGCGGTTGAGTCCCCGCCACTCGGGGTTGTTCATCACGAAGGAAACGGTATCGGCGACCACCTGGCCTTCCTCCAACCTGGCCAGGGTGGCGGCGTCGCGCTTGACGCTGTAGAGATGGCGGGCGTAGGGCCCCTGCTGGTCGTAAAGGAAGGGGGTGCGCCAGGAAACCCGCAGGGCCTGGGGCCAGGCTCCTTCCCTGACCTGGAATTTGAGGCCCACCCAGGCGTCGCTGAAGCCGAAGTTCTTCTCCAGATCATCCGGGCGATATCCCTCGAAGCCCCACAGGTAGGTGAAGAGGAAGGTGCCGGAAAGGCGCCGGCGCAGGCCCACCTCGCCGGAGAGCAGGCCGTAGCGGAAGTCGTGGTAGTGGGTGGGGGTGGTGGGATCGGTGGCCACCTGATGGCGGACCAGGTCCCTGCCCGCGGCGTCCCAGACGGTGTCGGCGGTCTTGCGGCTGAACCCTAGCTGGATACTGCCCTTGCCCGGCTCGGGAATCCAGGCGCCGCCGGCCCAGACCTGGGTGGCGGTCAGGAGCAGGCTCCCGGCCACGGCTCTTCTGATCACCATCTTGCTCCAAAGGGGCATCGGCCATCTCCTTAAACATGGCTTTCAGGTGAATGCCGGAGATTTAGCAAAGGGTGCACCAGCCGGGGAGAAAGAGAGATCTTTAGGAGATAAGGCTATTTAAAACATATAAAAGGGGGTGTTCTGGGCGCAGTGGACACAAGAATCCGGGAAAGGGTCATAATGGCCCGTCGAATCGCCGTCGCACGAGACAAGATATTGTTTTTAGTCTTACTTAAGAAGGAGCGAGGAGGTGAAGTGGGTTTGGGCCGCCATGGCCCAGGGAAGGCCCAAGCCCAGTCTCTGCCCCTACTCCATTCGCCTTGTCAGGCCCACCACCCATTGCCGGCCAGCCGGGAAATTGCGGCCGCGCAGCGATTGGCGGAAGGCAAGCTCCAGATCCGCGTGTGGCAAGACATGCAGAACAAGGGTGGGGGCGAAGTAGGCAATCCGTTTTTGGAGCGAAGGGTTGGGGAAGCCAAAGGTAGTGCCTGTTTCTGCACTCAAGAGTTCGAGTTTGCCAGCCAGCGAGACCTTTTTGATCAGTTGCCCGCCCAACTCGGCGTTGAGCAGCCATTCATCCCCTGGGTCCTGCGCCAGCTTGTGGTTCTCCTGGCGCACCCGGTAGCCGGCGTCGAGGGCTGCGTACAAAGGCAAAGGCCAGAAGGAACAGCCAAGCTGAAGGATCAGGTCGAGATCCTACTGTCCCTCGCTCACCGATATCAACCCGTCCTCATTGCGGAATTTCCAGGTGGGTGCCTTGGCGGCAAGTTTGAGGGTGAGGACGGCCGGCGCTTGGATCAGCCGCCATTTCAACCACAAGCGCAGATCCCATAACCCAGCCTCTTCCGGTGGGTCTGGGCGGGTGTCGTCGGCAAGCCGTTGGTCGAAGTAGGGTAACTGGGCTCCTGCTTCCAGTTGATCGACAATCCCGTAGGCGCCCTCAGCAAAGAGGGCTCTTGAAGAGTACCGCCCGCCAAAGCGATAGGGCCGGCGCGCTCCCGCCGGATAGCGGGTGCCGCCGGCGAGCTCGGGGTTGGCGAGGTACCATTCGCTGGTGTGTTGCTGGATATAGGTGATCTTGCCCCAGTGCCTGCCCGCGGGCAAGGTCCAGGCCCCGGCGGGCAGCTGGGAGGGCAGGCCCCGTACCCCTATCCAGCCAAACGCGAAAATCGCCAACCTGGAAAGTGGAGTGCCTGCGGATCTCATCGTATCATAGGGTAGCTGAAAGACGAATCGCGACACCGTGAATTATTACCCTTTCCCTCCGGGTATCCTGGTAATTTTTCACGGAAAGGGCGGGGTAAAAATATGTAATTTGGAGAACACATAGAGGGAGGGTATAAGACAACAATGGCACTACAGCTGAATGCGGGAGATCCGCTTGACGAGGAATTCCCCAAAGGCCCAAAGGTGGGAGAACAGGTACCCCAGTTCGCCTTGCCGGACCAGTTTGGCAACACCGTCCCTTACCAGCCCGACGGGCGGCGCAAAGCCCTGATACTCTTCCATAGGAGCGCCTCCTGGTGAGGCTCCTGCAAGACGCAGTTGGTCGAACTGCAGCGCAGCCTGACAAGTTTCGCGCAGCACGGTATCTGGATCTGTGCGATCAGCTACGACCCAGTGGAGGTGCTGGGGAAGTTCGCGGAGAAGTACGCCATCACCTACCCCCTGCTCTCCGACGTGGACAGCGCCACCATCCGCCGTTTCGGGATACTCAACACCCATATCCCCCCGGACCATCCCTGGCATGGAGTGCCCTTTTCGGGCACCTTCATGGCCGACGAAAAGGGCAGGGTCATTGAAAAGTCCTTCTACGCAGACCACGCAGTCCGCTATTCGGTGGACCGGATGCTCCAGGAGGTGTTCCAGGTGCGGGACGCCAAGCGAGGGGTGGTCCAGACCTCCAATACGGATTCCCTCAAAGCGACGGCCTACCTGTCCGCGCCCACCATCCGGCCAGGGCAGGTGCTCACCTTTACGGTGGAGATCGAACTCAAGTTAGGTCGCCATCTGCACGCCCAGCCCCTTCCGGAAGGCTATATCCCCACGGCCCTGCGCTTCGAAGAAATGGAAGGCGTGTACTTTGGCGAGGTGGTCTACCCGTAGCCCAAACTCCACCGCCTGGAAGCCCTTGGCGAGACCCTGCAGGTGTACGGAGACCGGGTTATCCTCAAAGTCACCGTCCGCAGCAGCCGGAAGGAGGATTTCGCGGTGCGGGCAACCTTGGAGTACCAGTCCTGTGACAACCAGGCCTGCTATCTTCCAGATCGAATTGAGTTCGAGATCCCCCTCCAGGCCCTGGACAATGTGTGGGACTGAGAAAGGGAGGGTCTGGACAGTAAGGGTACTCCTCCATCGTGGCGCATTGGGCCGGGGCTTCACAGGGCGATGAATGCCTCGCAGGTGGCGCGGGACTATGCGTCGCGTTTTCGCCGCCTCAGGGCGGAGTGGGGCAACTCCGAAGCGCAGGATTGGGACCGCAGCAACCTACTGGCTGCCGCGGCTGCCAGAGACGAGTTCCAGCATCTTTCGTTCGGGGAAATTGCCGATCTGGGGGATTGCCGGGATTTCTGGATCAACACTTACAACGGCGCTGTAATCGATCTGATCATCACCCTGGCCACTGCCGCTGGGGTGCGGCGCAGCGTCAAGGAGATAGATCGGTTCTTTGAGGTCAAGATCCTGAAGGTGGCTGATATCCCGCTGAGCCTGGACGACATCGAGCACGGCCTCCTGCGCGCCAACCGGCGCCATCCGGCGGGGCTCCTGCCACCGCTGCTCCATCGGCCCCACCTGAAGGCCTGGATGGTCCCTCACTTTGACCCGCGCATCCACTTTGCTCTCAACTATGGAGGACGTAGTTGTCCACCTGTGGAGATGTATACCGAGGCGGAGATCGACAGCCAACTAGACCGGGCCGCCGCTGCATTTCTAAACGCCGAGGTCGAAATCGACACCGAGCGGTCGATCATCCGGGCCAATCCGATCCTGCGCTGGTACCGCGCCGATTTTGCCGGTCTGGGCGGTTTGGAGGGCCTGATACGCAGGTACCACCCAGGCGAGCTGGATGAGTGCCGCTGGCGATTCACCTGGAAGGAATACGACTGGAGTCTCTGGCCCGTGTGTTCGGGTCCCACTCCGCACCAAGAAGCGCCGGACGAAGGCGAAGGAGACGCTCCCCAGGGAGGGCCACCTCTAGCTCCAGGAGGCGTTCGACCTGGAGAGAAGCCAGACAGCGGTGGTCATCGCAGGTCTGGTACCTGAGCTGCAGCACGAGCCGGCCCTTGTTCCCCGGCGCGGCGCGGTCAGCCGCAGGGCAGCCAGGCTGGAGAGCGAATAGCGCCTCCCTTCCTTCTGCACAGAACACCTGCCCCAGGACGGGACGCGATAGAAGCGGATTGACAAGCCTTCTGGGGGCCTACAAATTACCTTCAGCGCGTCTTTCTTCTCTCAATGAGGGGGCTCTCCTCTCCGTGGCTGCATCTGACAAGGCAGCGGAAAAGCTCTGGCATCTGCAGCACTGCCCGCTGCTTGCCGGCCTGAGCCAGGCAGAGATTGAGGACCTGGAGCAGGCCACGGTGATGGTGAAGCTCCAGCCCCAGGATCGGCTGTCCATCTCCCGGGGGGAGTTGCCTGCGGTTTGGCTGATCAAAGAGGGATTGATGAGCCTCACCTACAGCGACGCCGAGGGGGTGGATGCCACGGTGCTGCTGTTGGACCCGGGTGACCTGTTTGGCGCTCCTGAAGCCGTGGAATCGTCTTACGGCGAAAACGCCACCGCCCTCAAGCCCACCGTGCTGTGTTGAATGGCCCAGAGCCAGTTGGAGAGTCTTTGCGCCAGGCACCCTGAACTCGCCTATCGAGTGACCAAGTTTTCGTGGTGGCGCCTCGCCCGCCTGCAGCAGCGGATGGCAGATTTGATGACCCGGTCGGTCAGGGAACGCCTGGCCATGCTCCTGGTCAGACTCGCCGCAGAATATGGGCAGGACCGTTCCAAAGGCGTCCGCACGCTGGGGCTGAACCTCACCCACGACGACCTGGCCCATCTGGTGGGCTGCAGCCGGGAGATGGTGAGCAAGGTCGTGGGGCAGTTCCGCGAATCGGGATGGGTCCGTTCCTCGCGGAAAACCATCGAACTGACCGACTTGACGGCACTCAAACAGGCCGCCAGCCATGCCCACCATCCCCGCAAAGCGGGGGTTGCGCCCAGAAGATGATTCAGCTCCCCGGCGTAGCGGGAGTCCCAGAAATGCCGTGGATCTCGCGGAACCTGGGCGCCGAGAACCAGACTCACTTGTTGACACCAAGCCATTTGGGAGTATCTCCCGAGGGGCTTTTGTTTTTGAGGTGAATACTTCACTGAACAGCAGCCGTGTTATCCCTTTATTGAAGGGAGCCTGTAGCTACCAGTCAGTCCAGCCAGTCTTGGCGGATTCCGTCGCCCGTCGTGGTGGTGTGCGGCAGGTCCATAGTTGAGGTGTGAAATGATCGACGAGAGAACCCCTTCGCAGCTGTTCCCCCTTTTTGAAGACCAGGCTCACTCCTGGGAGCCTGGGGAGGGCCGCCTACCCGAGATCCATCTCTACTTCGGCTCACTGTGCAACCGCGAGTGCGATTTCTGCGTGGTCTTTGGCAGCCCCAAGGGCTGGATGGCCGAGGTGGACGAGGCGCTGCTGGAGGGGTTGCTGGGGCTGCTGCATCCGCAGGCCCAGCTCAAGATCTACGGCGGGGAGCCCACGCTTCTGTCGGCTAACCTGCGCTGGGCCTTTGCGTACTTGCGCCAGCGGGGGTTCGGGGGCCGCTTCACCCTCTTCAGCAACGGGGTCCAGTCGGCCCGGCTGCTCGAACTGCTCCAAGCCGATGAGCAGACCTGCTGCGTGCTGAACTACTCCATCCTCACCGGCACCCAGGCCGAACCCCTGCCCCCTGCGGCCCTGCGGCAACTGGCCGAATACGCCGGGAACCACCCGGGCCGGATCTTCGCCGGCCATCCGGACCTGGTGGAGGTGGGTCGGGCCCAACAGTGGGGCCGCGAGAAGTTGCGGCAGCGGGGCGATTTCGACCACGGCTGCCCCCGTTGCTATCCTGTGGCGACCACCCGTGGTCTGTACCACGGCTGCCCCTTTGCGGTGGAGAACAACAGCCCTCACTACGACCTGGGGGGCCTGGATACCCCGCCGGCCGAGGTGGCTCGGCGGTACCAGCTTTTCCTGGCCTGGCTCGACGAGGTGCTGGTGCCCCAGGCCCGCAACCTGGGCAGCCATCCCTGCACCCTCTGTACCCAGGCTGCGGGTCGGCTACCCATGCCCGACTACACGCGGGCAGCAGACACCGCTATTGTATCTCAATGAAACCCCTCCCCTCAAAAGCAGGAGACCCAACACGGGTTGCCTCAACTCCGCCGTCGTCAATGCCTCGCGGAAGCTGCCTGATTGCACTCCATGTTCAGCGCAATGACAGTCTTGACCCTCAGGTGCCTCACCCTCGGCTCCCCTCGGGTAGACGCCGGCGGCTGGGTCCAAAAAGAGGGCGGCTGCTACCTGAAATTGTCCGGTGCTTATCTCTCTGCCACCGAGGAATTCATCTTTTCTCGACCTCCCTGATCAAGACCAGAGAGGGGGACGCGGCTCAGGGGTATTTGAGCACGCCGGTATCGGCATGTAACTCCTTCCACTGGTTCCAGCGGGCCACGAGAGATTCCAGTTCCGGGAGTCTCCGGTCGGCATAGAACCCGCTGATACCAGTCAGCCCATTTTCCCCGGGTAGGTGGTACCACAGGCTTTCAGTCTCGCGGTCGTAAAGCACAAAGGTGTAGCGGTAGGTCCAGCCACTGGCGCTGAGGGTCAGAATCTGTCCATCGATCTCGCGGCTGTACACGGCAGCCAAATTGACCAATGGTCAGTAGGCCACCGCGGCATGGATCTCGCCGAAGCGCTCGTTGGCGACCTGGTGCTAGCTCATGGTCCTTATGGGATACGCTCGCGCCGAACCATTGAGGAAAACCCCCATGGTCACGAAACCCGCAGAGTCCTCGGGGTAGCCCGGATCACCTGGCGCCAGCATCTGCGGATCCATGATGGGCGGGATGGCGAAAGGCCCCAGGCCGAACTGGTATTCCTCGGGGATGAAGCCATAGCGCTGCCAGGCATGGGTCACGTCCCATTGCTTGACGGTCTGGTCCTTGATCAGGAGGCGATCGGCAGATGGAGGCGAGGTGGGTGTATCATACGCACCTTCCCGGGTAGTGGAGACTGGTCCCTGCGGGTTGAGGCTCTGGTCCCCGCAACCAATGGCCACAAGGCTCATGGATAGCAGCATTCGCGCAGACTTCATGGCATCCCTGCTCCGATCTTTGAGATAAGCTGCAACAGCAGCGTTCGATGTGGAACCTGCAGGTCCCCCTCGGGGTCCGAGGCATTGCTGCAAGACAGTATCCTTTTCCTGCTCCACGGCGTCCGAATGTTACTAGTTCACCATATTTCTCGTTCGGTCCTGTTATTATTGGATATCACCGCATTGCCTGTAAACGGGACTGACAGGTATCTGAGGATGCGAAGACCCCATCGACCCCCTGCCAGCCTGCTGACCACTGGAGAAAGGTAGTCTCAAATGCGCGGTATCCTGTTCCTCGTCCTCTTCCTGACCGCCACCGCGGCCACTCCGCAGACCAAGCCTTTTTCCCACGTGCTGCTCGATCAGGTCCTGCAGGCCCACGTGGACTCCGCCGGCATGGTGGACTACCCTGCACTCAAGGCCTCGCGGGCAATGCTGGACGCGTACGTGGACAGCCTGGGCAAGGTCAGCCCCCGCAACCACCCTGAACGCTTCCCCACCCGCCATCACGAACTGGCCTACTGGATCAATGCGTACAACGCCTCTGTGCTGCGAGGGGTGGTCGATGCCTACCCGGTCGCCAGTGTCAAGGACATCATGCCCCTGGGCGGGTTCTTCAGCCGCAAGAAATTCACTGCCGGCGGGCAGGAGTTGACGCTCAACGATATGGAGAACGAGATCATCCGCCCGCTCTACCAGGACCCTCGTATTCACTTTGCCGTCAACTGCGGCGCCCGCAGTTGCCCGCCCCTGCAGCAGCGGGCCTTTGCCGGCGAGGACCTGGACGCCTGCTTGGAGAAGGTGTTGGAGCGCTTTGCCCGCAACCCCCAACTCGTCCGCCTCGACTACGGAAATGGCCAGCTCCAGCTGTCCAAGATTCTCGAATGGTACGGTGAGGATTTCATCAAGTGGTTTCCGCAGGACCGCAATAGCGCCCCGGCAAACCCCACCCTTGTGGACTATCTCCTTCCCTACCTGCCCGCAGAGATGGCTTCCTACCTGCGCCAGTACCCCGAGTTACGCGTCACCTACGACGACTATGACTGGGCGCTGAACGCTCAGTCCCCCTCGCCCTGAACCCGCTCCACTGCCACACCCTCCACCGGCGGGCCAGGCTGGAGCAGAAAAATGCGGTAGAGCATCGAAGCACAGCCGGGTGCAGTCCGGGGCAGGGAGACCAGGAGCTGATGCCGGGGGAACACACGCTGTAGGGAGTGGGGGAGCGGGCTGCCGGCGCGCGCTACCCACAGTACCTCGGCTGGCAGGGGCGAGCCAGACTGCTGAAAGAAGTCAGTCAGAAAAAGGAACCGTGGGTCAGCCACCGTAAAACAGGGCCGTCCAGTGCGGTTGTAGTACGCCATGGCGAAAACAATCCCGTATTGCGAACTCAGCAGCGGCACTGAGGGCGGAAGGCCCTCCCTGGCCAGCACCTGCTCCAGATCATCGGCCATGGCCTGCCAGCCACCGTACTCACCAACCCGCTCGCTCCAGGAATAGGAGGGCTCCCGCTGGCGGTCCTCGGCCGATACCAGATGCACATAGCTGGCATCGAGGGCCTCGCCGGCCAATGCTTCACCCAGGTTCTGAGCCAACGCCGGGTAGCGCAGCGCCAGGCCGATGGGTAGGGCATGGACCAGGCCGACGAAGAGCATCAGGGTCAGAAACCGCGTGGGGCGGACCGGCAGCTTGGCCCGCTCAAAGGCCCAGGGCCAGAGTCCGAGAAAGGCAGGGAGGATCCAGTTGCCCTTGATCTGGCCCCGAAACAGGGCAAAAAAGCCGAAGGCAATCAGCACCATGAGCGCCGGGAGCAGCGCCAGCAGCAACTCAGGGGAAGGTTTCCGGCACAGTTGCTGCAGACTGCGGGCAAAAGCTCGGTAGAGCAGCCAAAGCAGCAGGGGCGAGACGAAAAGCAGCGGATCGAGCAGAAAGAGCGGCAGCCGCCAGATCGGCTGGCTGGCGATCTGGGATAGGGTGCCCAGGGTGGTCGGCAGGAAAAAGCCCGTGGATAACTGGGCATAGAGCAGGGGAGCGGCGACCAGGACACCGGCCAAGGTGTAGCAGAGCAAGGCCCTGGCCCGCTCAGTGCGGGGAAGGGTAGCCAGCAGCCAGAAAAAGAGCCCGGCTGCCAGGAAAGCGCCCGAGTATTTGCTGAGCATGGCCAGACCAGCCGCCACCCCCATGCCGGCATAGAGCGCCGGTGAAGGCTGGCCGATGGAGCGCCGCGCCAACCACAGGGCCAGCAACCAGCAGGCCACCAGAAAACCGTCCGGGTGCAGGTAGGAGGAGGTGTGCCATATCCAGTGGCTGGTGGCAAAGGCGGCGGTGGCCCACAGGCATATCGAACGCTCCAGGCCGTGGCGCCGGCAGAGGTGGTAGATCAGTACGGCTGAGGCAACCCCGCACAGGACAGACCCGAGGCGCAGAAACCACTCACTCCCTGGATAGAGGAAGTGGGCGAGCTTGAAAACGCTGAAAGGCAGCAGGGCATAGGTCGCGTCTAGGTGCTGGCCCCAAAACCAGTAGGCGGCCTCGTCCTTGCCCAGTTCCACCCCAGCTACCAGCCAGAGCTTGAACAGGGTGCCCACCCCCAGCAGCGCTAGCCAGGGCATGCGGCAGGTTCCGGTGCCAAACAGCGGCTCAATCGCCCAGCCCCGGCGCGGTGGCCCAGATTTCCCGGTTGAGCAGTTGGCCCCAAACCTTGTTGTACGGATGGATTTGCCGGACTTCCCTCTCTCCCTGATAGACCGGGCGGCCCCCGTTGGCCCAGGCAAAGATGGACCCCTCCAGGTTGTGGACATTGGTGAACCCCCGGGCAATCAACTGCTGGGCAAGCACTGCGGAGCGGTACCCGACCGAGCAATACGCGATGACGAGGCGCTCCTTTTCCGCTCCCTGCAACCAAGCCAGCGCCTGGTCCTCGGAGGTGGCCAACAGAGCCCCCGGCAGGTGGCTCACGGCCCACTCCTCGGAGGTTCTGGCATCCATTAGCAGCGGCGGGGCCTTTCCGGGTGTTTGCAGCCACTCGTTCAATTCAGCGGAGGAAACCTGGGGCACCCCGGGAAAGCGCTCCCGGATCATGCGCTCGACCTCAGGCCAGTTCGCCTCCTGTTGCAGGCAAGCAACTAGTAGAGTGGGAAGGGCCGTGGTCCAGAGCACCGCGCGGCGCAACCTGCACTGCCAATGTGGTGAGTTTGAATACTTCACGGAATCTTCCCTGGTCTTGAGCTATGGCGTATACGGCGACAGGGTCGCCAGGCTGAACTGAGCCCAGTGTAGAGGAAGCCGCTTAGGAAGAGCAGCAGGAAGGGCATGCCGGCGTACAGGCCAATATCCCAGGCCCGGATGACCACTACGGCGAAATAGCAGGCCATGCCCAACTCGACCAGAAAGAGCAGGGGAACCTTGTTGGTGTATTTGCGCCGTACAGGCTCCGCGCCAGCCACCCCTCCAGATTTGGGGGTGCGCAGGAAGGGGCTGACATGGCCGGCCAATCCCTCGACCACTGCCCGGGCATTGTTGACGCACAGCCCCATGCCGATGGCCATCAAGATGGGCAGATACTTGATCTGCGACCTCCAGTCGGCATAAAGCTCCCGCTGGGCGGCCAGGTAAAAACTCGAAATCGCCAGGGTGGCCATCGAAAAGAGCGGTAGATCGACGATCAGCATCCTCTCCCAGCCCAATTGGGAACGGATGGTCAGCATCGGCCACATCAGCAGGGCCATCAGCCACATCAACAGGTAGCAGAGGTGGGCGGTCAGGTGGAAGGTGGCCTCCACCTTGATTCGCATGGGCAGGGTACTGCGCCAGATCCGGGGCAGGATCTTCTTGCCAGTCTGCACCGCCCCCTTGGTCCAGCGGTGCTGCTGAGCCTTGAAGGCATTGATCTCCTCGGGTATTTCCCCAGGCACTTCGATCTCTGGCAGGAACCTAAACCTCCAACCCGCCAGTTGGGCCCGGTAGCTCAGGTCCAGATCCTCGGTGAGGGTATCGTGTTGCCAGCCGCCCGCGTCGAGGATGGCCGTTTTGCGCCAGATTCCGGCGGTGCCGTTGAAATTGAAAAAGCGGCCGGAGCGGTTGCGGGCGGTGTGCTCGACGACAAAGTGGCTGTCCAGGAAGATGGCCTGGATACGGGTGAGCGGGGAGTGGCCGCGATTGAGGTGGCCCCAGCGCAACTGGACCATGCCGATCTGCGGGTCGATGAAGTGGTGGATGGCTTGTTGCAGGATCTGGGGCGGAGGGAGGAAGTCGGCGTCGAAGATGAGGATGAACTCCCCCTTGGCCCCGGCCATGCCCGCTTGCAACGCGCCGGCCTTGAAGCCGGTGCGGTCAGTGCGATGCAGTCGGGCTATATCGACCCCCTGGGCGGACCACCGCGCTACCGCTGCCACAGCGCGGTGGCAGGTCTCATCCTGCGAGTCGTCCAGCACCTGGACCTGCAGCCGGTCGCGAGGGTAGTCCAGCCGGCACACAGCGTCGATCAAGCGCTCGGCGACGTGAAATTCATTGTAAAGGGGCAATTGTACGGTCACCACCGGCAATTCGGCGAAACGGCCGGCCGCAGCCTGGGCCTGCCTGCGGTGTCGGTAGAACAGGCGCAGCATCAGATACCGGTGGAAACCGTACACGCTCAGCACCACCACGACCACGCAATAGACCGCGGTGCAGATGATCTGCCAAGGGGACATGCGTCAGCGAAGCAGGGTCAGGGAGCGGATCTGGCTGAGCCCCAGTTCCGGCATCTTCCGTCGGTAGAAGTAGATCCCGCTGGCTACGGCCTTGCCCTTGTCATCCAGGCCATCCCAAGTTTGCTGGTGTTGACCGACCTCCCGGGCGCTGTCCACCAAGGTGCGCACTGGTTGGCCCAGGACGGTGTAGACAGCCAGGCGCACCTGCCCCCATTCATGCAGGGTGTACTGGATCTGGGTGGCCGGGTTGAAGGGGTTCGGGTAGTTCTGCTCCAGGAAGAAACGGGCCGGAACCGCCGAAGCCTCCTCCTCAAAGGCCGTGGTCCGCGGGGTGTTGATGATTCCCTCGCCCGCCCATATCTCGGAGCCGCGATGGCAGGTGTCCCAGAGAAACCACATGGAGTTGTAGGCCGGCACCTGTTCGAGTCGCTGGCCTTGAAGGGGCCCGGCGATGGCCTCGCTTAACAGGTTCCAGCGCGAGCCGGTCTCCACGTCCTCAAACTCCACCGGCAGCGGCCCCTCGGGTTCCACGGCGTAAAAGTTCAGGGTCTGGTCTGCCACCGTCCGGTTGTAGGGGGTGGCCGTGTGTGAGGTGAGGTCGAAGACCACCACCAGCGGGGTGGAGCCCACCACATCGTTGACCACCGCCCCGCCAGGCAGGTCGCGAAAGGGGTAGGCCGTGGCCTGGCCGTCGAGGCAAAGGCCCAGCACCACCTCCTTGGCGCGCTGTATGCTCAAGTCGGGAGTGGCGGTTTCCTGCACAAAGAGGAACAGGTCTCCGTGGTTAATGCGGTAATCGCCATAGGGGTAGGTGAGGTACAGCCCCACAGAAACGTAGTTGCTGCGCTGGCAATCCCCATAGCGGTTCAGCCCGTTGCCGAGTTGAGCGACCCGGGTGTCGGGGTGCAGGCGTTTCCACATGGCCCAGGTGGTCTCCACTACCGGCACGAGTTCTCGTTGCTGGTCCTTTAAGCTGCCGCTAATGCCGGTGTAGATCATCTTCAAAGGGGATACGCAGACCGGAATCGCCGATGCGGATCCGGGAGTGCGCGATCGTCTGCTAGAGCGGGGCGGAACCGCACTGAGCGTCGGCCTCAGCTTTGGCCTGCCGCTGGGCAGGGACCAGCCGGAGAACGGCTTGCTGACCTGGGATGGGTAATTCAACCAGGTGCTGACTTTACAGGTGGGCCGGTCTTTTTACCCGCTACCGGCATATCTCAGCGCCGAGGTGGGGGTCAATAACCGCATCGGCGGTTTTTCAGCTGAAGTTCTCTACACCGCGGAACTGGGCCAACCCTCTGGCGCCGCCGTCACCGCCATTGTGCGGTTGCGCGGGGGTGAACCCCTGAAGAACGGCGATGGGGCCGTGATAGGGGGAATCGGTGGGCTGTACGCCAACGACCAGGGTTTTCTGGCTTACGGAACTGAACTGCTCTGGGCGCCCTGGCCCTCCTGTGGAATCTCCAATTCTCTGACCGCCGCCGCCCCGCCCGCCTGCGGAATTCCCTCTCAGCGCCGGCGCTCTCGCTGGGGATGCGCACCAGGTGGTGAAGGGGTTCTACGGCGTCCTCACGGGGCCGAACCTCGACACATTAGTATCCCCGCAGTCAGTTGCTAGGGGGGTTGGCCGTGTTATTTCCGCCCTAAGGCAGGTGTTTATTACTCGGGCAAGTCCAGCCCGTACTGGCGGATCTTGCGGTACAGGGTACGGCGGCCGATGCCCAGGATCTGGGCGGCCCGGCTCTGGTGGTTGTCGGTCTGGCGCAGGACCCAGAGGATGTGCCGGCGCTCCATCTCCTCCAGGCTGACCATCTCGCTGGCCGGCGCGGAATGGGCGGCGGCCTGGGGGCTACGGCCCAGGAGGAAGTCCTCGGGCTGGACCTGGGGGCCCTCCTGCAAGATGGCGGCCCGCTCGATGGCGTTTTGCAGTTCGCGCACGTTGCCGGGCCAGTCGTAGCGGGTCAGCAGGGCCAGGGCCTCGGAGCTAGCCCCGCGCAGGTTCTTGCCCATCTCGGCGCCGTACTTGCGCAGGAAGTGCTCCACCAGCAGGGGGATGTCCTCGCGGCGCTGGCGCAGGGGGGGGATCACCACGCTGAGCACGTCGAGGCGGTAGAAGAGATCCTCGCGGAAGCGGCCCTGCTGCATCTCCTGGCGCAGGTCGCGGTGGGTGGCGGCCACCAGGCGCACGTCCACCCTGCGGGCGCGGCTCTCCCCCAGGCGCTGGATCTGCCGCTCCTGCAGGGCGCGCAGGAGTTTCACCTGCATGGGCAGGGGCAGATCGCCGATCTCGTCGAGGAAGAGGGTGCCGCCCTCGGCGGCCTCAAAGACCCCCTCGCGGTCGGCGTGGGCCCCGGTGAAGGCGCCCTTGACGTGGCCGAAGAGTTCGCTTTCGAGCAGGGATTCGGGGATGGCCCCGCAACTTATGGAGACCAGGGGGCCCTGGGCGCGGGGGCTGCGCTGGTGCAGGGCCCGGGCCACCAGGTCCTTGCCTGTGCCGGTCTCCCCGGCAATCAGCACGGTGCTGTTGGTGGGAGCAGCCTTCTCGATGGCCCGGTAGAGTTCCTGCATGCAGGCGCTTTTGCCGACGATCTGCTCGAAGCGCTGGTATTGTTCCACCTCCTGGCGCAGCCGGCGGTTCTCGTCGGCCAGGCGCTTCTGCTCCACCGCCCGGCGCACCACCAGCCGCACCTGTTCCAGCTTAAAGGGTTTGGCCAGGTAGTCGTAGGCCCCCAGTTTCATGGCCGCCACCGCCGACTCCACGGTGGCGTGTCCGGTGATCATCACCACCAAGGTTTCGGGGGAGAGCTGCTTGAGCTGGTCGAGCACCACCATCCCGTCCATGCCGGGCATCTTCAGGTCCACCAGGGCCAGGTCGAAGCGCAGGGCCCGGGCCTGCTCCAGCGCCCCCCAGCCCTCGGCGGCGGTTTCCACCTGGTGGCCCTCGCCCTGCAGGGTTTCGGCCAGGCCCTGGCGCAGATCCTCCTCGTCATCGACGACCAGGATGCGGGCGGAATCTCTCATGGGCGCTTTCTCTCGGAGCCGGGCAACGCGGACAGTGCTATAAGTAAGCACGAATCCAGACCGGCGCAAGTTGCGGGACGGTCGCCGGCTGGCCCCGGCGCCGCAGGGGCATCGGGGGTCGGGCGGGAAATGCGCGGGTGCAAAATCAGAAGAAGGCGCACAGGCCGTGCCCCTCCGCCCAGGGCAAAGCGGGGCACGGGCCAGTCTGAAAGGGAGTAGCGGGCAGGAGGGGGGAGGGTTGGGCTCTTTGGAAATTAGGCCGCTACAGCCCACCATAGGTGCAGCGGTTTACGAAGGTTTCTTCCCGACGCGGGGCAGGAAGATGCTAAATACCGCCCCGCCCTGGGGCCGGTTGGCCGCGCTCATCCGCCCGCCGTGGGCCTTGACGGTGCCGTAACTGACGGCTAGCCCCAAGCCAGTGCCCTGGCCCACCTCCTTGGTGGTAAAGAAGGGCTCGAAGACCCGCTCCAGGTATTGGGCGGGGATGCCGGGCCCCGAGTCGGCCACCGCGGCGCGGATCTGATCGGCCTCCTCGACCACCTCCACCCAGAGCCGCCCCTTGCCCTCCATGGCCTGCACCGCGTTGAGGATCAGGTTGCCAAAGACCTGCTGGAGTTGCTCCCCGTCGCCCAGCACCGGGGCCGGGCAGAGGGCGTAGCATTTTGCCACCTCCACCTGCTTCAGGCGCGGGGCAAAGGCCTCCAGGGCTTGATCGAGGGTCTGGCACAAGTCCAGGGGGTCGCGGCGGTACTCGCGGGCCCGGGCAAAGTCCAGGAGACCCCGGGTCACCCTGCCGATGCGCTCGGCGTGGCGCTCGATGACGCGCAGCTTATCGCGATGCGCCGGGTCCAGGTCCGGCCGCTCCTGCAACTGCTGGGCAAACATCGAGACCACCCCGGCCGGGTTGTTGATTTCGTGGGCCACTCCCGCGGCCAGCTGGCCCACGGCGGCCAGCTTTTTGCTTTCGATCAGTTGGTGGGTCATCTGGTTGAGCTTCTCGGTCTTGACCGCGTCCCGCTCCTCCAACCGCCGGTAGGTTTCCTGCAGGGCCTGGCCCATGTGGTTAAACTCCTCGGCCAATTCCCCGATCTCGTCGTCGGTATGCACCTCGAGGCGGTGGGCAAAGGCGCCTCCGGCGATGCGCCGCGCCCCGTCGCGCAGTTGGGCCAGGGGGCCGGCGATGCGGCGGGCCAGGAGCAGGCTGAGAAGGAGGGCGGCGGCCAGGGCCAGGGCCACCACTCCGGCAAAAACCCACCGGAACCGCTCCACCGAGGCGAAGACCGCCTCGCCGGGGGCCACATCCACCAAGAGCCACAGGGGCGGAGCGCCGGGCAGGCCGGCGGGCCAGACCGCCGCCCAGGAGAAGGTCTGCTCACCCTGCTCGATCACCGCCGGCAGGCCGGCCAGCAACTGGGCGCGGAGGTCGACCAGGTTGCGGCCCCGCAGGGGCACCTCCCCGATGGGGGAGAGGGGCCGTCCCTTGGCGTCGAGCAGGGAGGTCTGCTCCTGCGGGGAAAGGCTGGTCTGGCGGGCGGCCTCCACCAGCTTGCGGGCAAAGAGGTCGGCCACCAGCACCCCGCGCTTGCGGTTGTGGCGGTCGGCCACCCGCAGGGCGTAGCGCACCACCGGCTCGCGGCAGTCCCCGTCGCTGGGGTCGGCCCCCGAGACGTGCAACACCCCGGGGGGCAAAAGCGCGGCGCCCCAGAAGTAGTCCTGGTGGCGGCGGTCCTCCAGTTGGTCGGGGGGCACCAGCCACAGGCGAAGGCCGTCGTTCTCGGCCCGCACCAGCTCGCGGCCCGATTCGTCGAGGTAGCGCAGGCAGGTGTAGAGGGGTTTGTTCTGGGCAAAGGCCAGCAGGTGCCGGCCTACCTCCTCATGCCAGCGCTCGGGCCCCTCGGCGCCGGTGTCCAACAGGCCCAGCAGCACCGGGGAGCCCGACAGGTAGGACAGATCGTCGCGGATGCCGTGCAATACCTCGTCCACCTTGCGCGCCTTGAGCTGCACCCGCTCGCGGGCCGCGGCCAGGGCCAGTTGGCGCAGGGCCTCGGTGTGGGTGTAGATGCTGTAGACGCCCACCCCGGCCAGGGGCAGGGCCGCGGCGGCCAGCAGCGCGGCGAGGAAGCGGTTCTGGATGCGGCCTTTCACTTAAGGAATTCGCAGGTCTGGCGGGCCACTATCAGCTCCTCGTCGGTGCGCAGCACATGGAGATGCACCCGGCTGGAGGCGGCGTGCAGGCTGCCCTCGCCGTGTACCGCCTCGTTTTTGGCCGCGTCCAGCTCCACCCCCAGGAACTCCAGGCCGGCCAGCACCTGGCCCCGCACCAAGGACGAGTGCTCGCCGATGCCGCCGGTGAAGCTGATGGCGTCGATGCCGCCCAATTCCACCACGTAGGCCCCCAGGTAATCGCGGATGGCGGTGGCGAAGACCTCGATGGCCAGGCGGCAGCGCCGGTCGCCGTGGCCGGCGTGCTCCTCGATGTCGCGCAGGTCATTATATCCGCATAGACCTAGCAGACCGCTCTGGGAGGCGCAGGTTTCGAGGATCTGGGAGAAGCTCTGGCCCTCACGGCGCATCACAAGATCGAGGGCGTAGGGGTCCAGGTCTCCGATGCGGTTGTTCTGGGGCAGGCCGCTCTGCGGGCTGAGGCCGTGGCTGGCCCCCTGGGAGACCCCGTCCTTGACCGCGCACAGGGAGGAGGAGCCACCCAGGTGACAGTTGATGTGCCGGAGCGGGCGCTTGCCCTCCAGTTGGCGCACGTATTCGGCGGCAAAGCGGTGGCTGGCCCCGTGGAAGCCGTAGCGCCGCACCCCGTACTTTTCGTACCAGGCGTAGGGTACGGCGTAGAGCTGCCGGCGCAGGGGGGTCTGGCCGTGGAAGGCGCTCTCGAAGCAGCCCACCAGGTGGACCTGGGGCGCTACCTTGGAAAACTGCCGGATGGCCGCCACGTACGCCGGGTTGTGGGCCGGGGCCAGGGGGTAGTATTCCACCATCCGCCCGATCACCTTCTCGTCGAGGGCCACCACCCCGGAGATGTCGCGGGCGTGTACCGCCTTGAAGCCCACCGCCTCCAGCTCGGCCAGGGAGAAGAGCACCGGGCCCACTAAACGGGCGAGGGCCTCGTCGATGGCAGTGGCGTGGTCGGGCAGAGCGCATGGCTGTTTGATCTGGGGAGACTCGCCTAATTGATAAATGTGCACCGAGCCCTGGCCGCCGATGCGGTCCATGCCGCCTTTGGCCAGCACCGCGCCCTGGGGCATGTCGAAGAGTTTGTACTTGAAGGAGGTGCTGCCCAGGTTGGCTACCAGGATCTTCATCGCTGTGGCTCCGCGGCTCGGGTATTTGGCAGGGACGGGTTCGGGCAGAAAGTACCTTGCCCGCGCATAGAGAGCAACACGGACGAAAATGACCGGAGGGAGCAGTCGTCAATTTATATTAACGGCATTGGCACCCCCTCACCCTTTGCGCGGAGGTTTTACTCCATGTCTTTCCCTAAGTCATTAGGCGCGGCAGCCGGCACGCTGGCCCTGGCCCTGGCCAGTTGCACCTCCCTGCCCCAGTTGGCCGACCAGCTCAAGAGTGCGGCCCTGCCGCCGCCGGTCGAGCCGGCTTCCTCCCCCTTTGATTCCCTGGCCGGCCAGGCGGAGCGCTCGGGGCAGTTCCAGGCCCTGGTTCGCTACGAAAACCCGGCGGACCCGCAGTCCATCCAGGGCTTTGTCCACCTGGGCCAGGTCCAGTCCATGCGCGTCAACCAGGCCGGGGCCGCCGGGGGCGGGGCCGATACCGGCGAGCAGTTGCGCCAACTCGACGCCCTGGTCTACGCCCTGGAAAACTTCACCCAGCTCAAGGCCGACGTGGCCCCCACCCTCACCTTTGCCGATCCGCGCCTGCTAGACCTGCCCATCGTCATGCCCCTGAGCCTGCCCAACGAGAGCGAGACAGAGCACCTGGCCCGCTACCTATTGGAAGGGGGGTTCGTCCTCAGCTTCGCCGCACAGTTCGAGACCTTCCGGGAGGGCCTCGAGAAATACGGACACCTGGTCTGGGGCCAGAAGGTGTGGACCGAGTACCTGACCGAGACCCACCCGCTTTTCACCGCCTTCTTCCCGCTCAAGGGGGTGCCGCGCATTGAGCGGGCCCTGACCCCGGAGGATACCTCCCAGAGCGGCAACCTGGGCGGGGCCTTCCGGCAGCGGCAGGACCGCATGCAGGGGCTCTTTGTGAATGGCCGGCTGGCCGGGGTGGAGTTCTACCTGCCGCCCAGAGCCGTGTGGCGGGTCGAGCAGTACGAGGACAGAGCCCAGTCCCAACGGGCGGTGAACATCGTCGTCTTCGCCCTCACCCAGGAGGGCTCGCTGACGCGGCGGCGAGTGCCGGCGCTGTACTGAGAGGGGAGGCGCCGGGCCGGCGTCAGGCCCGCTTGATCAACCGCGGATCAAAGCGAAAGCCCTCGGCGTCGCCAGTGACTATCTGCTAAGCGGCGAGTCCAGCATCTGGAAGCCCTGGCCCTGCAGCTAGTCCAGGCTCATGACCAGTTGCACAAGACCTTCACCCGCTTCACTTCGGTTAAGGGCATTGCCACTACTAGTGCTTTGCAGCTGATGGCCGCGTTACTGCTGCTCCCTAACGATCTCCAGCCTGCGCAGTGGGTCGCACAGGCGGGGCTAGATCCGCGGCCAAGGGAATCAGGCACCGCTATTCACAAACCGCGCTTTATCAGCAAGACGGGCAACAAATACCTCCGCGCGGCCCTCGTTATGCCAGCGCTGGCGGCTCTGCGATACCAACCTCAGGTCAAAGCCTTCTATGAAAAGTTGGTACGGGCAGGAAAGAAGAAGATGCAAGCCATTGCCGCCGTGATGCGAAAGCTACTACGATGCCTATGGGGGATGCTCAAACACCAACAGGATTTCGATGGCAGCAGCTTTTACCAGCTGACCTGCAGGGCCTTTACAGCGAAGAGAGTGTCTCACATCCTGAGTGGGCCAAATCCTGGGGGCCGGTCACCCGGCCGGCCCCAGAGCACGCAGGCCGCACTCTCGGCGGCGTTGAGGAAGAATTCCGGCAGGGGTGAGGCCTCATCGGTGCGTTAGGCGCAGTAGAGGGCCGATGCGAATACCTGTATCCGGCCCTCGCGGGGGACCAACTCGCCGATGGCCAGACGCAGGAGGGCGGTCTTGCCCGCCCCGTTGGCCCCCGCGATGCTGGTCCAGCCCAGGGGCAGGTGCAGGTCGAGAATTTCAAAGAGGGGCGTGGGCGAGGTCTCCTAGGCAAGAGCCACCTGGTGGAAGAGGATCTGGGTCTGGCCCATGGCGGGGCTCCAACAAGAAAGGCCACCCGGTGTTCCGGGTGGCTTTGCTCGACTGAAGGGTGAGGGGGATCTGGGCGGCCGGCGCACATTGGCGAAAGGCGCACCAAGGGCACTCACCTGCGGCCCAGGTGGGGGCGGCAGGGCTGCAAAGGCTGCGGGGGGCCGCGTCAGTTCTGGCGGGGCCTGCGGATCATCTCATCCCTCCATATAAGGCATCAGGCGTTATCGAGAGAGATACACCAGCAGCTTAACCCTGTAAAGATTTCTTGCGGGCCAGCCGGCGGCGGAGGCGGCTGATGAGTTGTTCCACCGCCTCCAGTTTGCGGCCACGCACTCCGGCCTTCACAAAGAGGGCGCGGGCCTCCTGCAAGGGCTGCAAGGGCTTGAGGGCCTCCTCCAGCCGGATTTGGCGGAAGAGCACGGTGCCGCTATTGGCCTGGGAGCCGGCCTGGCCGGCCAAGGCGCCGATCTGGGGGTGGAGTTCGAGGGCGGCCTCGTGGGTGCGGCGGGCCTCTCCGAGGTTGCCCTGGTGGAAATGGGCCACCCCGATATTGGCCAGGGCATTGGCCCGGCCCAGTGGGTAATCGAGGTCCTCGCAGAGCTTCAGCACTGCCCGGTACAGGCGGGCGGCCTACTCCCGCTCCCCGCAGCGGGCGTGGATGCCGCCCAGGATCAGCAGGGCGTCGGCCTCTCCCCTGCGGTACTTGAGGCAGGTGAACAGGACCAGGGCCTCCTCGGCGTCCTGCCGGCCCGACTCGAGCTTGCCCTAATGCAAGCCGAGGACGCCCAGGTTGGCGCGAAAGGCGGCCTTGTAGTCGCCCCATTTCTGGCGGTGGGCCTGTTGCAGTCCCCGTTGTAGCAGCTCGCCGGCCTGGGAGAACTGCGCGGCGTCGAGCAGGGCGGGGTGCAGGTCCAGGCTCTGCTGGTAGTGGCCTGCCGCCTCGGCGTAGCGGCCGTCGCCAAAATCCCGCGCCCCGGCAAGGAAGGGGGTTCTGGCCGGGGCGATAGCCCGCCTGCTCTCTGAAGGCGTGCAGGGTGGTTTTCTGCACCCGCTCACCCCCCGGTCCCTTGGCCGAGTAGAGCATCCGGGCCCTGGGCCTGGCCTACTCCCAAACCCTGAGCAGGGGGTAGAACACCCAGCAGACCCCCGCCCCGGCCAAAGCCGGCCCCGGGCACGGCGTGCAGGAATGATAGGACCTCCACCGCGCCCAGGCCCCAGCATAGGGCGGCCAGGGCCAGGCCGGCCCAGCCGAGGTTGCAGAAGAGGGTGCGGAACACCCCGCTGCGGAAACCCATCTGCTTGACTTTCGCTGGTTCCAGGGCTATCTCTGTCGGAAAAAAGCCCCTCTCACCCCAGCCAATGAGAAAATGTTGCTGATATTCGCCCTGTTGCTGGCCCTGCTGGTCGCGGCCCCGCCCTCCGGCGCCGAGGAAATGGTGTTTGGCCGAGCCGCCGATTGGGAGGAGTGGAGCTACCCGCGCGGGGCTTTGGAGGTGGAGGACGGCCGGCTCAGCCCGGTCTACAGCCGCAAGGCCATCGACGCGACCCGCCAGGCGGGTGTGCGAGGGGCCGGCGCGGACCGGGCCGGGGCCCCGGCGGCCCTGGACAGTGATCCGGCCACGGCCTGGCAGCCCCCGGCTGGGACCGCGGTGAAGGATTGGTGGATCGAGATCGACCTGGGACAGGTGGTGCCGGCGCAGCGCTTACGCTTCCGCTTTGCCCCGGACCGGCCGGCCCCGGCCTTCTTCACCATCCTCTTTTCCAAGGGGGAGCAGTTCATCAACAGCGCCAATATCGTCGTCGAGGGCACCCTGCTCTACAGCCGCAGCCAGCGCTACTCCTTCAACGAGGCGCACGAGATCACTCTGGATTTGGAGGACGAACTGGTGAAGGTGATCCGCCTCCAGGCCGAGCGCCAGACCGGGGGGGCGGGGCTGGCCGAGGTGGAGGTGGACGCCTATGGCAACAACATCGCCTACGGCCTGATCGCCAAGGGCGGCACCGTGGACGTGCAGGCCGAGATCGTCACCCTGGCCGGCAGCCCGGAGGTGATGTTCGACGGGGACCTGGTCAGCGCCTGGCGAGTCAGCCCCCTGGCCAAGGGCGCCACCGGGGGCCGGCTGACCACCGGCGACTACCGCATCGACTTAGGGGCCACCTACTGGCTGGACACCGTCTGGCTGCTAGGCGAGCCTTTGGGCATCCCGCCCCGGCTGCGCAACATCTACGCCAATTTCCTCTCCTACCAGGTCCTCTACTCTAACGGCGCCCTAGCCCCTGACGGCAGCCTGCGCTGGGCGGAATTGGCGGCGATGCCGGCCGATCCGAAGAACCTGTTCGAGCGGCGCAACTTCCGCCACGACTTTTCCCCGGTGGCCGCCCGGTACCTGCGCCTGTACTACCCCACCAGCGAGGGGGACGCCATCATCGGGGGCAGCATCGATTCGCGCGGGGCCCGCTACGATGGCCTGGGGCTGGTGGGGGAATTCCAGGTCTACGGCGAGGGCTACCCGGCCAGGGTGGTGCTGCAGTCCCCGGTCCTCGACCTGGGGCAGGGGTGGAACATCACCCACCTGAGCTGGCTGGCTCAGGTGGCCCCCGGCGCCGACCTGCGGGTGCGCAGCCGCAGCGGGGACCAGGTGGTGGAGGCGACCCGCTATTACGACAAGCAGGGCAGGGAGGTGACCGAGCGCAAATGGGAGAAGCTCATCGAATCCTTTCGCGGGCCAAAGGTGGTATCGCTACAACCGGGAGGGGACTGGAGCCTGTGGAGCCAGGCGTACACCACCTCGGGGGCGCCCTTCCGCTCGCCCTCGCCCCGCCGTTATCTGCAACTCGAAATCGAACTGCTGGCCCACCAGCCCCAGGCCAGCGCGGTGCTGGAGGAGCTGCGGGTCCACTACGGCCGGCCCCTGGTCCGCCAGGCCCTCGGGGAGATTGCCCCTCAGCAGGTGAGTCCTGGGGAGCGGCGGGAGTTCAGCTATTTCCTCCAGCCCCGTTTCGCCGCCGGTGACCAGGGCTTTGACCAGGTGGCGGTGGAGGCCCCGGTTTCCCTGGAATTCGCCGGGGCGCGCTTGGGGGACCGGGAGCTGGGGGTGGAGGCCCTGGCAGACGATGGGGGGTTACGGCTGAAGCTGCCGGCCCGGCTGCGGGGGGAGGATCTGCTCGAACTGCGTTTCGCCGCCACCCTCTTCCAGCCGGCGCGTTTCCAGGTCTTCATGGAGCAGGGGGCTTTGCGCCAGCAGGTCGACCCGGGGGACGCGGCGCCCCTGCTGGAGGGGGCCACCGACGTGGTCTCCCTGCCGGTGGGCGGCGGTCTGCTCAATCACCTGGAGATCGCCCCGGTGGTCTTCACCCCCAACGGGGACGGGCGCAACGACGAGCTACGCATCGACTTTGACGTGCTCAAGCTGCTCTCGCCCCGCCCCCTGGCCGCCCGGATCTGTGACCTGCAGGGCCGCACCCTGCGGCAACTGGCCCGGGGCGAGGGCCTGGCCGGGCACTACCAGTTGCGCTGGGACGGGCGCGGCGAGGGGGGCGATTTGCTGCCGCCGGGGATCTACCTGGTGTGGCTGGAGATCAGCGGCGACGCCGCTTCACAGCGCCTCGTCCGCGCCGTGGCCCTTACCTACTGAGATCCCATTTCCACAGGCGCTGCGCGGTCTTTCCCAGCACCCACTCCCGCTCCTCCGAACGCATTGGGATGGCCTCGGCGAAGAGTTCCAAGCTTTGGCGGCAGGTCAGGCGGGGCTGTCGTAGCGGGATGGGGAAGTTGCTGCCCCACAGGGAGCGCTCCGGGCCAAAGGCGTCGAGGACCTGCCGCACCATCCAGTGCACGTCGCGGCAGGGGAAGGATTCCTCGCTGGCCAGGCCGATGAAGGTCAGCTTGGCGCAGGTGTTGGGATAGCGGGCAAGCTCCAGGACCGGGGCCACGGTGTTCACCGAGGGCCGCAGTTTTCCTCCCGAGACATAACCGCAGTGGTCGAGGATCATGGTGGTATGGGGGAATTCCCGCAGCCTCTGCTCGACCTGGGGGTATTCCTCGTGGGTGGCGTTGACGTCGATGGGCAGGCCCAGCTCGGCGGCGGCGGCCCACAGCGGGGTGATGGCCGGGTTGTCCAGCCCCTCGTGGTATAAGAGGTGCTGCTGGATACGCAGGCCGCAGGCGCCCCGGCGCACGCAGTCCTCCAACTCCTGGGGGGATTGCGGACTCTTGGGGTCGATGAGCACCCCCACGGCCAGCCAGTCCGCGTTGCCCTGGAGCGCGTCGAGGGGATAGCGGTTGTCCCAGCCGTAGTACCCTGGGGTGATGGTGAAGGCGCGGGCGATGCCGGCCTCCTGCATCCGGGCCCGCAGCACCTCGGCGGCGGCCTCGGGGGAGGGGCGGTAGTTGGAGGCGGGATCGCGCAGGGGGTAGCGCTCCAGGTCGGTGGCGCCGATATGGGTGTGGCCGTCGATGATCATGAGGTATTCCCGGGAGTCAGATGGGGGTGCTCAATTGTTCGCCGAGGGCCTGATCCAGCAGGGCGAACTTTGCCTCGGCTCCGGCCAATAGCTCCGCCGCGCCGCTCAGGGAGCCGGCTCGCCCCAACTCCTCCAGTTGCCGACAGATCTCGGCCAGGCGCCCGGCGCCCAGTTCCCGGCTGCTGCCTTTAAGGGCGTGGGCCTGGCGCTCCAGGGTCTGGGGATCTGCTTCCCCGATGCCCTGGCGCAGGCCGGCCAGGCTCTGGAGGGCCTCGCTGCGGAAGGTGGCCACAAAGTCGGGGAGCGAAAAGTAGCCCCGCCGGCTCATCTCCTGCAAGCCCTCCCAGGCCACCGGGTCCAGCACGGCGGCCTGGGGCGCCACGTGAAGGGGCAGGGGGCGGCGGGAGGGCGGCGCCCAGGGCCTGCTACCAGCTCGGCGCGGTTGCTGGGTTTGGACACGTACCGGTCCATGTCGGCCTCAAAGCAGCGCTGGCGGTGCTCCGGGCGGGCATGGGCGCTCAGGCCGACGACGGGCAGGTGACCGCCCAGGGACTCTTCCCGCCGGCGGATGGCAGCGGTGGCGGTCAGGCCGTCCATGTGGGGCATCTGCACGTCCATCAGCACTAAGTCGAAGGACCCCCCTTTTTATTTTTTTAGGGCCTCCATTCCGTCCCCGGCCACCTCCACCTAATGGCCGGCTGGCTGCAGATGCCCCTGGGCCACCATCTGGTTGACGGGCCGGTCCTGGACCAGCAGGATGCGGCGGAAGGGGCCGGCCGCCGGGAGTGGGGTCGCGACTGAGGCCGGGGCCACGGTCGGGGCGCCCAGGGTCTGCATTAGGGCGTCGAAGAGATCTGACTGGCTGACGGGTTTGCGCAGGTAGATGGCCACCCCCAGCGCGGCGCAGCGGCGGTTCCAGTCGGGGTCGTCGGCCGAGGAGAGCATCACCACCGGGGTGGCGGCCAGTTGCGGCTCCCCCGGAGCCGGGCCAGGACCTGGCTGCCGTCCAGGCCGGGCATCCGGGCGTCGGGCAGCACCAGGGCAAAGGGGTCGCCCCCGGCGGCGGCCAGGCGCAGGGCTGCCAGGCCGGTCTCCCCGCCAGGGGTCAAGCTGGGGCGCATCCCCCAGTTGCGCAGCAGTTCTTCGAGGATGAGGCGGTTGGCGGCGCTGTCGTCCACCACCAGCTCCCGCCGGCCCTGTAGGACCAGCAACCCTGCTCCCGCAGCCTCCTGGGCCGGGGAGCAACCGAAGCGGGCGATGAAGTGGAAGGTGCTGCCCCGGCCAAGCCCGGTGCCCCGTAGCGGCGGTTGGTCGAACCCTCAGCCTGGGCCAAGGCGGCGAAGATCCACTGCTGCTGGTCGGGCGGGATGCCGGTGTCGCGCACTTGGGAGTGCAGAACCACCTCGCCGCCGCCCTCCAACTTTGCCTCCACCCGCACCACCACCTCGCCCTTTTCGGTGAACTTGATGGCATTGCCAACCCGGTTGATCAGTACTTGGCGCAGGCGCAGCTCGTCCCCGCGCAGCCCGTCGGGGACCTCCGGGCGCACCGCGTGGACCAGTTCCAACCCGTTCTGGTGGGTCCGCATCGCCAGGATCTTTATCACCTTGTCCTCTGCCGGGCGCAGGGCGAACTTCTCGCTGGCCAGGGCGAGCTGGCCGGCCTCGATCTTGGAGAAGTCGAGCACCTCGTTGATGATTTCCAGCAGGCCGTCGGCCGAGAGCTTGACCAGGCGCAGCTGCTCGCGCTGGCCCGGGGCCAGGGGGGTGTCCAGCAAAAACTCGGTCAGACCGAGGATGTCGTTCATGGGGGTGCGGATCTCGTGGTTCATGTTGGCCAGAAACTCGCTTTTGCCCCGGCTGGCGGCCGCGGCCCTGGCCTCCTCGAGCTGGGCTGCGGCCTGTCTGCGGGCGGTGACGTCGCGGGCCGCCCCGTAGATCAGGCCCTGCTCGGCAACGGCGGTGGCCGACCAGGAGAGCCAGCGGTACTGGCCCGCGCGGCAGCAGTAGCGGTTCTCAGAGGTGCCCCTCCTGTAGCGGCTGCACGCTGAGGTCGATCAGGCGCAACTCCCAGATTTTCGCCAGCAGGGCGGCGCTCGGGTTGCCGGTCATGTCCTTGTTTCGGGCACAGCGAGGGGTGTGGGTGAGAAATGGATGTGGCACTGGCCCGCCGCGAGAGGCTTCGGACAGACCAGTGCCAACCAATTAGGACCCTAGAACTGCAAGAGCGCGGTTCACACTCCAAGAAGATTAAATAGCAAGGGGGACACCAGGAAGAGGGATAATGAGAAAGTCCATGTAAAATATGGAATTAAGAGCTTGTCCGGGGATGTCTGCCCCGGGAGGATTGCCCATTGTTTTTACAAACATGAAAAAAGCTGATACCTCTCGCCTGGGGTTGCCCTGCCCTGGGGCCCCTGGCTCAGACGCCGGGCAGTGGTGGTGGCCTGGGCCAGTATATATTGTTATGGCGGACGAAGTGCAGCCCGAGAGGTCAAAACGTGTGGCGCTTTCTTGGGGCAGGCGGCCTGGCCCTCCTGCTGGGGGGTGCCGAGGCAGTCGGGGCCCATCCCAATCTGGTGGCGGAGGCCGCCCGTGCCCAAAAGCCCCCCAGGGTGGACGGTGACCTGGGGGAGTGGGAGGGGAGCCGGTGGCTCGAACTGGCGCCCGGCGACTCGCTGGCGGGGAGCCGCCTGGGAGACGACGGGCCCGGCGAAGGGGGAGTGGCCGGCACCGCCGCGGATCTCTCTGCCCGGCTGCTGCTGGCCTGGGATGAGCAGTGGCTCTACCTGGCGGCCCAGGTCCGCGACAATGTCCGCGATGTGGATGGCGGCGAGCAGGGCCAGTGGTTCTGCCGGGACGGGGTGGCCCTCTTCCTCGACGTGCCCCGCGACGCGGACGGGCCGGTCTGGTTCGTGGGCGATCACGCCTTTGTCTTCACCGCCGATCCGGCGCTGCCTCCGGAGGGTCGGTGGTGGCGCCACGGCGACCAGCGGGGCCGCCAGGAGGGGCTGGCCCCGCCCCAGACCCAACTAGCCGTCGCCCTGGAAGAAACAGGATACCGCCTCGAAGCGGCCATCCCCATGGCCGTGCTCTCCCTCTTCACCCCCACCTTCCGCGCCCCCTTCGCCGGCCGGACCGTGGGCTTCATGCTGCTGGTGACGGACCCCGACGGCGGACCTCGCCCCTTCGGGGGCCAGTTGTCCTATGGCGGCCAGAACGACAACGATCAGTTCTGGGCCCAGTTGCGCCTGGTCGAGGGCGGGGCAGCGCCTCCCCAGCTGGAGACCTCGGCGGAGGAGGTGGCCTTCGATGCCAAGATGAGAAACGACCAGCGCCTGATCCTGCCGGCCTACCTGTCCAAGCGGCAGGCCGAGGACCAGGTGGCCCAGCAGCGCGACCTGGCCGCCGAGTACTTCCAGGTCTACCTCGACAAGCGCCCCTCCCGCCAGGCGACCCGGGCCCTCTCCATGGCCTTCACCCTGTGGGGCAACACCCGCTCGACCGGACCGATACGCGAGGCCATCGCCCTGATCCCCCCCGAGGAGGACGTGTGGGACCAGGTGGTGCCCGGCCTGCGCCAGGCCTTTTACCTGGATGGCCGGGTCGAGGAGGGCCTGGACCTGATGTCCGACCTGGAGCTGCGGGTGACGCCCCAGAAGAGCCGCTCGGCCCTGATCCTGGTGCTGGCCGCCAACTGGCTCGGGCAGGGTCAGATCGAAAAGGCGTACGAGGGCTTCACCCGCATCGTCTCGTGGAGCGCCTCAGCCTGGCACGTGGGGGAGGCCAATCGCTACCTGGAGCAGATCGACCGCCAGTACACCCAGAACCCCGACGAGGCCGCCCCCGAATAAGGCTCAGAGCTGCTCGAGGGCCTGGGCGAAGTCGGCGCACAGGTCCTGGGCCGCCTCGATGCCCACCGCCACCCGCACCAATCCCTCGGCGATGCCCAGGGCCGCCCGTCGCTGCGGGGTGAGGCCGGCATGGGAGGTGAGGGCCGGTCGGGTGATCAGGGTCTCCACCCCGCCCAGGCTAGGGGCCGAAACCGGCAGTTCGAGCGCTCCGATGAGCCGGTCGGCGGCGGTGATCCCCTCCCGCAATTCAAAGCTGAGCACCCCGCCGCAACCGCTGAAGAGCCGTTGGGCCCGTTGATGCTGGGGATGGCTTTCCAGGCCGGGGTAGTTCACCCGGGCCACCTCGGGGCGGCCCTCCAGGAAGCGGGCCAGGGCCAGGGCGTTATCGTCGTGCTGGCGCATGCGCAGGGCCAGGGTCTTGAGCCCGCGCTCTAGCAGGAAGCAGGCGTGAGGGTCGAGGGTGGCCCCCAGCAGGTTGAGGCGCCGGGTGAGCTGGTTGATGAGGGTGCCGCCGCCCATGACGCAGCCGGCGACCAGGTCGGAGTGGCCGTTGAGGTACTTGGTGGCGCTGTGGATCTCTAGGTCGAAGCCCAGAGCCAGGGGACGGAAATTGACCGGGGAGGCGAAGGTGTTGTCGATCACCGAAAGCAGGTTGCGCCGGCGGGCAAAGCCCACCACCGCCTCCAGTTCCGGCACCTCCAAGAGCGGGTTGGTCATGGTCTCGACGTAAAGGAGGCGGGTGGTGGGCCGCAGGTGGCGCGCCCACGAGGACAGGTCGTTGCCCTGGATATAGTCCACCTCGATACCCAGGGCCGCGGCCTCCTCGCTGAGGAAGCTGAGGGTGCCGCCGTAGAGGCAGTCCTGGGCCAGCAGGTGGTCGCCGGCCCCCAGCAGGCCCAGCAGGGTGGTGGTGATGGCGGCCATGCCCGAGGCGGTCACCAGCGCGGCCTCGGCCCCGCTGATGGCGGCCAGCACCGCGTGCAGGGCCTGGTGGTTGGGGGTGTTGTTGAGGCGCAGGTAGCGCAACTGGCTGTAGTCGCGCTCGCCCCGGTACTCGAAGGTGGCGCTCTGGTAGATGGGGGCCACCACGGCCCCGGCGGGGCGCGGTTTGGGCTGGCCGGCGTGGATCAGTTGGGTTTGCAGGTGGTGAGAGGGATGGGCCATACGCCCCCTTTCACGGGAGGAACTTCTGGAGCAGCCGCTCGTACAAGCGCACAAAGTCCTCGCGGCCATTGCTGCGGTTGTAGAAGAAGCAGAAAGGGTTGGGGTTGACCTCCAGCAGGCACAGGCCCCGGGAACCGGCGATCAGGTCGATGGCGTAG
This sequence comes from Candidatus Handelsmanbacteria bacterium, assembly GCA_016867395.1. Classification (GTDB taxonomy): domain Bacteria; phylum Latescibacterota; class UBA2968; order UBA8231; family UBA8231; genus SICG01. Next base: position 42,629 of record VGJS01000008.1, read on the forward strand.
AAACCCAGGTCCAGCACCCCAGCCACCTGGCCGGCCAGCCGCCGCATCGGCGCCAGCAGCGCCTCCTCCTCCACCTGAGTGGCCTGGCCGCCGGCCTGGTGCAGGGGGTTAAGGTCTTCTCCTCCTGGGGTTCCCTGTTTTTCGTAGGCCAGCAGCAGCTCGCCCTGGGTGGCGACGATGCGGTACTCGAGGCCCGCCACGTACTCCTGGATCAGCAGCACGTTGTCGAGGTAGCCGCTGTTCTCACACAAGAGTTGGAGCCGGCGGCACAGGGTATCGCGGCTGTGTTCGAGAAAGACCCCCTGGGCCAGGGAGCTGTGGTACCTCTTGACCAATACCGGGTAGGAGAAACGCCCCTCCACCTCGGCGGCAATGGCGGCGATGGAGGGGTGGGTCTTGTAGCGGTTGAAGCGGTCGTCGGCAAAGGGGTTGAAGACCTGCAGGGTGGCCGGCATCAGCACCCCGGCCTGGCTGAACAGCTCGTATTGGTAGCCCTTGTCCTCGGCGAGGCGGGCGGCCACGTAGTTGTTAAAGGGGTGCTTGTTGCGCAGGAAATAGACCGGGGGGCCTGGCCGCTTCAGGCGCAGCACGTGGCCGTTGGCCGAGGCGAACTCCCATTCCAGGCCCCGCCGCTGGCAGGCCAGTTGCAGGCATTCGAGGCTTTCGAGGGCCGCGTCCTCGCTTACCCCCTCGCGCTCGCAGGGCAGGTCGAAGAACTCGCGGGCCAGGGCCACCAGCGACAGGGAGCCGGTGACACACAGCGCTTCGTCGGGGCCCAGTTGGGCCGCCAGTTGGCGCAGGGCGCGCAGGCCGGAGGGGATGGTCTCTACGCGCAGGCCGGCCGGGGCGTGGGCGGCCAACTCCTCGGGCCGCAGGGCGCGGGGGTGGTCCGAGGCGGTAAGCACCATGCGGCGGGCCAGGGGTTGCAGGGCGTAAAGGAGGCCGGCGGTGTCGTGGCCGCGCAGGGCGCCCACCAGAAAGGTCCAGCGGGGTGCCAGGCCGGTTAGGTCTTCGGCCAGGCGCTGGGCGGCAGCCGGGTTGTGGGCCCCGTCCAAGAGCACCAGCGGGCGCTGGCTAGCGGTCTCGAAACGCCCCGGCCAGCGGTGGGCGGCGGTGGCTTGGGCAGCCCCCTCTGGGAGAGCGCCCAGCAGCCAGGAGGCCGCCCCCAGGGCTAGGCGGGCGTTTTCGGCAAAGGTGCGCGGCCTGTCCGGTAGAGAGGAGGGGTCGAAGGGATAGGGCAGGAGTTCCCCTGGGCCGACGACCCCCTCGGGACCGGCCTCCCAGAGTGGCACCCCCTGCTGGCGGCTGGCGCGGCGCAGGAACTGGCGCACCTCGGGCGGCTGGGCGGCGGTGGTGAAGAGGGGGCGGCCGGGCCGGCTGATGTGGAACTTGTCCGCGGCGATGGCCTCGACGCTGTGCCCCAGCACCTCCACGTGGTCCAGGCCGATGGTGCAAAGCACCGCCAGGCGCGAATCCCAGGCGTTGGTGGCGTCGTAGCGGCCGCCCAGCCCCACCTCGAAAACCCCGTACTCCGCCTGCATCCAGGCAAAGAAATGAGCCGCCAACGCGGTGAGGGCCTCGAACTTGCTGAAAGGCCCCAGGCCCTCGGCGCCGAAGTTGCGGGTCTGGTCGTAGAGGAAGGTGATGCCCTCGGCCCAGGTATCGCGCGGCAGGAGCTGGCCCTCCACCTGGATGCGCTCGCGCCAAGTGTGCAGGTGGGGCGAGGTGTAGAGGCCGGCGCGGTGGCCGGCCCGCCCCAGGAGGGCGGCCAGCAAGCTGCTGGTGGTGCCCTTGCCGTTGGTGCCGCCCACGATCAGGGTGGCAAAGCGCTCCTGGGGATTCCCCAGCCGGGCCAGCAGGGCGCGCATGCGGGGCAGGTAGTCTTCGAGGGGGCCCAGGGCCGGGCGGCCGCTCTCCCAGTCGGGCAGGGTGTCGAGAAAGCGCTTGCCGTGGAAGTAATCCATTGGCCCTTCAACCGCCCCGGGTGTGCATCTCGCGGTGGGGGTCCTGCCGCAGATCCTCGACCTGGTAGAGGACGCCCCGGTGCGGGTCGGCGGCCCGCTCCTGGGCGCCCCGGTCAGTGCGCCCCTCCCAGCCTTGGCGGATGAAGGCGGCCAACTCCTCGCGGGACTGCCCGGCGCGCAGCCGGCCCCGCAGATCCGCCCCTTCCTGGGCGTAAAGGCAGAGGTACCACTGCCCGTCGGCAGTGAGCCGGCTGCGGTCGCAGGTCCGGCAGAAGGGCTCGGTGACCGAGGCAATGATGCCGAAGCAGGTGCCGTCGGCCAGGCGGAAGCGCCCGGCCGGTGCCGCCCCCTGCGGGCCGCAGGGGGTGATGGGGCCCAGGCGCTCTTCCAGGCGGGCCAGGATCTGTGCCTTGGAAAAAACGGCGTCCGCAGACCACTGGGTGGCCCCGCCCACGTCCATGTACTCAATGAAGCGCACCTCCCCACCCACTTGGCGGCCGAATTCGATCAGGTCCTCCAGTTCGTCGTCGTTGAAGCCCCGTATCAGCACGGTGTTAATCTTGAGGCTGGCAAAGCCGGCGGTGGCGGCGGCGCGGATGCCCTCCAGCACCTGGGGCAGGGTGTCGCGGCGGACCAGGGCTTTGAAACGCTCCGGCCGCAGGGAGTCGAGGCTCGCCGTCACCCGGTCGAGGCCAGCCCGGCGCAGGGGGAGGGCCAGGGGTCCCAGGTGGGTGGCGTTGGTGGTCAGGGCCAGGTCCTCGATGGCCGGCTGCTGCCGCAAGAGCGCCACCAGTTCGGGCAATTGGCGCCGCAAGAGGGGCTCGCCCCCGGTCAAGCGCACCTTGCGCACCCCGGCCAGGACAAAGGCGTCCACCAGGGCGCGGATCTCAGCAAAGCTGAGCAGATCCTCCTGCGGCAGCCAGGTGTAATGCTCCTCGGGCATGCAGTAGAAACAGCGCAGGTCGCAGCGGTCGATGACCGAAATGCGCAGGCTGTTGAGCGGCCGGTCCAGCAGATCGGCGGCCGGACAGTCAGGAGGTGCCTTCATGGCATTCGGAATAGCGGTGGGTGAAAAGAAGGTGAAAAGCTAATATAGGGATCGCCAAAGACCGGGCAACCAAAGCGGAGCCAGCTGGCGTTAGCGGAGGTTAAAACAAAACACCGGGACCTGGGGATAGGAAGGAGCCCAGCCTTTGGCGCTCAGTGCAGCGTGGTGATCAGCAGCAGTATGAAGTTATCGCCCAGCAGAAAACCCACCAAAAGGATCTTGAAGATCCTCCAGACCGACTCCGTCTGATCAGCAAAGCGGTCCATGGGGTTCAAGGGGCCTTGGCGCGGACCGTCTGAGGACTGGCCACCGGGCAATGATCCGGGTCAACAGGGAACAGCGGGGAGGAACGGGAACCGGCCTGCAGAGGGGCGCAGGCACGTCCCAGATGAAACATTACCCCGCGCTCTTGTCAACTGGCCGGGTCTCAATCAGCCAGGGCCGCCAGCCTGGCCTGGAGCTCTTTGACGAAGGAGTTGCCGGCAAAACTGCCCCGCACTGCGGCGAAATCCGCGGCCCGGGCAGCCTCGTTTCCGTCGGCCCCATAGCCCAGCATGGCCAGGGGGTCGAACTCCTTCTCGGCGTCGGCCAACACCTTTTTGAGATAGCTGGCCGACAACTTCTTGTGCTCGGCTTCCAGCTGGGCCAGAGCCGCCGCGTCCAACTGGTCCACCTCCACCCCTTCGCGGGCAGCAAAGGCACGTCGTACCCAGCTCCACTCGTCCTGGGCGTAGGCGGCGTGGGCCTGGGCCAGGGCAGCCTGGAACTGGGCCAGGCCGGCGATGCGGCCGCTTGCCACGGCCTCGGTCAATTCCCGGAGGCGCCGGCGCCCGATCAGCAGGCCCCCTACGTCGGCCCACTCTTCGCTGTAGCTCCCAGTGTCGGCCAGGGCCTGGCGCCAGGCTTGAGGCCCCTGATTGCGCACCGGGGCCAGGCGTTCGAGAATCTTGCCCTTGAGGTACATGTCGGTAGCCGCGGCGTAGCTGCGGGCGCTGGGCCGCAGCAGCAGGCGCTTGATCATGGCGCCTTTGTAGCGCACCTGTTCCACCTCCCGAGGGGTTTTTTCGTGCAAGTCCAGCATTAGGGCCTCGGCTTGGATCAGCTTCTGCACCAGGTACGGGCTGAACACCGCAAAGTGGATCAGGTCGCGTTTGATGCCACCCTTGCGCCGGTCCCGGGCCGGCCACTTCTCCCCGTCGCGCATCACCCCCACAGTGTGCATGTTCATTGCCGGGGTCAACATGCTCTCGCCACCCACCTCGGTCAGGTAGGAGAAGGGCAGCTCGCTCGTGTCGAGATTGCCCAGGTGCTTGCCGATGGTCACCGAGAAAGGCCCCACCACCGTAGGCCAGAGCATGTACGAAAACGAGCCATTCTTGCTGCCCCGCTGCACCACACCCTGATGCACCGGCCCGAGCTTGTACATGTGGTTGCTCTGGTTGGTCCCTGAGCCGGCGTTGTAGAAGGAGTAGATGCCGGCGATGAGTAGGGTGCTCTTGTGGTGGGTGACAGTGTAGGGGCCGGCGAAGACCGAACAGGCCTCGCCGTGGAAGCCCTCGCAGTTGGCGAAGAAGAGGGAATTCTCCCCGGAAAACTGTTTGCCCAGTTGCACCCCTTGGCCGACGAAGCAGCGGCTCAGGACTACGCCGTCTTTTACGGAGGAGCCCTCGCCGATGATGAAGTCCTGGGCGGCGACGCCAGCGCCTACAACGGCAGGGGCTTGCGGTTCGCTGAGGAGGGTGCCGTTGCAGAGGCGCAGGGCCCCGCGCACCTGGGCGGCCGGGCCGATGTTCAGGTCGGTGATGGAGGAAACTTGGCTCACCACCGCCCCCTCGCCCACCCGGCCCCGGTCGGACCTGGCCTGGTCCGTGTAGGCGGCAACCATGCCCTCCAGGCGGGTGATGAGTTCGGGATGGTGGCGGTGCATACACAACAGGTAGGCGAACTGGCTGGACATCTCGGCAAAGATGGGCAGTTGCCGGCCGCCCCCCTCGTTGACTGCCTCCACCTCCACCCCGTTGCCAAAGGTCGCCCCCGGAGCGGTGGCCATCGCGCCCACGTCGCTGATCACCGCCCGGTCGCCGATCTCGTAATTGGCCAGGTGGCTGCCCACGCGGGTCACCCGCACCTCGTCGCCCAGACTGCAGTTGACCAGGGTGGCGTCGGCCAGCTCGCAGGGCAACTCCACCCCGCCGTCGAGGGCCACCCGGCCCTGCAGGCTGCCCAGGCGCACCTGCCCGACGAAGCGCACCCGCCGCACACGGCCGGGTTCGAAACCCGGCCCGACCTGCACGGCGGCCCAGTCCTCGGCGGCACAGCCCTCCTGGGTCAGGGTGTCAATTTCGGCGCGGGTCAAAGCGCGGTGCGAACTCATCGGATTCTCCTCTGGCCGAGGGACTGGCGCTCTTGTATATTCTCCCAAGGAAAAGGGTGCTCTTCCGTGGCAGCTAAGATTATCTGCCCGCCCCGCCCTGTCAAGGCGTGGAGCGCTTTACACCCAGGGGGGCATTTTCCTACATTGTCTCCGCCCCAATCCCTCATCGCGAGAGTCCTGTCATGCCTGGAAACATCAAGGTGACCGTCTGTCCCGATGCCCAGGGCGTGGCCCGCAAGGCTGCCGGGGTCTTCGCCGCGCTGCTCCGCTCCAAACCCGCAGCCGTCATTGGCCTGGCCACCGGCTCCACCCCGGAGCAGACCTACGCCGAACTGGCCCGCCTGCACCGGGAGGAAAAGCTCAGCCTCGCCAAGGTCTCCTCCTTCAATCTGGACGAATACTGGGGCCTGGACGGGGACCACGACCAGAGCTACCGCCACTTTATGAACACCCATCTCTTCAACCACGTCGATATCCGCCCCTGGAACACCTGCGTACTCAACGGCAAGGCCGCCAACCCCGCGCTCGAATGCCAGGCCTTCGAGACCAAAATCCTGGCGGCGGGCGGGGTGGACCTGTGGCTTTTGGGTATCGGCGGCAACGGCCACATCGCCTTCAACGAGCCGGGCAGCCCGGTAGACAGCCGCACCCGCCTGGTCAGCCTGACCCCCAGCACCATCGCCGCCAACAGCGACGGCCGTTTCTTCAAGGACCCCGCCGAGGTGCCCCGCTGCGCCCTGTCGGCGGGCATCGGCACCATCCGCGAGGCGCGCCAACTGGTGCTTTTGGCCACCGGCCCCAAGAAGGCCGCGGCCATCGCCGCCGCCGCCGAGGGGTCCTTCAGCCCCGACTGCCCCGCCAGCCTGTTGCAGGACCATCCCGACTGCACCTTCATCGTGGACCGGGAAGCCGCCGCCGGCCTCAAGCATCCCCACTGACCTGGAGGAGGACGAAGCGCCTATGGACCGCGCCGAGATCAAGGACCGGGTTTACCGCGTCATCAGCCAGGTGCTTAAGCTGGAGCCCGGGCAGATCCAGGAGGACCACACTTTCACCGTCGATCTGGGCGCCGAGTCGGTGCAGTCGGTGGAGTTGATGGCTGGTTTCGAGGAGGAGTTCGATATCGAGATGGACGAGGACGAGGCCCTGCAGGTGCAGTCCGTGGGCTCGGCCATCGACTTCATCGCCCGCTATCTTAAGTAGGGGGAGGGAAAACCAATGGCCGCCCCCAAGCCCTGGCCCCTGGTGGAGCCCCAGGCCCCCAACCTGCTCGACGAACAGTTCGACTACCGCCTCCCCCCTAAGATCCTCTTCGACGGGCCCCTCTACGAGGAGATAGATGGGAAAGTAGTAAGGTTCGACCCACAGGAGGCCCTGGCCCGGGACCTAGTCATCACCGACACCACCTTCCGCGACGGCCAGCAGGCCCGGCCCCCGTACACGGTCGAGCAGCAGGTCCGGCTCTACGACATGCTGGCCAAGCTGGGCGGGCCCCGGGGGATCATCCGGCAGACCGAGTTCTTCCTCTACACCAAAAACGACCGCAAGGCCCTGGACCAGTGCCGGGCCTTGGGGCACCGCTACCCGGAGATCACCTCGTGGATCAGGGCCGACAAGGGGGATTTCCGGCTGGTGGTGGAGGCTGGGGTCAAGGAGACGGGGATGCTCACCTCCTGCTCCGACTACCACATCTTCCTCAAGCTCAAGAAGAACCGCCGGCAGGCTTTTGAGGACTACCTGGGCGTGGTGGAGGCGGCCTGGGAGGCGGGGGTCCGGCCCCGCTGCCACCTGGAGGACGTCACCCGCGCCGACATCGAGGGCTTTGTGCTGCCCTTTGTCGCCGAGCTGATGCGCCGCTCTGAACAGGTGGCCCCCCAGATGCGGGCCAAGGTGCGGCTGTGCGATACCATGGGCTTCGGGGTCTCCTTCCCCGGCGCGGCGCTGCCCCGCTCCATTCCCAAGCTGATCTATCGCATGACCCACGACGCCGGGGTGCCGCCCGAATGTCTTGAATGGCACGGCCACAACGATTTCCACAAGGTCCACATCAACGGGGCCAGCGCCTGGCTCTACGGCTGCAACGCGCTCAACACCACCCTTTTCGGCTTTGGCGAGCGCACCGGCAACCCCCCCCTCGAAGGGGCGGTGATCGAGTACATCGCCCTGCGGGGAGACCTGTGCGGCATCGACACCCGTATGATCCAGGAGATTGCCCAGTACATGCGCTCGGCCGGGGTGGAGATCCCGCCCAACTATCCCTTCGTGGGCAGGGACTTCAACACCACCCGGGCCGGCATCCACGCCGGGGGGCTGCGGGCCGACGAGCGGATCTACAATATCTTCGACACCGCCGCCCTCTTTGGCCGGCCGCCCCGGGTCTCCATCACCGACAAGTCCGGGGTGGACGGGGTGGCCATCTGGGTCAACGAGTTCCTTGGCCTTAAGGGCGAGGAGCGGCTCAACAAGATCAAGGTCCACAAGGTGGCCCGCTGGGTGATGGACCAATACGAGGTCCACCAGCGCACCAGCGCCATTACCGACGAGGAGTTGGCGGTCCAGGTCAAGGAGCATCTGCCCGAGCACTACACCCGCCGCGCCCAGAGCGGCTGAAGAGCGCCGGAAGGTGCCGCGCCTGGTGCGGCGCCCACGGAGGTTGCGGTGACGGAAGTGGTCGAGTCCCTGATCGAGCGGGCGCGCCAGCACCCGCGCAAGGTTGTGCTCTCTGAAGGCGAAGACGAAAGGGTGATCCAGGCGGCCTGCCGCCTGGCCGGCAAGGGCATCGCCCATCCCATCCTGCTGGGCGACCTGCCCTTGATCCGGGCGGTGGCCGCCGGCCGCTCCCTCAAGGCGGTGGAGGTGGTGGACCCCAACGATGCCGGGGCCCTGGCCCGCTACAGCGAGACACTCACGCGCCGCCGCGCCAGCGTCAGCCCCGGCGCGGCGCCTGCTCAAGAAACCGCTGCTCCTCGGGGCAGCGATGGTGGGGGAGGGCGAGGCTGACGCGGTGGTGGCCAGGGCCACCCGGCCCAGCGCCCAGGTCATCGCCGCCGGGGCCCTGGCCGTGGGCTACGCCGAAGGGGTCAGCCATCCTTCCACCTTCTTCATCATGGTTCTCCCCGGCGAGCCCGAGCGGATGCTGGTCTACGCCGATTGGGCGGTGGCCCTGGACACGACGGCCAAGGAGCTGGTCCGGATCGCGGTGGTCACGGCGCACAACACCCGGCGGCTGCTCGACCTGGAGCCCCGCGTGGCCCTGCTCTCCTTCTCTACCCACGGCAGCGCCGCCCACGCCAGGGTGGAAAAGGTCCGCGAGACGGTGCGGCTGGCCAGGGAACTGGCTCCCGACCTGCTCATCGACGGCGAGTTGCAGGCCGATGCGGCCCTCTCGCCCAAGGTGGCGGCAAAGAAATGCCCCGACTCGCCGCTTAAGGGCCAGGCCAACGTTCTGGTCTTTCCCGACCTGGACGCCGGCAACATCGCCTACAAACTGACCCAGTACCTGGCCGGGGCCCGGGCCATCGGCCCCATCCTGCAGGGCTTCCGCCGCCCAGTCAATAACCTGTCGCGGGCGGCCACGGCCGAGAACATCGTCACCGTGGCCGCCATCGCCGAATTGCAGTCCTGAAGGGCGCGGCCCACCGATGGAGATCCTAGTACTCAACTGCGGCAGCTCCTCGGTGAAGTACCACCTCTTCGAGATGGAGGCCGAGCGCGACGTGGCCGGGGGCATGGTGGAGCGCATCGGCCAGGCCGTCGCCCTGGCCTCCCACCGCTGGGAAGGCGGCAGCGCCAGGCAGGGGCTGGAGGCCCCCGACCACCGGGCCGCCCTCCTGCACGTCCGCCAGGTATTGCAGGAGCGCGGCGGCGGGGTGGCGGCGGTGGGGCACCGGGTGGTACACGGGGGCGAGCGCTTCGTGCAGGCGGCGCTGATCACCCCCCAGGTGGAAGAGAGCATCGAGGAGTGCGTCTCGCTGGCGCCCCTGCACAACCCGCCCAATCTGGTGGGCATCCGCGCGGCGCGGCAGTTCTTCCCGCAGGTGCCCCATGTGGCGGTCTTCGACACCGCCTTCCACCAGACCATGCCGGCGCGGGCCTTCCTCTACCCGCTGCCTTACGAGCTGTACCAGGAAGGGCGCATCCGCCGTTACGGTTTCCACGGCACCTCGCACCGCTTTGTGGCCGGGCGCGCCGCCCGGATGCTGGGCCGCCAGGCGGAGGACTTTACCGGCATCACCTGCCACCTGGGCAATGGCTGCTCGCTGGCGGCCATCGAGCGGGGGCGCTCGTTGGACACTTCGATGGGTCTCACCCCCCTCGAAGGGGTGATGATGGGCACCCGCTCGGGGGACATCGATCCGGCGATCGTCTTTCACCTGGCCGGCAGCGGCGGGTTGAGCCTGGCCCAGGTCGAGCAGGTGCTCAACCGGCAGAGCGGGCTTTTAGGGGTATCGGGGGTGTCCAACGACCTGCGCCAGGTGCAGGAGGCCGCGGCCGGGGGCAATGGGCGGGCCGAGCTGGCCCTGGACCTCTACGCGTACCGCGTGCGCAAGTACCTCGGCGCGTACCTGGCGGCGCTGGGCCGGGCCGAGGCCGTGGTCTTCACCGGCGGGGTGGGGGAGCACAGCGGGCAGATGCGCCGGCGCATCCTGGAGCCCCTGGCCGGGTTGGGGCTGGTGCTGGACCCGGAGCGGAACCGCGACGGGTTTGCGGGGGAGCGGGAGATCTCGACCCCCCAGTCGCCGGTCCGGCTGCTGGTCATCCCCACCAACGAGGAACTGGTCATCGCCCGGGACACCAGGGATGTCCTGTTGTCGCGGGCGCCGCAATAAACCCCGAGGAGCAGGCATGGCCCAGGACCGCACAGCCGGGTTGAGCCCGGTGGAAGGCCGGGCGCTGGAGGGATCGCCCTTCGCGGCGCTCTATCCGCCGGCCGAGAAGATCCGCACCCTGGTGGTGGACAATTTTCCGGCCCTGGGCAAGCTGGCGGCCATGCGCTTCATCGAGTGGGTGCAGTGCCATCCGGGCGGGGTGATCTCCCTGCCCACCGGCAAGACCCCCGAGCATTTCATCAAATGGGTACAGCGCCTGCTGCGCGGCTGGGAGACCCCCCAGGTCCAGGCCCAACTGGAGCGGGCGGGAATCGATCCGGGGCAAAAGCCCGACATGGCCAGCCTGCACTTCGTGCAGATCGACGAGTTCTACCCCATCGACCCGGTCCAGCAGAACAGCTTCCACGCCTACGTCTCCCACTTCTACCTGGAGGGCTTCGGGCTGGACCCGCGCAAGGCCCTGCTAATAGATGGCACCCGCATTGGCTTGCCTGCCGGCCACAACCTGCGCTCGGCCTGGCCGGCCGACGAGGTGGACCTGGGCCTGCGCTACCGGGCGGCCCACACCCCCCTGGAGCAGCTGCAGCAGCGGGTGCTGGCCGAGGTGGACCAGTGGTGCCAGGACTTCGAGAGCCGGGTGCGGGCGCTGGGGGGGATCGGTTTCTTCCTGGGGGGCATCGGCCCGGACGGGCACATCGGCTTCAACGTGCGCGGCTCGGACCACCGCGCCACCACCCGCCTGACGGCGGTCAACTACCAGACCCAGGCCGCCGCCGCCGGGGACCTGGGCGGGATCGAGGTGGCCCGCAAGCGCCTGGTGATCACCATCGGCCTGGGCACCATCACCTACAACCCTGACTGTTGCGCCATCGTCATCGCCGCCGGCGAGGCCAAGGCCCAGATCGTCGCCGCCGCGGTGCAGGAAGCCCCCCATATCGACCACCCTGCCACCAGCCTGCACCTCCTGCCTCAGGCCCGCTTCTACCTGACCCTGGGAGCGGCCAAGCTGCTGGAGCGCCGCCAGGTGGTGCTTTTGGAGCGGGTCCCGGCCCTGGGCGAGGAGGAGATCGAGAAGGTGGTGGTGGACCTGGCCGTGGCCCGGCGCAAGCGGGTGGACCAGTTGGAGCCCGACGACTTTGCCGCCGATGCGCGGGGCGCAGTGCTCTTGCAGAAATGTCCCGAGCCGGTGGCGGCGCTGAACGGCCGGGTGCGCGCCAGCCTGATCGCCAAGCTGGAGCGGGGCATGAACACCCGCAGCCACACCCGCTTTCTGCACACCGAGCCCCACCACGACGACCTGATGCTGGGGTACTTGCCCTACATCGTCCGCCACGTGCGCCAGGCCAGCAACACCCACCATTTTGTCTGCCTGACCGGCGGCTTCACCGCAGTGACCAACCACTTCATCCAGGACCACCTGGCGCGGCTGGCCCGCCTGCTGGATACCCCGCCCTTTGCCCGGCTGTACGGGGAGGGGTACTTTGCCCCCGACAGCGAGAACGGCCGCAACCGCGACGTGTGGCAGTACCTCGACGGGGTGGCCGCCGGCGACGAGGATTTGTGCGACGAGGGCGCGGCGCGGCGCTTTTTGCGCAACTTGATGGGGGTGTACGGGGAGGGGGACCTGGGCGGGGTCCGGCGGCGCATGGCCGAGTTGGAGGGCTATTTCGTCGCCCAGTACCCGGGGCAGAAGGACGCCCCCCAGGTGCAGCAGCTAAAGAGCCTGTGCCGCGAGTGGGAGGCCGAGTGCCTCTGGGGGTACTTCGGCTGGGACTGCCCCAGCATCCGCCACCTGCGCCTGGGTTTCTACACCGGCGACATCTTTACCCGCGAGCCCACCGTGGACGGGGATGTGTTGCCCATCCTCCGGTTGCTCGAAGAGGTGAACCCCGACGTGGTGGGCGTGGCTCTCGACCCGGAGGCCAGCGGCCCGGATACCCACTACAAGGTGCTACAGGCCATCGCCGAGGCCCTGCGTTGGTACGAGAGCCAGAGCGGCCGGTCCGAGATCCGGGTGTGGGGCTATCGCAATGTCTGGTACCGCTTCCACCCGGCCGAAGCCGACATCTTCGTGCCGGTCTCGCTCAACATGTTCGCCACCATGCACAACGCCTTCATGAACACCTTCATCTCGCAGAAGAACGCCTCCTTCCCCAGCTACGAGCACGAGGGGCCTTTCTCCGAACTGGCCCAGCGCATCCAGGTGGAGCAGTACCAGAAACTCAAGACCTGTCTGGGCCGGCAGTGGTTCCACGAGCATCCCAGCCCCCTGATCCGCGGCACCCGGGGCCTGGTGTACCTCAGAGACTTGAGTCTGGAGGAGTTTTACGCCCACAGCCGGCAGTTGCAGGCCTACGCCGAAAGCGGTTGACAGCGGCAGGAGGGGGGAGTAGGTTATCGGGCGAAACGGGCGGCAGCCAGCCGGCAACGGGTCTCGGCAGAGGCGCGGGGCAGGGGGGCGGCGCCCCTCATCCCTGGCAGATAGAGCGGGAGGCGGACGCGCCTGACGCGCCATAGGCCGGCGGCAATCTCCAATGCGAGATGTGCGCCGGCTGTTTTTTTGGGGAGACTGAGCATGGAATGGAGCGTGGAGCAGTTGTCCAGCTCGCTGGCCCGGACCATCGCCCGCTTCGAGGAGGAGGAGATGGGGGTGCGGCCCAGCCGGGTGACGGTGATGGTGGAGGACGACGTGGTCATCGTCCACCTGCGCGAGGTGCTCTCGCCCTCGGAGCGGGCCCTGGCGCGCACCGAGGCCGGCCAGGCCATGCTCCAGCGCTTCAACACCCTGCTTTTCAACTCGGGCTCCTCCCCGTCGGTGATGGAGCAGGTGGCCCAGGTGCTCCGGCGCGAGGTCGTGGAGGTGCAGACCAGCCTCAGCTCTCTGTCGGGCAGCCTGGTGGTGGTCTTTGCCCTGGGCGAGGCCGTGCAGTTCGACCAGGTCTGAGGGGGATGCGGCCGCGGCGCGGGCAGTTGGAGGCCGAGTTCAGCCGGCTGATGGTCCAGTTCGAGCGCGAGCACCTGGGCCGGGGGCCAGAGGAGGCGCGTACCTATATCTTTGCCGACGTGATCTTCGTGCGCCTCTCGGGGGTGCTCACCCGGGCCGAGCAGCACCTGGCCCGCGACCAGGAGGGAGCCAGGCTGATCAAGGAGATGCGGCTGCGGCTGATGGAGGGCAGCCGCCAGACCCTCGAAAACCTGGTGCAGGGGCTGACCGGCTGCCAGGTGGTCAGCCTGCACACCGACCTGAGCACCCGCACCGGGGAGCAGATCATCGTTTTCATCCTGGACCAGCACCTGGAATCCGGACCGCGCTAAGGAGGGGACCATGGCCGTCATCACCATCGCCCGCCAGTTGGGCAGCAGCGGCGACTGGATCGCCGAGAAGGTGGCCGAGCAGCTCGGATATCAATGCGTGGATCGCCGGCTGGTGGAGGAGATGGCCGGCCTGGCCGACGTGCCCGTCGAGGAGGTCGAGAAGCTCGACGAGAAGGGCGAGGGCCGCATCGCTCTCTTCCTCAAGCGCCTGCTGGTGCCCGAAGCCGGCGCCGGCGGTCTGCCCCTGGCGGTGGGGTTCCCCGAGTTCGGCATGGAGTTCCCCTACCTGTTGGAGCGGGGCCGGCCTGAGCGGAACACCTACATGGACCGGGGCACCTACCAGTTGCTGATCACCACCCTGGTCCAGGATTTTGGCGCCACTGGCAAGACGGTGGTGGTGGGCCGGGCTAGCCAGCTCATCCTGGCCGAGTTGCCCGGGGCCTTCCACTGCCGGGTGGTGGCCCCCTTCAAGCTGCGCTGCGAGCGGCTGGCCCAGGCCCGCCAGATGGATCTGGAGAGCGCCGCCCGGCTGGTGGAGCAGCACGACCGCTGGCGCAAGCAGTACCTGGAAAACTACTACAGCGCCGACTGGGATGACCCGCTCCTCTACCACCTGACCATCAACACCGGCAAGGTGGAGCCAGAGGCGGCGGTGGAGTTGATCGCCGGCTGCGCGGAGGGCTGAGGCGCGGGGGTTTTCGGCGGGGGCGGGTGGTGCGGGCGGGGAAATGTATTAAATTCTCTACTTATGGCGCCGAGAACCATCGACCTAAGTCACGACCTGAGCCCCGCGACCCCTCCCTTTCCGGGCAATCCGCCGGTGTCGGTGTCCATCCTCATGGCCCAGCCCCAGGGGCCGCTCAACGCCAGCGCCTTCAGCACCTGCGTCCACACCGGCACCCACCTGGACGCCCCCTTCCATTTCTTCAGCCAGGGACAAACCATCGAGCAACTCGCCCCCGAGCGCTGCATGGGGCCGGCGGCGCTCCTGCCGCTGCCCGGCTGTCGCGAGGTGCTGCCCGCCCATCTGGGGCCCCGCGAGGCGGCCATCCGCCGCGCCGGCAAGCTGGTGCTGGACCTGGATTGGGCGCGGCACTGGGGAGAGGAGTGCTACTTCACCGAATACCCGGCCCTCAGCCCGGCGGCGGCGAATCTCCTGGTGGAGTGGGGCGTCGGACTTTTGGGGGTGGACACCCCTTCGGTGGACTACCCTCCCAATGAGTCGCACCAGACCCTGCTGGGCAACGGAGTGTTGATCCTCGAGAATCTCAATGGCCTGAGCCAGGTCGGCCGCGAGGAGTTCCACCTGCTGGCCCTGCCCCTGCGCCTGAGCGGCCGCGACGCCTCGCCGGTGCGGGCGCTGGCCCTGGTGGAGGACTGATTCTTGGCCAAGTTGCGTTTCGGCATCATCGGCTGCGGCGATATAGCCGCCAATTCTTTTGCCCCCAGCCTGCTCAAGTCGGAGCACGCCGAACTGGTGGCAGTGTGCCGGCGCGACCTGGAAAAGGCCAGGGCCTTTGCCGCGCGCTTTGGCGGCTGCGCCGCGTACGCCGGTGTCGGTGAACTGATGGAGGACCCGGCGGTGGAGGCGGTGGTGGTGTCCACCCCCACGGACACCCACTGCAGCGCTACCCTGGAGGCGGCCCGGTTGGGCAAACATGTGTTGTGCGAAAAACCCATGGCCCACAACGCCGCCGAATGCCGGGGGATGATCGAGGCCTGCCGGGCCGCCGGGGTGAAACTGGGCGTGGCGTATCGCCGCCGCCTCTTCCCCCAGGTGGTCAAGGCCAGGGAGCTGATCGCCCAGGGCCGCATCGGCAGGGTGGTCTGTGCGCGCACCCACTACAGCGGCTGGTCGGCGATGGGGGAGGGCAACTGGCGCATCGCCCCAAAGATCGGCGGGGCGATGATGGAGATGGCTGTCCACCGCATCGAGGTGCTGCTCAACTTCGCCGGGCAGCCCGTGGAGGTGGCGGCTCTGGTCGAGACCGTACACCACGGCTGGCCGGTGGACGACTCGGACGCGCTGCTCCTGCGCTTTGCCGACGGGGTGATCGGCCTCCATTCCACCATCCTCACCTCGCCGCCGCGCCGCGACTTTGCCCAGATCGACGGCACCGAGGGCCGCCTCATCATCGACTCCCTGGAGTTTGGCGGCGCCTCGCTGCGCTTTGAGGGCAATGCCGGCGCCGAGGAGATCGGGGTGACGCCTCTGGAAAGTCCCTACTTCGACCTGCCGATGATCGACGATTTCGTCGGGGCGGTGCGCCAGGGCCGCGAGCCGGTCTGCGGCGGGCTGGCCGGGTACTGGACCCAGGCGGTGGTGGACGCAGCCTTCCAGTCGGCCAGGGAAAAGCGGCACGTCGCAGTGGAGCCCTGGGGCTGAGGAAGGGGAACTGAGCATGTCCGAACCAATGATGGTCTGGGGGGTTTTTGGCCTGCTGGTGGCGGCCATGCTGGCCCTGGACCTGGGGGTGCTGGGGGGCCGGGACAAGATCATCGGCATCCGGGAGGCGCTGATCTGGAGCGCCATCTGGGTGGCGGTGGCCCTGGTTTTCAACGCCGGGGTCTACTACTTCAAAGGGTCCGAGGTAGCCCTCAAATTCCTGGCCGGCTACCTGATCGAACGCGCCCTGAGCCTGGACAACATTTTCGTCTTCCTGGTGATCTTCTCCTACTTCGGGGTCGCGCCCAATCACCAGTACAAGGTCATCTTCTGGGGCATCATCGGGGCGCTGGTGTTGCGGGCGGTCTTCATCGCCGCCGGCATCGCCCTGGTCGCCAAGTTCAACTGGATCATCTACGTCTTCGGCGCCCTGCTGGTGTGGACCGGGATCAAGATGGCCATGGGCAAGGGCGAGGAGATCGACCTGGAGGCCAACCCGGTGGTGCGCCTGTGCCGGCGCTTCATCCCCCTCACCCCGGGCTATGAGGGGGACCGCTTCTTCGTGCGGCGCGAGGGGAAACGCCTGGCCACGCCGCTGCTGGTGGTGTTGCTGGTGGTCAGCGTGATGGACGTGGTCTTCGCCGTGGACTCGGTGCCGGCGGTCTTCGCCATCACCCTCGACCCCTTCATCGTCTTCAGCTCAAACGTCTTCGCCGTGCTGGGGTTGCGTGCCCTGTATTTTGCCCTGGCCGGCCTGATGCAGCTCTTTCACTATCTTCATTACGGCCTGGCCCTGATCCTGGTCTTCGTGGGGATCAAGATGCTGCTGACCTACTTCGAGATCCACATACCCGTGGTCGCGGCCCTGGGGGTGCTGGCGCTGATCCTGGCCGGCTCGGTGATCGCTTCCGCGATCTTTCCCCAACCGGCACCGCCCGATCCTGTCCACCAGCCAGGCGACCCAGCCAAGGCCGACCTTTGAGGAGAAACGCATGAATTACATCGACGCCCACGCCCACGTCTGGACCGACGACCTGGCCAACTACCCTTTCGCCCCCTCCTTCAAGCCGGAGAGCGCCAAGCCCGCCAGTTTTCTACCCGAAGATCTGCTGGCCCAGGCCATGCCCTGCGGGGTGGACCGGGTGGTGCTGGTGCAGATGAGCTACTACGGCTCGGACAATTCCTATATGCTCGATGTGATGGAGGAGCACCCGGGGGTGTTCGCCGGCGTCGGCATCGTCGACTGGACCGGGCCGCGCCCCGAGGAGGAGATGCGCTGGCTGGGCGAGTGCGGGGTGCGGGGCTTCCGCATCTATCCCAGCGGGGTGCCGGTGGAGCAGTGGCTGGACGGGGAGGGCTTCGAGCGGATGTTCCGGGCCGGGGCCGAGCACCGGCTGGCCCTGTGCCCGCTGATCAACCCGGACGGGCTGGCCTCGCTGAGCCGGCGCTGCGAGCAGTTTCCCGAGACCCCGGTGATCATCGACCATCTCTGCCGCATCGGGGCCAGCTCACCCATCGGCGACGAGCAGGTGGCGACCCTGTGCCGCATGGCCCAGTACCCCTCGGTGATGGTCAAGGTTTCGGCCTTCTATGCCCTGGGGAAGAAGACCCCGCCCTACACAGACCTGGGCGACCTGATCCGCAGGGTGTACGAGGCTTTTGGCCCGCAGCGGCTGATGTGGGCCAGCGACTCGCCCTACCAGGTGCAGCCCCCTCATTCCTACCGCGAGAGCCTCGATCTGATCCACCAGGGCCTGGACTTCCTCTCGGAGGACGACCGCGACCAGATCCTGCGCCGCACCGCGGAGGATTTCTTCTTTCCGGCTTGAGGTGGGACGGGGCGTCGGGGAGAGGCTTTCAGGGCCGTCTCCCCGACGCTAGGCGCTAGTGCGTTCCAGATAGCTTTTGACGATCTGGATCACCAGGTCCACGTCGTGCCTGGCCTCCGACAGCGGGGTGCGGCAGGGGGTGTTGCCGGTGATGCACTCGCGGAAGTGGCGCAATTCGCGGGTGAAGGGGTTCTCCCAGTCGATGGCCGGCTCGCCCCGCATGGGCACGCCCTGGGCGTCGTTGCGGTGGATGGTCAGGGAGGAGAGCTGGCCGCGGGAGAAACCGGTGGGGTAGGAAAGCACCAGGCGCAGGGCCTCGTCGTAGATCTCCAGGGTTTCCCTAAACTCCCACAGCTTGGGCAGCTCGACCCAGGTGGCGGCGCAGCGCACCCCGCCGGGGTACTCGATGAGCGCGTTAATCGCCCACCCCTCGTTCCAGATCTCCGCACTGATCACCCGCACCGGCGGTCCCAGCATCAGGCGCAAGCCGTAGATGTCGTGAATCATGCTGCCGGCCAGGATGAAGAAGGCCCGCTCGGCCTGGGGGGGCACCCGGCCGAGGGCCTGGCGCAGGGAAGCCTGACGGGCGGCCTGTAGCGCGGCGCCGGCTCCGGCGGGCAGGTCGTCGGCGCGCAGGAGGCGGAATTGTTTGAGGTGGTGGGAGTTGTCGGTGTGCAGGTGGTTGACCTGGGCGAAGCGGATCTCCTTCAATCCGTCCACCTCTCGTTTGGCCCGCTCGAAGGCCGGGTCAAAGACCTTCATGTACCCGGCCTGGGCGACCACGCCGGCGGTTTGGGCCGCCCCGATCATGGCGTCGGCGTCCTCCAGGGAGAAGCAGACGGGTTTCTCGATGAAGAGGTGTTTGCCGGCGCAGAGGACGGCGAGGGCCACCTGGGTCTTGGGGTCCGACTGGCACAGGAGCACGGCGTCGATGTCGTCCTCCAGCAGTTGGCGGTAGTCGCTGGTGTGGCGGGGCAGGTGGAAGCGGCGGGCCACGGTCTGGGCGAGTTGGGCGGAGAGGTCGCAGACAATGGCGACCTCGAACTCCTCCTGGAGTTCGGCGAGGTTGGGCAGGTGTTGGACCTGGGCGATGGCGCCGCAGCCGACGACGCCGAGACGTACTGGTTTCATGTGGTCCTCCTCAGTGGGCGTCGGGGAGCGACCCGCTCCGGCCTCTCTCAAGGCGCGCCCTGCTCCCTCGCTCGCTTCGCTCCGCTACCCGGCCCCCCGCCACGCGGTCTTCCCTTCCCAGCCACTCCCCGAGAGAGGCCTCCGGGGTCATCTCCCCGCCGCAATCAGCTGGTTTTTTCCATTCTTGGGGCCAGGGTGTTCCACTGGTCGCCCAGGGCGTGGATTTGTTTGAAGACCTGGTATACTCCTTCCCACATGGTGTTGCGGGCCTGGTGTGCGGCCGCGTCGTCGCCGGCGGCTAGGGCTTGTTGCAGTTGCATGGCGGCCTGGGCCTGCTGGCGGGCGGCTTCCTGGGCCAGAGCGGCCATCACCTGGAAGGACTGCACCCAGCGTTCGGCCAGGTCCTCGACCGGGGTCTGAGTGTCGGTCTCTACGTCGTAGGCGCTGGAAGGGGCGAAGTGGATGGGCAGGCGCTCGCCCTCTGGGGTGCGGCCGGTGTGGGTGGGGTGGATGTGGGGCGTCACCGAGAGGTACATGATCATCGGCTCGTCGCCCACCACCCGCACGCTGTGGGGCTCGTCCACCAGGGCGACGCACAGTTGGCCTGGACCCAACTCGGCCTCCTCGCCGCTGATCTCAAAGACGCAGCGGCCCTGGAGAATGAGGAAGATCTCGTGGCCCAGGTCGTGGCTGTGGCGCGAGGCCACCTGGCCGGGCTCCATGCGCAGGAATCGGGAGCGGATCTGGGGCGTCACCAGCAGGTTGCGGATGTCGGTGCGGAAGTCGTAGACTTTGAAAGGCATGGGGCCTCCTCGGGTGTTGATCGCCCCGCAAATTAGCGCACCCAGCCTCCCCGATCAAGGAGTACGCAATGGGCACCCTGCACGGCACCATCATCGACGCGGCCACCGGACAACCCATCGACGCCAAGGTCCACGTCCTCGACGCGATGGGCAATTTCGCCCAGCCCTCGGGCGCATTGCTCAAGCGCGGTACCGGCACGCCTTTCTTCTTTGCCAAAAACGAGTTCGAGGTACACGCCCCGCGCGGCCGGGCCGAGGTGCTGGTGGAGCGGGGCACCGAGTACGAGCCGGCGCGCGCCGTGGTCGAAGTGCCCGAGAAAGGCGCGGCCGCGGTGGAGATCCCGCTGCGCCGCTGGTACTACCCACAGGAGCAGCGCTGGTACCCGGGCAACACCCACATCCACTACGACGACAAGGAGACCCGGCCCGACGAGCGGTTGGGAGTGGATTGCTCGGTAGAAGGGTACAACGTGACGGTGGTCAGTGTGCTGGACCGGCGGCAACTGCCCTACGCCAGCAACAAGTATCCCCTCGGGGCGATGAACGAGTTCACCACCGCCCACCACGTCCTCGACATCGGCGAGGAGAACCGCCACTACGGCGAGCGCTCGCCCTGGGGCTTTGGCTACGGCCATGTGATGTTCCTCAACATCCGAAATCTGATTCAACCGGTGAGCCGGGGCCACATCCTCACCACCCAATCCGACCCGGACTATCCGCCCCTGTGCCACTGCTGCGACGAGGCGCGGGAGCAGGGGGGCATCGTCATCTGGTGCCACAACGGCCGCGGCATGGAGGCGCCGGTGGCCGCGGCATTGGGCAAGCTCGATGCCTTCAACCTCTTCGATCCTTTCTGGATGGACCCCGAGTACGAATTGTGGTACAAGCTGCTGGACTGCGGCCTGAAGCTGCCGGCCTCCACGGGCACGGACTGGTTCGTCTGCTCCAACAACCGGGTCTACGTGCAGACGGAGGAGGAGTTTTCCTACGCCAGTTGGATAGGGGGGATGAAGGCGGGCCGCACCTACATCACTAACGGGCCGGCGGTGGACCTGAAGGTGAACGGCCGGCCCATCGGCAGCGAGCTGGCGCTGAACCAGGAGAGCGAGTTGGAGGCGGAGGTGAGTTTCCGCTCCTACTATCCCATCGAGCGGGCCGAATTGGTGGTGGACGGGCAGGTGGTGTGCCGGGAGGAGTGGCCCCAGGGCAAACGCGAGGGGGTTTTCCGCCGCCAGGTGCAGGTGGCGCGGGACGGCTGGGTGGCGGCGCGGTTGTGGGGGGATTCGCGCGACAGCTTCGGCCACGCCATCTACGCCCACACCAGCCCGATCTATTTCCGGGTGGGCCGGCCTTCCCTGCAGCGGCCGGAGTCGGCGCGCTTCTTTCTGGCGGCCATAGACGAATCCCTCAAATGGATAGACTCCTGGGGGCGGTACAACAGCGACCAGCAGCGCGAGGATGTGAAGGAGTTGTTTAGGCGGGGACGGGAGGTGTACGCGGGGCTGGTTTAGGTAAAGGTCGCGTCGGCGAGAGCCCCGTTCCAGCCTTTCCCATCCCAAGGCGCGTCGGCAACGCCCCATACGTTGGGGCGTTGCGCCCCCTCGCTCCATACACTACGCTTCCCCCTACCGCAGCCCTGCGGTCCTGCCCCCCACCTCTCCTCCAGAGGCGCCTTCGGGGCACTCCCCCGGCCTGCTGCTCAGGTGGGATCTCAGCCAGCCCTCTTTTTCCACAGCGCCCAGGTCAGCTCCCCGAACTCGGCGGAGGTGAGGCGGCAGACGGGTTTGCGGCGCAGCTTTTCGGGCAGGCGGGCCAGGATTTTGGCCAGCAGGGGCTGGGGTAATTGGCGATCCCGGACGGCCTGGGCGGCCTGGGCGAGCGGGGCCTGTCGGTGTTTGAAGAAGGCCTCCAGCACCACCCGGAAAAACTCCTCGTCGGGTACCGAGAATTTGGGCCGGGTGCGTTCAAGGCGCACAAGGGCGCTCTCCACCTCAGGGGGCGGATAGAAGACCTGACGGGGCACCTCCTCCAATATCTCCACCTCGGCGCGGCGGCCCACGGCGATGCTCAGCCGGCCGTACCCGCCCTCGCCCACCTTTGCCACCAGGCGCCGGGCCAGGTCCCGCTGCACCATCAGCACCGCCCGCTCGAAACGCCGCTCCATGAGTTTGAAAACCAGCGGCAGGGCCACCTGGTAGGGCAGGTTGGCCACGGCCTTGTCGAAGGGGGGGAGGTCCACCTCCAAAGCGTCGCCCCAAAGGATTTCAAGGTTTGGGTGCCGCTCTTGTACTTCCCCGAGGCAGGCGGCGAAGCGGCGGTCGCGCTCTACGGCCACCACCTGCCCGGCCCGCGCGGCCAGGAGCGCGGTGAGGTTGCCCAGGCCCGGCCCGATTTCGAGCACCGTGTCATCGGGCCCCAGCTCGGCATAGGCCAGCTCCCGCTCCAGCAGTTGGGGGTCGGCCAGGAAATGCTGGCCCAGCTTCTTGTCCGGCCGCAAGTGGTGGCGGATCAGCAGGTCTTGGATAGACACGGGGTCTTTAAAAAAAAAGAGCCGGCCCGCAGCACGGCCGGCTCAGGTGTATTGCGAGGTGCTTCAACCGTGGGCCAGGAAACGCTCGGCTTCGATGGCGGCCATGCAGCCGGTGCCGGCGGCAGTGACCGCCTGGCGGTACACATGGTCCTGCACGTCGCCGCAGGCAAAGACCCCGGGGATGTTGGTGCTGGCCGTCCCCGGTTTGGTGCGGAGGTACCCGGTCTCGTCCATCTCGAGCTGGCCGTTAAAGATCTGCGAGTTGGGCTGGTGGCCGATGGCCACGAACACCCCTTCGCAGGGGTGTTCCCACACCCGGCCGCTCACGGTGTCCTTCAGGCGCACCCCGCGCACCGCCTTCTGCCCCTCGTGGGAGAGGATCTCCTCGGGCACGGCATTGGTGATGAAGGCGATCTTGGGGTTGTCCTGGGCCCGCTTGAGCATGATCCGCGAGGCGCGGAACTCCTCGCGCCGGTGGATGAGGGTCACCTTGGAGGCGAACTTGGTCAGGTAGTTGGCCTCCTCCATGGCCGAGTCGCCGCCCCCCACCACCGCGATCTCCTTGTTGCGAAAGAAGAAGCCGTCGCAGGTGGCGCAGGCCGAGACCCCGTGGCCCATCAGCACTTTCTCCGACTCCAAACCCAGCAGGCGGGCGGTGGCGCCGGTGGCGACGATCACCGTGTCGCCGGTGTAGCGCTCCCCGTCGCTCTCCACCGTGAAAGGCCGGCGGCCCAGGTCCACGCTGGTGGCGATCTTGAACTCGCACTGGGCCCCGAAGCGGGTGGCCTGGGCCCGCATCTTCTCCATCAACTCGGGTCCCATGATCCCTTCGGGGAAGCCGGGGTAGTTCTCCACCTCGGTGGTGATGGTCAACTGGCCGCCCGGCTGGAGCCCCTCCAGCACCAGGGGGGCCAGGTCGGCGCGGGCGGCGTACAGGGCGGCGGTCAGGCCGGCGGGCCCGGAACCGATGATGATGGCCTTGTAGTGTTTGGCGTCAGCCATTGGGAATCCCTTCTCGCTTGGAGGTCCGTTGCTCGAATATCAAACATGAGCAACACCCCGTACTTCTGCAAGGCAGGGACAGGCGGGGCTCAGGCCACCCGGCTGAGCAGGGGCTTGCCCTCCAGGCCGGCGCGCAGGTTGTCCACCGAGCGCTGGGCCATGGCCTGGCGGGTCTGGTGGGTGGCGCTGCCCAGGTGGGGCATGATGATGACGTTGTCCAGGCCCAGCAGGGGATGGTTGCGCGGCAGGGGCTCGGGCTCGGTCACGTCCAGGCCGGCGGCCCAGATCTTCCCTTCCCTCAAGGCCTCGTACAAGGCCTGGTGGTCGAGCACCCCGCCCCGCGCCGCGTTAACCAGCACCGCAGTGGGTTTCATCAGCGCCAACTCGCGCTGGCCGATCATGCCCCGGGTCTGGGGGGTGAGCGGCATGTTCAGGGTGACGAAGTCGGCCTGGGCCAGCAGCTCGTCGAGGGGCACGTAGCGGGCGCCCAGTTCCGCGGCCTGGGCCCTGGGCTGGCGGTTGTGGTAGATCACCCGCATGTCAAAGGCCAGGGCCCGCCGGGCCACCTGGTAGCCTATGCTGCCCAAGCCGACGATGCCCAGCACCGCCCCGTGTACCTCCTGGCCCAGCATGAAGCTGGGGTCGTAGTGGGTGAAGGCGGCGCTGCGGGCAAAGTGGTCGCCCCGGACCAGGTTGCGCGCAGCGGCCAGCAAGAGGGCAAAGGTCATGTCCGCGGTGGCCCCGTCCAGGAGCTTGGGGGTGTTGGCCACCGGGATGCCGCGTTGGCGGGCCGCCTCCAGGTCGATGTGGTCCACCCCCACCCCGAAGTTGCTGATCACCTTGAGGCGCGGCATCAGGTCCATCTTGGCCCCGTCGAGGCGGTGGTGGCCGAAGTTGTAGAGACCCTCGATGCGCCGCAGCACCTCGGCGGGCGGCAGGGGTTCGAGCGGGTTCCACTGGCAGATCTCCCCCAGGGCTTCGAGCTGGGGGCGAATGGTCTGGTAGGGCTCCACCTCGGTGTGGAGCAGGATCTGATGGGCCACACTCAGCCCCTCCCCACAGCCTTCTTGACCATGGCTCTCACGTCCACCACCACGCCATTGGACGAAGCTTGGATGGCGGCGAACAGCGCCGCGTTGCTGTGGAGGTTGTCGTCGATGGCCGTCTCGGGTTTGGGGCCGCCGGAAAGCCATTTGAGGTGGGCGTCGATCACGTAGTTGTGTCCCTGGAAGGGGGGCTGGACCAGGGGCACCTCCTCGGTGGTCAGGGCCCCGGTGGCGTTGTCGCGGATCACCAAGCGCAGCGCGTTGTCGCTATCGATCACCACCTCGCCCTTTTCACACACCGCCCGGTAGTACTCGCGGTGCCAGGAATTCTGGTGGCCGGTGCCGCTGCAGGTGCCCTCGTAGTGAGCGACCACCCCGTTGGCCATCTTCATCACGTAGCTGGCGTTGGACTCCCCTTTGAAGCTGCTCCAGGGGCGGTTCCACTCCCAGCCAGAGATCTGCACGCAGCGCGAGCCGGCCAGGTTGCGCAGCATGTCGAGGTGATGCACCCCACCCTCCACCAGCAGGGAGTGGGGGATCTCGTGGCGAAAGGCGCCCCAGGAGGCGTACTTGCGATAGTCGGCGGCGAAGCGGCCCATCAAGTAGTTGAGCTGGCCCAGGCGCCCGCTGCGCAGCACCTGGCGAAAGGTGTACATGGTGGCGTTGTAGCGGTAATTCTGGATGATAGTACACTTGATACCAACCTTCTTCACTGCCCGGTAGATGGCCACCGCATCCTGCCAGGTGTCGGCGATGGGTTTCTCCATGAGGATGTGCAGGCGGCGGGCGCACGCCAGTTCGACACACTCGCGATGGGCCCAAGGCGGGGTGACGATAGTACAGTAGTCGGCCTCGGTCTGGGCGAAGGCTTTTTTCAGATCGGTGTAGCGGGCGCTCTTGGGCAGCCCGAGAAAATCCCCCTGCTCGTTGAGGGGTTTGGGGGCGATGTCCACCAGGGCGACGATCTGGCAGCGCTCGGCGAAATTGGGATAGAAGGTGCGTATCCAGCCGCGCGCCATGCCACCGGCGCCGATCATCAGGCAGCGTTTCATTTTCATGGGAATCCTCTGGAGCAAAAGGTCGGTGGTCGGAGTGGTGGCCAAAAATAAACACCCGCCCAAAGGCGGGAAAGGACAAAAAAAGACCCGGGGCGAACCCGGGTCTTATCGCGGGAGGGAAAGGCGCGCCACTCTCAGGCGATCAGGTCCACCTCGCTCCTGGTGGCGGTGACCAGGGCTGCCCCGGTCACCGCCGCCGTGACGGCAGGCGCCGGCGCCGCGGGAGCGTTTTTGGCAAAGGCGCGCAGGGCCCCGGCGTTGGGCTGCTCCTGGGTTGGGGCTGAGCGCTGGGCGCCGGGGTTGGCGGCGATTTCTGGCTTGACCATGGCGCTGGTGGTCTGCGGCCGGCGCGCTGGAGCGGCCTGGGGCTTGACTGCGGCTGGCGCGGTGGCCTGCGGTCTGGAAGCGAGGGTTGCCGCACGGCTCAATTCACCCTGGCCTTCGCCGCCGACGATGCCGTCCAGTTCGTTGACCTGGCGCTGCAGGTCGTTAGCGCGGCTGACCAGGACGGTGCGCTGGGGCGGGCTAACCGCCTCGGAGGAGATACGGCTGGCTACCGCCTTCTTGCTCTGCACCAAATGATCCACCCGCTCGCTGAGGCGGGCCCGCTCCTTCTGCACCAGCTCGGCCTGGGACGGATCTTTGGCGGCAAAGCGGCGATCGGCGGCCCGTGCCCCAGTCTCCTGGCGGTTGCGAAACTCCCGGCTGACCAAGGACAAGGCCTGGGCGGAAAGGCTGGGGATTATGGGCGCGACCTGCTCTGACATGACGACCACCTCATGAACTGGGGCGAGACAGCAGAGGTGAAAAGAGTATGCCCACTTGTTATGATCTGAAGTCAATGGGTATTATACAACCGCAACCGCAGATGTCAAGCCAAAACCCCAGGAGCGAGAGATGGTCAAGGGCAATTTGCACGGCAATTATATGTTCCTTAAAGGTATAGAGCCGTATTCGTGTGGGGTGATCGCCGCCCCGGATCACGAGATCATCCACCTAACCTTCAGGCAGCCCCTGCCCTGGCGGCAGGGGTTCGAGGCCGTGAGCGCCCACCTCGCCCAGGTGGGCCGGCCCCGCGCCGCCCTGTGCGCCATGGAATTGCGTTCTCCGGCGCCCTTCTCCATGGAGGGGTTCATCGCCTTCAACCACCACTACTGCCAGGTGCTGGAGGAGTGGGGACTGCTGGTGGACGGGCTCAACCCCATCGCCCGCACCAACGTGGCCCCGCTGCACCACCCGCCGGCCTCGCCGGTATTACACGCCTTTTCCTATACGGTCCCCAATCCCGGCGCCGCCACCACCCTGGTGGTGGCCGGGGCCGGCGAATTGCAGGGAGCGGCGCTGTTGGCCGAAGGAATTGTCCTGCGGGGGCGCACCGACGCCCAGGCCATAGAGGAGAAGGCCGCCTTCGTGCTGGGGGTGATGGAGGAGCGCCTGCTGGGACTGGGGGCCACCTGGGATCTGGTCCACACCGTCGACGTGTACACGGTCCATCCGCTGGGGGCCATTTCCGAGCGGATCTGGGAGCGCATGGGAGGGGCTGGCCGCCATGGCTTCCGCTGGTACCAGACCCGGCCGCCGGTGGAGGAGATCGAGTTCGAGATGGACCTGCGCGGCACCCGCACCGAACTCTATTTGTAGAAGCAGCGCAGACTCCAGTTGCTTGCCGGGGCACATAGGGCGCCCACGTACCCCGGCCGGGGGCGCAAGCTCCACAGCCGCCAGCGCCGGCATTCCCCCTCGCCCTCGTCCGAGCGCAGGATGGCAGCGGGCTCTCCCAGGGATACGGCGAAACTGCCCAGGCCCAGACCCAGGCCCTCGCCCCTCGCCTTGAGGTATGCCTCTTTGCGGGTCCAGCAGGTGAAGAAGGCTTCGGCGCGGCGGTCGGGGAGCATCCCTTCGAGGGCAGCTACCTCCGGGGCAGAGAAGAAACGGCGGGCGAGCTGGGCGGCAGTGTCCTGGGGGCGCAGTTGCTCCACGTCGATGCCCAAGGGCAGATGGAGGCTGAAGGCGCACAGGGCCAGGCCGCCGGAGTGGGAGAGGTTGAAGTGGAGCCCGCCGCCTTCGAGGGCAGGTTTGCCCTGGGGGCCGTAGCCGAAGCGCAGTTGGGCCGGATCAGCCCCCAGGTACGCGCCCAACAACAGCCGGAGGGCGCCGCGGGCCCCGGCAAAGGCAGCGCGGGTGTGGGGCACCAGGAACCGGTTGGCCCTCGTCCTTTCGTCGGCCGAGAGCAGGGTCAGGAAGGGAGCGGCCTCCTCTTCGGTCTGGGGCAGGGTGGTCTGCCAGACCTGGATCTCGCTTTCGGACAATGTGAGGGAGGCGGGAGCCGCCTCCCAGGGCAAGGGGATTTCCATAGGCATAAGCTACGGTTTTAGGCCCGCCGCAGGCCAATGGGCCGCATTGACAAGGCCGGGGCGATTGCGTAGGATAAACGGGCCAATCCCCCCAATAGGGAAAATAGGTTTAAGAAGAAGGAGTCAGCCGCAGATGGAAGCCTCCAAGTCGAACGATCCCGATTATACCAGCGAGGGCAAG
Source organism: Candidatus Handelsmanbacteria bacterium (assembly GCA_016867395.1). Lineage (GTDB taxonomy): Bacteria > Latescibacterota > UBA2968 > UBA8231 > UBA8231 > SICG01. Next base: position 70,479 of record VGJS01000008.1, read on the forward strand.
TTCAAGGTGATCGGCACCCGCCCGGTGCGCCACGACGGGGTGGACAAGGTAACAGGGCGGGCCGTGTACGGGGCGGACGTGCGCCTGCCCGGCCTGCTCTACGGCAAGGTGCTGCGCAGCCCCCACGCCCATGCCCGCATCCTCTCCATCGACGCCAGCGAGGCGCTGGAACTGCCCGGCGTGCGGGCGGTCGTCACCGCTGACGACCTGGTGCAGGCGGTGGACAGCAAGCGGCGGCAGATCGGGGAGACCAACGTCGATATCCGCGAGGTCGCCCGCAACTCCCTGGCCTCGGGCAAGGTGCTCTACCAGGGCCACGCGGTGGCCGCGGTGGCCGCCGTCAGCCCCCACATCGCCGAGGAAGCCCTTGAACTGATCAAAGTGAACTACCAGCCCCTGCCGGCGGTGGTGGACGTACGTGAGGCCATGAGGGAGGGGGCCCCGCTGCTGGACGAGAACCGCACCATGCGCGCCCTGGGCGAGGATACCGGCAGGAAGAGCAACATCGCCAGCCACAACTGCCACGCCCTGGGCAACGCCGAGGAGGCTTTTGCCCGGGCCGACGTGGTGGTCGAGCGGGAATTCACCACTGCCACCGTGCATCAGGGCTACATCGAGCCGCACAACACCACGGTGCTGTGGAAGAAGGACGACTCGGTCACGGTCTGGGTGAGCACCCAGGGGCCCTTCGACATCCGCACCCAGGTCTCCGAGGTCTTGCAAGTGCCCATCTCCAAGGTCAAGGTCATCCCCTGCGAGATCGGCGGCGGCTTCGGCGGCAAGTTCCCCATTTATATGGAGCCAGCCGCCGCCATCCTCTCCCACAAGACTGGCCAGCCGGTGAAGATGGTGATGAGCCGCGCCGAGGTGTTTATGGCCTCGGGGCCGGGGCCGGGCTCCTACATCAAGGCCAAGGTGGGGGCCACCAAGGAGGGTATGATCATCGCCGCCCAGGCAACGATGGCCTACGAGGCAGGGGCCTTCCCCGGTTCGGCGGTGGGGGCCGGCGCCCTGTGCATGTTCACCCCCTACCACATTGAGAACATCCAGATCGACGCCTACGACGTGCTGGTCAACAAGCCCAAGTCCAGCGCCTACCGCGCTCCGGGCGCACCCAACGCGGCCTTTGCCTCCGAGTCGGTGCTCGACGAGGTGGCGGAGAAGTTGGGCCTCGACCCGCTGGAGTTTCGGCTGCGCAACGCCTCCAAGGAGGGCACCCGGCGCGTTGATGGGGTGCTCTTCAAGCGCATCGGCTGCCAGGAAACCCTGGAGGCGACCCGCAATAGCGCCCATTACCAATCTCCGCTCAAAGGGGCCCACCGGGGCCGGGGCGTGGCCGCAGGGTTCTGGTTCAACGGCGGCGGCCAGTCCGTGGCCACCCTCAGCCTCAACCCCAACGGCACCCTCAACCTCCTCGAAGGCTCGGTGGACATCGGCGGCTCGCGCGCGGCCATGGCCATGATCATCGCGGAGGAGTTGGGGATCAGGGCCGAGGAGGTCAACCCGATGGTGGTGGACACCGACTCGATCGGCTATACCGACGGCACCGGCGGCAGTCGCGTCACCTACGCCACCGGCCACGCCTGTTACCTGGCAGCCCAGGATCTCGTGCAGGAGATGTGCAAGCGCGCCGCCAGGATGCTGGAGGTGGGAGCCAACCAGGTGGAGTATGCCGGCGGCGAGTTTGTCTGCAAGACCGATCCCTCCAAGCGGACCACCCTCAAGGAGGTGGCGGCGCAGCAGGGCGGTACCGGCGGGCCCATCCTCGGCAAGGGGGCCATCAACGCGCCCAGCCCGGGCAACGCCTTTGCCGCCCACGTGGTGGACGTGGAGGTGGACCCGGAGACCGGCAAGGTCGAGGTGTTGCGCTATACTGCGGTGCAGGACGTGGGCAAGGCTATCCACCCCAGCTACGTCGAAGGCCAGATCCAGGGTGGGGCGGTGCAGGGCATCGGCTGGGCCCTCTCGGAGGGTTACTTTTACAACGCCGATGGCACCCTGGCCAATCCCACCTTCCTCGACTACCGCCTGCCCACCGCCCTCGACCTGCCCCTGATCGAGACCATCCTCGTAGAGGTGCCCAATCCCGGCAGCCCGCACGGCATCCGCGGGGTAGGCGAGGTGCCCATCGTGCCGCCCATGGCCGCCATCGCCAATGCCATCTACCACGCGGTGGGGGTGCGGCTCACCGACCTGCCGATGAGCCCGGACCGCGTGAGCGTCGCGCTGCAGCAGGCGGCGCGGCAGCACCAGGAAGCGGCCGGCTGATCCCCCGTCGCCCGCCCAGCCCTTCGGGAAGATGCCCGGCCACCTCGGTGGTCCGGGCATTTTCCTGAGCCCATGCTCATGCCCAAGCCCATCGACCCCGAGGTCTTCGTCCAGGCGCTGCTGCCAGTGGTGCGCCAGTGTGCCCAGGCCTCGCTGATCTTCTACGGCCAGGTGGCCAACATCGGCAAGGCTCCCGACACCCGCCTGACCGGCCCGGAGGCCCAGGCGTCTTCGGCAGTGCTGACCGTGCTCGACTGCGCCTTGCAGGACCTGATCCTCAGCGCGGTGCTCAACCACTTCCCCGGCATCGGCTGCATCGCCGAGGAGGCCACCCCGCTGCGGCGGCGCCTCGCCGGCAAGAGCGAGGAATACACCCTCATCCTCGACCCCATCGACGGCACCATCCACTACCAGCGCGGGGACGAGCCCTACCACATCTGCGTGGGCCTGGCGCGGCAGGGGCGGATGGAGGCGGCCATCGTGGCCCGGCCTAGCGAGGACAAGATCTTCACCGCCTTGCGCGGGCAGGGAGCCTTTGTGCAACAGGGCAAGGGCAAACCCCGCCGCCTGCGCTTGGGTGCAGTCCCCCGCACCCGCCGGCTCTACGTCTCCACCAAGGCCCGGCCCTACCAGGCGGTCTTCCGGCCCAAGTACGAGCCGCAGGAGTTCCCCATCGGCGCGGCCCTGGTGCTAACCCGCATCGCTGAGGGGCAGTTGTGCGGGTACCTGACCCGGCAGGTGGCCATCTACGACGTGGGGCCGCCCTCGCTCATCGCCGAGGAGGCCGGGGCCCGCTGTTTCCTAAAGGACGGCCGCGAGCCCCGCTACCGGGGCGGCCGGAAATTCAGCTATTACCTGTGCGCCGCCACCCCCCATTTGCAGGAGTTGCTGCTGGGGGAGGTGCGCCGTTGCAGAGGAGAGAGAGGATGAGTCGCTCAATCCAGGGCGTCCTGCCCGTGGTCCACATGCCCTACAACGCCGACCTGAGCATCGACTACGGCGCTCTCGAAACCCAGGTGGACTGGCTCTTCGCCACCGGGGCTCAAGGGTGCTGCCTGGCCCTGGTCTCGGACCTGTTGCGCCTCAGCGCCCAGGAGCGGCTGGAGTTGCCGGCCAGGCTGGTGGGCTTTGCCAAAGGCCGGGGACCGGTGGTCATCAGCGTGGGCGCCGAGAGCACCCAGCAGGCCCAGGCTTTTGCCCAGGCGGCCCAGGCAGGGGGCGCCGCGGCGGCGATGGCCATCCCGCCCCTGTCGCGGGCCCTTTCCGAGGCGCAGTTGCAGGCGTACTTCGAGGGCATTCTGGAGGCGGTGGAGATCCCCCTCATCGTGCAGGACGCCAGCTCCTACGTGGGTAGGGCCATGAGCATCGAGTTCCAGGCGGGCCTCTTCCAGCGCCACGGCCAGCGCATCCTCTTCAAGCCCGAGGCCACGCCGTTAGGGCCCTGCATCTCAGCCCTGCACGCCCGCACCGGGGGCAAGGCGGCCCTCTTCGAGGGCAGCGGCGGGGTGCTGCTCATCGACTCCTACCGGCGCGGGGTGAGGGGCACCATCCCCGGCGTTGAACTGCTCGACGGCACCGTGGCGCTGTGGCGAGCCCTGGAGGCCGGCGACGAGGAGCGGGCCTACGCCCTGTACTATCCCATCTGCGCTATCGTCGTGTTGCAAATGCAGGGGGGACTGGACGGCTTCATCGTCACCGAACGCCACCTGATGCAGCAGCGGGGGCTTTTCAAGAACCAGGTGCATCGCGGGCCGCTGGCCTTCGAGCTGGACACACCGACCCGCGCCGAGATCGACCGCCTCTTCGCCCGCCTGCAAAAGGTCCTCCACTGGTGAGAGAGTCGCGCCGCGTCCAGGCCATCCAGAGCCCGGTGATCCCGGAAGTGGCGGCCCTGATCCGCGCCAATCCGGGCACTATCTCTCTGGGCCAGGGGGTCGTACACTACGGCCCGCCCCCGCAGAGCTTTGCCGCCATCAACGGTTTTGGCGGGCAGGCCGCCGAGCATCACTACCGGGCCGCCGGGGGGTTGCCGGAGTTGCAGGAAAGGCTCCGCCAGAAGCTTGAACGGGAGAACGGCATCCGCTTGGGGGACGAACAGGTGCTGATGGTCACCGCCGGCAGCAACATGGGTTTCTGCCACGCGCTGATGGCCATCGCCGATCCGGGCGACGAGATCGTCATGATGTCGCCCTTCTATTTTAACCACGAGATGGCGGTGGTTATGGCCAACTGCCGGCCGGTGCTGGTGCCCACCGATGAGCGCTACCAGTTGCGCCTCGACGCCCTCGAGGCCGCCCTCACCCCGCGCACCCGGGCGGTGGTTACCATTTCGCCCAACAATCCTTCCGGCGCGGTCTACACCCCCGAGGACCTGCGGGCGGTCAACGAGCTATGCCGGCAGCGGGGCATCTACCACCTCGTCGATGAGGCGTACGAGTACTTCACCTACGACGAGGCCCACCACTTCTCGCCCGGCTCCCTGCCCCATAGCGCCGGCCACACCATCTCCCTCTACTCCTTCTCCAAGGCGTACGGGATGGCCAACTGGCGGGTGGGCTACCTGGTGGCCCCGCGCCACCTGCTGCGCGCCCTGGAGAAGATCCAGGACACGGTGCTGATCTGCCCGCCAGTGATCTCGCAACTGGCGGCGCTGGGTGCCCTGGAGGCCGGCCCTCAGTACTGCCGCCCCTTTACAGCCACCCTGGGTCAGGTGCGCCGGGCCTGCCTAGAGGGATTGGCTAAGCTGGGGGAGCGCTGTCAGGTGCCCCCCGCCGAGGGGGCGTTTTATCTTTTGGCCCGCCTACGGACCGGGATGCCGGCCATGCAGGTGGTGGAGCGGCTGGTGCGGGAACACCGGGTGGCGGTCATCCCCGGCACGGCCTTCGGGCTACAGGGCCCCTGCCATCTGCGCATCGCCTATGGAGCCCTGGAACCCGACACCGTGGCCCAGGGAATGGACCGGCTGGTCAGCGGGCTGCGGCAACTCTTGGACTGAGGGCGGAGAAGGGGCTTGACAGAAGCGTTGAAGCGGGGTATCTTGCTCAGTGGAATTAAGAGTGACCTGAACTCACAGACGAATGCCCAAGAGGAAGTTTTCCACACCTATGGATGTGGAACTTCGACAGAAATATTCTCGGCATTCGGGTGGTTGGTCACTCTTTTTTTTGGCTCTCGTATAGCGCGACCGCAACACACAGATCCTGTACCGCTAGGCCGGTAAAGTAAGCCAGCCGCGGCCTGGCGGCGCCCAGCCGGCCGTCGGCCGCGTCCCCGATGGTCAGCACCTGCCCCGCGGCGTCGCGCGCCAAGGCGATCCGCTCCAGGCTCCCGCGTTCCCCCGCGTAGATGAATTCCCCCGACTGCAGCGCCTGTTCTGGATGGTCCACCAGCACGGGCAGTTCCTCCAGGATCTGGGGGGCCAGTTGCCGGGTGCGGCTGTCCCCAGCCATTACAGAGAGCAGGGTGCGGGGCCCCAGGTGAGCCGGGGTGAGGATGGGTTGCGGGGTAGGCACGGCAACCAGGACCGCATCGGCCCCTTCGAGGCACTCCTCCAGGGAGGCGGCCATCTTCAGCGGGGCCCGCAGCAGGGGGGCCAGGTCCCGGGCAAAAACCTCGCGGTTGGCTGCTTGGCGGCTGGTGGCGCGGATTTCGTGCAGGCCGAAGAGCTGGTCGGCAGAGCGGGCCAGGCAGCGGGCCACCCGGCCAGTGCCCAGCACCGCGGCGCAGTCCACCGGCCCCTGGGCCAAATACTTGATCCCCAGGGCTCCGGCTGCGCCAGTGCGCATGTCCGTGGCATAATCGGCGTCCATGCGGAAGTGGGCGCCCCGCACTAGGTCCTCCAGTTCTATATAGGCCCGCCGGGACCCCAGCTGGCCTCCAACCCCCGGTTCCTCCACGATGACCTTGCGCCCCTGGTAGCGGCCAGGCCAGAGGGCGGGCATCTCCAGGCGGAAGATCCCCCCTTCGAGGGACTGGCGGCGCGGCGGGTTGAGCAATACCCCCTGGCCCCAGAGGCGGAATGCCCGGTCACAGGCAGCGAGGAAGTCGGCGGGGGAGAGCCGGGTGAGAAAATCCCCGTCGCTGAAAGTGGCGCTGGCCATCACCCCCTGCTCGGCGCCTGCCGGCGCCCAAAAAACGATTGACGTACCTGGGGAAGTCCCATTGATTTAAAAGGAGATATGTCGTTTTGCCAAACAACCGGCGGTCAAGGCGCCTGCGCCCGCGGCCGCGCGGCTTTTCCGTAGTCCCCCGAGACGGGTTGAGGTGCAGGAACGAGCACTGTGGCTCCTGGCCATTGCCGCAGGCGCCATCCTTCTGGTGGCCGCGCTGCGGCCCTATTTTTCCGCGGACGAAGAGCCGACCCCCCTCTCTTCTCCGCCTCCCTCCTCCCCTCAGCGCACCTTAGAGGCCGGCGTCCGGGTGGCCGTGCTCAACGGCTGCGGCGAAGCGCAGGTGGCCGGGCGCCTGACTAGGAAGATGCGCGGTCTGGGCTTTGATGTAATCTACGAAGGCAACGCAGAGAATTTCAACTTTTTGCAGAGCATGGTGGTGGACCGCCGCGGCGATCTGGACAAGGCCAGGCTGGTGGCGACGGCCCTGGGATTGCCCCACCTCCAGCAGGTAAACGAAGACACCTTCCGCCTCGAAGAAGTGGCGGTCATCATCGGCAGAGACTACCGGCAGGTGAGGTTATTGGATGAGTGAAGCAGGCGTGGCAGACAGGGCCCCGGCCGCCGCGGCCGAGGTCGAGGCCCGGGCGCGGCGCATCGGCGGACTGCTCCAGGACAAGAAGGGCATCGACGTGGTGTTGCTCGACCTGCGGGCCGTGACCGACACCGCCGACTTTTTTGTTCTTTGCAGCGGCACCTCGGACCTGCACATCAAGGCCCTGGCCGAGGAGGTGTGCGACACGCTGGGGGCCCAGGGGCAGGGGCCCTGGCACGTGGAGGGCTTTGAAAGCCGGCGGTGGGTGCTGCTGGATTTCGTCGATATCGTGGTCCACATCTTCCGCCATGAGGTGCGGGCCTTCTACGCATTGGAGCGCCTATGGGGTGACGCGGTGCGCACGGATCTGCCCGAGGAGGTGCGGGGCAAAGCGGTCCTGCCCGGCCCATGAGCAGGTTTCAGACCCTCGCCTGGGGCGACCAGGCCCTGGTCCTGCTCGACCAGACCCGCCTGCCCGGCGAGCTCGTCTATCTGGAGTGCCGGCAGGTGGAGGAGGTGGCCAGGGCCATCGAGGGTTTAGTGGTGCGCGGGGCCCCGGCCATTGGGGTGGCCGCCGCCTACGGCATGGCCGTGGCCGCCGGCGAGGCCCTGGACCAGGAACCGGGGGCCTTCCGCCGGCATCTCCAACAGGCCAGGGCCCGCCTGGCCCGCACCCGGCCCACTGCGGTGAACCTGTTCTGGGCCCTGGCACGGATGGAAGAGGTGCTCGTCGCCGGGAACGGGTTGGACAACCGCCAGCTATACGAGCGCCTGCTGGCAAGGGCCGAGGCCCTGCGCGCCGAGGACGAGGCCATCTGCCGGTCCCTGGGGCGGCAGGGGGCCGGGCTGCTGGAGAACGGCTTTAAGGTGCTGACCCACTGCAATGCCGGCAGCCTGGCCACTGCCGGGTACGGCACGGCCCTGGGGGTGATCTACGCGGCCCAGGAAGAGGGTAAGCAGTTGCGGGTCTATGCCGATGAGACCCGACCCCTGCTCCAGGGCTCGCGGCTGACCGCCTGGGAACTGCGGCAGCGCGGGGTGGAGGTGACGGTGATCTGCGACAACATGGCCGCCACGGTCATGCGGTCGGCCCCTATCGACTGCGTGATCGTGGGGGCCGACCGCATCGCCGCCAACGGCGACGTGGCCAACAAGATCGGCACCTACGGCGTGGCGGTGCTGGCCAGGGCCCACCAGATCCCCTTCTACGTGGCGGCCCCGGTCTCGACCCTGGACCTGAGCCTGGCCTCCGGGGACCAGATCCCCATCGAGGAGCGCCGGCCCGAGGAGGTGTCCCGGGGCTTCGGCCGGGCCACGGCGCCCGAGGATGTGGGCATCTACAATCCGGCCTTCGACGTGACCCCCGCCGAGTTGGTGACGGCCATCGTCTCGGAGCGAGGGGTTGCCCGGCCCCCCTTTGGCCCGGCGCTGCGCCAGTGGGGAGAGGGTGCTGGCTGAGAATTTGCTTCTATTTAGGTTTAACAATCGCTCCGCGGTCGGCAACAGGCTGTTGGGAGCGGCCGCCGAACCCATGATTTCCAGGCCAAGCATCGAGTTGTGAAAAACACCATCCAGTTTCGCTCCCCGGCCCCGGCTGGAGGCAGGGGGGTAAAAAATTGCCGCCGCTGGTTGGCGGTGGGGCTTTGGGGGGGGCTGCTTCTGGGTGGGTGCGCCGGGTCCGGACAGTTCCAGTCCCCTTCAGGGGTGGGCCGGGGCGGGGCCTTTGACCCGGAGTCGCTGAGCGAGGATCTGCTGCTGATCCAACCCAGTTTCCCGCCGCCGGCGGTGTCAGCCGCCGACACGGCCAGCGGTTCGGCTGCCGACGCCCGGACCGCCGCTGCCCAGGAGTCACAGTCCCCGGTCTACCGTCTGCAGGTCATTGCCTTCAAGACCGAGGAATTGGCCCGGCAGCGCGCCTCTGCCCTGCAATCGAAGCTGGGTGCGCCGGTGCGGGTGGTGGCCGATGCCCAGCGTGGCCTGTACATGGTGCAGGCCGGCGAATACCATACTGCCGAGGAGGCCGAGGCCCTGTACGAGCGCCTGGTGGCCCACAATCCCAACTACGCCGAAGCCTACGTGATCCCCCGCACCGGGCGGACCCGCCCCGTCGCCGGGGAGCCGGCCGGGGGCACCGAGCCTGCTACCTCCGTTTCTGGGTGGCGGGTGCTGATTGACCAGTTCCTCAGCTACGGCGAGGCCGAGCAACTGCGGCAGGAGGCCGCCGAGCGCCTGCAGCGAACAGACGTGGAGATCCATTTCAAGGCCCCCTGGTTCAAGGTGGAGGTGGGGCGTTTCGGCAATGAAGCCAAGGCCCAGGAACTAGTGGAATTGGTCCAGAGCCACGGCTATCGCAACGTGCTCAAGGTGCGAGAGAAGATCGAGCGACAGGAGGGCAGACCGTGAACCGAATGCGGGTCCTGGGCGCCGCGCTGCTCTCGCTGTGGCTGGCTTCGTGCGCCCAGCAATGGCAGCGGCTCGCCCTCGACGGCGAGCCGGGGGCCGCGGCCGGCGATTCGCCGGGCGGGGCATTGATCCTCGACGGCGAGATGAAGGAGGGGTTGCGGGCCGTGCGCTGGCACCTCTACCGGGCCCAGGAGGCGCAACTGGGCCAGCGCTACGAGCAGGCCCAGGAGGACCTCGACCTGGTCTTCCAGTTGCTGGCCGCCCTCGAAGAAGCCGGCAGCGAGGATGCTGCGGCCCAGGCCGAGTTAGAAAACCTCAGCACCGCGGCCGAGCGGGCCTACATCGATCTGTTGCCCAACCTGGAGCGCTTCTCCGCCGACAGTCCCCTCACCCTGCTGTTGCGCGGCCTGTCCAAGGAACAACTGGAGGGGCCCGAGGCCGAGCGCCACCGAACCCTGGTCGATAAGCTGCTCCATGCCTGCGACGTGCCCATCGACCTCAACGACCGGGTCATCTCCAGCATCCGCTTCTTCCAGACCAGGGGCAAGACAACCTACACCACCTGGCTGCGCCGGGCCGGCCGCTACGACGACCTTATCAGGCAGACCTTCAGGGAGGAGGGGCTGCCCCAGGACCTGCTCTTCGTCTCGATGATCGAGAGCGGCTTCAATCCCCGGGCCCGCTCTAAGGCTCACGCGGTGGGGCTTTGGCAGTTCATCGAGAGCACCGGCCAGATGGAGGGGTTAAACAGCACCCGCTGGGTGGACGAGCGCCGGGACCCGGTCAAATCCACCCGGGCCGCCGCCCGCCATCTCAAACGCCTGCACCAGGAGATGGGGGACTGGCGACTGGCCCTGGCCGCGTACAACGCCGGCCCCGGGCGGGTGACCCGGGCCATCGAGCGGGCCGGTACCCGGGACTACTGGAAGCTGGACCTGCCCGAGGAGACCCGCAACTACGTGCCCCTCTTCATGGCCGCGGCCCTGCTCTCCAAGGACCCCAAGCTTTTCGGCTTTGATCCCGAACCTCCCGAGCCCGACCTGGCTTTCGCCGAGGTCGAGGTGCCGCATCCGGTCTTTCTGGAGGAGGCGGCCCGCTGCATGCGCATCTCCCACGATACCCTGCAGGACCTCAACCCCGAACTGCGGCTCAATGTCACCCCGCCCCAGTCGGCGCGGCGCTATCGCCTGCGGGTGCCCACCGGCACCGACCAGGAGCTGGAGGCGTGTTTCGCCAAACTACCCGAGGCCTGGCAGCAGTACGTGGTCAAACGCCGCGACACCATCTCCACCATCGCCAGGGCCTTTGGCGTCAGTGCCCAGGTGATCGCCCAGGTCAATCATCTCAAGAACCCCAACCGCATCTCCCCCGGCCAGCAGCTTACCATCCCGGTGGGAGCGGCCGGCTCGCTCAAATCCTCGCTGCGGGTGGCCCATGTGGGCGACGGCAGCCCCGTGGCCGGCGAGAGCGCCCAAAAACCAGCGGCCCGGGGCGGCAAGACCGTGTACAAGGTGCGGCGGGGGGATTCCCTCAGCCGCATCGCCCAGGTACACGGGGTGGAGGTGGGCGACCTGAAGCGTTGGAACCGCCTGCGCGGCAACCAGATTCTTGCCGGCGACAAGCTGACCCTCTGGTCGGCGGCCCCGGTCGCCCGCTCTGGGGCGGTGCTGTCGGCGCCGGCCGAGGCCAAACGCCGCGAGTACACGGTGCGGCGGGGCGAGAGCCTGTGGGATATCTCCCGCAAGTTCAAGGTGCCGGTGGCGGACCTCAAGCGCTGGAACAAACTGGCCAACACCACCATCCGCGCCGGCCAGCACCTGGTGGTCGCCCAGGGGCAGGCGGCTGCAGGCAAAAAGAGCGCCACCTCCCCAGACAAGAAGGCCGCCCAAGCCAAGAAGAAAGGCGGGGCCGGCGGGCAGACCTACACCGTGGTCCGGGGGGACACCCTCTTCGGCATCGCCCGCAAATTCGGCCTGGAGGTCCGGGAACTGGCCCACCAGAACAACCTCAGCCCTTCCGCCAAGCTGGTCGCGGGCATGACCCTGCAGCTCAAGCCAGGCGCCAAGGTCAGGTGAAGCCGGTGCAAGTGGCGCGCCATGTCCTGCTGCTGCTGGTGGCCTTTGTGCTGCAGACGACCTGGGGGTACGCCTTCGACATCCTCGAACTGCACCCAGATCTGATCCTGCTGGCCTTGGTCTATATCGCCCTGCGGGTCGGCCCCTTCGAGGCCACCATCCTGGGTTTCGCCATCGGCCTTTTGCAGGACGCGTACATGCCGCAGAACCTGGGACTCAACGCCCTGGTCAAGTCCCTGGTGGGCTTTGGCGTTGGGTACGGCCGTTCCGGCATCATGGCCGACGATTTGCAAGTGCAGACCTTGCTGATCTTCGGCGTGGTGCTGCTCCACGATTTGGTTTATTATCTGGGCCACAACGGGCTGGGGCTGGCCCACGTGCCTTTTTTCTTGCTGCGCTATGGCCTGGGCCGGGCCCTTTACACCAGCCTCATCGGCGGCGGCCTGGCCTATGCCTGGGGCATGCGCCGGCGCCTCTTATCCGTTTAGCGATACGCGCCAGTATGGAATACCCCGATCCCAACCGCCACGGCCAGCACCTGCGCGGCTTGCTGGTGGTGGTCGGTCTGCTCTTCCTCATCCTCTTCTTGCGCCTGTTCTACCTGCAGATCGCGAGCTCCGCCCACTACGCCCAGAAATCAGAGGAAAATCGGATTGCCCAGAAGCGCATCAAGGCCCGCCGCGGCTTGATCCTGGCCCGGGGGACCAACGGGGTCTCCGAGATCCTGGCCCGCAGCCGGCCTACCTACACCGTCACCCTCACCCGTTCCAAGCCCGACAACGACGCCCGCGCCGTCGAAGCCCTGTCCCTGGCCACCGGCAGCCCCGAGATCCGCTACACCCGCAGCGGCCGCACCATTCGCGTCTTGCGCGACGTGGACTTCCGCACCGTCTCCCTGGTGCTAGAGCGGCTGAGTGAGGACTGGCCCCTCGACGTGATGGTGGAGTCGGAGCGAGACTACCCCTACGGCCCCCTTGCCGCCCACCTGCTGGGCCACCTGGGGGAATTGCAGGAGGAGGAGTTGCAGGCCCTGCGGTACAAGAACTATACCCCGGGGGACTTCATCGGCAAGACCGGGATAGAGAAGGTGTACGAGGACCTGCTGCGCGGCGAGGACGGGGTGGCGTACATTGAGGTGGACGCCATGAACCGCCCGCAAAGCGAGTTCCCGGAACGGGAGCAGCCCCCCGAGCCCGGACGGGACCTGGTCCTGACCCTCGACTACAAGACGCAGCGGGCCGCTGAAAGGGCCCTGAGCGACAGCATGACCGGGGCGGTGGTGGCCCTCAATCCGCAGACCGGGGCGATCCTGGCCCTGGCCAGCCGGCCCACCTTCGACCCAAACGTCTTTGTTTCCTTTCAGGCCCAGGAGGAGCGCCGGCGCTTACTTCAAGATAGTTCCAAACCGCTGCTCAACCGGGCCACCCGGGAGCATTATCCCCCCGGTTCCACCGTGAAGATGGTGGCCGCGGTGGCTGCCCTGGAGACGGGCATCCTCGATACCCTGGGCACCTTCCCCGGTTGCGGCGGGTCGCTGCGGGTGGGCAGCACGGTGTTCCACTGCGCCCGCAAGGAGGGGCATGGGGTGCTCACCCTGCAGGAGGCCATCGAGGCGTCCTGCAATGTCTACTTCTACCACCTGGGGCAGAGCCTGGGCTTCAAGGCCTGGCGCGACTACGCCGAGCGGCTGGGCTTTGGTCGTCCCACCGGCATAGATTTGCAGCCCGAGGAGGAACTGGGCAACCTGCCCACCCGCAAGTACTACGAGGAGCGCGGCGGCTGGGCCCTGGGGCACATGATGAACCTGGTCATCGGGCAGGGGGCGCTGCTGGCCACCCCGATGCAGATGGCCCGCTACACCGCGGCCTTGTGCAACGGGGGGTACCTGGTCACCCCCCACTTCTACGCCGCCCCGCCCCGCCGCGAGTACACCGGGATCTCGGCCAGCACCCTTGAAAAGGTCAAGCGGGCCATGCGCCGGGTGATCTACGGGGATCAGGGCACTGGCCGCCGGGTGCGGATCGAGGGCGTCGAGGTGGCCGGCAAGAGCGGCACCGCCCAGGCCCCCGGCCGCAATACCGACGCCTGGTTCGTGGCCTTTGCCCCCTTTGACCGGCCGGAGATCGCCGTGGCGGTGGTGGTGGAGGGCGGCGGGCACGGCGGGGTGGTGGCCGGTTCCATCGCCCGCAAGGTGCTGGAAGCCTATTTTGGCAAGGAGCCCGAGGCGGAGGTGGCCGCCGATTCCACCGATGCGGCCAGGGAGGAGGGGTCGTTGATGAGGCTGCCCGGGGCGACGGCCGGGACATGAGGCTGCTGCGCGAAACGGACACCGCCCTGCTCTGGGCGGTGGGGGCCATCGTCCTGCTGGGGATCGCCATGATTTACAGCGCCTCCAGCGGCGCGGTCGAATGGCAGAAGCAGGCCGCCTACGCGATACTGGCGGGCGGGGCGCTTGTGGCGGTGATCCACGTGCCCAACCGCATGCTCTACGCCCTGGCCTACCCTTTTTACTTGGTGAGCCTGGTGAGCCTGGTGATCGTGCTGCTGTGGGGCTCGGGCGAGGATTCCAGCCGCTGGATCACTCTGGGGCCCTTCAGCATGCAGCCCTCGGAGTTCGCCAAGGTGGCCGCCATCCTGACCCTGGCCCATTACCTGGGCGACCGCACCGTCGAGCAGATCAACCACTACAAAACCCTGTTCGGCGCCCTGGTGATCGTGCTGCCGCCAATCTACCTGATTATCAGGCAGCCCGACCTGGGCACCGCCCTGACCCTGGTCGCCATCCTCCTGCCCATGCTCTACTGGGCCGGCATGAACCCGCTCTACCTCATTGTGATCATCGCCCCGGGGCTGAGCGTGGCCTGCTCCTTTGAGCCCCTGTGGCAGGGGGCGGCACCTTTTGTCTTCGCCGCCTTCATCATCCTTTCCTCCCTGGCCCTGCACCTGTTCTTCGCCCGACTGTGGATCACCCTGAGCATGTTGGGGGTCAACGTGGCTGCCGGCCTGGCCACCGTGTACCTGTGGGAACACCTGCTGCACGGCTACCAGAAGGATCGCATCCTCACCTTCCTCGACCCCGAGCGCGACCGCCTGGGGGCCGGGTGGAACATCATCCAGTCCAAGATCGCCATCGGCTCGGGTGGACTGACCGGCAAGGGCTACCTGGGGGGCACCCAGACCAAGTTCGAGTTCCTGCCGGCCTCGCACACCGACTTCATCTTCTCGGTGATCGGCGAGGAACTCGGCTTCATCGGCACGGTCGTAGTGCTCTCCCTCTTCGCCTTTGTCATCTGGCGTTCCCTGCACCTGGCCGCCGGGGTGAACAACCGCTTCTACAGGCTGATGGCCATCGGCCTGGTCTCGCTGATCACCTTCCATGTCTTCGTCAACATCGGCATGACCATCGGCGTCATGCCCGTCACCGGCATCCCCCTGCCCTTCATCAGCTACGGCGGCTCGGCTCTCTTGACCAACTGCACCGCCATCGGCCTGCTCCTGCACGCCCACACCTACCGCCATGAATAGGCAGTGGCTGCCCGCTCTGGCCCTGCTGGGGGTCTTTGTCATCGAAAACCCCCAGTGCGGCGTCACCGCTGAACACCGCCGCCTGGCCCTCTATTACCTGGATCAGGGCCATTATGCGCGGGCCCTGATCGAGGCCCGGCGGGCGGTGCGCGAGGAGAAAGACGACGCCCCCTCCTACCTAGTGATGGCCATGGCCGAGCTGGGACTGGAGCGCCCGGAGGCGGCGGTGGCCGCTCTGGGTCAGGCCATTCTGGCCGACCCCGACAACCCGCAGTACTACGCCACCCTGCGCCAGGTCTGCCAGGAGGAAAAGCGCTTTGACCAGGGCCGGAAGGTGCTGGACCAGGTGCTGGAGGCCCACCCCGGCAACCGGCTGGCCCAGTCCAGCCTGGGCTGGGCCTACGCCCAGCTCGACGACGAGGACCAGGCGCGGCAGTGGCTGGAAGAGGCCGCCGGCGACAGCGCCGCCACCTTCGCCCAGGTGCAACTGGCCCGCTTTCACCTGCGCCACCAGCGCTATGCCGAGGCTGCCCAGATCCTCGAAGCGGCCTTAATCCAGGCCCCGGAGGACCCGGCCGCGCTGCTGGCCCTGGGCGAATGCCGCCTGCGCCAGGGGCTTCAGGAGGTGGCGGCCCGCCGTTTCGCCGCGGCCCTCGAACACAGCGAGGAGCAGGGAACCCTGGCCGGGCAGATCGCCTCTCTCTGCTACGACCAGGGACAGCGCCGCCTGGCCATCGAGTACTACGAGCAGGCCCTGCGGCTTGGCCCGCAGCCGCCCGCCCCTGGCCTGCTCAACAACCTGGCCTGGGCCTACGGGGAGGAGAACCTGGAACTGGAACGGGCCCTCGAACTTTCGCTCCAGGCGCTCAAAAGCGATGCCGACAACCCCGTGTATTTGGACACCTATGCCGAACTGTTTTTCCGCCGGGGTGATGCGGCCCGCGCCATCGCCCTGATGCGCCGGGCCCTGGAAAGCAAGCCTGCCGAGGGGGAGCAGCGGCACTACCTCGAAGGGCAGATGCAGAAGTTCCACCAGGCCCTGGGCCTTTCCTATTCCTCCTCGCTCTGAGCCCCCCACGGGCGGTAGCGGGTGTAGTCGATCTTAAGCTGGTCCATCATGGTGTACAGGTTCTTGCGCGACATGTCGATGGCCTCGGCCACCTAGCTGATCACCCCCCGGTGCTGGCGCAGAGCGGCGCAGAGGAAGCGCCGCTCGAAGAGGTCCTTGGCCTCCCGGTAGAAACAGGCGCCCAACTCCTCCAATTCCCGCCACCGCACGATCTCCTCCGGCAAGTCGGCCAGCTCCAGGAAGGGCCGCCGCGGCGATGAAGTACTCGACCAGCGGGGGGATGTCGTCGCGGCGCTCGCGCAGGGGGGGCCGGATCACCGGCAACCCGTTAAGGCGGTAGTAGCGGTCCTCGTGGAAACGGCCCCGTTCCACCTCGCGCCGCAACTCGGCGTTGGTGGCGGGGATCACCCGCACATCCACCCGCAGGGTCTGGGTGCCGCCAATGCGCTCGAATTCCTGCTCCTGGAGCCCCCTCAAGAGGCGCACCTGCACCGAAGGCGAGGCGGCCAAGCTGGGTGAGCAGGTGCTGCATGTGGAGGTTGCGGGGGGGCAGCGCACCGGGGCTGGGACGGGTAGGCCTGGGCCAGGTAGGGATCGTGGGTGGGGTGCATGGCCTCCTCCTGCGAAAAAAGGTTTGCCGGCCCCTGGCAAGTCCCGTGCCCGGCGCGCATGGTCTCGGCGCGGCACCGCGCAAGTGGCTGAAAAGGGGGGCTTTTGCCGGCTGGTCCCGGGTGGCGAAATGGAGCCGGGGCGAGGCCGCTGCTGCGGGATTTCCGATAAGGGTTTCAGGCGCCGGGGCGCTCCGGCGCGTAATAGGGCCGAAACGCGCTAGAAGTGCCGGCGGGTGGCAGATTTTCCGTTTGAAGCAACCCCGGTTCGCCGCCATACTATGGGTAGCACGAAAAATGGAGGCGCAGCGATGGGACACGTGGACCTGGCAAGCGAGCGGAGACTGGGGCAGATCGGCGGCAGTCAGGGAGGATTGGCGGGGGGGGGGTGGCCGACCTGAGCCAGGTAGAGGGTGCGGGTGAACGTCCTAATCCTCAGGGAGAGTGGCACCGGCAAGGAGGTAATGGCCCGGGCCCTGCACGAGGCCAATCCCCGGCGCAGGCAGGGCATCCGGGCGCCTGTCTGCAGGCTCAGGGCGACGCCCTCTTCCTCGACGAGGCGGGGGAGTTGCCCCTGGCCCTGCAGCCCAAGCTGCTGCGGGTCCTGCAGGAGCGGGCAGTGCGCCGCCTGGGCGAGGCCCGCGAGGTGGAGGTGGACGTGCGGGTGGTGGAGGCCACCAGCTGGCCCCTGGGCGCGGGCGGGGGGATTTCCGCGCCAACCTCTACTACCGGCTGGCCGAGTTCGTCCTGCGCCTCCCCCCGCTGTGCCAGCGGCGCCAGGACCTGATCCCCCTGGCCCGCCAGATCCTGGAAGGGTGCTGCCTGCCGGCTGTCCCCGGCGGCGGCGGCCTGGCTGGAGGCCAGGGACTGGTCCCAGAACAATGTGCCCGAGCTACAGGTGGCCCTTAAGCGGGCTCTGCTATTGTGCAAGGGGGGGTGCGTCGAGCCGGAACACCTGAAGGCGGGAAGGCTGGAGCTGGCAACCCCGGCCGCAGGGCTGCCGCGGCGGCTGGAGATGAAGCGCTCCACCCTGTGGGACCGGCTGGCCAAGATGGGGATTCACCCCCGGGCAGGGAACTGACTAAAGGGTGGCGGCCAGGGCCGGCTGGCGGCCCTCGCAGAGTTCCTCGGCCAGTTGGCGGTAGTTCTCGGTGCCGGTGGAAAAGGCTTCGTAGAGGAGGACCGGCTTGCCGAAACTGGGGGCCTCGGCCAGGCTGATGTTGCGGCGGATCAGGGTGCGGTGGACCTTGTTGCCAAAATAGGATTTGGCCTCGGCCACCACCCGGCGCGAAAGCTGGAGGCGGTCGTCGTACATAGTCATCAGCACCCCCTCGACGCTCAGCTCCGGGTTGAGGTAGCGCTGCACCATGCGCACCGAGTTGAGCAGCTTGCTCAGGCCCTCCAGGGCGTAGTACTCGCACTGGACCGGGATCAGCACCAGGTGGGCGGCGGCCAGGGCGTTGAGGGTGAGCAGGCCCAGCGATGGGGGGCAGTCGATGAGCACGAACTCGTATTCCCCTGCCACCGGCTCCAGGGCCTCGGCCAGTTTCTTTTCTCGGCCCAACATGGCGGCCATATCCAGCTCGGCGCCGATGAGGTTGATGTGGGAGGGGATCAGGTCGAAGAGGGGGATTTCCAGGTGGCAGACGACCTGGGCCAGCCGGGTCTTGCCGATGAGGACCTCGTAAACCGAACCGCCCAGGCTGTCGGGGCCGGCGCCGCAGCCGCTGGTGGCGTTGGCCTGGGGGTCCATGTCGATAAGGAGGGTCTTGTGCCCTCTAGCCGCCAGGCAGGCAGAGAGATTGACGGCCGTCGTCGTTTTGCCAACCCCGCCCTTCTGGTTGGCAATGGCAATAATCTTGCCCATGGGAGCGTGTTCCCGGGGAGCAAAGGGCCCCACGGACAGGGTCCGGACCAGCCCAGCTCGGTACGGCGCCAAGGGGCGACGCCGGAAATTATTCAGGATAGGATGCAGGAAAAATTTGAAGCTACCACCGCCTTGAACGGCAATATAGTAGCTGGCGATAGAGTCGTCAAGTATTCGTCACAAAACTGGCCCGGGAGGCCTGGGGCAAGGGGCGGAAGGGGATTGAAATCAGCCTGTAACGGGATCTGCCGGTGGAGAACGGGCAGAAGGAGGGGGATCAGACCCCGCCCAACGAGGCGAGGAGGGCGCCGAGAAAAAGGCCGGTCAAGACAAAAAACAGGGCGCCCACGCGGGCTAGCATCTGGCTGCGGGAGATGTTCATGCGTTCGGAGGACATGCTCGGCTCCTGGGTTGGCGATTACTGGGATTATCGGCAGGAAGTTCGCCCGGACCAGCAGTTTTTTCCCCTTGGAGGCGGCGCTGCCCGGCGCCGGGCCCTGCGGGGAGGAGCCAGGCAAGATACGTGCCGCGGCGCGGCTCAGTTGTCGGTGTAGCTGCGCAGGCGGGTGCAGTAGCGGGGGTGGCGGAGCTTGTTGAGGGCCAGTTCCTTGATCTGGCGCACTCGTTCCCGGGTGAGCTTGAAGCGCAGGCCGATCTGGTCCAGGGTCAGGGGGCAGTCCTGGCCCAGGCCGAAGTACAGGCGCAGCACCTCGGCCTCGCGGGCATTGAGGCTGGTCAGCACCACCTCGATGTTCTCCCGCAGGTTGTACTCGATGACCTCCTGCTCGGGGTTGGGCTGGTCCTCGTCGGTGAGCTGGTCGAGCAGGCACTGGTCCTGGGCCTCGTCGAAGGGGGCGTCGAGCGAGCGGACCGGCTGGGCGTCGACGAGGGTGTCCTCGATCTCCCGGGGGCTCAGGCCCAGGGCCTGGGCGATGCGTTCGGGGGTGGGACGGGCCCCCTGCTGCTGGAGGGCGTCGCCGGTGCGGGCGATCTTGGCCAGCAGGCCGAGGCGGTTGACCGGCACCCGCACCGTGGACTGCTCGGTGAGGGTCTGGAGGATGGCCTGGCGTATCCACCACACGGCGTAGGAGATGAATTTGAAGCCACGGGTCTCGTCGAAACGCTCGGCCGCGGTGATCAGGCCCACGTTGCCGGCGCTGATCAGTTCGGCCAGGGAGAGGCCGCGGTTCTGATACTCCTTGGCCGTCCGGATCACGAAGCGTAGGTTGGCCTCGACCAGGAGGTTGCGGGCTTCGCCGTCGCCCTGGCGGATGCGGCGGGCCAGGGCGGCTTCGTCCTTGGAGGACAGGGGCCTGGAACCTGCGATGGCTTCGAGGTACGCGGCCAGAAGCGGGTCCCCCTCCGGGGGGCGATCCTTGGGGTCGAGGGGCTGTCTTTTCTTCTTTTTCATAGAATTCGGACCTCGCAGGCGCTGGGGCGAGTGCGTACATAAAATGCTTGAGTTCTGCTAGGGTTCCCCGCCCAGCGGCTGTTGACAGGGTCAGGCGAAATCCGCTTTTTTGTTGCCCACCCGCACCCCAGAGGCATTGGCCTTGGACAAAGAAACCCGGAGCAGCTTTGCGGAATTGGTGGCTGTGATGGCCCAGCTACGCGGCGAGGGGGGCTGCCCCTGGGACCGCGAGCAGACCCACGCCTCGCTCAAGCCCTATTTGGTCGAAGAAGTATACGAGGCCCTGGAGGCCATTGACGGGGGAGACGACGCCGAGCTGCGCCGCGAGCTGGGGGACGTGCTGCTGCAGGTGGTCTTCCACGCCCAGATCGCCAGCGAGGAGGGGCGCTTCTCCATCGAGGAGGTGTGCCGAGCCATCGTCGACAAGCTGATCCGCCGCCACCCCCACGTCTTTGGCCAGACCCAGGTGGACGGCGCCGAAGAGGTGCTAGCCAACTGGGAGCGCATCAAGCAGGCCGAGCGCGAGGAAGAGGACAAGCCCGATTCGGCCCTTGAAGGGGTGCCCCGCCAGCTGCCGGCCCTCCTGCGGGCCCAGCGCATCCAGCACAAGGCCGCCCGGGTAGGCTTCGACTGGCAGGATCTTGCAGGCCCCCTGGCCAAGGTGGAGGAGGAATTCGGCGAGCTGCGCCGGGCCTCCCAGCAGGGCGCCCGGCAGGAGCTGGAGGGGGAATTCGGGGATCTGCTCTTCGCCCTGGTCAACACCAGCCGCTTCCTCGAGATCGACGCTGAGGACGCCCTGCGCCGGGCCGTGGACAAGTTCGAGCGCCGCTTCCGCGCCGTGGAGGCCGCCTTCCGCGCCCAGGGAAAGCCGCTGCAGGAGAGCACCCTGGCAGAGATGGACCAGGTGTGGGAGCAGGTCAAGGCCCAGGAGGTTTCGCCGTGAAGATCACCAGCATCGGCGCGGCACTGCTCTCCCCCTTCCCGTGGGTGCTGGTCAAGGTACGCACCGACGAGGGGCTGGTGGGCATCGGCGAGGCGTACCACGGGGCCGGGGTGCATCAGATCACCGTGGACAGGCGCCTGACCCAGGCCCTCATCGGCCAGGACCCCCGCAACGTGGACAAACTCTTCCGCGACATGCAGCGCCGCATGTCGGCCTCGGGCTTCTACCAGGGGGCGGTGATGAGCGCCATCAGCGGCATCGAGATGGCCCTGTGGGATCTGACCGGCCAGGCCTGCGGGGTACCCATTTGGCAACTCCTGGGCGGCAGATTCCGCGAGCGGATCCGGCTCTACAACGACTGCCACGCCGGCGAGGAGGACGACCCCTCCTCGTGGGTGGCCAAGGCCAAGGAGGTGGAGGCCCGGGGCTTCGATGCCCTCAAGTTCGACATCGACCCGCGCCCCTCCACCCGCGACCCGTACAACCGGGGCATCCGCAACCGCGACATCGCCTATTTCATCGAAGTAGTGCGGGCAGTGCGCGAAGCTCTGGACCCGGACACGGACCTGGCCATCGATGCCCATTGGTACTACGCCCCGGCCGACATCCTCAAGGTGGCCTACGCCTTCGAGGGATTGAACCTGCTCTGGCTGGAGGACCCCATCCCGCCGGAGAACATCGACGCCATGGCCAAGGTCAAGGCCGCCACCCGCACTCCCATCTGCACCGGCGAGAACTTCTACACCCGTTTCGGTTTCCGCCAACTGATCGAGTCGCAGGCGGCCGACATCATCTCCCCGGATTTGGCCAAGGCCGGCGGCCTGCTCGAAGGCCGGCGCATCGCCGACCTGGCCGATATGTACTATGTCCCTCTCTCGCCCCACAATATCTGCGGGCCGGTGGGCACCATCGCCGCCTGCCACGTCTGCGCCGCGGCGCCCAACTTCCAGGTCCTCGAATTCCACCATCTGGACAACGAGTTGTGGAACACCCTGACCGTGGAGCGGGATCTGATCCAACATGGGCACATCGCGGTGCCCACTCGGCCGGGACTGGGTGTCTCTGTAGATGAGGAGGTGGCGCGCCGGGTGACCGCAGAGGATCTGGGGTTTTTTAACTAAAGCTGTTCTCCCAGGGCCCCAAGTCCGCGTCCTGGCCGCGGTTGAAGTGCCGGCCCATCAGGTAGCTGATCTCCAACTCTACATCGCGCACCCGGATCTCGGGCAGGGCCTGGGGGTCGGTCTTGAGCAGGGTGATCTCCAGCAGATTCTCGCCCCGGCGGGGCCAGTGTCCCTGGTCGAGCCGGAACACGAACCAGTACCCCGAGCCGGTGCGGTAACGGGGGGCCTTCATCCGGTAGGTCTCGTTGATCACGCGTATCCTTTCCAGGGGCAGGGCCTTGCTGTTGAGGCAAAAGCGCAGCCGATGGCGCTCGTTCAGCCCCATGACCCGCACCCGCAAGAGCACCCGATGCACCCGGCCCGCCTGCTGCCAGCGCCGCAAATCGTCGCTGATCTGCAAGGGCAGCGCCACCGGCTGCTTCAGGTGCAGGGGCGCCGGCAGCACCATCTCCAGTCCGGGCTCGCGGATGGGATTGGGATAGCGCCCGGTCTCGGTGGGGATGAAGTAGGTCTTGTCCTTGGGCGCCATCACCTCGGGATGGGGCAGCTCGCGCAGTTTCTCGTAGAAGGGCGCTTGGTATGGCCAGTTGCCGAACCAGTGCGCCAGGTACAATCCATCCACCCCCTGGGCCCAGTAATTGCAGGCCCCGGCGCGGACCATCTCGATAGAAGCATCCGAGAGCCGGTCCGAATCCACCAGGCTCTGGATGGCGGCCAGCACTCGGCAACCGCTGCCCCTGGCCGCCTTCACCAGGGGCCGAAAGTCGGCCATCTGGTCGAGCAGCTCCGGCCCGGAGAAGTTCTGGCCCACCAGCACGTCGGCGATGCCCCGCCGCAACCACTCCCGCACGTCCAGCCCCACCTCCATGCAGCCTTTGATACTGGCGGGGATGCGGATCACCAGCTCGCGTCCCTTGCCGCTCTGCTTGACCGCCTGGTACACCCGCTCGATCCAGTCGGTCATCAGCTGGCGGCCTTTTTTGCAATTGGACGGATGGAAGTAGTACGGCTGGTAGTTCATCTGCAACTCGAAACCCTCCACCGGATAGTTCCGGAGTACCTCCTCGATAAGGGCGAAGCGCTCCTGGCGCACCTCCTCGTGGACAAAGTCAAGGCAGGTAGTCCCGGGAAAGCCGGGCGGCAGTTCCCCTTGCGCGCCGATCTCCAGGTGCTGGCTGCCGAAGCGAAATTCGGAGCAACGCACATCCTGCTCGCGCGGCCCCCGGCCCTGCTGCACCAGCAGTGTGGGGTAGATCAGCAGCCCCTTGGCCCTGGCCCGCTCGCAGACCACCCGCAAGGGATCCAGGCCCCCGCGGATCATCTGGCTGGCATTGCGGTGGGCCCGCTGGAAGACCAGGTGCGGCCAGCGCTCGACGTTGTCGCCCCACAATTCGCCCACTCTGGTGTCGTGCAGCACGGTGCGGCCGTCTCCGAGGCAGAACATCAGCGCCTCGACGGGGGTGCCCACCAGCTCGTCCACCGCGGCTTCCATCTCCGCCTGCTGCATGGGCGGCTCGTACATATAGATGAGGGGGTGCCGGCTGTCGTGGAAGAACATGATACGCGGTTTAGCCATGATCTTTTCTCTTGCTCGCAGGTCAGTGGGGGAAGGCGGCGCACCCAATTTACAATAAAGGCAGAGAGGTGAAAAACCAGCGGGGACTAAGCGGCAATAGCGGCGGCGGGCCGGCCAGGGAAAGGTGCCGCCGGCTTGACACTGGCCGGCAGCGTGGCTTTATTGGGCCCACCCTCAAACCGACGGATCGCAACGATGACTGACAACCCCCTGCCCGATATGGCACTCGCGGAAACCCCCGCTGACCAGGACCTGTGGGCCACTGGCCGCAACACCGGACCCAGGTACAACGAGCCGCCCAAGAAGAGCCGGGTTAAATGGTACCGCTGTTACGTGTCCCGCGAGGAACTGGCCCGGCTCAACAAGCGCAGCGATATCCTCGGCTTCGCCCAGACCCTGGGGCACCTGGGGGTGCTGGCCCTGTCCGCCGGGGCCGCCATCTACTCCTCGCTGCACTGGCCCTGGTACGCAACCGCCTTGCTGGTCTTCGTCAACGGGCATTTCTGGCATTTCCTGATCAACGGCTTCCACGAACTGATCCATGACACGGTGTTTCGCACCACCTGGCTCAACGGGTTCTTCCTGCGCATCTTCTCCTTCCTCGGCTGGCACAATCACCACCACTTCTGGGCCAGCCACACCGAGCACCACAAGTACACCCTGCACCCACCCGACGACTTAGAGGTAGTGCTGCCGGCCAAGGTGGACACGGGCAGTGTGTGGAAGTGGGGCATCGTCAACTACAATTACCCTTACCATCTATTCAAGGGGAAGCTCAAGAACTTCACAGGGTACCTCAACACCGCGGACAAGTGGACCGGGATGCTCTTCCCCACCAGCGATCCGGAGCGCCGCCGCGCCTACACCCGCTGGGAGCGCCTCATGCTGGCCGGGCACCTGCTCATCGCCGGGGTCTCGCTGGCCTTTGGCCTGTGGGTGGTGCCTCTGGTAATCACCGTCCCGATGATGTTCGGGGCCTGGCTGCAGTTCTTCTGCAACTCCGTCCAGCACATCGGCCTACAGGACAAGGTGCCGGACTTCCGCCTCTGCTGCCGCACCGTCTACCTCAATCCTTTCGTGCAGTTCCTCTACTGGCACATGAACTACCACACCGAGCACCATATGTACGCCGGCGTTCCCTGCTACAAGCTCCACCGCCTGCACCAACTCATCAAGGCCGAGATGCCGCCCTGCCCCGACGGGTTGCGCCAGACCTGGAAACACATCAACGAGATCCAGCGCCGGCAGGAGCGCGAGCCGGGCTACCAGTACGCCCCGGAACTGCCCCCCCCGGTCCGACGCCGCCACTAGGCTCTAAGCTGCACCCGCTTTCTCTTTCACCCGGACCCCGACTCCGGACCCTCCGAGTAGACCATCATCACCCGGATGTGCGCCAAGCCCCGGCGCCAATCCGGGGCGGGTACTGGCCCCCCGATTCCCGCTAGCCCGACGATTGCCTGCGCGGATAATCCCCTTGAAGCTCCTTTTTTTTCGTGGTAGCCATTTTTAATTATAATTATTATTGGAAATTTTATATTTTAATTAAAGTTGCCACAAATCGAGAAGTGCGGGTCATGGACGATGAATCGCAGTCATGAGTCCCCTATGGCCGCGGCGGCCCTAGCCGTCGAACTTGCCCGGACCCGGCGTGACCTGGCGCGTGAGCAGACCCTGGGCCGTATCCGCGACCAGCTCATGGCCATGCACAGCCTGGAGGAGGTGCCCGGGAGGCTCTAAGCAACCTGGGTCGAGGAACTGAGGAGCCTGGGCACCCCCATTTGCCGCACCTCCCCGCAATTCCCCTCGGCCAGGGAGGGGCACTTCTCCAGCTACCGCGCCTTTTTCTTGTGTGAGCAGCAGCGGGAAAGCGGCTGCCTGGCCGACTATCCCTGGGTGGCGGAGGTCTCGCGCTACGGACAGCCGGTGGTGGTGGGTGGGGAGCGCCTCAGGCAGAGCCCCATGCCCGCGGAGGTCCAAAGCCCGGTGGAGGTGTCCCTGCCGGGCGGGGGCTCCCTGGCGATGAATAGCCTGCAGGAGGATGCCTTTGACGAGGAGGCAGTCCAGTTTCTCCGACAGGTGGCCCGTTTGCTGGCCCGAAGACTGGAAGGGCTGGAGACCCTGGAGGCCCTGCGCCGGGCCAAGGAGACGCAGCGCATCGAGCTTGCGGTGCAGCAGCTGCGCAACGAGACCCTGCAGATGCAGCAGGTGGGAGGTGGGGGACTGGAGAAGGGTCGTGGCCGCCGTCGAGCGGGTACTGATAACCCTGGTGGAGTTCAGGGACTGCGGCATCAGCCTCATAGACTTCCAGCGCCATCGCTACGTGGATTACGAGACGGCCACCGGGCGGATCATCGAGAAGCACTACGAAACCCTCCCGCGTGCCCTGGGCCAGGCCATGGAGACCGGCAGGCCGGTGTATTAGCGCAACCAAGTGGCGATCGATCAGTTCGGGGACCAGGTTCCGGCGGGGGCCGTCAGTGTGCTCGACGTGCCCTTCAGCGGGGCTACCCTCGCCATCAACAGCCCTCGGGAAGACGCCTTCAGCGGCCGGGACATCGCCATCCTCGGGCAGTTCGCGCAGGTGCTGTCCGAGGCGCACCGCCGGCTGGAAGATCTGAAGAACCTGGCCCTGCAGGAGGAGCACCTCCGCCAGATGCAGAGACTGGAGGCCATCGGGGTGGCCCACGAGATCAACAATCCCCTCACTTCGGTGCTGGGTTTCAGCGAGCGGTTGCTGCACCGAGAGCTGGACCCCCAGGTCCACGAGTACCTCGCCATCCTCCACCAGGAGGGGCCGCGGGCCCACCAGATCGCCGACCAGCTGTTGCAGTTCGTGCGCCGCCAGAGGGTCCGGCTGGCAGCTCCTTTCCCTCACACCTCTGGCGCAGGAGGTGCTAGCGCTGGTGGGCCAGCCATTCGACCTGGACCACGTGCGGCTGAGCGCGGCGCTGGCCCCGCATCTGCGGCCGGTGAGGGAAAAACCGGCCAGCTCTCGGTGCTGCCCCCTCTGTGGGTGGACCAGGGGCAGATGCGCGCCTGCTGGGTGTTGCTCGACGAGCACCCTCTGCCGCTGCGGGCAGAGACGGTGGAAACCTGCCTGGCCGACGCCGGGATCTGCGCCGGGGTACATTCCGGCCGCGTCGAGGAACTGGCTGCCCTGGTGCAGCAGGGCCGGCATCCCCTGGGGATTTTTCCGCTACCCCAGGGCCTGCTGCCGGTACACGGGCAGGACGCCCAGGTCGAGATCCTGGTGGATGTCTAGCGCCGGCCGGGCAAGGAGATGGATGACGGCTTCTTTGACTTCCGCGAGGTGAACTTCACCCCCAGCACCGGAGTAGGGCAGCTCATCGCGCAAAGGCCGCAGCCGGTGCCGGGCAGGGTCGGGTACGACGTGAAGGGCCGGGTCCTGGAGGCGCGCCAGGGCCTGGACTATCCGCTAAAGGCCCGGTCCCACGTGGAGGTGCGCCGCGAAAAAGGGGTGGAACTGTACTTGGCCACCATCGACGAGGTGGTGCGGATAAGCGTCGACGCGCTGAAGGTAATCTGGCAATTGGCAGTGAAGGGAGACATCGACTTTGGCCCCGGCAACCTGGATTTCCGGGGGACGTGTGCGTCGATGGCTCGGTAGTGCAGGGCTTCTCGGTAAAGGCGACGGGCAGCATCACCAACACCCCCGAAACCGGCAGCATTATGCAAGCCGCCGAAGATGTCACCGTGGTCCGGGGCATCCTGGGGCGGCGGACCCGGGTGCAGGCCGGCGGCGACCTGCGCGCCCAGTTCACCCAGGAGGCCCGGGTGGAGGCGGGAGGGGATTTCACCGCCGGCAATCATGTCTACCGCGCCCTGCTGCACGCCGCCGGCAAGGTGCTGGTCCTCAAGGGAGGGGGAAGCCGGGGTAGGGGCATCCTGGGCGGCGAGGTATGGGGACAGGAAGGGGTTGAGGTCTACCAACTCGGTTCGCCCAATGGGGTGGCCGGCGCCGTCGTGGCCGGTCTGGAGCCCTGGCAGGCCAAACAACTGGATCGGCTCAAGACCAGTGCCGGCACCTGCGAGGAGCACATCCAGATAGAGCTGCGCCGCTTCAACCTGACCCGCATCGACCTGGGGCAGATCCGCAACATTGTGGCCGCGGCTACCGGCCCTCACCGCACGGTGCTGATACACCAAACCCACCAGCTAGGACAGTTGGTGCAGCTCTACAAGAAACTCCAGGGCGAGCAACAGACACTCGAAGGGCGGATCAGGACCACGGTCAAGGGGGTTTGATCAAAGTGCGTCGGCAGGCGTGTTAGCAGTAGCCGCGGTATTCGGCGAGGATACGCGCCTCGTAGCAGACCTGTAGCACCCCCATGGCCACCAGCCGCACCAACTCAACCGGCGGTCCATAGGGGGAGAGCAGTCCTGAGACCAGGACATTGGTGTCCAACACTACCCTCACCGGGCACGCCCCTTGCGCACCGCCGCGATCTCGGCCTCGATCTCCTTCTTAGACAGGCGGTCAGTCCCCGCCTTCACAGAGGTCTGCTGCATGGCCGTCACTGCGGCCAGGGCGCGGGCACGGCGCACTGCCACCAGCGATTCCTCCAGGGTGTCCTCCGAGGTCGCCGAGAGCACGGCAATGGGTTTGCCATTGGAGGTGACCACTAAGTCTTTCTCCGCGGCCAATGTTTTCCAAATGGCCGCCGACTTGCCGCGCAACTCCCTGACACTGACAAAGCGCATATCCGCCTCCTTGTGTACACATACGTGTACACAAACGCGTATCTTCTATCAACCCTCCCGAGACTTCGGCCGGCTCTGAGGGATGGTGGAGTAGATCGGCGGCAAACTACTTGCAGAGGAGAACTAGGCCATATCTATACACGGCGGAGAAGACGAGGGAAAACAAAAAGCGCCACCCTTGCTGTGGGGATGGCGCTTTTGAATTGGTGGAGGCGGCGGGACTCGAACCCGCGTCCGAGAGCAGTTCCACCGGGCCGCTACGTGCGTAGTCGGTTTTTTAATCTCGCCCCCTGAGTCTCCAACCGACAAGATGCCCAGAGGGCCAGTTCAGTAGATCTCACCTACAGCCCCTGAACGGAAGCTGTTGGCCAGCCTGCTATAGGATGACACCGGTTCCAGCGGCGCAGGCACCACTAGTTCCAGTGGGTCGCCTAATTACTTAGGCGGCCAGTGCGTAGTTGTTATCGTTGGCGATTAAAGGTTTCCCAAAGTTTTTACGAGGCTTCGGGACCTCGGCACGCAACCCTAGCTTCTCCGTCCCCGTCGAAGCCAGATCGCCCCCAAAGTCGATTGTCAAAGATCGGGAAGAATATACCCGCACTGGCGACCCCTGTCAACGCGGGCATCAGAACGCCTGGCCGATGGAGAAGTAAATAGTCGGCTGCCGGGTCCGGCCGCCGCTCCAGCCCAGGTCCAGGCGGAAGGGGATACCCAGGGTGTAGCGGAGCCCGGTCCCGTACCCGTCTACCATCCCCGACCAGTTGGTTTGGCGGGTGTGGCGCCAGACCCCGGCCCGGTCCCAAAAGAGCACCACGCCGAAGTCGCCGGCCTTGAGGCGCAGCTCGCTGCGTAGGTTGAGGCCCGCCCGACCGCCGCCGGTGGCCTGGATGCTGTTTAGCGCCACCCCGCGCACACTTCCCTCCCCGCCGTATTCCTTCCAGTAGAGCTGCGGCAGAGAGCGATCTTGGCGCAGCGAGGCGGTGAGGCCGCCGCGCAGGGACTGGGCCCAGACCAGGTTGCGGCCCAGAGGCAGGTACAGTCGGGCTTCGAGGTCGCCGTCGAGCACCCGGGTGTTCTGGCCGCCCACCTGGATGGCGTACAGGGCCGCGGCCCTCAGGAAGGCGCCGTGGGTGGCGGCGATGGGGTCGTTGCGGGTGTCGCGCTGGAAACGCAGGCTGAAGTTGACGGTGTTGGAGCGGTCGGTCAGCAACTGCTGCCAGGTGTGGTCGATGGGGATGCGGCCCTCGCTGTAGTCGATGGTGGCCGGCAGCGCTGCGCCGCCGGTATCGCCGTTGCCAAAGGGGTCGTCGCTCCCAAAGGGGTCGTCATTGCCGAAAGGATCATCCCCACCGAAGGGGTCGTCGCCCCCAAAAGGATCGTCGTCCGGGGGCGTGGCGGTGGTGTCGCCAACCGGGGCGGCGGTGGACGCCTCGGAGTTGTAGTCGATGTCGCCGCGCAGTTCGGGCTGGGTGCGGGCCTGATTCCAGGCCACGGAGAAGTCGAGCTGGTACTGGCCGGCGGGCCTTCTCTCCCAAAGCTTGCCCAGGGTGCTCGTGAACTGCCACAACCGCTCCACCGAGGCGTAGCGGTAGGTGGAGGCGGCGATGTACTGGCTGACGGCCTCGGGCCCGGCGAAGAGCAGCAGCCCGTTGAGGATGGAGTCGTTGGAGGTCAGCAACTCAAACTGGAGGGAGTCGGCGGGATCGGCAAAGACCCGGGTGCTCCCCTCCCACTGGTCGGTGAGCCCGGACGAAAGGGTGAAGTCCACCCCCGATCGGAACAGGTTCCGCTCGCTCAGGTACACGGTGCCCCCTTGCAGGGGCCTGCCCACCCCGGCGTCGAGGCCCAGGCGCGCGCCGCGCCCCAGCCAGTTGCGGTGCTGGAGGTTGGCGCTCAGGCCAGGCTCCACACGGCTGCCTGCGACGTTGAGAAAGGCGTTGCTCTCAAGGTAAAGGTAGCGCTTCTCCAGCAGGCGGAGTTCCACCGGCTGCAGGCTGTCCTCAGGCGAGACCGGAAGGTTGTCGAGGGTGATGCCGCGGAACAGGTCGGTGTTCGTCAGGCTGGCGCTCGTGTGTTTGAGCTGCTCCGGATCGTAGGGCTCGCCGGGGCGGAAGCTGATCTGGCGCTGGATCAGGGCGAGATGGGTCCGCAGGCCGCGCAGGGAATCGCCGGGGGTGATGCGCACCGGCCCAAAATACATGCGTTTGCCTGGGCTCACCCGGTAAACCACCTCGACCTGGTGGGCGGCCCGGTCCATGCGGATCTCGTTCTGCACCGCAGCCCTGGCGTGGCCGCGGCGGTTGAGGAAGGTCAGCAACTGCCGCTCATCCTGTAGCACCTGGCTGTAGCGGAAGATCCCGCCGGGGGCAAGCTCCAATTGCTGGCGCAGGGCCGTAGTGTCGTAGGGGGCGTCCAGCTCTAAGCGGACGTCGGCGGCCAGCCAGCGGGCCTTGCTGTCGATGCGGATGGTGAGGTGGAGGTCGCGCTCGTCTTCGAGGATCAGGGTCCGGCCGGGGATGCTCGCCTCCATGTAGCCTTCGCTCTGGTACAATTCCTCGATGGCCATCAGGTCGGCGCGGAAGAAGCGGCGCTGGAAGGGCTGGCCTTCGCGGGTCTGCATGGCGGCCCGTAGATCGGGATTGCGGAAGGGTTTGTCGGTGAGGTGGACGAAGTGGATCTCCTTGACCTTTTTGCCCTGGGCCTCGGCCAGGGTGATTTCGCGCTGGTCGGCCAGGGCCAGGGCCGGCAGCAGAAGCAGCAGGAGCAACCTCACCGGAAATCCTTCTTGAGGCCGACGCCCAGGCCGTAGCGCTGGTACTTGCTCTGCGCCGCCCCGGTGAGGGTAAGGTAGGGGCCGACCTTGTGCTCGACGCGGAACTGGCCCTCGGAGGGCAGCGCGGTGGCTGCCTCGTAGCTGACCTGGAGGGGCAGGGGGAACTTGAAGAACTTGCCCATCCGCACCGAGGGTTTGCCCACGGTTTCGAGCAGGGTGCCCGAGGGCAGGATCTGGAACTGGTCCAGGCCGATCTTCTTGACCTGCCGGCTGAGCAGGAGCTGGCTGGCGGCGGTGAAGAAGACCTCCCGCTCCCCCTGACTCTGCTGGATGGAGCCAAAGGCCAGGAGGCGGATGAGGTCCTGCTCGGGCATGGCCGGCTCGGAGGAGAAGACCGGCACCACCTGCAGGGCGGGCCCCTGCAGCTTGAGGGTCACCTTGCACTCATCGGCGTCGAGTTCGGCGGCATCGTCGCCGGAGAGGCGGACGGTGGTGCCCAGCTCGACGTCGAGATCGGGATTGAAGAGCAGGGGCTCATAGGCCAGGTCGAGGAGCGAGTAGGTGGGCGCGGGCCGGTCCAGACTGACGCGGCCTTTCTGAAAGGCGAACTCGCTGTTGAGCAGCGCCACCTTGCCCGAGGGGATCTCCAGGCCGCCCTGGAACTGGGGCTTGTAGAAGCTGCCGTAGACGCGGGAGAAGCCCTCCACCTGAAGCTCGCTCAACTCGTTCTCGACCTGGAGGTCGCGCAGGTTGACGGTCAGCTCCAGTTGCATGTTTTCGAGGAAGGGATCGCGCACCGCGGCAGGGGGCGGGGGCACCGGGGTGCTGGGGTCGAAGAGGGGTACCTCCGCCTGGGCGCGGTCGATGCGCACCTGGCAGCGCAGCAGGGAGCCGGCGGGGGTGCTGCTAAGGCTGCCGTCCAGGTCGATGCCGGGGGCCACGAAGATGTCGGCGTAGTTGAGGGGCAGGTCCCGGGCCTGCAGCCGCAGATCGTAGACCAGGGAGTCGAGGGCGGCCAGCTCCAGGTGGCCGCTCAGCTCGGCGCGGCCCTCCCCTTTGAGGGGCCCGCCGACGAAGTCGCGCAGTTCGCCGCGCTGGCCTGCAAACTCGATGCGCCCGGCCGGGAAGAAGTAGGAGGGCTTCACGTCCAGGGGGCGCAGCTCCAGATCCTCGATGGCGGCCCAGCCGCTCAGCCGCAGGTCCTCGCCAAAGCCGGCCAGCGCCAGATCGGTGCTCAAGGTGCCATCGAGGCGTTCGAACTGCGGCAACTGATCGAGCAGGGGCAGCAGACTGAAGCCGCTGGAGTAGACCCGCCCCTGGCCCCGGTCCCAGTGGACCAGGCCCTCGCCGAGGCTCCAGGGAAGTTGGGCGCTGACTTCGAGGCTGTCGCCGCCGAGGGCCAGCCACACCAGTTGCAGCCCGCCCTCGGCCTCGTCGCCGCGGAAGCGGCCCTCAATGCGGCCCAAATCCTCGGTGTCAATCTGGAGGGCGGCGTCCAGGTCCGGGTCAGTCAGAGTGCCGGCGAAACGCGCCTGGAGACTGGCCTGGCCGGCGGGCATGGCGGCCTCCTCCTGGTTCCAGGTTTCCAAAGCCCGCAGGTCCAAGCCGCGCAGGTCGAGCTGGAGCTGGAAGGGCGCCGCCGGGGAGAAGCAGCCCTTGAGGCTGAGGGCGCCGGCTTCCTGCAGGTGATTCCCCGCCGGATCGAAGCGGTCGAGCAGGAGCGCCAGCTCCTCCACCTCCAAGTGGTCGTGGCGCAGGGAAAGGGTGGCCGGGTCCTGGAGGCGCAGGCGCAGCCCGGGTTTGTCGAGCTGGAACTGGCCGAAGCGCAACTGCCCGCCCAAGCCCTGCCAGCGCCGGGGGTCGGCCAGTAAGGAGAGGGGCAGTTGCAGGTCGCCGTCAAGGCTCAGCTGCCCACCCAGGCTGTCGGCCAGGAGCAGGCTGAGGGGGGCGCGCAAATCGGCCTGGCGGGCGCGCAGGCGCAGGCTGAGTTGGGCGTCGGTGGCGTCGCCCCCGGCCAGGAGCGGGGTCGCTGGGGCCGCCAGATCCAGGTCGAATTCCCGCTCCTGGTCCCCGTCCTGCTCCAGGTCGGCGGCAAAGCGCAGGGTGTCGGCCAGGTCCAGTTGCACCTGCATCCAACCCACGGGATTGCCCCCCAGCTTGAGCTGTTCCAGGTTGGCCTGGGCCCGGAGGACTGGCTGGCTGATGGCGCCGCCCAGCGAGAAACCCAGTTGCCCGGTCCCGGTGAGGGAGGACGACCAGTTGCCCAGGTCGAGGGTGTCGATGTGGCCCTCGACGGCCAGCATATCCGGGCCGCCGCCTCCCTCCAGGTGCAGGGTCCCGGCCGGGGTGAGGAGAGCGAAAGGGTCACAGCGCAGGCGCTGGTCTGCATAGGTGAAGCGGAGGGTGTCGGCCAGGCGCATCCCCCACCCCTCCTGGCGCAGGGCCAGGTGGGAGAGCAGGCCCGCGGCGGCGATCTTGGCGGGGGCGGAAAGGCGGCCGTCCAGGTGCAAATGGCCCGAGAGGGAGAGGCTGTCGCCGGGGGTGTGGCGGAAACGGGCCTGGTCCATTTCGAGCTGGCCTTCGAGGCGGTCGCCCCGGTCCAGCAGGAAGGCGGCTCCCACCCCCTGGCCGCTCAGGCGCAACTGCCCCCGGTTGGCGGTCTGCTGGAGTTCCAGGTCCAGGTCGCCGGCTTTCCAGCCTTGATAGGCCACTTCTGACAATTGGAACTGGCCGCCCAGCCGCAGCGAGGCCAGGTCGAAACCGCCGCTGGCGGATAGCTGGCCCCCCAGGGTGCCGGCCAGGGAGGTGTCGAAGCGGGCCAGGGGCAGAGCGGCGAGGGCGAGGGCAAAGGTGTCGAGCCGGCTCTCCGCCAGATCGGCGCGGAGCCGGGCCTGTACCTGGTCGCCGGCTGCGACAAGGGTGGTTTCGAGCCGACGCCCTTCCACCAGGGACAGCTCGGCCTCTACCGGCCCCAGGCTGATCCCCTGCAGGGGCAGATCGGGGCTGTCCAGGCGCAGTTGCAGGGAGTCGGGGCGGGCCCGGCCCTGCAACTGCACCGGCGGGGCTGAGTAGCCCAGCAGCGGGCCAGGGTGGAGGACGCCTGCCAGCTGGAGATCGCAATCGCCGCTGGGAGAAACCGGTCCCGTGGCCTGAAGGCGGCCCAGGGGCGAGTCGAGGGCAGCTTCGAGCAGGTGGCCGGGATGCAATCTGGCCTGGAAGCGGGCGTCCAGGGGGGGGCCGGGCAGCAGGGCCAGTTGGCGGCCCCACAGGTCCAGGCCACCTGTGTAGCGCTGGGCCCCAAGGTTGGCCTGGACCTGGAGCAGGGCGTCCACCTGGCCCTTGGCCGCGCTGAGGCGCGACAGGTCGAGGTGGTCGAGGCGCAATTCCAGGGCGAGGCTGTCGGCGTCCAGGCCGTAGGCCAGCCGGCCCCTGGCCAGGCCGCCAGCGGCTTCCAGGTGGAGGGTTTCCACCACTAAGCGCAGGGTATCGAGAATGCCCCGGGCCCGCAATCCCAGTGGACCCAGAGCGGGAAGTGTGAACTGCCCCTCTAACAGCAGGCGGGTGTCCAGGGGGCGGAGGCCCCCCTCCAGGTCCAGGCGCAGTTGGGCGCGCAGGGAATCGGCCTGCAGTTCGGTCTGGAGTCGGAAGCTGGCCGGCAGGGTGCGGCCCAGACCCAGGGAACCCTGGGCCTGGGTGTCGAAGCGGGTATGACCGCTCTGTATGTGAGCCTGCAGGCGCGTCAGGGCCAGCCGGTCCGGCTCCAGCTGCAACTCGCCCTGCAGGTCGCCGGCGGCCTGCTCGGCGCCGCCCTGGATAACCTGCCAGCGGGCGAGGCGCAGTTGCAGGCTGCCGGTGGTATCGCCGGTGGGCCGGTACCGGGCCTCCAGGCCCGTTAGGTGGACGGCGGTGCTGTCGGCAGGCTGGGTGAGGTGGAGGGCGCCCTGGCTCAGGTCTAAGCTGGGGTAGGAGGAGATTGCCAGGCGCAGGCCGGCGGTGTCGGCGGCGCTGGTGTCGGCCTCTGCTCCCAGCAGCAGCTCCAGCACCGGGCGGCGCAGCGCCAGGGCGCGGTCCCAGGGCGAGAAGGAGAGTTCTTCGGCGGTGAAGCGCAGGCTGTCGCCGGGGCCGGCGACCCGCAGGTCGCGGATGGACACCCTGCCCGCCAGCGCCCCAGAGGTGGAGCCCAGGTGTAGCCGCCATCCCCAGTGCGGGGCCAGTTGCACCAGGCCCCGGCCGATCAGCCAGGGACCGGCGGGGGTGGCCAGCCCCAGCAGGACCAGGCCCAGGGCCAGGCCGAGCCAGGGGGCACGGGGGAAGGTCATGGGCTATTTCTTGATCTGGTTCAGGTCCTTGGGCACCGCGAAGACCGAGTCGGGCAAGGCGGTGTAGGAGAGCCCCCGCACCTTGCGCTCGAGCTGAAAGAGTTGCTCCTCGCCCTTGCCGGTATTGACGAAGACCTTGAGCTCCGATTGCATCACCAGGCCATCGAGTTCCACGACCGCAGCTTTCTCGGCCAGTTGGTTGTAGTCCTCGACGATGCCCTGCAACTGGGCCAGGTCGCCGCTGATCAGGGGGGGGAAGGAGGTCTTCTGGGTCTGCAATTTCTGGAAGCGCTCGATCTCCTGATAAGCGGGAAAATCCCTGGCAATCCAAGCCTGGTACAGGTAGCGGTTCTCCTTGCGCAGGGTCTTGGTGCCGGCCTGGTAGTAGCGGGCCTTCATCTGGGCGGCCACCCGCCGGCAGAGCACCCCCTCGATGCGGCTGGTGTCGGGCAGGGCCTTGACCTCGAACTGGATCTCCGGGGCGTTGGGGTTGGCGGCGGCCTTGGGGGCGGCTTTGGCGGCCGGGGCGGGCAGGGCTTCCTGGGCGTAGGTCTGGCGCAGGTGATCCACCTTGTAGACCTTAACCGAGTCGAGGCGCAGGATGGTGCTGCTGTTGAGGGGTTTGCCTTCCTTTTCGAGGGCCTGGGCCAGTTCCTTGCTGGCCGCGATCTGGCTACGGACCTTCTGGCGCTCGCCCTTAATATAGATGCTGTTGGTGGTCTTGCGAGCCCCCACCTTCTTGGGACCGATGCCAGAATTGTCGATCTCTTCGGTGTAGTGGACGTCCGCCCCGGCTGGGCAAAGGGCGAGGGCAAAGATCAGCGCCAGGAATAATGCAACCATGGCAGACTCCTTTTATGACGGCGCATTAATATAAGGAAAATCGGAGCGGCGGAGCTTGGCGGGCCGGCGGGGCGGCCAGGGGGAGGGCGGCGGGCTCGGTGCGCGAGCCGGGTTTCAGGCACAGGGCAACGAGCACGCCGGCCGAAAGGGCGACCACAGGCCGCTGACCACGACGGGGGCGCTGATGGACACCCCGGCCCGTTACCCAGCCAGGATGGGGCCGATGGCCCCGCCCAGGGCCGAGAAGGCCAGGGGTCTTGCTCAGGTCCAGGCCACGCGATTCCTCGCGGCACTCGCCCTGGATGATGGCACTCTGGATGGGAATCCAGATCCCGGCACCCACCAGGTCGTGCAGAAGCCAGATGGCCGCCGCCCAGAACAAATCGGGGATGAGGGCGCCGGCGCTGATAGCGATCCCATAGAGGAAGACAATGGTGATGAACACCGCCTTGTAGTGTTTGATATGCAGGTAGCCCACTGGCAGCAGGGGCAGGACCGCGGTGAGCCGGTGGATGGTCATCCCTGTAGAGACGGTGGCGGCCGACTCGCCAAACTTCTGGCTGAAGAAGAGGGCATGATGAAGCAGTGGCTGGTGCTCAGGCCCACCGAAAAGATGAACTTGGCCAGCATGATCACCTTGAGATTGCGCGGCAGGTCAAAGTTGAGCAGGGAGCGCAGGCTCGCGGCAGCGCACCCCCAGTCCCATCAGGACCGCGGCCAAGGCCCAGGCCCCCAGCCACAGGGCTCCCCGGTCGGCCACCACGGCGATGTCCAGGCCGGCGATCCAGGTGCCCACGACCAGAAAAAGGAACTCCACCCCGCGGGTCTTGCCGATGAAGTCGGCAAAGCGGCTGCGGCCCTCGGCGTAGAGCAAGAGCAGGTGGGCTATGTCCCGGGCCAGCCCCCCCACCTTGCGCGGGGTTTTCAGGGGGATGAGCAAGAACAGGCTGGCGGTGAGGGGAGTGGCCAGGCAGGCGAGGGCGCAACTGGAGACGGCCACCAGGTAGAGCCGCTTGCTGCCCCACTGGTCCGCCAGGTTGCCCAGGCCGATGCGCACGGCCAACATCGCCAGGTTGGAACAGGCGAAGATGTAGCCCATGCTCTGGAAGGAGAGGCCCCGGCCTTCCAGCTATTAGGGGAGGATGAAATCGTAGATCCCGCTAGCCACCCCGAAGAGGACGGAGACCAGCAGTAGCACCCGGACATTGCCCCCCATAGGCCCCCGCTAAGCAGTGCTACACAGCATAGGGCAGGAGGGGGAAGGGGTCAACAAAAGAGAAAGGGCGCCTTCCCACAAGGGAAGGCACCCCAGAAGGCTATGGGAGGGAGGTTATTCTTCCGAGTTGTTGCGATGCAGCACGAACTGCAACAACTGCATCACCGCGGTGGCGGCGGCGGCCACGTAGGTGAGGGCCGCAGCGTTGAGCACCTTGCGGGCCAGGGAGCCCTCCTGCACCGCTAAGTAGCGGCCGTCCACCAGTTGGACCATGGCCCGCGAACTGGCGTTGAATTCCACCGGCAGGGTGACGACCTGGAAGACCACCACTGCGGCGAAGAAGGCGATGCCCAGGTCCATCAGGCCGGCGCTCTTCATCAGCAGCCCGATGAAAAAGAGCGGGAAGGCGGCCATCGAGCCGATGTTGCAGACGGGCAGGATGGCGTGGCGCAGGTTGAGGGGCAGGTACCCGCTGGCGTGCTGGATGGCGTGGCCCACCTCGTGGGCGGCCACCGCCAGGCCGGCCAAACTGTGGCCGCGGTAGTTGCCGGTGGACAGCCGCACTGCCTTATCGCGCGGATCGTAGTGGTCGGAAAGGGTGCCTTCGACCTCCTCCACCCGCACGTCGTGAATCCCGTTGTCGCGAAGCAGGCGGCGCGCCGTTTCCGCGCCCGAGAGGCCGGCGGCGGAGGGGACTTCGCTGAATTTGCTGTAAGTGTGCCTCACCTTGTACTGCGCATAGAGCGCCAAGATCATCGGTGGGATGAGCAGGATGAAGGTGGGGTCAAAGGCAAAGGGCATCACGGTGCAATCTCCTCGAAAAGGAATAAGGTGGCCCGGACCGCGGGGCGGACACGGTTGATGAGATGCCTACAATATAAAAGTTTCCGTCGCCCGGCAAAGTGTCCAGGGCGAGACAAACCGCAGGGCGCGCGCGGCGCCCT
>VGJS01000009.1 GCA_016867395.1 Candidatus Handelsmanbacteria bacterium
AACAAGCAGGCCCTAGCTGAGAGCGGCCTGCCCTTCAGCCTGCACGCCCTGGTGGGCGGCCAGCTCGAAAACGACCGCGAGCACAAGCTGTACCTGCTCTACCCCCAGGCCAACTGGGTGGAGATCGGCGAGGGTACCCCGTACCATATCATCGGCGGGACCGGGTACGGCAAACCCCTGCTGGACCGGGCCCTGCGCTGGGAAACCCCGATGCAGCTGGCTCTCAAGATCGGCTACCTGGCCTTCGACGCCACCCGCACTAGCGCCACCGATGTGGACTTTCCCCTCGACATCGTCAGCTACCGGTGTGGCTCCTACACCCTGGCCGAGCACTGCTTTGGGCGGGAGGCGCTGATTACTACCTCGGACTGGT
Source organism: Candidatus Handelsmanbacteria bacterium (assembly GCA_016867395.1). Classification (GTDB taxonomy): domain Bacteria; phylum Latescibacterota; class UBA2968; order UBA8231; family UBA8231; genus SICG01. The sequence goes on from VGJS01000009.1 coordinate 374, forward strand.
GGCAGGAGCAGTTGCGTCTGCTGGTGGACCAGGCACCGGCCCCCTGGATCGGGGAGATCTTCGCGCCGGGCCCCGCCGCCCCCTGAGGCTATGGAGGTGAGATTCTCGATCCGCCACACCACCCGCTTCAGCTGCGACCGGCCTGTCTTCCTTGAACCCCATACCCTGCGCTTTCAGCCCCGGTCTGCCCCGGCGCAGCGGCTGGCGGGTTGCCACCTAAAGGTTTCTCCCGCCCCAGCCGGCCTCTCCCCCTGCCTGGAGCTGGAGGGCAACGCGGCGACGCGGCTGTGGTTCGAGGGGAACACCTGGGCCTGGAGGTGGAGTCGGAGGTGGAGACGGCGGGCCCAATCCCTTTGATTTTTTTCTCGGGCCCCAGGCCCTGCAACTGCCCCTGCGCTGCCCGCCTTGCCTGGCCCCGCTGCTGGCCCCGTACCTGGACAAGCCCCCGGGCGGGGAGGTGGCGGCCCTGGCCGGGGACCTGGCCCGGGAGGAGGGGGGGACACCCTCCGCTTCCTGCGCAGCCTGAACACCCACCTCCACCAACACTGGGGCCAACTCTTCCGGGCCGATGGCGATCCCTGGCACCCAGAGCGTACTTTATTGGAGCGCCAGGGGGCCTGCCGGGACCTGGCGGTCCTCTTCATGGCGGCCTGCCGTTGCCAGGGCCTCCCGGCCCGCTTTGTCAGCGGGTACCAGGCCGACGCCCCGCTTGAGGAGGCCCACCAGCTCCATGCCTGGGCCGAGGTCTACCTGCCGGGGGCGGGCTGGCGCGGGTACGACCCCGCCCAGGGCCTGACGGTGGCCGAACGTCATGTGGCCCTGGCCGCCGGCCCAACTTACGAGTTGGGCCGGCCCACGGAGGGGACCTTCCGGTGCACCGGGGCCCTGTCCACCCTAAAGGCGCAGATCTCGACCTAGACCAGTCCCACACCTTAGCCAAAAAGGAGCAAACCCATGACCCTATTAGCCCAAGATACCAAGCTGGCCCTTCGCGGCGGGCCCAAGGCCGTGCAGCGCGAGGCCGGAGACGCCTTCACCTGGCCCATCGTCACCCCCGAGGACGAGGAGGCGGCGCTGGAGGTGCTGCGCCGGGGGGCCATGTCGGCCACCGACGTAACCCGCAAATTCGAGGAGGACCTGGCCCGGTGGTTCGGGCTCAAACACGCCCTATGCCACAACACCGGCACTGCGGCCATCCAGGCGGCCATGTATGCCTGCGGGGTGCGGACCGGGGACGAGGTAATCTGCCAGAGCCTGACCTACTGGGGCTCGGTCTTACAGGTCTTCACCCTGGGGGGGACGGTGGTCTTCGGCGAGACCCACCCCCAGACCCTCACCCTGGACCCCGCCGATGTGGAGCACCGCATCACCCCGCGCACTAAGGCCATCGTCGCCGTCCACTACTGCGGCCACCCCACCGACATGGACCCGATCATGGAGATCGCCAGTCGCCGAGGGCTTAAGGTGATCGAGGACGTCTCCCACGCCCAGGGCGGCCTGTATAAGGGCCGGCTCTTGGGAACCATCGGCCATGTGGGGGCCATGTCTATTATGTCGGGCAAGTCCCTGGCCTGCGGGGAGGGCGGCTTTTTGGTCACCGACGACGAGGAGATCTACCAGCGGGCCGCGGCCTTTGGCCACTACGAGCGGGGGCCGGAACTGACCCATCCCGACCTCAAGCCGTTTGCCGGCATGCCCCTGGGCGGTTACAAGTACCGCATGCACCAGCTCTCCTCGGCAGTGGGGCGGGTGCAATTGCGCCACTACCGCGAGCGCATGGGGGAGATCCAGCAGGCCATGAATTACTTCTGGGACCTGCTCGAAGGGGTGCCCGGTATCCGCGCCCATCGGCCCCCCAAGGGCTCGGGCAGCACCATGGGGGGGTGGTATGCGGCCCACGGGATCTACCTGACCGAGGAGTTGGACCACCTGCCCATCGCCCGTTTCTGCGAGGCAGTGCGGGCCGAGGGGGTGCCCTCCTGTAACCCCGGCGCCAACCCCCTGATGCACCTGCACCCAGTTTTCAACGAGGCCGACGTGTACGGCCACGGCAAACCCACCCGCATCGCCCACAGCGACCGCGACCTGCGCCAACCTAAGGGCAGCCTGCCCGTCAGCGAGAGCCTGCCGGAGCGCTGCTTCTGGATTCCCTGGTTCAAGCGCTTCCGGCCCGAACTGATCGAGGAGCACGCCCTGGCCTTGCGCAAGGTGGCCGAAAACGCCGGGGAGCTGGCCCGTGGCTGATCCCCTGCGGGCAAGGCTCTTTGGTTATGGGGTGCCGTACCGGGCGAGGCTGGCTGGGGCCGGCCACCTGCTGCCCCTGGAAACTAGCCCAGCCCGGGAAGCCGGGGACCTGGCCGGGGAGTTGGCTGCCCTGTGCGGCCAGCCGGCGTGGGCGCCAACAGATCCGGGGGAGTGGGCCACCTGCGTGCCCTTTGGCAGGTGCGGGGTGAAAAACCTTCCGCTGGAACATCTTAAAGTGTTCAACTTGATGGAGGGGTGGCTGGAAGTGTTGGATTCAAATGGGGTTCAGGAACTCCCGCTGCGCGAGGGGGAAGGGGTCCACATCCGCCCGCGCAGTGTGGTCCGGCTGCGGGCCCGGCCCCGGCCGGGCCGGAGGGTGCTGGTGGCCTTCCAGACCCAGGACCGCACCCCGCTCATGGGTAATGCCGCGCCCTTCACCCTGGACGGCCATGCCCCCGACGAATACGCGGCCCGGCTGGGCAAAGCCCAGGAAGCCTTTGTCGCGGTGCGGGCGCTGGCCCAGGCCGATCCCAACGCCTACAGGGCTGCCCTGGAGGGCTTTTTCGGGCGCATGGCACGGAAAGTGGAGGGCGACCCCCAGGTGGCCCAGACCCAGGCCCAGGCCCGGCAGGAGGGGGCGTACGGGACCGACAGAGAGGAGGAACTCTTTGCAAGGCAGCAGGGGCTGCTCAGCCCGGAGGTGATCAGCCGCATCCGCCAACAGGACCCGGAACTCTTCCGCTTTCCGGGCATGTTCGGGGGGATCACCACTTTGTTCAGGATAAACAACGCATAGGAGATTTTACGTTGGCCAAGAGCAAGATACGCATCGCGTTAATCGGCTGCGGCGGCAATATGCGCGGCGCCCATGTGCCCCGGCTGCACGAGGACGCCAAGGTCGAACTGGTGCCGGTGATGGACACCGAAGAAACCCAGGCCCGACTTCTGATGGTTAGGTACGGTAAGTAGGTGCCCTACTACACCGGCCACAAGGCCAGTTGCGTAAAGCGCAGTTGGACTCGGTCTTCATCACTTCCCCCCATGCCTCCCACTACGCCCAGGTCAAGGCACCCCTGGAGCGGGATCTGCATGTGCTGGTCGGAAAACCCCTGACCATCACCCCGGCCAAGGCTTGGGCTCTGATCGAACTGGCCCGCAACCGCGAGCGCTTCCTCCAGGTGCGTTACCAGCGCAATTGCCCCTTTCCGCAGGTCTATGCGCGGGAATTGTTTGCGAAGGGGGCTTTAGGTGAAATTAGAAGCTTGGTGGCCTTTGTGACCCAGAACTGGAAGGGGGTGCGGGGCTGGCGCCTGGTCCCGGAGTTGTCGGGCAGGGGGATGTTCTTCGACACCGGCAGCCACCTGGTGGCCTCCACCTTGTGGGTGACGGGTTTGCAGGCCGAGCGGGTGAGCGCTTTTATCGACAACGAGGGCAAGGCGGTGGATATCAAGGCCGTGGTCAATGTGCGCTTCAAAGACGGGGCCCCGGGCACCCTCAACACCTTTGGCAGCGCCAGCCGGCACGACGAGCGCCTTGCCATCCACGGCAGCAAGGGCTGTCTGGTCTTCCACCTGCACCAGTGGCAGGTCAAGACCGTGCTGCCCAACGACCAGCCCCTGGAGGTTCCCCCCCGCATAAAAAAGGACGACCCGGACGCGGCCCTCTTCCGTTGGATCCGCAACGGGGGCAAGGGGTACGCGGAGCCCTGGTACGCCCTGGAGGTGGCCCGGTTTTCGGACGCGGCCTACCGCTCGGCGCGGCAGGGCAAGCCGGTGAAGGTGGCCCGCTGAGGTTCTTTGCCACCACCCCGCGCGGCATGGAGCCGCTGTTGGCGGCCGAGTTGCGGGAGCTGGGGGTCGCCCCGGTCCAGACCGACCGGGCCGGGGTGTGGTTCGACGGGGAGCTGGAGGCCGGGTACCGGGCCTGCCTTTGGTCTAGATGTGCCAGCCGTATCCTGTTGGAACTGAGCCGTTTCCCTGCATCAGACCCCCAGGAAATCTACCGGGGGGTGGGCCGGATCGACTGGTCGGCGCACCTGGCCCCGGAGGGCACCCTGGCCGTGGACTGCACCGCCGGCAAATCCCCCATCACCCACACCCACTTTGCCGCCCTCAAGGTCAAGGACGCCGTCGCCGACCAGTTCAGGGAAGGGTTTGGGCTGCGGCCGTCGGTGGACCTGGATCGGCCGGACCTGCGGCTGCACCTGCACCTGGAGGGGGAGGAGGGCACCCTGAGCCTGAACCTAGCCGGCGAGAGGCTGCACCGGCGGGGTTACCGGCAGGAGGGCCTGGCCGCCCCCCTCAAGGAAAACCTCGCAGCCGCTATCCTTATGCGGGCCGGCTGGCCGGCCATCGCCGGAGGGGGCGGGGGGCTCTTGGACCCCCTCTGCGGTTCGGGCACCCTGCTCATCGAGGGGGCGCTGATGGCCGCCCAGAGCCCGCCGGGCTGGGGGCGGGGTTACTGGGGGTTCCAGGGGTGGAAGGGGCACCAGCCCCAGAACTGGGAAGCCCTGCTGGCCCAAGCCGGGCCGCTGCGGGCGGCGGGGCTGGAGCGCCTGCCACCGATCCGGGGCTGCGACGCCGACCCCCGGGCCATCGCGGCGGCCAGGGCCAATGCGGCGCGGGCCGGGCTGGAGGGCAGGGTCCACTTCGAGCAGGGGGCCTTTACCCAGATGGGGCCCCAGGGGCTGCCGGGCCTGGTGGTGGCCAATCCCCCGTACGGGGAGCGGCTGGGCCAGGAGCGGGAGTTGGCCCGGCTCTACCTGCAACTGGGCCAGGTGCTCAAGGAGCGCTTCGGCGGCTGGCAGGCCGCCCTCTTCGCCGGCAATGCGGAATTGCGCCTCCCCCTGCGGCCCCGCCGGTCCTACACCCTGTACAATGGCCCGCTGCGCTGCCGGCTCCTGGTCTATCACCTCGATGCGGCCCCCCGTCAGACCCTCCCGCCACCTCCCCCCCTGACCCCGGGCGGGGAGATGCTGCGCAACCGGCTCAAGAAGAACCTGCGCACCCTGGGCCGCTGGGCCCGGCGCCAGGGCATCACCTGTTACCGCCTGTACGACGCGGACCTGCCCGAGTACGCCTTAGCCGTGGACGTTTACAGGGGGGACTCGACCTGGGCCCACGTCCAGGAGTACCAGGCCCCCGCCGAGGTGGAGCCGGCCAAAGCCGCCTCCAGGCGGGAGGAAGCCCTCGCCCTCCTGCCCCAGGTGCTGGAGATCCCCCCGGCCCACCTCTACTTCAAACTGCGCCAGCGGCAGCGGGGCAAGGCCCAATACGGAAAGCTGGGGGAGGCGGGTCTCTTTCACCAAGTACAGGAGGGGCCCTGCCGCTTTCTGGTCAATTTCGCCGACTACCTCGACACCGGCCTCTTCCTCGACCACCGCCTGACCAGGGCCCTGATCGGGGAACTGGTCAAAGGCCGGTGCTTCCTCAACCTCTTTGGCTACACCGGCACGGCCACGGTTCACGCGGCCCTGGGCGGGGCCACCGGGACCACCACCGTGGATCTGTCGCGGACCTATCTGGACTGGGCCGGCCGCAACCTGGCTCTCAACGGCCTGGAGCGGGGCCACGAGCTGGTGCAGGCCGACTGCCTCGAATGGCTGGGCCAGGCCCGGCGGGAGGGGCGGCGCTACGGCCTGATCTTCCTCGACCCGCCCACCTTCTCCAACTCCAAACGCATGGAGGAGACCCTCGATATCCAGCGCGACCACGGGGAACTGATCCAGGGGGCGGTAAGGTTGCTGGACCCGGAGGGGGTGCTGCTCTTCTCGACCAACAACCGCCGCTTCAGGCTGGACCAGGGCGCCCTGGCCGGGCTGGAGGCCGAGGACCTGTCCCGCCGCACCCTGCCAGAGGATTTCGCCCGCAACCCGCGCATCCACCAGTGCTGGCGGATCAGCCGCCAGGGAGGGGCCTAGCCCAGGGCTTCTTCAGGCCGAAACGTTTCATTCTGGAGACCAGGGTGGTGGGCTTGAGTCCCAGGCTCTCGGCCGCCCCGCCTGGGCCGTAGATCCGCCAGTTCTTCTGCTCCAGGTGCCGGGCGAGGATCTCCCTCTCCCACCGCTCCAGGTCTTCCAGGCTGGCCGGGGACTCGGGCGCACTGCGGGGCTCAGGGAAGGGGGAGGAGGGCGGGGGATCACCCCGGCCTGGCAGTTCGAAGCGCAGGGGACCGCCTCTGGCGATGATCAGGGCCCGCTCGATCACATGCTCTAGTTCGCGCACATTGCCGGGCCAGTCGTACTGCTGGAGGGCCTCCAGGTCGCCCTCTCCCAGGGTGGGTTCGGGCAGGCCCAGCCGGCAGGCCGTCGCCCTGGCAAAGTGGCGGGCCAGCAGGGGGACATCGCCCCGGCGCTGCCGCAGGGGGGGCACGGGGATGGGGAAGACGCTAAGGCGGTAGTAGAGGTCCTCGCGGAAGCGCCCCCTGGCTATCTCCGCATCCAGGGGGCGGTTGGTGGCGGCGATGAGGCGCACGTCCACACTGCAGGTCTGGTCGCTGCCCACCGGCTCGAACTGCCCCTCCTGCAAGACCCGCAATAGCTTGCTCTGGAGTTCAAGGGGGATCTCCCCCACCTCGTCGAGGAAGAGGGTGCCCCCGTCGGCCAGCTCGAAGCGGCCCATGCGGTCGCGCACCGCCCCGGTGAAGGCCCCGCGCACGTGGCCGAAGAATTCGCTCTCGAAAAGATCCTTGGGCACCGCGGCGCAGTTGACCCGGATCAGGGGCCGCTGATTGCGCAGGCTGCGCCGGTGCAGGGCCCTGGCCACCAGCTCCTTGCCGGTCCCTGACTCCCCGGTGATCAGCACCGCCACGTCGGTGGGGCCCACCGTGGCCACCTGCTCCAGCACTTTGGCGATGCCAGGGCTCTGCCCCAGGAGCTGGCTCTCGCCCAGATCCCCCCCGAACTCCTGGCGCAGGTACTCGTTCTCCCCTTCGAGATGGCGGCGGGCGCTGATGTCGCGCAGGGAGCCGATGGTCCCCTGGATCTGGCCCTCCTCGTCCACAAAAGGCACCCCCTTGATTGAGACCCAGACCTGGGCCCCGTCCTTGCGCTGCACCTCCAATTCATACTCCTCTGCGGCGCCGGCCAGGCGCTGCCGCAGCCGCGCCTGCATCTGCGGCCAGGGGGAGGCAGGGACCAGGGCCTCGTAGCTGCGGCGCCCCAGCAATTCGCTGCGGCTGTACCCAGTGATGGCGCAGGTCTGGTCGTTGACGTAGGCGATCACACTCTCCCGGTCGGTGATGATCAGGCCGTCGGGGAGGCTCTCGATCACCTCGACGAAGAAATTGGGGCATACCGCAAGCAGTTGGTCAAAAGGCTTCATCGCCGCACGCCTCGGGCACAGGGGGATGGGCCAAACGGAAATCAGGTGTTAATCACGAGATTTCGTTGGAAATAGTAAGTAAAGAGGGGTGGAAACCTCCGAGTCGCAGACGGGTTAAGGAATAAGATGTATAAAAACAAAAACTTAAGAACCCTCCTCCCATCTGGCACACCTTTCGCAACAGAGAGGGCAAGACAACCCAATTCCCTCGAGGAGGATACTCCATGGCAAGCAACAGCATCCTTCAACGACTCCTGGCCAACAGCCCGAACTGGGCCACCCTCCCCCTCCGCCTCGTCCTCAACGTAGTCATGGCTGCCCACGGGGCCCAGAAGCTCTTTGGCTGGTTCGGAGGCCACGGCTTGGAGGGCACCGGCGGCTTTATGGAGAGCAACCTGGGCCTGAGCCTTGGGGTCTTCTGGGCGGCCCTGGCCGGGGGGCGAGTTCTTCGGCGGGTTATTGGTGCTGGCCGGCCTGGGCACCCGGCTGGCCTCCATCAACCTGGCGTTAGTCATGGTGGTGGCCATCACCCAGGTTCACGCCGACGCCTTCTTCGCATCCGCCGGTTTTGAGTATGCCATGACCCTGCTGGGGTTATCCCTGGCCCTGGTGGTGTCGGGCGGGGGCTCCTTGTCGGTGGACGCCCTGCTGCAAAAACGTTACAGTGGTGCGGCCCAGACCCAGACCCGGCCCGAGATCGAGGTGGTCGAGGCCGCCTGACATCCACGGGACCGATGCGGAGCCCTGACCATGTTCCGGTCCTTCTCTGTCAGGAGGTGCAGTCGTGGTAGCAGATGAGACCGAATTTTACCAACCGCTGATCCGGCAGATCGAGCTGCGGGTGAGGGACCGGGCACGAATGGCCGGGTTCTACCAAGAGGTGCTGGGGCTGGAGCCGATAGGGGAGGAGGGAGGCCAGATCCTGCTGGAAAGCCCCGCGGGACAGGCCCAGGTCCTGCTGGTCGAGTCGCCGGGGGCCCGGCCGCGGCGACCCCACACCACCGGGCTGTACCACGCGGCCTTCCTCTTTCCCAGCCGCCGGGCCCTGGCCGGGCGGATCGCCCTCCTGCTGGAGAAGCGCTGGCCCCTGCACGGGCTGGTCGATCACGGGGTCAGCGACGCGCTGTACCTGAGCGACCCGGAAGGCAATGGACTCGAACTGACCGCGGACAAGCCCTACGAGGAGTGGCCTTTCCGGGGGGAGAAACTGGCGATGTTCACCGAGCCGCTTTCCCCAGAGCGCTACGTGCAGGAGGGTATGGCCGGGCCGGCGCGGGGGGAAGGGGGGGCGCCCCTCATCGGCCATCTGCATCTTAGTGTGGGGGATCTGGAAAGGGCCAGAAGCTTCTTTGTCGAGGGGCTGGGCCTCCAGATCACCCAGGATACCTACCCAGGGGCCCTCTTCTTCGCCAAGGGGGCCTACCACCACCACTTTGCCGCCAACACCTGGGCCGGGACCGACGCCCCGGCGCCCGTCGCCAATACGGTGGGCCTCATCGGCTGGGAACTGGCAGATGGCTCGCGCTGGGCGCTGGAGGGGGGCCTGGCCCCCGCTTCTCCACCACCATGATATCCGCCTCCCGGCCCAGCACCCCCACCGAGCGCGCCGGCTCGGCCAGGTGCAGGGCCGGCTGCTTCATGAGGGCATCCCGCAGCAGCCGGCCCTCGCTGGTGAGGAAGACCGCCCGGGCTCCGGGCCTCAGTACCCTGGCGGTCTCGGCCAGGACTGCGGTGTAGAGCGAGGGGTTGGTCCGGGCCGAACCGTGCCGGCCCCCCCAGGGCAGGTTGGCCGCCACCCGGTCCACGCAGGCATCCCCCAGGGGCAGGCGCGACGCGTCCCAATGCAGGAGGCCCCGGGGCCGGTGCCGGGGCCCGAAGTTGGCGGCCGCGGCGATCAGGGCCGCCCGGTCCAGGTCCCCGCCCAGGAGCAGGTGGTGCCGGCCGGTCCGGGCCCGCTCCAAGAGCAGGGTGCCGGTCCCGCAGGTGGGGTCGAGGAAGACCTGCCCCTCCTGCACCCCCGACAGGAAGACCAGGGCGTGGGCGATGGTCGGTCGCAGGGAGCCGGGCAGATGGGCCGCCTTGTAACTGCGGTGGCGCAGGTGGCGGTCCGAAAGGCGTAGGCCCAGCACCAGGGTGCGGTCGGCCTGCTGCGCCCAGAACTCCAGATCCGCATCCTCTTCCACCGCCCGCCAGCGCGGAAAGCGCCGGCCCACCCCCGCGATTACAGCCTTTTGGATCTCGACCCGCCGGTAGTGCCGCCAGGCCGCGTCCCGGGCCTGCACCACCACCCGGAAGGAGGTGCGCTTGTGTTCGCGGCGGGGGGCCAGTTGGCGGTGCAGGGCCAGGGCCGGGTCCAGGGGCAGGTCCCGCACCTGGGATTGCAGGGCTTCCAGGTCCGCCACGGCCCCGCTCAGGGGCATGGCCCCCAAGTGGTAATAGAGATCCTCGATGGTGCCCAGTTCCAGCAGTTCGCCGGGGGGGCCGGCAAAGGTGAAGGCGTTCAGGTCCCAGTCGCGGACCCGGTTGGAGCGCAACTGGCTGATCTTATTGCCAAAGCGCTGCCGCAACTCCCGCTGGGTGATGGAGCCGAGGCCGCGGAAGGAGGTGGTGTACAGGGGGAAGGTCGCCATGGGCGGTGGAGGCCGCTACCTCGCTTGGTTGGGGTTGCTCATCCCTTGTCCGGCCTCGCGGCGCTTCTGGGCCGCCTCGAGGGCAACGCTGCGCCAGGCGAGGAATTCGGGGGTATCCACCGCGTCGTGCAGGGTGGCCCGCTGCTGGTAGGGCAGGTAATTGCCCAGGTGCCAGAGGGTGTTGCGGTACAGGCAGAAGTCGCCGGCCCCCAGGTGCAGGCGCACAGCGCCGGGCAGGCTGCGGCAGTATTCGAGGCAGAGCTGCTCGCGTTCTTCGTAGCTCTTGCCCTCCAGTGCCGGGCCGGGGATGGGCCGCTGGGGGAAGCGGGCGGCCTCGCCGGGCAGATCGCGCCGCAGGTGGGAACCGGGCACTACCCAGGTGCAGGCGTCGTCGTACAGGGCGCAGTTGGTCTGGTTGAAGTAGTCCACGTCGGAGAAGTGGGCGTCCCACATGGCCAGATCCAGGCCGGTGACGTTGTCGCGCCAGTCGCGGTGCCACTGGGTGCACCAGGGCAGTTCCCCGGGCTCCAGCAGGATGCCCAGCATCTGGGGGTTGCCGTGGGTGTGGCGCGCGGTGAGGGTGCGCTGGATGGCGTCGTTGAGGGGGGCCAGTTCGGCGTAATCGCGGAAGGGCTGTTGGTCGAGTTCGGGGTACTTGCCCACTGGCTGCAGGCGCTGGGTCTGGGCCCCGCGCTGCTGGCGGGCGATCTGCCTGGCCTGGGCCGCCACCCGGCGCAACTCGCCCAGGAGCGCGGGGGGCAGGATCTGGCGGAAGACGGTGTAGCCCTGGGTGTGGTACTGGTCGATGTGCTGGTCGGTGAAGGCGAAGGCCATAGTATGCACTCAGATCGCTTGAGGTATCAGCGGCGCTCCAGCTCTATAAACACCCGGGCGTAGCGGTGGCCCAGTTCGCGGAAGGCGGCTGCCGAGAAGTGCACCTGGTCCCCGCAGTGCCCCAGACCTTCAGCGCTCACCAGTCCGCAACAGGGAAGGATCTGAGCGGCGTGGGAGAGGGCTTGGTTGACCACCTGTGGGTGGCCGAAGCGCGCGTCGTCGCCGAGGAAATGGCCCAGCTCGCCCACCACCAGGGGGGCCTGGACATGGCCCAGGTCGGCGCGCAGGGCCGCGATCATGCCGGTGAAACGGGCGAAGTAGGTCTGGGCTAGCTCCATTTCGAGGGCGTCGTTCTCCCCCTGGTGCCAGAGGAGGCCGCGCAAGTGCCCGGCCTCCAGGGCTGGGCGGGTCCACTCCAGGGCGCGCTGATACAGGTCGGCGCCTGGCTCCCAGCGCCAGAGGGGGGTGCCGCCCTGGGCGGCAGGGATCAGGCCCACTCGCCGCCCAGGGCACTGCTCCACCAGATGCAGGGCAAAGCTCATGGCCAGCCCGGCGCCGGCCCGCTCGGTGTCCAAGTGCAGGGGCTCCACCGCCTGCTGCCAGGTTCCCTCCCGGTACATGAGGATATCGGGGTGGGCGATGGGCTCCACCTGGCCGAGAGTACCGCGGCCGGCCATGTTGGACTGGCCGATGAGCAGGAAGACGTCGAGGGGGGGCATCGGGGTTCGCCTTGATCGGGAAATCTCGCCGGACTATTGTACACACTGCGGCAGCCGGCGGCCAGCAGAAAGGAAGACCCGCGATGCCCGTGCAGCTGGTGCAGCACATCGAGGCCCTTGACTGGGGCGGGGAGACGGTGCGGATCGGCGACCTCGACGGAGACGGCGCCCCGGACCTGCTGGTGGCGCAGAGCGTCTACGGCTCGCGGGTCATCGAATCCCTCACTGCCCTGACCGTCGCCGGCCAGCGGCTATGGCAGTGGGGAAGGCCTTCGGCGGCCAATGGCCAGTGCTACAGCGATTTGCCGGTCCAGGTCTACGACTGGGACGGCGACGGGGCCAACGAGGTGCTCTTTGTCGAACAGGCGGTGTACGCCGAACCCATTGAATACGGCGAGTTGCGCATCCGCGAACGGGCCAAGCGCTACGAGGGCGATGCCTGGATGGTGGTGCTGGAGGCGGCCAGCGGGCGCGAGAAGTCGCGATTCCCGATTCCGGCGCCGGCCGACGATTCCTTCCTCTTCGCCGATCTCACCGGACGGGGCCGCCGCCAGGACCTGGTGGTGAAGGACCGATACTGGAACATGTGGGGCGTGGCCTTCGCGGGCGAGGTGTTGTGGCACTGGGCCGGCTCGGTGGGCCACTACCCGGCCATTGCCGACGTGGACGGGGACGGCTGCGACGAGGTCTTTGTCGGCTGCGCCCTCCTCGACCACGATGGCCGCGAGGTGTTCAGTCGCGACCCGGGCGGGTCGCACCAGGACGCCGCGCACCTGGCGCAGCTGCCCGACGGGGAGTGGCGGCTGCTCTTCGGCAACGGCGGCCTGCACTGTCTCGACCTGGACGGCAGGGAGGTGTGGCGCCAGCCCCTGCGCGAGGTGCAGCACGTGGTGGCGGGCCGGTACCGGCCCGACTCCCCCCTGCAGGTGGCGGTCATCGACCGGGGGCATCCCCGCACCCCTGAAGGCAAACCTGCAACCCTGCACCTGTACGACCTGGAGGATGGCCGCCAGTACTGGCAGCGTCTCCAACCCCCCGGCGGCTGGGTGGCCGCGGCCCTCGACATCCGCTGGACGGGCAAGCCGGACCTGAAGGAGATCCTGGTCTACGAGCGGGTCGCCGGCCAGCCCATGGCCATCTACGATGGCTGGGGCGAGATGCTCGACACCCTCGAGGTGCCGCCCGAGATCTGCGGGGTGTACCACGGCAATCCCGGCATCCACATCGCCTACCGGGCCGATGTGTGGGGCGACTCCCGCGAGGAGGTGCTGGTGGCTGGTTGGAAGGGGCTGCGCATCTGCACCAACCGCCGGCCCCTGGCCATTCCCACCCTCTACAACAACACCCTTTACCACGGGATGTAGGCGCCGATGGCAGACAGCGGCGCGACGCTCATCGCCCAGCGCAAGGAGCGCTGGGCACGTTTCTACCAGCCCTCCCATCGCGGGCACCTGCTGCTGATCCGGCTGGCCGAGGAGGTGCCTCCCCGGCCCCTGCCGCATCCGGACCGGCGGGGGGAACGGGTCGAGTGGGCGTGGCAGCGGTACCAGGCCCAGCTCGAACGCCTGGCCTGGCTCGAAGACGACAGCCTGCCCCACCTCGACGTGTACACCGGCACCGAGATCTTCGCCGCGGCCTTCGGCTGTCCGGTGCACCGCCCCGAGGACCAGATGCCCTTCGCCCTGCCGCTGATCCGGCGGGCCAGCCAGGTATCCTCTCTCCGGGTGCCCTCGCTCGACGAGCCGGGTCTGGCCCTGCTCTTAGGCATGGCCGACGAACTGCGGGCCCGCGCCGGTCCCCGGGCCCTGCTCAAGCTGGTGGACATCCGGAGCCCGATGGACATCGCCGCGCTGATCTGGGACAAGTCCTCCTTCTATGCGGCCCTGCTCGAAGCGCCCGAGGCGGTGCGGGAACTGGCAGCAAAGGTGAAGGAACTGCTGACCGCCTTTCTCGACGAGTGGTTCGCCCGGTACGGCCGCGAGTACCTCGCCCACTACCCGGACTACTATATGGAGGGGGGGATCACCCTGTCGGAGGACGAGATCGGCGCGGTGGGCCCTCAGGTCTACGCCGAGCTGTTCCACCCCGAGTTGGTCGAGTTGTCCGGGCGGTACGGGGGCATCGGCGTCCACTGCTGCGCCCACGCCCGGCACCAGTGGGCCGGCCTGGCCTCCCTGCCGGAGCTGCGCTTGCTCAATCTGGTCCAACCGCCTCCGGTGCTGGCGTCGGCCTATGGGTATCTTGCCGCCAGGGCCGGCCAGATGCACAGCTGGTGCGGCGACGGGGACGTGCTCACCTGGGCCGAGAGCCTGCCCGCAGGCAGCCGGGTGGTGTTGCAGGCGCCGGCGGCGAACCTGCGCGAGGCCGAGGCGCTGGTGGAGCGTTTCCGCAGCCTGCCCGAAAGGAGCTGAGGCATGCCTCCCCTCAAGTGGGCCACCCACGCCGACCTGGCCATCCGCAAGACCCCCAGCGTAGGCCGCGAGGAATACCTCGACCACATGACCTTCCTCCGCAACGAAGGGCCCCTCTTCACCGAGATCTTCGGCCCCATCATCGGGCTTAAGGAGGAGTGGCAGGAGCAGGGAGCCACTCCGGAGGAGCTGGATTTCTCGGCCTTCCGGTACCACTGCGAGGGACGAGGCATGGTGCCAGTGAACACCGGCCGGCTGGGTGGGTATACGGAGGAGGTGCTGGAGGAGAATGCCGAGCACCGGATCTGGCGCGACGCGTACGGCCGCACCATGAAGATGCCTCTGGGCCGGGCCACCCTCGGGTTGACCCTTGACCATCCGGTTAAAACCATGGACGACTGGCGGGGCATCCGACACTGGTACGAGTACTCCTCGGAGCGGCTGGCCGGCGACTGGGAATCAAGGGCGCGGGAACAGCTGGCCGAAGACCGGGTGCTGGGGATCTCCAGCCCCGGCGGGTTTGACGAGCCGCGCCAGTTGCTGGGGGAGGAGACGCGGTGCGTGGCCCATTGCGAGGATCCGGAACTGGTCCACGACATGCTGCAGGTCATGGGCGAGACCGCCTTCCAGGTGCTGGCGGAGGTGACCCGCAGGGTGCGGGTGGACGTGCTCTTCGTCCACGAGGACATGGCCGGCAAGTCCGGGCCCCTGGCCGGACCGGCGCAGATCGCCGAGTTTATCGCCCCGTACTACCGGCGCTGCTGGGGCCTCTTGCAGGAGCGGGGGGCCCGGCTCTTTGACAAGGACAGCGACGGGGACATGAACCCGGTCATCGAGTCCTTCCTCCAGGCCGGGATCAACTGCATGCACTCCATGGAGCCGGCCGCCAACATGGACATCGTTGCCCTGCGCGCCCGCTACGGCCGGCGGCTGGCCTTTTACGGGGGACTGGACAAGCACGTGCTGCGCCGTTCCCCCGAGGAGATCACCCGGGAGCTGGAGGCCAAGATCCCGCCGATGGTGAAGAGCGGGGGCTGTGTGCTGGCCCTGGACCACCGCATCCCCAACGGCACCCCGCTGGAAAACTACCGCTTCTATATCGCCAAGGTGTGGGAGATCCTGGAGCGGGAAGGGGCGGCCCTTGGCTGAGTTTCCCCTGCCGGCACGGTTGGCGGAAAAGTGCCGCCAGGATCCCGACAAGGCCCAGTGGCTGGCCCGTTTGCCGGCCGTGGTGGCGGAACTGGTGGAGCGCTGGGGCCTGCACCTAAGTGCCCCCTACGAGCAGGAGGTGAGCTGCGCCTGGGTGGCCCCGGCCACCTTGGGGAACGGCGCCCCGGCGGTGCTCAAGGTGGGGTTGCCGCACATGGAGGCTCGGGAGGAGATCGAAGGACTGTGCTGTTGGGACGGGGAGCCCACCGTCCGCCTGCTGGAGTCCGACAAGGAGTGCAATGCTCTGCTATTGGAGCGCTGCGAGCCGGGCACCCCGCTGCGCGCCCTGCCCGAACCCGAACAGGATGTGATCTTGGCCGGGCTGCTGGGTCGGCTCTGGCGCATCCCGCCGGAACCCCATCCCTTCCGGCCCCTGGCCGAGATGACCGCGTACTGGAGCGAGGAGTCGCTGGCAGGGGCAGACACCTGGCCCGATACGGGTCTGGCCCAGGCAGGCTTGGAGCTTTTCTGGGAACTGCCGCTCAGTGCCCCAGACCACGCGCTCCTGGCCACGGACCTGCACGCCGGCAATGTGCTCTGTGCCCAGCGCCAGCCCTGGCTCGTCATCGATCCAAAGCCCTTTGTCGGCGACCCGGCCTTTGACCTGACCCAGCACCTGCTCAACTGCAAGGGGCGGCTGGCGGCCGATCCTGCAGGATTCATCCGCCGGCTTGCCGAGTTGTGTGGGGTGGAGGAGGAGCGGGTGCGTTTGTGGACCTTCGCCCGCCTAGCCGCAGAGCACGATTCCTGGCACGGCACCCATGCCCTTACCCGGGCCCTGGCACCCTGATCACAACTGGAGGAAGCATGTCGAGTTTCAAGGAGATCATCCGCACCGAAGAGGAGTTGCGCGTCATCATGGGCCATCCCACGCAACGCGCAGTGGACAAGACCATCGCCGCCCTCGACGAGCACTGCCGGGCCTTCATCGCCTCCTCGCCCTTCCTGCTCATCGCCTCCAGCGACGCGCAAGGTCGGCACGACGTCTCGCCCAAGGGGGACCCGCCCGGCTTCGTGCAGGTGCTCGACGAGCGCACCCTGGCCATCCCGGACCGGCCGGGCAACCGTCGGGCCGACACCTTTGCCAATATCCTCCAGCAGCCCCAGGTGGCCCTCTTGTTTTTCATCCCCGGCAAGGAAGACACCCTGCGGGTGAACGGCAGGGCCCAGATCGTGCGGGACTTGGCCCTGCGGGAACACATGGCCGTGCAGGGCAAGGTCCCGGACCTCACCCTGGTGGTGGAGGTGCAGGAGGCCTTCATCCACTGCCCCAAGTGCATGGTCCGCTCCCAGCTGTGGGAACCCGAACACTGGCCCAGCCTGAAGGAGGTACCCACCATGGCCCAGACCTTCGTGGCCCATGCCAAGATCGACCAGCCTGTGGCAGAGGTGCAGGCCTCCATCGACCAGGCGGTGAAGGAACGCCTTTACTGAGAGGAAGACGATGAGCGACCGGACGGAGTGGTTGGCCCGCAAGGGCTGGGGGGTGTTCTGCCATTGGCTGGGCGCCGCGCCCAGCGCGGATGGAGGCGCCGGCTTGAGCGCCGAGGAGTGGAACGAATGGGTGGATGCTTTCGACGTGGAAGGGCTGGCCGGCCAAATGGCAGGGGCAGGAGTGCCCTATTTCCTTCTCACCATCGGCCAGAACTCCGGTCATTACCTGGCCCCCAACCCGGTGTACGACGAGTTGGTGGGCATCCATCCCAGCAAATGCGCCCGCCGCGACCTGGTGGCCGATCTACACGCCGCCCTTGCCAAGCGCGGCATCGACCTTTTGGTGTACCTGCCTAGCGGGGCCCCGGCCGCGGATAGGGTGGCGGTGGAGCGGTTGGGCTGGGAATGGGGCTTCGAGAGGGATTGGCCCGCCTGGGGCACGGGGCGCAGGGGCAAGCGGCTGGCCGAGTTCCAGCACAAATGGGAGCAGGTCGTCGCGCACTGGTCGCGGCAATGGGGCACCAAGGTGAAGGGCTGGTGGATCGACGGCTGCTACTTTGCCGACGAGATGTACCGCCACCCCGGAGAGCCCAACTTCGCCAGCTTTGCCGCCTCGCTACGGGCCGGCAACCCGGAGGCCATCCTCGCCTTCAATCCGGGGGTGCTGGTGCCGGTCATCTGCCACAGCGAGGAGGAGGACTACACCGCCGGGGAGATCGCCGGGGCCCTGCCCGAATGCCCTGGCCCCTGGGTGGAGCGCAAAGGCCACCGTGCCCGGTATCATTTGCTTAGCTATCTGGGCCAGAGTTGGTGCCAGGGGTCGCCGCGCTTCCCTGCAGAACTTGCCGTGGGCTATACCCGCCACGTTACCGGCAAAGGCGGGGTCATCACCTGGGACGTGCCTATAGACCGCAAGGGGCTAATCCCCGGGGACTTCCTGCGCCAGTTGGAGGCCATCGGCGCGGCGCAGACAAAGAGCTGGTTGGAGGGCGGCCCGGTGCCCGAGGCGGCGGTGCGCAGCAGCCGGGCTCTGCGCGAAAGATTGCTGGCCGACCCCACCCGGCCGCGTTACCACTTCTGTCCTCCCGAGGACCAGGGCATGCCCGGCGACCCCAACGGGGCCTTCTTCGCCAATGGCCGCTATCACCTTATGTACCTCTACAACCGCAGCGGCTCGGGTTTCTGCTGGGGCCATATCTCCAGTGCGGACCTGGTCCACTGGCGGCACCACCCCGACGCCATCGGCCCGGGGGATGGGGACGAGGGCTGTTTCAGCGGCGGGGCCTTTGTGGACAAGGAGGGCATTGCCACCCTTTCGTACTGGATGCTGTGGGGGGACAAGGGCATCGGCCTGGCCCAAAGCCGGGGCCCAAAGTACGATATCTGGACCAAGCTGGCGGCCAATCCGGTGATCAAGTCCACTGAATGGGGTGTCACCGAGATGAAGGACGCACAGGGCCAAAGCTTCTGCGTGGGCTCGGCCGACCCATCCAACATCTGGAAGGAGAATGGGCGATACTACATGCTCACCGGAAATCTGCTGGTGCTCAACAAGCTGGGCCGCGCCCCGGAGGCCCCCCCGTCCGAGCAGGGGGACCGGCTTTACCTCTTTGTCTCCGACGATCTCAAAACGTGGGAGTACCAACACGTCTTCTACCAGCGTCGGCCCGAATGGACCCAGGCCAGCGAGGACAATATGTGTCCCAGTTTCCTGCCCCTGCCCGCCAGCCCCGAGGGCGGGCCGCCCAGCGGCAAACACCTGCTGCTCTTCATCAGCCACAACCTCGGCTGCCAGTACTATGTGGGCACCTACCGCGATCTGCGCTTCTATCCAGAGACCCACGGCCGCATGACCTGGGTGGACAACACCTATTTCGCCCCCGAGGCCCTGATCGACGGCCAGGGCCGGCAGATCATGTGGTCCTGGCTGCTCGACAACCCCGAGGGGGAAAAGGAGCGGGGCTGGTCCGGGGTGTACGGCCTGCCTCGCACCTTGTGGGTGGGGGAGGACCACACCTTGAGGATGGCCCCGGTGCCGGAGTTGGAGATGCTGCGCGGCTCCCAGCGCCGCTGGCGGGCCGGGGCTTTGAAGGAGGGCCAGGCCCGGGTGCTGGAGGGGATCGACGGGTGCTCCTGCGAGCTGGAGCTGGAGATCGAGGTGGGGGATGCGGACCGCTGCGGGATCAAGGTGCGGGCTGGTGGGGACGAGGAGACCTTGCTCTACTACGACCGCCCGGCACAGGAACTGGTCTTCGACAGCACCCACAGCGGAAACATGGGCCGGCGGGTGGTGGAGCGGGCGCCCCTGGCCCTGGGGCGGGGCGAGGCGCTGCGCCTGCGGGTCTTTGTGGACCAGTCGGTGGTGGAGATCTTCGCCAACCAGCGCCAGGCCATCGGCCGGCGGGTGTACCCGGCGCAGGCGGACAGCGACCAGGTGGTGCTCTTCGCCGAGGGCGGCGCGGCCCGCCTGAAGCGCGCAGTGGGCTGGGAGATGGCGCTGGCCAATCCCTATTGAGGTGGGGCTAGCCGCTCGATATCGGCCAGGGTGGCGCAGCCCAGGTTGACCAGGTTGGCGTTGAGGTCGACTAGCAGATTTTCGGCCAGCAAGTCGCCGCCCTCCTCGCCCAGGGCAGCCACCGCGTAAAGGAAGGCCCGCCCCAGGAAGACGAAGTCGGCGCCCAGGGCCAGGACCCGCAGGATGTCCAGGCCGGTACGGATGCCGCTGTCGAAGAGCACCGGCACCCGGCCGCCGATCTCTTTCACCATGGCCGGTAGGGCCTCGATGGCCGAAGGGGTGCCGTCGAACTGCCGAGCGCCGTGGTTGGAGACCTGGATGGCGTCGACGCTCGCCTCGAGGGCCGGCGCCACGTCGGCCGGGTGGATCAGGCCCTTGATCACCAGGGCGCCGCTCCACTCCTGGCGCACCTCCTTGAGGTACTCCCACGACAGGGTGCCGCCCACGTGGTGGGCCACGAAGGCGATCACATCCTTCCAGCCGCGGGAAGAGGCGTACTTTTCCAGGGTGCGCAGGGAGGGCAGGCCCTCCTGCAGGGTGCAGAGGGTCCAGGATGGGTGGCAGAGGGCCTCCCAGACAAAGCGGGGGCCGATGACGGGGGGCATGCGCAGGCCGGCGCGGATGGTCCGCTCGCGACGGCTGCCCACCGGCACATCGGCGGTCACCACCAGGGTGTGGAAACCCGCCTCCCGGGCCCGTCGCAGGATATCGGCGCGGACGTGGCGCTCCCGGGGCGGGTAGAGCTGGAACCAGCCCATCTCTCCGACCAGGGGCCCCACGGTCTCGGGGGTCTGGGTGGCCACGGTGCTCATGCAGTAGGGAAAGCCGTAGCGGGCAGCGGTGCGGGCCAGGATCAGCTCGGCCCGGGGCCAGATCAGGCCGCTCAACCCCATGGGCGACACCCCAAAAGGGACGCGGTACTGCCGGCCCAGGAGGGTGGTCGAAGGGTCGGGCTTGAGCTCCCCCTTCATGAAGCGGGGCAGCAGGGTCACCTCGGACATTTTTTCCAGATTCCGCGACACGCCGCGCTCGTCGCCGGTGCCGGTCTCCAGGTACTCCCAGGCCACGTGGGGGATGCGGCCCTGGGCCCGCCGGCGCAGGTCGGCGACCGTGGGGTAGTGCTGCATCAGTTTTTTAAGGCGCTGCTCGTCCATCTTTTCTGCTCAGGAAGATCAGTCGGTTTTCTTGACAAGAGGAGGGTCAGGGTGGTAAATAAGCGAAATCCCAACCCATCGCGAAAGGAGCGGATTTGTCGCCGGTATTCAGGGTTTTGCTGCTGGGCGGCCGGGGCAACATCGGTTCCGGCCTGCGGCGGTACCTGCCGCAACTCGATGCGCGGTACCGCTTTGTCTCCATCGACCTGCCAGGTGCGGTCAACCGCATCCCGGTCAATGGCACAACGGAGGAATTGGTCGACCTCGATTTCTTTGCCCATCCTCAGGCCCTGCGCCGGCAGCTGCAGGGCGTCGACCTAGTGGTGTACCTGGCCCGGCAGGGCGGCCTGGCCGAGATGAACCAGATGACCGACCTGGTGTACGAGTCAGTGCTGGAACTGGAGCCGGCCCCGCTGATCGTAGGGTCCAGCTCGGTGCACGCCGTGGACGCGGCCTATCTGTGGTACGAGAAAGACCCCTATCCTCTCATCGCCCAGCGCCGCTTCGCCGAACTGGGCGACTGGCCGCACCTCCCAGCCACCCTGCCGGCCTGCCCGATGAACGACTACGGCTCCGAGAAGGCCTACGTCGAGGCCTGGACCCACCAGCTGGCCCTGCGGGGAAGGCCCGCAGTGGCGGCGCGCTGGGGCGGGGTCAACGCCGAGAACCGCATGACCAGGGAGGTTGCCTACTTCTCGGTGTGGTGCCACCAGGAGGACGCAGCCCGCTTCGTCCATGCCTGCTTCACCGCCCACCGGGAGGGCCGGCTGAGGAGTGGGGCTCACTACTTCGTCATCTCCGACAATACCTACAGCATCTTCGACATCGCCACCCCGGCCGCCGAGGTCGGGTACAGGCCGGTCCACAATGCCGAAGTGTTCTACCGCTGAGCCGAAGGGCGCGGCTTTCCTTCCGGCAAGAACTTTCTTGCTGTACTCAGTGGAGGGGCCTCACGCAGCATGAGTTTAGCCGGGTCGGTGGTGTGGTGAATCGCGACGGCAAAGCGGCAGACAGGAAGATCCCTCCCCTATGGCGCATCGGGCTGGTCGTGTTGGCGCTGAACCAGGGAACACCCGCCCAGGCCTCGAAGGGGGACCTGAACCGCTTTTTCTCCGAGGAGGTGCAGATCGTCACCGCCGACCGGCTGCCCTGCGCGCTGCTCCAGGTGCCGGCCAGGGTCTACGTGATCCCCGGCGCGGCGGTGCAGACCGCGGGCGGCCAGCGCCTGTGGGAGGTCCTGCGCCGGGTTCCCGGAGTCGAGATGATGATCCCGCGGGCGTAACAGGGTGAGGTGAATATTTGCGGCCTGGGCAAACCCCTTAGCAACCGCACCCTGATCCTGCTCGACGGGCGGACCGTCCTCAACAGCTTCTTCGACTTCGTCCTCTGGGAAGCCATCCCCGTCCTGCCCGATCAAATCGACCGTGTCGAAATCGTCGAAGGCCGTAGTTCAGCGCTGTGCGGCGCCAACGCCTTGAATGGCGTGATCAACATCATCACCAAGGCGCTCGCAAAGATGCACGGGGCGCAGGTGCAGGTGGGCGCCGGGCAAGGGCGCAGCCGGTCGGCCAGTGCGCTGTGGGTGGGCAACGCAGGCCGCGTCAGCTATCGCCTGGGCGCATCCTGGCGTCGGGCAGGACAGTTCGAGCACTCGGACCGCTTGGCCACCCCGGTCGCCAGGGTGCGCGGGCAGGTGGACCGGACCCGCAACCAGCTGACCTCCGGTGTCACGGGGACCACGGACCCCTCCTTCACGGCCCGGAACGTGCGCCTGGATGCTATCTACCACCGGGTGAAACTGGGCGGGTTCTGGAACTAGGGTTCGGGAAGGTTCGACCACTTCGGCCTGTTGAAGGAACGCTTGGTCGAGTACGGCATCGGGGAGCTGAGCGCGCAGCGGCGCTTCGCTCTTCCGACCGGCAACCTGCTGGTCGCCGGCGCGAGCGTCCGCCGCCTCGACATGCGCGCGGGCGCCTTCGCACATCGGTCGGTGGACCAGAGCATCTGGTCGTTGTATTTCGAGGACGAATGGCGGATCCGGCCCCGCCTCAGCGTCGTGTCCAGCGGTCGCCCGGACTAGTACGAGCTGGCGGGCGCGGCGTTCTCCCCGCGCCTCGCCGCGATATACACCCCCTGGCCCGGCCAGGTGTTCCGGGTCGCAGTCGCCACGGCGTTCCGCTATCCCAACCTGAACGAGAATCTACTCGACCTGGAACAGCAACTGCCCGTGCCGCGGTTCCTCCCGCCGAACGCTGGTTTCACCGGCATGTCTGTGTCGATCCACGGCAATCCGGACCTGCGGAAGGAGCGGATCCGCCTTGCCGAGGTGGCGCACCGGGGGCGCTTCGGCACCCTGGAAAACACCCTTGCCGGCTACCACTGCCGGCTGCGCGACATCATCGTATTCCAGGCCCACCCACCTGGCAGAGATCGCGCCGCCGGTCTTCCACCTGGAGGATGCCTTCGCCAACCCGGGCAAAGCCTGCGCCTGGGGCCTGGGGGTGGGGGCGGAGTGGCGCTGCCGTCCCTGGCTTTCCATGGCGGCCAACTACTTCTTCCTGCGCCTGCGGGGGTCCGGGGATCCCCGCAGGCGCGCGCCGGGAAAGTCCCGCCCACAAGGGCAATGCCGGGGTGGACCTGCGCCGGGGTCGCCTGGCGGCGGGTCATAACGTAGTTGTGGAGCGGGTCAATCAAGGCCGACTGCGGGCCGTCAACCGGGTGATGATCTCCGGCCGTGGTTCCGGCGCGCGGACCGCGGTGGGCGGCCAGGTCTGAACCTTGGGCGCATCGATTAGAGCGTGGCCGGCTCGCGCGAAGGCACCCTGACCTCGCTGTAGTTGGGCACCAGCATGGCGGTGGGGGTGACCGTGGAACAGGCTGAAAAACTGGACTGCCTGGAACGGTTCCTGGAGCAGTGGACGAGGCATATGGCCCAGTTGCTGAAGCGCATAGGCGTTCCCAGCTTGGGTCCGGTGCGGATCCGCAACCTCCTCCATGCTGCCTCCGAACAGCGCCGCAAGGTGTTGCTGTATCATACCCGCCAACTGGGCCGGCTGGCCAAGTTGCACCAGCAGTTGCTGGGCGAATATCGAGCCATCGAAGAGCAGATCAACAAGGTGCGCGAACTGGAGATCTAAGTGCGCGAGAAGGTCCACCCCGGCGTCAATATCCGCCTGGGCATCTACCAGCTCAACCTCGCCGCGACGCACCAAGCGGCGCGCTTCCGTGCGGTGGGCAGGAAAGTGCGCGAGGAGGTTCTCAACGTCAGGCATAGGCGGGTCAGACCAGCCAACTGCCCACCTCGATCCGATGCGACCCAACCCTACCGGGATGAGCTGATCCTTGGAAACGGCCCCATCATGCCGTTGTTGCTGGCCAGGGGTGCAGCCATCGATAGAACCGGCCCACCCCCCGGATTCAGGCCAGAGCCAGAGCCGGGACTTCCTCCGGGGAGATAGGATCGAGGCCGTCGAGTTGGCGCTACTTGTTCACCTCGTCGAGGTTCCAGGACACTGCCGAGCCGTCGGGACGGAAGCGCCGGTAGTACCCGCGCTCGGCGCGGCGCAGCGCCCGGGTCTCGCCCCGGGTCAGGGATCTGCCGGTGGGCAGATGGACCACCTCGATGTCGTCGATGCGGTTGGTGCCCACCGCATCGACTTCGACCGGGTTCTCCCCCAGCAGGGTCCAGCCCAGCGGGTAGTTGCGGCCCTCGTTGAAGGCGGTGCCGTCGCGGCAGGCCCAGGCTGCGGTGGGCGGCGAGCAGATCGCAGAGCTTGTCGAGGAAACGGTTCTCGTGGACACTCAGGCCGTTGGTCTCCAGACGCCAGCGCTCCTCGCCGATGCCCTCGTCCACCTGCTGGACGCTGCAGATGTGCCGTTCGGGGGTGGCCAGGGTGCCCATCAGTTTCTTCATCGCCAGGGTGGTGCAGACCAGGTTGTGGCACTTGGCCACCGGCGCGTTAAAGAAAAAACACCAGTCGGTCACCTCGCGGGCAATGGGGTAGTGGGTGTGGACCACCCCGCCGGGCACCGCCACCTGCCGGGCCTCCACCTGGGCGAGCACCGCCGGGCGCACCTGCTGCTGGGCCAGCATGGCCCGGTACCCGCGCTTTTCCCAGGTGTGGCCGTGCTTGGGCTGCTCGCCGGCCTGACCCTCGGCCATTACCAGCCGCTGGCGGGGGACCCCCTTCTCCACCAGGGCATCGATCATGCCGGCCAGGAAAGCGGGGTGGGTGATCACCCGGCGGTCGGCGGGGAAGAGCACGGTGGCGTTGGGTTTGAGCAGCATGGTGCCTCCGGTCGGCAGGTCGGGCTCCAACAACCGCAGCGCCGCGTGGGCCAGTTCGCGATAGGTGGCAAAAGGGGCGTGGTTGGTGGTGATGGGCACTCGGTAGAGGTACACTGTGTCGGGCTTGATCTTCATCGGGCGCCTCCTCCGGGTCCTCCCTGGTACAATGCGCAAGACCCCACTGCCCGTCCAATGGCCCGCAATGGGGGCGGGGCTTATATTGACACGCGGCGCGCCGGCGGCGGCCCCTCCCCCAACCTGTGAGGAAGAAACCATGGCCCCCTTTTTCGCGGACAATTCGCTTTCCATCGGCAACACCCCCCTGGTGCGCCTCAACCGGGTCACCCAGGGGCTGGGGGCCACGGTGCTGGCGAAGATCGAGGGCCGCAACCCGGCCTATTCGGTCAAGTGCCGGATCGGGGCGGCGATGATCTGGGACGCCGAGGAGCGAGGGGTTCTCCGGCCGGGCATGAGCATCGTCGAGCCCACCAGCGGCAACACCGGCATTGCCCTGGCCTTTGTGGGCGCCGCCAGGGGCTACAAGGTGGTGCTGACCATGCCGGAGACTATGAGCGTCGAGCGGCGCAAGGTGCTGGCCGCCCTGGGCGCCGAGGTGGTGCTCACCCCGGGGCTCCAGGCGATGAAGGGGGCCATCGACAAGGCCGAGGAGTTGCTGGGGGCCAACCCCAAAGGCTTCTTCATGCCCCAGCAGTTCAAGAACCCGGCCAACCCGGCCATCCATGAAAAGACCACCGGCCCCGAACTTTGGGAGGCCACCGGGGGGCAAATGGACGCGCTGGTGGCGGGGGTGGGCACCGGGGGCACGATCACCGGGGTCTCGCGCTACTTCAAGCGCACGCGGGGCCGGCAGCTCCTCTCAGTGGCGGTGGAGCCCCAGGAGAGCCCGGTGATCTCCCAGACCCGCGCCGGCCAGGAACTCAAGCCGGCGCCCCACAAGATCCAGGGCATCGGCGCCGGCTTCGTGCCCCAGGTCCTGGAGCTGGGCCTGGTGGACCGGATCGAACAGGTCTCCGGGGAGGAGGCGGTGGAGGTGGCCCGCCGTCTCTCCCGCGAGGAGGGCATCCTCAGCGGCATCTCCTGCGGGGCGGCGGTGGCCGCGGCCCTGCGCCTGGCCCGCGAGCCAGAAATGGCCGGCAAGACCATCGTCGCCATCCTGCCCGATGCGGGCGAACGCTACTTGTCCACGGTGCTCTTTCAGCAGTAGGTGCTCAGACCTCCAACTGCAGTCCCAGGACCACCACCCGGTTGGGCGGGATGCGGAAGAACTGGCTCACGTCCCAGGCGTTGTGGGAGAGGAAGGAGAAGAGCCGGCGCTGCCAGCGCGGAACCTTCCAGGAGGAGCGGCGGCGGACGACCAGGTTTTCGCGGCCCAGGAAGAAGGTGGTCTGCATCAGCGCCAAATTGAAAGATTGGGGTTGGATCCGGGGCAGGTCGGCGCTCAGGTCCGGGATCTCGCAGAAGCCGTAGCGCAGGATGAGGCGGTAGAATCCCTCGCCCAGGGAGGTCAACTCGGCCCGCTCGCCGAAGTCCAGGTAGGGGACCGAGGCGGTCTGCACGGTCAACAGGACGATGGTTTCGTGCAGCACCTTGTTGTGCTTGTAGTTGTGCAGCAGGGTGATCGGAATGCCCGCGGGGTTGCCGCTGAGGAAGACGGCAATGCCCGGCACCCGCAGGGGCGCGTGCTGGGCGGCCTCCTGGAGGAAGAGCTCCACCGGCAGCAGCATCTCCTGGATACGGTCCCGCAGGTGGGCGCGGCCCTGCTCCCAGGTGGACATCAACAGGTAGATGGTCCCGGCCATCAGCAGGGGCACCCAGCCCCCGTCGTGGACCTTGAGCAGGTTGGCCGCCAGGAAGCACAGGCCCGGGGTGGCGAAGAGGCCGGTCATGACCAGGGCAGCCAGGGGGGGCCAGGACCAGACCTGGCGGGCGGCGCTGTAGAGCAGGAGGGTGGTGAAGAACATGGTGGTGGAGACGGCGATCCCGTACGCGGCCGCCAGGTTCCCCGACTCGCGGAAGACCAGCATCAGGAGGATGGTCCCCGCCATCAGCATCCAGTTGATGGCCGGCAGGTAAACCTGGCCGATCTCGCTGGTGGATGTCTGGCGGATCTCCAGGCGGGGGCAGTACCCCAGTTGCACGGCCTGGCGGGTGAGGGAAAAGGCGCCGGAGATCACCGCCTGGGAGGCGATCACCGTGGCCGATGGTGGCCAGGGCCACCATCGGGAAGAGGCCCCAGGAGGGGACGAGGAAGTAAAAGGGATTGGCGGTCGCCCCCGGGTCGCGCAGGAGCAGGGCGCCCTGGCCGAAGTAGTTGAGCAAGAGACAGGGCAGGGCGGCGCAGCACCAGCCCAGTTGGATGGCGCGCCGGCCGAAATGCCCCATGTCCGCGTACAGGGCCTCTCCCCCGGTGACCACCAGGAACACGGCGCCCAGCACGGCAAAACCCCGCCAGCCCTCGGCGGCGAAGAAATCCAGGGCATAGAGGGGGCTGAGGGCCACGAGCACCTCGGGGGTATGGGCGATGGAGAAGGCGCCCAGCAGGCCGATGACGGCGAACCACACCAGCACGATGGGGCCGAAGACGTTGCCGATCTTCCCGGTCCCGAAGTGCTGGAAGCAGAAGAGGCCGAGCATGATGGCGATGTAAAGAGGCAGCACGTAGGGCTGGAACAGGGGGGTGGCCACGCTGAGTCCCTCCACGGCGCTGAGCACCGAGATGGCCGGTGTGAGCATGCCGTCGGCGTAGAGCAGGGCCGCGCCGAACACCCCCAGGGCCACCAGGGTCCAGCTTCGCTGGGGCCGTTTCGAAGTCACCAGCGCCATCAGCGCCAGGATGCCGCCCTCGCCGCGGTTGTCGGCCCGCAGCAGGAAGACCAGGTACTTCAGGGTGATGATCACCAGAAGGGACCAGCAGATCAGGGAGAGGATGCCCAGGACGTTGACGTGGGTGGGGGGCAGGCCGTGGCTGCCGGTGAAACACTCACGCAGCGCGTAGAGCGGGCTGGTGCCGATGTCGCCGTAAACCACCCCCAGGGCGCCCAGCACCAGCATCGGCAGCGGGTTGTGGTGGACGTCCTCGGGAAGGTCGATCTGGGGGGCGGGCTCGGTCATGCTTTTTCCTGGTTGGCGATGGGCAGGGTGAAGGTGAAGGTGCTGCCGGCGCCGGGGGCGGACTCCACCCAAATGGCGCCGCGGTGGGCGCGGACGATCTCCCGGCAGATGGCCAGACCCAGGCCGGCGCCCTGGTGCTCGGCCGGCCCGTGGACCTGGACGAACTTGTCGAAGATCTTGGCCTGGTACTCCGGGGGGATGCCGATCCCGTCGTCGCGCACGGACAGGCGGAGCTGATCGCCGGCCTGGCGGGCCGCGACGCAGACGTGCCCGCCCTGGTCCACGTAGCGCAGGGCATTGGAGACCAGGTTGGTCAGCACCCAGGTGATCTTGTTGGCATCGGCCCGGACCGGCGGCAGTTCAGGGGGGAGTTCGGCGCGGATCTCCACCCCCTGGGCCTGGGCCTGGGGGGCGAAGATCTTCCTGACCTGCTCCCAGAGCAGGGACACCGGCGCCCGGTCGAGCTCCAGTTCGATCCTGCCCGCCTCTATCCGCTCCAGGTCCAGCAGTTCCTCCACCAGGTGCTTGAGCCGCCGCACCTCGGCGTGGGCGGTGGCCAGGAGCTGGTTCTGGCGCTCGTCCAGCCGGTCCGTCGCCCCCTCCAGTAGCAGGTCGATGCTCATGCCGATGCTGGTCAGGGGCGTCTTCAGTTCGTGGGAGGCGGTCATCACGAACTGGCTCTTGAGGCGCTCCACCTCCTTGAGCCGGGTCACGTCGCGCAGCAAGAGCACTACCCCCAGTATCTCGTCGGGGCGCAGGTGCACCGGGGTGATGGAGTAGAGCAGCTGGCGCGGTTCGGGGCCGCCCTCCACGGTGAGGATGTCAGAGCCCGGGGAGACGGGCGGCGGCTGGCCGGTGGCGAGCGCTTCCTTTGCCAGGCCCAGCAGGCGCGCGTCGCCGATGAGCTGGGTCAGGGGTCGGCCGAAGACCGACTTCGGCGAGAGCTGGAGCAGGTGGAGGGCGGCGCGGTTGACGTTGGCCACCCTGAACTGACCGTCCACGACCATCAGGCCGTCCTCGATGCTGCGCAGGATGGCCTCGCTCTTCTGCTGCTCGGCCACGAGCTGGTCCACGTTGAGACGGTGGAAGGCCTGCAGGCGGTCGGCCATGGCGTTGAACTCCCCGGCCAGCTGGTCCAGCTCGGTGTTGCCGGTGGCCGGCACCTGGACCTCGTACTGTCCTTCGCCGATGCGCCGGGCGGTGAGCACCAGCTGCCGCAGCGGACGGACCAGGCGCCGGGAGAGCAGGATGCTGAAGGCCAGGCCGGCGACCAGGGCCAGGGCGCCTATGGCGGAGGTGTACCAGATGGCGCGCTCGGCAATGGCATCGGCCTGCTGGCTGGCCCGGTACATGGCCTCCTCGTTGACTTGGCGCAGGCGGAGAGCGGTCTGGCGCAGGGACTGGAACGCGGGGAGCAGGGATTGGCGGTAGTAGGCCGCTGCCTCCGGGGGGTTCAGGCGCATCAGCCTGGAAAAGGCTTCCAGGCACCCTGGATAGTCCTGGGTGAGGGAGTGGATGACCTGGTCTTCGCCGGGGAGGGTGATGTTGGCCTGGGCGCGGCCTAGCCATTCGGAGAAGCGGATCTCCTGGGCCCTGAACAGGGCCTCGCCCTCCTCCCTGTGCCCCATTAGCACCAGCAGGCAGGCCCGGTCCTGTTCGCCCAGGGCCCCGGCCAGGTAATCGGCGGCGGCGATGCTGCGGTAGTTTTTTCTCAGGATGGCCTCGCTGGCCCGGCCCAATTCCTCCAGGTCGAGGACGGCCCACAGGAGCACGGTGCAGACCAGGGCCAGGGCCACGCCGTACCCGGCCAGTATTTTTTTATGCAAAGTCATGGGATTGATCCTTGAATAAGGCAATGCACATCCTGTGCCAGAGGAAAGGCTGCAGCAAAGCAGGGGGAGGAGAACAGGGGAATATTGCAGGATGCAACAGTTCGCCCGCAATGGCCTTGCAGATTACAAGGGGTCAGATCCCGTACTGCTTGCGCCGGCGCCAGAGGGTGGCCTGGTCGATGCCCAGCACCGCGGCGGCCTCCTGCAGGGACTTGGTTGAGGCCAGGACCCGGCGGATGTGGATCTCCTCAATCTGGGCCAGGGGGCACAGGTCGCCCAACCTGGGGGCCGCCTGGGCTCCGGCCCGGTGCTCGGGCAGGTCGGCTAGGTCGATCTGCTCCTGGCGGCAGAGGATGGTGGCCCGCTCGACCACGTTGCGCAATTCGCGCACATTGCCCGGCCAGGCATAGGCCCGCAGGGCCTCGATGGCCGCGGGGGTGAAGCCGGCGAAGACCCGGTGGTTGCTCCGAGAGAAGGAGGCCAGCATGCGGCCGGCCAGGTGCTCGAGGTCCTCGGGCCGCTCGCGCAGGGGTGGGATGGGGATGGGGATCACGTTGAGGCGGTGGTAGAGGTCCTCGCGGAAACGCCGCTCGGCCACGGCCTGCTCCAGGTCCATGTTGGTGGCCGCGATGATGCGCACGTCGGCCCGGCGGGTGCGGTGGTCCCCCAGGCGCTCGTACTCGCGGTCCTGGAGGAATCGCAGCAGCTTGGGCTGGATGGACAGGGGCAGGTCCCCGATCTCGTCCAGGAAGAGGGTGCCTCCCTCGCAGGCGGCGATGCGGCCGGGCTGGTCCTGCACCGCGCCGGTGAAGGCCCCCCGCACGTGGCCGAAGAGTTCGCTTTCGAGGAGTTCGGCGCTGAGGGTGGGACAGGAAATGATGGCCAGGGGCTTGGCCGCCCGGCTGCTCCAGGCGTGGATGGCCCGGGCCAGCACGCTCTTGCCGGTGCCGCTCTCCCCGCGCAGGAGGGCGATGGCCTCGGTGGGGGCGATCTGACGGGCCAGCTCATAGGCCTGCTGCATGAGCGGGTTGGCGCTGGCCAGGTCCAGGTCGGCGTCGAACTGGGCGGCGCTGTGCTCCAGATTCTCCACGCGCTGTTCGAGGGCGCGCATGTGGGCGGCCTTGCGGGCGGCCACGCGCACCTGGGGCGGGGTGAAGGGTTTGGGAACGTAGTCGGCGGCGCCCCGGCGCATGGCCTCCACCGCGGTGTCGATGGAGGCGTACGCGGTGACGACGATGATCTTGATCCAGGGGGCCTCGGCCAGGAGCCCGGGGATGAGGTCCAGACCGTTGGCCTCGCCCAGGCGCAGGTCCACGAAGGCCAGGTCAAAGGCTCGCCTGGCGTTCTCGGCCAGGGCGTCCTCGTAGTTGCTGACCGCGGTCACCGCGTACCCCTCTCCCTCCAGGCAAGTGGCGAGGGTCTTGCGGATGCTGGCCTCGTCGTCGGCGACCAGGATCTTGAGAGGGAGAGTTTGAGCATCCATTGAAGGCTCTTCCTGTCTGCTGGTTACTCGGTTCCCCCCATAAAAGAGCGTTTTTTTGGCGGTGTTCCCCGTCATTCACCCTATTCCAGTACAGATCTCCCCCCGCAGGCACCAGGCCAGGGTGCGGGACAGATTGGCCTGGGCCGGCCTGTACGCCGGGTCAAAGGCCAGGGCCGCCCGGTAGTACTTGCGGGCAAAGCCCCAGTCCCGGCCGAGTTCCAGCAGGGCTCCCATCAGGTTTAGGGCCTCGGGCCGGGAAGGGTCGAGGCCCAGGGCCTTCCGCACGTGGGTCTTGGCGGCGCGGTACTCCTTGCGGGCGATGCAGGCCCTGGCCTGGTCCAGCAGGGTGTTGTACTGATCGGCAGCGGTGTACTCGGAGCAGGTATTCATGGTCGCTCTCCCCCCATCAGAACTGCAAATCCGGGGCCAGGGGGAGGAGCGCGGGGCAAGTGCTTGTTTTACGTGGAGGGAGCGCTAGAGGAGGGCTGGCAGGCAAGGGCCGGGGCTGGTAACCTGCAAGCCACAGGGCAGGGAAGGATTGAAAAGTGCAAGGGGGTATAAGATGCTGCCGGTGCGTCGGGGAGTGACCCACTGCGGCCTTTTCCAAGGCGAGTCTTTCCCACCCTGCTCGGTAGCCCCGCCCTGCCGTCCAACCCCCGCAACGGCCCATACATTGGGGCGTTGCGGCTCTGCTCTCCCCCAACCCCTCAAGCGGACTTCCCTACCCGACCACTCCTTGAACAAGGAATGCCCCCGCCTGCCGCTCGCTAACCCTCCCGGCCCACCCTGCTGGGGCCATCTCCCCGCCGCAAGCTCACACCGCGTACGCCACCGAGCCGTCCTTGCACAGGGGGGTCTGGGCGCTGTTGAGGGATTTGAAGGGGGTCTGGGCGATCAGCGCCTCGTCCAGTTCCACCCCCAGGCCGGGGACCTGGGGGATGGGGATGTACCCGCCCACTCTGTTGTAGGCCACCTTGTAAACCGCGTTGTGGGCGGCCTCGTCGCCCTTGGTGTACTCCTGGGTGACAAAGTTGGGGATGCTGGCGTCCAGGTGCAGGGAGGCGCAGGTGGTCAGCGGGCAGAGGAAGTTGTGCAGCACCACGGCGCAGTGGTAGGACTCGGCGATGCCGGCGATCTTCTTGCAGTGGGAGAGACCCCCGGCCAGGGCCACGTCCGGGCGCACGTACTGGGGGCCGCCCCTTTCGAGCAGCTCGCGGAACTCCCAGATGGTGGTCAGGCGCTCGCCGTTGCCCACCGGCATGGGGAAGCGGCGGGCCAGCTCGGCCTGGGACTGGATGCTGTCGATCTGGATGGGGTCCTCGATGAAGTAGAGGTTGAAGGGGGCCAGGGCCTGGGCCAGGGCCAGGGAGGAGAGGGGGGTGAGCTTGCGGTGGACCTCGACGATGAGGTCCAGGTCCGGGCCGCCCCCTTCGCGGGCCGCGGCCACCAGGTCGCGGGCGGTCTTCACCATCCGGTCCTCGGCCATGTCGTAGTAATTGCCCACCACCGGGTCGAACTTGAGGGCGGTGAAACCCTCGGCGAGGGCTTCCTTGGCCACCTGGTGCATGGACTCGGGGGTGGAGCCGCCATTCATCAGATGGAGGCGGATCTGGTCCCGGCAGTTGCCGCCCAAAAGCTGCCAGACCGGGGCCTGGAAGTGTTTGCCCTTGATATCCCACAGGGCGATATCCACGGCGCTGAGGGCCCCGCACAGCACCGTACCCCGGAAGGGCCCCATCCGATAGAGGTACTGCCAGTGGTGCTCGATGCGCAGGGGGTCCTGGCCGATGAGATACTTGGCGAAAACCTCCACCACCTTCTGCACGGCCTCGGGGTAGCCCCAGCAGGCGGTGGAGCCGACGCCGCTCAGACCGGTGTCGGTGTGGATGCGGGTCACGTAGCTGTTGCCGATGAGGAAGGACTCGATGCGGTCGATTTTCATGGCGGGCTCTCGGTGGTATGGAGGGGGGAAATCCTCTATATTATCAGCCTTGTAAGGGCAGCCGACAAGGAGTTGGAGATGCCGCAACTGCGTTTTGCCGCGCCCGTGGAAAGGCGCGCCGCCCTGATCACCGGCGGAGCCAGGGGGTTGGGGCGGGCCTGCGCCCTGCGCCTGGCCGAGGCGG
This sequence comes from Candidatus Handelsmanbacteria bacterium, assembly GCA_016867395.1. Classification (GTDB taxonomy): domain Bacteria; phylum Latescibacterota; class UBA2968; order UBA8231; family UBA8231; genus SICG01. The sequence goes on from VGJS01000009.1 coordinate 33,706, forward strand.
GGAGGGATATCCTCATCGCCGACGTGCTGGCCGAAAGAGGAGCGGAAACCGTCAAGGAGATCGAGGCCCTGGGGCAGAGGGCCGCGTTCGTCGAGACCGACGTGACCGACGAGGCGGCAATGCAACAGGCGGTGGCTCGGGCCGTCGAGGTCTTTGGCCGGCTCGATATCCTGATCTGCTGCGCCGGTATCCTGGGCTGGGAGAAACCTTTCTTCGAGCAGCCCATCGGTCAGTTCGACAAGGTGATGCGCATCAACGTACACGGCGTGTACCTGGCGCACCAGGCCGCGGTGCCCCACATGCTGGAACGGGGCTGGGGCCGCTGCGTCACCATCACCTCGGGGGCGCGTTTCGGCTCGCCCAACCAGGTGCCCTATTGCGTGTCCAAGGCCGCGGTCTACTGCCTGGTCCAGTCCCTGGGCAATGCCTGGCCCAAGCAGGGGGTCCTGGTCAATGGGGTCGAACCCGGTCGGGCCCTCACCGACATGGTGGTGCCGCGTTTCTCCGCCGAGCACCTGGCCAATCCAGGGACGCCCATTGGCCGCTACTCCGACCCCGAGGAGGTGGCCGAGGTGGCGGAGTTCCTCTGCTCCGAGCGCAATACCTACACCACGGGATCGGTGTGGAGCGTGAAAGGAGCGAGCGGCTAGATGGAATACCGCAAGCTGGGGCAGGCCGGGGTCAAGGTCTCGCGGATCTGCTTGGGGACGGCATTCCGGGCTTTCTGGAACGGGCAGAGCGACGAAGGGACCTGTATCAAGGTCATCGAAAAGGCAATAGAGCTCGGATGCAATTTCCTCGACTGCGCCAATTACTACTTCGGTGGCCGCTGCGAGGAGGTGCTGGGCCGGGCGGTGGCGGGGATGGGGAAGCGCGACGACCTCTTCATCACCTCCAAGGTCTGGAGCCCCATCGGCGAGGGACCCAACGACCGGGGGCTCTCGCGTTTTCACATCATGCGAGAGGTGGAGCGCAGCCTCAAGCGCCTGCGCCTGGACCACCTCGACCTGTACCTCTTGCACAACTGGGATGCCGAAACCCCCCTCGAAGAGACCCTGCGGGCCATGGACGACCTGGTGCGCCAGGGCAAGGCCCGCTACGTGGGCGCCTGCAACTTCAGCGCGGCCCAGGCGGTGGAGGCCCTGTGGGTGGCCCAGGCGGGCGGGTACGATCCCCTGGCCTGCCTCCAGAACCACTACAACCTGCTCCACCGCCAGGAGTGTGAGCCTGAGTTGCTGCCCCGCTGCCGGCGGCACGGCCTGGGCATGATGACCTACAGCCCCCTGGCCATCGGCCTTTTGAGCGGGCGCTTCCGGCGGGGCCAGACCCCGCCCCCGAACACCCCCTGGAGTGGGGGGCAGTACGATTTCGAGAAAACCATGACCCCCCGGGCCGACCGGGTGGTGCAGACCCTCATCGACCTGGCCGCCGCCAGGGACGCCACCCCGGCCCAGGTGGCCATCGCCTGGATTCTGGACCACCCCGAGATCAGCGCCCCCATCATCGGCCCGGATTATCCCGAGCAGGTGGAGGAGGTTTTCGGGGCTCTCGAGCTCAAACTGACCCTGGAGGAACGCGCCGCCTTGGATCAGGCCTCCGCCGAAGAGGAGAAACCCTGATGGCGCACCCAGGGGATTTTGTCCCGTCGGGGAGCGACCCACTCCGGTCCCAGAGGAATACCCCCCCACCTGCCGCTGCGCCAACCCTCGCGGCCCACCCCGCTGGGGTCATCTCCCCTCCGCTCCACACTTGAGAAGGAGGTGCGCCATGTCCGCTTCCCTGAAAAAAACGGTGCTCCTGCCCCAGCCGCGCCGGGTCTCGCCGCGCCACGGGGCGCTGGTTCTGCCCGCCACTGGGCGCATCGTCTGTGCTGGCGACGTGGCTCAGCTTTTGCCTTTGGCCCAGCAGGTGCAGGGGGATCTGGCGCAGTTGCAGCAGGTGCATTGGGAGTTGGGGGCCGGGGAGGGGGGGATGGTGCGCCTGGGCCTGCGGCGGGGCTTGCCGGCCCAGGGCTACCGCCTCGACATCGGCGAGAAAGGCATCGAACTCAGCGGCGGGGACCTGGCCGGGGTGCGTTACGGGGTGCAGACCCTGCGCCAACTCCTGCGCCAGTGCCAGGGGGCCTTGCCTCTGGGCCGCATCGAGGACCACCCGGACTTTGCGGTGCGCGGGGTCATGCTCGACGTGACCCGCGACAAGGTGCCCAGCCTGCCCACCCTCTATGCCCTGGCAGACAAGCTGGCCGAGTGGAAGTTCAACCACTTGGAGCTGTACACCGAGCACACCTTTGCCTACCGCAATCACCGCGAGGTCTGGGCCCAGTCCAGCCCGTACACCGGCGGGGATATCCTGCAACTCGACGCCCACTGCCGGTCCCGGGGGATAGAGCTGGTCCCCAACCAGAACTCCTTCGGCCACCTGCACCGCTGGCTGGAGTTGCCCCGCTATCGCGATCTGGCCGAATGCCCCGACGGCTTCGACTTCCCCTGGGGCCGCAGCGAGGGGCCTTTCAGCCTGAGCCCGGCGCATCCGGGCAGTCTGAAGCTGATCGGGGAACTCTTCGACGAGCTGCTCCCTCATTTCAGCAGTCAAAAATTCAACGTGGGCTGCGACGAGACCTTCGATGTGGGGCAGGGCAAGAGCAAAGCCCTCTGCGAGAAGAAGGGCAAGGGGCGGGTGTACCTCGATTTCCTCAAACAGATCTACAGGCTGGTGCGCCGCCACGGCCGCACCATGCACTTCTGGGGGGACATCATCATCGAGCACCCGGAACTAGTGAAAGAACTGCCCCGGGACGTGGTGGTGCTGGAGTGGGGGTACGAGGCGCACCATCCCTTTGCCGAGCACGGGGCCAAGTTCGCCGAGGCCGGCCTGCCCTTCTACGTGTGCCCTGGCACCTCCTCGTGGAACTCCATTGCCGGCCGCACCCGCAACTGCCTGGGCAATCTCCAGAGCGCCGCTCAGAATGGGCTGAAGAACGCGGCGGTGGGCTTCCTGATGACCGACTGGGGGGACAACGGCCACTGGCAGTATCTGCCCGTCAGTTACCTCGGTTTTGCCGCCGGAGCGGCCCTGTCCTGGTGCCGGGCCAGCAACGAGGGGGCGGACTGGGCGCCGGCCCTGGACCTGCACGCCTTCGGGGATCGGGCCGGGGTGATGGGCCGGGCCGCGGTAGCCCTGGGGGACGCCTACCTGCGCACCGGGCACCAGCCCCACAACTCCAGCCCGCTCTTCCACATCATCCAGCGGCCCCTCAACCAGAAGTTACACCGGGCGGTGACGGAAAAGAGACTGGTCGCCACCCGCGAGTACATCGAGGCGGCGGCCGCGCCCCTTTCCCTGGCGCGCATGGAAGGGGTGGAGGGGGCGCTGGTGCGCGATGAGTACGCCAATACCCTAGCCCTGCTCCGCCACGCCTGCGAGCGGGGCCTGGCCCTGCGGCAGGGGACGGTGGGACGGAGCGGAGTGAAACGCCGGCTGGCGGCGGAGCTGCGGCAGATCCTGGGCGAGCACCGCCGGCTGTGGACCTCGCGCAACCGCGAGGGCGGCCTGCAGGACAGCGCCGGCCGTTTAGAGCGCCGGCTGGCGGAGTACACCGGGTGAGCTGGTTTCCGGCGTGGCTGGTGTGCAGCCGGGATCTGACCTTCAGCGGATCAGGTCCCGCAGCCGGGCTTCGGTTACCGATGACCAGCCCGAAAAAACCTCTGCGATGCGGCCGTCGGGTCCGACGATGAAGGAGAGCGGGATGGTGATCTCCTCGCCGGCGAACAACTGCTCAAAGGCCGAAGGTTCGGTGGTGAAGATCGGGTATTCGATCCCCATCCGCGAGATCATCTCCGGGATCCTGGCTTGGGCTTTGCCCATGTCGGGGCTGACGCCCAGGATCTCCACCCCGGAGCGCTGCAGTTCGGGATAGAGGCGCTGCAGGTGCGGCATCTCCTCGCGGCAGGGCACGCAGTAGGTGGCCCACAGGTTGACCAGATAGGTCCTGCCCGGCTGGCGCAGCGCCGCGAAGTCGACGGCCTGGCCCTGCAAGGGCTTGAGCGGAATGGACGGGAACAGGTCGCCAGGCTTGTTCTTCAGGGTGTGGTGGACGAAGTCCCCGGCCTGGGCCGGCTGCGGCAGGGAGAACCGCCGTTCCTCCAGCTGCAGGAGCACATCCTGGCCCTCGACCACCTTCACCGCGGCGCCGGCCGGCACCGGCCCGAATTGGTGCCGCGTCCCCGCCGGCCACCGCACTTCGAGCCACTCGGCCTGCGCGTCGTTCCCCAGGCCGAAGAGCAACCGGGGGTCGCTCTGGGAGATGAAGCCAGAGCCGCCGGCCTTGATCTTGGTGAGCCCCCCGGCCGAAGTCTTGAGGCGCACCTCAGCGCCTTACGCGTCCTGGCCGCTGGCGCGCCCCTCCAGGCTCACCCGGACGAAGTGATTCTCCTGCCCGACGTTGTTCCGGAACAGGTAGTGTATTTGCCCCTGTAGGGTGGTCAGGAAGACGTCCAGGTCCCCGTCATTGTCGAAATCCCCGTACGCCGCGCCGCGCCCGTCGCTCACCGAATCGAGCCCGCTGAGCCCCGATACCTCGATGTACTTCTGACCCTGGTTGTTGAGGAAGAGTTTGTCGCGCTCGAAACCGCTGAAAGAGAACCCCTCGCTGAAGATCTTGCCAAGATGGTAGTGGCCTGCTCCATTTCCACGGTAGACGCCAGCACGTGGCGCCAAAACAGGCTTCAGGTGTCTTTCAGCGACTTGCCGGTGATGAAGCCGTTGGGGGTGTGGAGATCCTCCCAACCGTCGTTGTCGATGTCGATGAACCCCCCCCCCGCCCCAGGCCCAGTTGGCCGGGAAGGGTCCCATAGCCGCGCTCACATCCTCGTAATTGCCGCCCCCCAGATTCCGGAAGAGGGTATTGCCGGCGGCCAATTTGTGGAGCACCCGGGTGTCCTCCCGCTGGGTGGTCGCTTCCGGAAAGAGGCGTTTGATGATCCGGTTGCCGGCAGTGGAGGACATGTTGGTGATATGCAGGTCCAGGTCGCCGTCGTTGTCGAAGTCGCCCAGCAAAAGCCCCATGCCGTTGCCCGGGTCGAGCATGCCGCGCTCAGCGGCGACATCGCGGAAGCGAGTTCCATCGTTGAGGTAGAAGGCCTTTTCTCCGAAGTCGTTGGCCAGGTAGAGGTCGGGGCGGCCGTCCTCGTTGAGATCGGCGATCTGTGCCGCGTAACTCCAGCGGTTGTCGGCCACACCCCACTGGGCGGCCTGTTCGGCGAAGCGGTTGCCGCCCTGATTGATGAAGAGCAGGTTGGGGGTGCCGTTGGTGGCCTGATGCCAGGAATTGGGCATCACCAGGCCGTAATGGTTGTAAGAGGCCACGTAGATGTCGGGGCGGCCGTCGAGGTTGACGTCGCCGGCCACGGCGCTGTAGCCCTGGGCCGGCACCGCGATCCCGCCTGTTGCGAGATATCGACCAAGGCCAGGTGCCCGTCGGGGACCAGGCGGTTCTCCTAAAGGATCTGCTCGCCCTGGGTCGAAGGGAAGAGATCCTCGTCGCCGTCCCCGTCGCTTTCGAGGAAGAGCGGGGCCGTGGTCTGGGGGGTGATCTGGAGCCCCACCCGGGCCGCCCGGTTCTCAAAGGTACCGTCCCCCTTGTTGATATAGAGGAAGTTTTCTGCCAGGCCGGTGGCAAATGCATCGACCAGGCCGTCCTGGTCCACGTCGCACGCCGCCACCCCTCGGGAGGTGAAGCGCTGGTTGCCGGGGGTGCTGAAAGGCGGCACGGCCAGGTACACCCCGGCCGGCAGGGTCACCTCGCTGAACAACTCGGCTGTGGCGACCCGGTCGGTGAACTGGTAGACCTCGAAGTGGTCGATCAGCTAGGTGCTGTCGGGTTGCAGGGCGGCTTCGAGATGGGCCCGGCCTTCAGCCCATTCGCGCTGTCGTTGGGGATCGCGGGCAATGACGTAGAAGTAGATGCTGGCGTCGGCATGCCCCGGCTGTGGGTAGGTGGCCTGCTTCACCTTGAAACGGACGTCTTCTACCTTGGAGAGCCGGTCGAGGAAGGCGGACCAGGTGGCGACGAACTGGGCGCGGTCCAGGTCTTTGGGGATGGGTCCGAGGCGGCGCTGGGACATCCACCTCAACTCCGGGGTAAGATCGCCGGTTGGGACCGGCAGGCCGGCGCCGACCATGCGGTGCGAGAAGTGAGTGGCCAGCTTTTCCAGGTTGCGGGCGCGCAAAGCCAGGGAGAGGTCGTGGAGCTGGTTGGCCAGGGACTCGGTGTGGTCCTCGATCTGTTCGAGCTGTCCGCGGTCCACCTCCTGGGCCTGGGCAACCTCTGGCGGCAGGGTCCATCCAAGAGCAATGGCAATGAGCAACGGCCTCGTCATCGGCGATCCCTTCATGGGTTTCCAAAAAATATTAGCAAATGCGCGTTTCCCGGCAAATCGCGGCGCTTGCTGGCAGGGGAGGCCGGGGGGTATATTGCACCAAGTCCATGACACTGGCGGAGAGAGCAGCGATGATCATCTGGGTGCGGGTTGAGACCCTGGAGAATTACGAGGCGGGCAACGGAGATTTCAACCTCAAGCGTAGGTTCGAGCAGCTCTCCGGCGAGCCCTGCCTGGTGCTGCACATGACCCAGGCCACTCCCGAGCTTGTGGGCAGCCTCAGGCCCCGCGCCCTGCTGTTGAGCGGCTGCGGCACCTGGTTCCGCGACTTTGAGGTGGAGGAGTTCTACGTCTTTGAAGACCTGGTGAAGGCCACGCCCCAGATTCCCGCCCTGGCCTTCTGCGGCAGCCACCAGTTGCTGGGCTTCATGTACAACCGGGGTTTCCGCAACATGCAGAAGGTGGAGGACGAGCCCATGCGCCGGCTCCTGCCCGGCGAGGCCCAGGTGGGCGCGGTGAGCCCAGACAACGCAGGGTACTTCGTCGAACAGGGCTTCTACCCCATCCAGAAGGTGGGGGCGGACCCGCTCTTCGCCGGCCTGCCCGATCCCTTTGTGGTGCGCGAGTCCCACACCTGCGAGATCAAGCAATTGCCCGCCGGGTTCGAGCTGATCGCCACCAGCGGAAACTGCCGCATCCAGGGGATGAAGCACCGGGAGCGGCCCCTGTGGAGCACCCAGTTCCACCCCGAAGCCTGGCAGGAGGAATACCCGCAGGGCAAAGAAATCTTGATCAACTTTTTCCGTTTGGCCGGCATCACACACTGAGAGGAGGCACTGATGTACCGCATGGGCGAGGAAGAGGTCCGGCGCGTCAGGAAGGTGATCCAGAGCGGCCGGATGTTCCGCTACTACGAAGGGGCCGAATGCGCCCGCTTCGAGAAGGACTGGGCCAGGCACGTGGGGGTGAAACACGCCCGTCTGACCACCAGCGGGACCACGGCCCTGTACGCGGCCCTGGTGGGTTTGGGGATCGGTCCGGGCTGCCAGGTGATCGTCCCTTCCTACACCTACATGGCCACGGCCCTGGCGGTGCTGGCCGCCGGCGCCATCCCGGTGGTGGCCGACGTAGATGAATCCCTCACCCTCTCGCCCAAAGACCTGGAGCGCCGCATCACCCGCCACACCAGGGCAGTGATCCCGGTGCACATGGTGGGCCTGCCCTGTGACATGGACAAGATCATGCGCATCGCCCGGAGGCACAAACTGCTGGTGGTCGAGGACGCCTGCCAGGCCGTGGGCGGGGGATACAAGGGGAAGAAGCTGGGCAACTTTGGCCACGCCACCGGCTTCAGCTTCAATTTTTTCAAGAACATCAGCGCCGGCGAGGGCGGCGGTTTCGTCACCAATGACGAGCGGGCCTTCCTGCGCGGCTCGGTGGCGGTGGACTGCTGCGCCTACTACTGGAACCCCGAGGACAAACGGGAGGATCTCCAGTTCGCCGGGCACAATTTCCGCGCCAACGAGTTCTCCGGGGCCCTGCTCAACGTGCAGTTGGGTCGCCTTGCGGATATGCTGAAGCGGATGCGCAGCCACAAGCAGGAATTGCTTGAGGTGGGTATCCAAGCGGGGCTGCGCTCCATTAAGAACAACAGCCTGGAGCACGAATGCGGCACCCACCTGGGCTTTTGCTTCAGGAACGAGAAGACCGCCCGCGCCTTTTGCGACCACCTGCGGGCCCAGAAGGTGGGGGCCTTCCTGCCCATGGACACCGGCCGGCACGTGTACACCCGCTGGGACCCCATCCTGCGCTACCAGGGGGCCCACCACCCGGCCCTGGACCCCTTCAAGATCCCCGCCAACAAGAAGTGCCGGGTGCGGTACACCAAGGGCATGTGCCAGGACTCCCTCGATATCCTCAATCGGGCGGTGCTCATCGGCATGCACCCTGACCACACCCGCAGCCGCATCGGCCAGCTCGCCAGGGCCATAGGCGGGGGGGCCAAGGCGGTGGCCGGCAACTGATGGGAGGGGAAGCCTGGTTCACTCTCGGCCTCCTGGGGCTGATGCTGGGGCTGTTGGCCTTCACCCGTCTCAGCGTCGACCTGGTGATGGTGGGCACCCTGGTGGCCCTGTTGGTCTCCAGGGTGCTTACCCCGGAGCAGGCCCTGGCCGGCCTGGCCAACGAGGGCATGGTCACTGTGGGGGTGCTCTTTGCGGTGGTGGCCGGGCTCAAGGAGACCGGCGGCATCGCCGTCCTGGCCCAGCGGGTCCTGGGCCGGCCCCTCACCATCGTCCAGGCCCAGGTCCGGCTGATGCTGCCGGCGGCGGCCATCAGCGCCTTCGTCAACAACACCCCCATCGTCGCCATGCTGCTGCCGGTGGTGGTGGAGTGGGCCAAGAAGCACCAGCTCTCGGTCTCGCGCCTGCTCATCCCCCTCAGTTTTGCCACGGTGCTGGGCGGGCTGTGTACCCTGGTGGGGACCAGCACCAACCTGGTGGTCAGCGGCCTCTTGGCCAAGACCACGGGCGAGCAGTTGGGCCTTTTCGCCCCGGCCTGGGTGGGGGTGCCCACCGCCCTGGCGGGCCTGCTTTACATGCTGGCCGTGGGGCGCTGGCTCCTGCCCGAGCGCCAGCCCCCGCTCAAGCGCCTCGAAGACCCCCGCCAGTACACCGTGGAGATGCTGGTGGCCCCCGACAGCCCCCTGGTGGGCCGGACCATCGAGGAGGCGGGGCTGCGGCACCTCCAGGGCATGTACCTGATGGAGATCGACCGGGGCGACGAGGTGCTGGCCGCCGTCTCCTCCCAGGAAAGGCTCAGGGCCAATGACCGGCTGGTCTTCGTGGGCATCGTCGAGTCGGTGGTGGAGTTGCACAAGATCCGCGGGCTGGCGCCGGCCACGGACCAGGTCTTCAAGCTCGACGCACCCCGCGCCAACCGCAGCCTGATCGAGGCGGTGGTTTCGGACTCCTGCCCCCTGGTGGGCCGCAGCATCCGCGAGGGGCGCTTCCGCGCCGTGTACCATGCGGCGGTGGTGGCGGTGGCCCGCAACGGGGAACAGTTGCGCCAGAAGATCGGCGACATCGTGTTGCGCCCCGGCGACACCCTGCTCCTGGAGGCCCATCCCTCCTTTGTGGATCAGCAGCGCAACTCCCGCGACTTCTTCCTGGTCAGCCGCCTGGAGGACTCCAGCCCGCCGCGGCACGAGCGCACCTGGATCGCCCTGGGCATCCTGGCGGCGATGATCGGGGCGGCCAGCCTGGAACTGATGAGCATGCTCAGCGCCGCCGTGCTGGCGGCCGGGACCATGATCCTCACCCGTTGCTGCAGCCGGCTGCAGGCGTACCGGGCCATCGACTGGGAGGTCCTGGTGGTCATCGCCGCTTCCTTTGGCCTGGGCAAGGCCCTGGAGGTAAGCGGGGCTGCCGCCCATATCGCCGGGGCCCTGGCGGCCATAGCTGGGGGCGATCCGTGGACCTCCCTGGTCCTGATCTACCTCATGGCCCTGGTCTTCACCGAGGTGCTGACCAACAACGCCGCGGCGGTGCTGGTTTTTCCCATCGCCATGGCCACGGCCTCCAGCCTGCACGTCAGCCACATGCCCTATATCATGGCGTTGATGATGGCGGCCTCCGCGGCCTTTGCCACTCCCATCGGCTATACGACCAATCTCATGATCTACGGACCGGGCGGGTACCGCTTCACCGACTTCAGCCGCATCGGCCTGCCCCTGAACATTGTGGCCGGGGTGGTGACCGTGCTCCTGGCGCCCCTGGTGTGGCCTTTCTGAGACGGAATCGATGAAGCGCGAGGTCGAGGTGCTGGTGATCGGCGGCGGGGTGGTGGGGGTCTGCGCGGCCTATTTCCTGGGAAAGCAGGGCCGGCAGGTGGTGTTGGTGGAGAAGGGGGAACTCTGCGCGGGCAGCTCCTACGGCAACGCCGGCCTGGTAGTGCCCAGTCACAGCGTGCCTTTGGCCGCGCCAGGGGTGGCCTTCAAGGCCCTGAAGTGGATGCTGGACCCGGAGAGCCCCTTCTACGTCGCGCCGCGCTGGGACGCGGCCCTGTGGCGCTGGCTGTGGAATTTCTGGCGCACGGGCAACGAGAACCACGTGCGGCGGGCCCTGCCCCTTCTGCGCGATCTCCACCTGGCCAGCAAGGGGCTCTTCGCCGAGTTGACCCGCCTGAAGGGCATGGCCTGCGCCTACGAGGAGCGGGGCGCCCTCTACGCCTTCAGGACCAGGGCCGGGCTGGAAGCCGGGATCGCGGAGGGCGAACGCCTGGGCGGGGCCGGCCTGCCCCCGCAGGTGCTGGACCGGGCCGGGGTGGAGGCCCTGGAGGGGATGGAAGCGCGGGTGGAGGGCGGGGTGTACTACCCCCAGGACGCCCACCTGGTGCCCGACCGCTTCGTGCGGGGGATGGGGCAACACCTGCGGGGCGCCGAGGTGCTGACCCAGACCGAGGTGCTGGAACTGAGGCGGGAGGGCGGGCGCATAGTGCTGGTGCGGACCACGCGGGGGGATTTTGCCCCGCGCGAGGTGGTGCTGGCCGCGGGCTCCTGGTCGCCGCTGCTGGCCCGGCAGGCGGGGCTATCCCTGCCCATCCAGGCGGCCAAGGGATACAGCATCACCCTCAAGAAGCCCCTGCCCTGCCCGGCGGTGCCGCTGCTTCTGGGCGAGGCCAAGGTGGGGGTGACGCCGATGGGGGAATGGCTGCGCTTCGCCGGGACCCTGGAGCTGGCGGGACTGGATCTGCGTATCAACCAGCGGCGGGTGGAGGCCATCCTGCGGGCGGTGCCATCGTACCTGCCCCAGATCGAGCCGGCGAAACTGGAACTGGTCGAGATCTGGCGAGGGCTCCGGCCCGCCACGCCCGATGGCCTGCCCTTCCTGGGGCGGGCGCCCGGGTGCGGGAATCTCACGGTGGCCGCGGGCCATGCCACGATCGGCCTGTCGCTAGGGCCGATCACCGGCAAGCTGGTGGCCCAGGTGGTCTGCGGCTCGCCCGAGTTCGATCTGAGCCTGCTGCGGGTGGATCGGTTCTAGAGCGCCGGGGGGCCGGGGATACCCTTCCGGTGTTTCTCCAGGCGCGTCCTTCCCATCCTGCTCGCAAATCTCCGCTCTCCTCTCAACCCCTCCTGGCGTCATCACCGCGATACCCTCGTCGGTGTGGACGCGCACATGGGTCCACCTGCGGCCGCAGGGGGACTGCACCCGTTAGCCGGTCAGGTCGGAGTCATCCTCCCAGGCTCCTTCCTGGCGGTGGAGGCGACTGCCCCCGTAATGGACGCCTGGTCCACCTGCTGTCATCACTTGGTGGGGGCGGGGGTTTTTTATATAATTAGCCGCCAATCCCCGCGAAAGGAGACCCCCATGCAGATCGAGAAACTGGCCGAGGAAAACGCCCTGGTGGGCGAAGGCCCCTTGTGGAACCCCGAGGAGCAGAAGCTCCTGTGGACCGACATCCACAACGGGAAACTCTTCAGCTACGACCCGGCCACCGGTAAGAATACGCTCATCCACCAGGGGGCCAAGGTGGGCGGCTTTGTCCAGAACCGCCAGGGCGGGTACGTGCTGTGCATCTGGGACGGGATCTTGTTGTGGCGCTCGGACGCGGACTGGGTGCGCTTCCAGCCCGAAAGCCACGAGGGGGAACCGCTGCGCTTCAACGACGTGATCGGCGACCCGGGCGGGCGGGTCTTCGCCGGCTCGTACTTCGGCGACAAACCCGGAAAACTCTACCGCTTCGACCCCGACGGCAAGGTGAGCATCGCCGCCGAGGGCATCGGCTGCAGCAACGGCATGGGCTTCTCGCCGGATCTCAAGACCATGTACTATACTGACGCGGCGGCGCGGACCATCTATGCGTACGATTACCAGAAGGAGACCGGCGAGATCTCCAGGCAGCGGGTCTTCGTCAAGGTCTCGGACCGCGACGGGGTGCCCGACGGCATGACCGTGGACGCCGAGGGTTTTGTCTGGAGCGCCAACTGGTTCGGGGCCTGCATCATCCGCTTTGACCCCGATGGAAAGGAAGAGCGGCGCATCCAGACCCCGGCCAAACAGACCTCCAGCGCCATGTTCGGGGGCAAGGACCTGGACGAACTCTACTTCACCTCCGCCGACTACAAGTGTGAGCCCGGCTCCGCTTTGGACCCGGTGGGGTACGATTGGGACGACTACGGCCGCGCCTACCGGGGCGGGGGGCTCTTCCGCGTCCTGGGCCTGGGCATCCGGGGCCGCGAGGAGTTCAAGGCGGATTTCCCCTGGCCAAAAAAGTGAGGTGCCCATGTACCGGCTCGCCATCACTTCATCCATCGCCCTGATCCTGTCTGCAGCCCTGTGGGCCGCCTCCAGTGCGCCCCGGCCCGCCCCAGCCCCGGCGGTCCTCACCCCCGAGCAACAGGCCACCGAGCACTACAACCGGGGACTGGAGCACCAGCAGAAGGCCTGGGACCACGAGAAGAAGGCGGCCAAAGCCAAGGACCCGCAGAAGGAGATGGCCAAGGTAGGGTCCGAGTACGAGAAGGCCATCGCCGCCCAGCGGGAGGCCACCCGCCTGAACCCCAAATTCCACGAAGCCTTCAGCAGCCTGGGCTATGCCCTGCCCAAGACCGGCGACTACCCGGGGGCCCTCAAAGGCTATGACGCTGCCCTCGCCCTCCAGCCCGAGTACGCCGAGGCCGTCGAGTACCGCGGCGAGGCGTACCTGGGCCTCAACCGGGTGGAGGAGGCGCAGCAGGCGTACGAGTGGCTCTTCCTGCACGACCCCACCAAGGCCGCAGCCCTGCTGGCGGCCTTCAAGGAGTGGGGGAGCCGGGCCGCCGGGGTCGAGCCGGCAAAGGTGGACGCAGTGGGGGCCTGGGTGGCCCAGAAGGAGGCCGCGGCCCAGGAGATGAGCGGGACCCGGGAGACCGGCAAGAAGGAATGGTAGCCAACCCCTCAACGGGAGATAGCGTATGAAGAAGCTCACACACGGGGTGCTGTGCGCCCTGCTGCTGGCCGGGGGCGCCAGGGCTCAGGAACAGTCCGTCACCATCTGGTGGGCCCAGTGGGCCCCGGCCGACGCCCTGCAGGCCCTGGGCAAAGAATTTCAGCAGGAGACCGGGATCGGGGTCAAGGTACACCAGATCCCCTGGCCCTCGTACCAGGAGCAGGTCTTCCTCAACTTCGGCAACAAACAGACCGACTTCGATGTGGTGGTGGGCGACAGCCAGTGGATAGGCCGGGGGGCCACCAAGGGCCTGTACCTGGACCTGAGCGACTGGTTGCCCACGGCGGTGGATATCAAGACCATCCACCCCCGCGCCGCCAAGTACCTGTGCGAGTACCCCCCCGGCAGCGGCAGTTACTTCGCCGCCCCCTGCGAGACCGACGCGCTCGGTTTCATGTACAGAAAAGATTGGTTCGAGGACGCGGCAAATCAGGCGTCCTTCAAAGCCAAGTACGGCCGGGACCTCAAACCCCCCGATACCTGGGCCGAGTTCCGCGACCTGGCCGAGTTCTTCCACCACCCCGAGCAGAAGCGCTACGGCTGCTCGCTTCTGACCGGCCGGGAGTACGACTCGATCGTCATGGGCTTCCAGCCCTTCCTCTGGTCCTGGGGCGGGTCCTGGGGGGACCCGGCCACCTTTGCGATCAAGGGGCACCTCAACACCCCGCAGGCAGCCGCGGCCCTGCAGTTCCTAAAGGATCTGCTGGCCTTCACCCCGCCCGGGGGCAGCAACGCCGACTATTCTGTCACCCTCGACGCCTTCAGCAACGGCTCCACCGCCATGGTGCTGGACTATTTCCCCTTCTATCCAGGCGTGGTGGCCAGCATGGGGAATCAGGTGGGTTTCTTCGTCATGCCCGGCAAGGACGGCCAGCGGGCCATCAGCCTGGGCGGGCAGGGCTTCAGCATCTCCACCAAGGTGCCGGCGGCCCAGCAGGAACTGGCCAAGCAGTTCATCGCCTGGTTCCAGCAACCGCGGGTGCAGGAGAAGTGGATCACCTATCCTGGGGCCTTCACCGCCAACACCGCCCTGCTCAAGAGCGAGGCGTTTGCCGCGGCGTCGCCCTACAACGCCACCTTCGCCGCCTCGCTGGACCACCTGCAGGACTTCTGGAACGTGCCGGTGTACAACGAGCTGCTGGCCAAGGCCGTGCTGCACCTGGGCGAGGCCCTCGACGGGGTGAAGACCCCGCAAGCGGCCCTCGACCAACTCGCCGAGGAGCACGAACTCATTATGCAGCAGGCCGGCCTGCTTAAGTGAGAGGGACGGCGGGGTGAGCGGGAGGAGGGACTGGCTCAAGTACGGCTTCGTGGCGCCGGCCCTCCTCCTGCTCATCGCCATGAACGTCTTCCCCCTGCTCTACAGCATCTTCCTCAGTTTCACCGACGCGGACCTGGTGGGCGGGGAAACCCAGGGGGTGGGGAGTAGCAACTACGGCCTGGTTTTCCGGGCCCCCCAGTACGCGGCGGCCCTGCGCACCACGGCCCTCTTCGCCGCCCTGGCCGTAGCCATCGAACTGGTCCTGGGTTTCGCCCTGGCCCTGTGCCTGAAGGCGCGTTTCCGCTTCAAGTCCGCCCTGCTCACCCTGCTACTCGTGCCCATGATGCTGCCCCCGGCGGTGATGGGCATCTACTGGAAGCTGGTGCTCAACGGCAGCTACGGGGTCCTCAACCAGGGGCTGGCCGCCCTGGGCCTGGGCCAGCCCCAGTGGATCACCGATCCCAAGCTCAAGTTCTTTTCCATCCTCATGCTGGACGTGTGGATGTGGACCCCCTTCATGATGCTGATTGGCCTGGCCGCCCTCAACGCCATTCCCCCGTACCTCTATGAGGCGGCGGCCATTGACCGG
The DNA here is from genome assembly GCA_016867395.1 of Candidatus Handelsmanbacteria bacterium. Classification (GTDB taxonomy): domain Bacteria; phylum Latescibacterota; class UBA2968; order UBA8231; family UBA8231; genus SICG01. The sequence goes on from VGJS01000009.1 coordinate 48,923, forward strand.
GCCTCGCCCTGGCGGGTCTTCCGCCGCCTCACCCTGCCCATGTGCGCCCCGCTCTTGGGCCTGGCGGTGCTCCTGCGGGCCACCGACGCGCTCAAGCAATTCGACCTGGTCATGGCCATCACCGGGCCCAACGACGCGGCTACCCAGACCCTCAGCGCCCTGCTCTACCAGGTGATGTTCCGCGACGGCAAGGTGGGCCTGGGCACGGCCTATTCCTACGTGGTGCTGGTGCTGGTCATCGCCCTGGCCAGCGTTTTCTTACGCTACCTGGAAAGGCTGCGGCAGCGGGGGGCGGCGTGAAGATCCTGCGCTGGTTCTTGGTCGCCGTCTATTTCGGCGTCGCCTCCCTGCCCCTGGCCTGGCTGGGAATCACCTCGCTCAAGGACAAGAACACCAGCATCAGCATCCAGCCAAAGCTGCTGCCCTCTCCTTCGGGATCGGAGGAGGGGATCTGGTACGCCCCCACGCTGGCGGCCTACCGCCAGCTCAACCAGACCTACGCCGGAGCGGCCCAGCCCTTCTTCCATTACTTGTGGAACAGTGTCCTGATCGGCCTCCTCAGCACCCTGGGGGCGGTGGCGCTGGGCACGGCCTGCGCCTACGGCTTCAGCCGTTTCCAGATCGGCGGGGCGCGGGACTGGCTCTTCTTCATCCTCTCCACCCGCTTCCTGCCGCCCCTGGCGGTGGTGATGCCGGTGCTGATGATGTACCGCGAATTCGATCTCCAGAACACCCACCTGGGCCTGGTCCTGCTCTACACCACCTTCAACCTCTCCCTGGCGGTGTGGCTGATGAAGGGCTTCATCGACGAGATCCCTAGGGCGTACGAGGAGGCGGCCCTGGTGGACGGGTACACCCGCCTCCAGGTATTCTGGCGGATCACCGTGCCCCGCGCCGCCCCCGGAATGGCGGTGACCGGGGTCTTCTGCCTGATCTCGGCCTGGAACGAGTACGGCTTTGCCATGACCCTCAACAACCAGCAGGCTGTCACCGTGCCGGTCTTCTTCGCAGGCCTCCAGGGCAACGTGCAGGGCCTGCCCTGGCCGCAGATCGCCGCCGGGGTGCTGCTCTTCGTGGCGCCGATGGTGGTGTTCACCGTGCTGGTGCGCCGGCACCTGTTGCGGGGGGTCAGCTTCGGGACCATTAAGCGATGATCACCTGGCTCGATCGCATCGCCCGGGCCGGCATGGCCCTGGGCGCGGGGCTGATGCTGCAGCCCTGGTGGCAGGGGGGCCTGCGCTGGGGTTTCTTCGCCACCGCCTGCTTCAGCCTGCTGCACATCCTCACCTCCCATCTGGTGGTGCGGGAGCGGCCATGAGTTTCCTCTGCCTTCGCGGCCTGGAGAAGACCTACCCGGACGGCACCCGGGCGGTCGGGGGCATCGACCTGGAATGCGGGGAGGGGGAGTTCGTGGTCCTCTTGGGGCCATCGGGCTGCGGCAAGACCACCACCCTGCGCATGGTGGCCGGCCTGGAGACCCCCACGGCCGGTTGCATCGAGGTGGGGGGCGGGGAGATCACCTCCCTGCCGCCGGGGGCCAGGGACGTGGGTTTTGTCTTTCAGTTCTACGCCCTCTACCCCCATCTGCGGGTGCGCGAGAACGTCGAATTCCCCCTCGCATGTATGGGGGTGAAAAAGGCCGACCGGCGGCAGCGGGCCTCCGAGGTGCTCCAGCGCCTGGGGCTGAATTCCCTGGCCGAGCTGCTGCCCGAGCAGCTTTCGGGCGGGGACCAGCAGCGGGTGGCCCTGGCCCGGGCCATGGTGCGGCGGCCCCGTCTCTACCTGATGGACGAGCCTTTGGGCACCCTCGACGTGGAGTTGCGCCTGGAGCTGCGCGAATTGATCCGCGCCCAGCAGTTGGAGACGGGGGTCACTACCCTGTACGTTACCCACGACCAGGAGGAGGCCATGAGCCTGGCCGACCGGGTGGTGGTGATGGAGGGCGGGTTAATCCGCCAGCAGGGACCGCCCGATCAGGTCTACGACCGGCCGGCGGATCTCTTCGTGGCCCACTTCATCGGCAGCCCGGGGATGAATTTCATCGCCGGCCAGGTGCGGGCAGGGCGCTTTGCCGGGGAGGGCTGGTCCCTGCCCCTGGCGCAGGTTTTCCCTGACGGGCCGGCCACCCTGGGGGTGCGGCCCGAGTATCTGCGCCTGGACCCCGAGGGGCCGCTTCGGGGCCGGGTGGCCATGGACGAGTACCTGGGGGCCTGCCGGTACCTATACCTCGACACCCCGGCCGGCCGGCTTGCGGTGCGGGTGGAGGGTGAAGGGGGGAGGGCCGTTGGTGAGGAGGTGGGGTTGAGCGCGGAGATGGGGCGGGTGCGGCTCTTCGACCCCGCTACGGGGAGGGGGCGATGATGGGGGCCTTCCTGCGCCTGGCGGGGGTGTCGGTGCGCTACGGCCCGGTCCGGGCCCTGCGGGAGGTGGACCTGGAGGTGGGGCCCGACGAACTGCTGGTGGTGCTGGGGCCCACCGGTGCGGGCAAGACCACCCTGTTGCGGGCCATCGCCGGCCTGGAAGCCCCCGCTACCGGGCGCATCGAGATGGGAGGGGAGGAGATTACCCACTGGTCCCCGGCCAAGCGGGACGTGGCTCTGGTTTTCCAAAATTTTTCCCTGTACCCGGACTGGAGCGCGCGGCGCAACCTCGAATTCCCCCTCAAGGCGTTGGGGCGGCAACTCAGCCCGGCCCAGATCGCCGAGCGGGTGGCGTGGGCGGCGGAGCTGCTGCACATCGGGGGCTTGCTGGACCGGCCGGCCGCCCGGCTTTCGGGCGGGGAGATGCAGCGGGTGGCTATTGGCCGCTGCCTGGTGCGCCGGCCCCGGCTCTTCCTCTTTGACGAGCCCCTGACCAACCTCGACGCCAAGCTGCGCGAGACCCTGCGGGTGGAGCTGGCCCTGTTGCGCCGGCGGCTGGGCATCCCGATGATTCTAGTGACCCACGACCAGGCCGAGGCCCTGTCCATGGGCGACCGCCTGGTGGTGCTGGACCAGGGGCGGGTGTTGCAGAGGGGGACCCCAGAGGAGGTGTACCGCCGACCCCTCTCGCCCCTGGTGGCCAGGCAACTGGGCCAGCCCCGCATCAACCTGATCGAGGTGCGGGCAGAGGCGGGGTACTGGGTGGCCGGCAAAGGGGTGCGGGTGCTGGAGGCCGGTGGCGGGGAGGAGCGGATGCTCTTAGGGGTGCGGCCAGAGGATCTGCTCCCCTCAGGGGGACCGGACCCGGCCAGGGTGCGGGTGGTGGAGGACACGGGCCCAGTGCAGATCCTGCTGGCCGACTGGGGCGGGTGCCCGGTACACCTGCTGGTGGGGCATGAGCGGCGGTACGCCCCGGGCGACCAACTCTTCCCTAAGGCGCGGCCAGGTGGGGTCCTGCTCTGGCCCAGCAGCGCGGCTTCTTGACGCACCTTTCCTTTTGCGAAACGAGCGGGTGATGACCCAGATCTGCAATCCGGCCCGGTTGGGCGAGTTGTTGCGGCAGGGTGGGGCAGTAGACCAGGACGGGCTCTACACCTTCTGGCTGTGGGCGCCCCAGGGCAGCGAGGCGGCCCTGGAGGTGAAGGGGCAGCGCTTCGAGCCCACGCACACCGGCGCCCCGGCCCCCTGGTACTCCTGGATCAGGGCCGGACAGGTGGCGCTGAAGAATGGGCAGCCCTTCCCTGTGGGCCTGCGCCTCCAGCAGGGATTGGGGGAGGAGGCAGGGGTGGCCCTGGCCTTTTCGGCGGAGAAGGGATTCGATCCTCGGCAGAGCTTTGAGGTGAGCCGGGTGTTGCAGCGCGAGCCGGGCCCGGTTACAGACCGCCGCTGGCAGGTGCGGGACGGGGACACCCCCTGGACCCTGCGCCCCTGGCCCAGCCGCGAGGTCTGGGAGCGGCGGGCCGCCCATATACGGCAGCGCCTGCTGGTGAGCCTGGGCCTGTGGCCCCTGCCCGAGCGCACCCCTCTCAAGCCCCGGATCAGCGGCCGCCAGGAGCGCGAAGGGTACAGCGTGGAGAAGGTCCGCTTCGAGAGCTTGCCCGGTTTTCTAGTCTGCGGCAACCTCTACCGGCCCGCCGGTAAAGGGCCTTTCCCGGGGATCGCCTCGCCCCACGGCCACTGGCGGGAGGGGCGGCTGGAGCACTCGGCGGACTGTTCGGTGCCGGGTCGCTGCATCAACCTGGCCCGCCAGGGGCACGTGGTTTTCTCCTACGACATGGTCGGGTACCTTGACAGCGACCAGCTCCACCACCATCATCCAGGTTTTGGCCGGCTCGAGGCGCTGTGGGGCATCGGTCTGATGGGCCTGCAGCTGTGGAACAGCATGCGGGCGGTGGATTTTCTGCTTTCCCTGGGGGAGGTGGACCCCGGGCGCCTGGGCTGCACCGGGGCCTCGGGAGGGGGGACCCAGTGCTTCGCCCTCACCGCAGTGGACGACCGAGTCAAGGCCTCTGCCCCGGTGAACATGGTCTCGGCCCACATGCAGGGGGGGTGCGGCTGCGAGAACCAGGGCCACCTGCGGGTGGAGATGAACAACGTCGAGATCGCCGCCTGCATGGCTCCCCGGCCTTTGCTCCTGGTCTCGGCCACCGGGGACTGGACCTGCCACACCCCGGAGGTGGAGTACCCGGCCATCCGCCAGGTGTACCGGCTCTACGGGGCGGAGGAGCGGGTCAGCGAAAAACAGTTCGAGGCCGGCCATAACTACCACCAGGGCAGCCGCGAGGCGGTGTATGCCTTCTTCGGCAGATGGTTCCTGGGGGTGGACGACCCGGAGCGCTTCCGGGAAAAACCCTTTGTGGTTGAAAAGCGCGAGGACCTGCTGGTCTTTGCGGACCAGGCAAGGCCACCCCACCTTCTGGACCAGGAGGGCCTGGTTAAGGCCCTGATCCAGCGCAGCGAAAGGCGGATGCAAGACCTGCGGCCCACCGATGGTTCCAGCCTCAACCGCTGCAAGAAGGCCCTGGCCCCGGCCCTGGGCCACGCCCTGTCCGCGGGGATGCCGGCCCCTGGGGAGGTGGAGGCCCAAAACCTGGGCCGGGCCCGCCGCCCCGGCCTGGCAGTGCAGCGGCTGCTTCTGGGCCGGCGCGGCGAGGGGGACCAGATCCCGGCCCTGTGGTATCTGACCCGGCCGCACCAGCCGGGTACTCCGGCCGTGCTGGTGGTCCACCCAGAGGGCAAGGCCGCCCTGGCAGATATGCGCCGGGGCCAGCCCGGCCCCCTGGTGGCCGATCTGCTGGGGCAGGGATACTCGGTGCTGGCCATCGACCTTTTCCTCACCGGCGAGGCCAGGGGCCTCCGCCCCGAGCAAGGACCGCACTTCCACACCTACAACCAGAGCACCAGCGCCTGCCGGGTGCAGGATATCCTCACGGCCCTGGCTTTTTTAGATTCTACGGAGGAGGCCGGTGCGGTGGACCTCTTAGGCCTGGGGGCCGCCGGTCCCACGTGCCTGCTGGCCAGGGGCCTGGCCCCGGGGGTGCGGCGGACCGCGGCGGATTTCAACTACCTGGCCGCCGGCGACGACCGGGCCTGGGCCGAGGAGTTGTTCGTGCCGGCCATCCGCCGGGTGGGGGACCTGCGCAGCGCCCTGGCCCTGACTGCCCCCGGCCATCTGCTGGTGCATCGAACCGGCAAGGGTTTCCCCGAGGACTGGGCCAGGGCCGCGTACCGGGCCGCCGGCAAGGAGGAGCGGCTGGTGGTCGCGGGCCGGCGGCTAAAGTGGGAGGCGGTGCTGGAGTGGTTGAGCGCCCAATGACAGCAGCGAGGAAGGGATGAGAATCGGCATCGTAGATTTGGACACCTCCCACCCCCAGAACTGGATCCCCATCGAGCGCGAGCTGGGGCACGAGGTGATGGGGGTGTGGGACGGGGGCGAGCTCCACCCGCCCGAGTACGTGCGGGACTTTGCCCAGAAGCACCAGCTCCCCAAGGTGTATGCCAGCCTCGAAGAGATGGCAAAGGATGTGGACTGCGCCGTGCTGCACAGTTGCAACTGGGACACCCGCATCGAGCGGGCCCGGCCCTTTGTGGCGGCTGGCAGGGCCATCCTGCTGGACAAACCCGTGGCCGGCAATCCCGGGGATCTGCGCCAACTACTTGAATGGGAGGCCCAAGGGGTGCGGCTGACGGGGGGTTCCTCGCTGCGTTTTTGCTGCGAGGTGCAGGAGTACCTAGCCCGGCCCGAGTCGGAGCGCGGGGCGCTGCACACGGCCCTCTGCGGCTGCGGGGTGGACGAATACAACTACGGCATCCACGCCTACTCCCTGCTGGCCGGGCTGCTGGGGGCCGGGGCCCAGAGCGTGCGGCACCTGGGCCAGGGGGGGCAGCGCCGGGTGCAGGTCAGGTGGGCAGACGGGCGCAGCGGCCTGCTGGTGATCGGGACCACCACCCGCTGGCTGCCCTTCCACGCCACGGCCATCACCGACCGCCAGGTAAGCCAGTTCCAGGTGGACGCGGGCCGGCTGTACCGCTCGCTGTTGGAAAAGGTGTTGCCCTACCTGGAGGGCAAGGGGCCGCCGCCGGTGACGCTGCGCGAACTGCTGGAGCCAGAGCAATGGGCCCTGGCGGCGCGGCGATCCTGGCTGGAGGGAGACCGGGAGGTGAGGTTGGACGAGTTGGGGGAGGAGGGATACGACGGGGCGGCCTTTGGACGCTTCTACCGCGAACAAAAATACGGAACGGGGAGTTGATCATGGGAGAGAAATACCGGGCGGTCATCGCCGGCTGCGGCAGCATGGCCAGCGGCCATGCCATCGGGTACCGGAGCCTGGAAAACGTCGAGGTAGTGGCCCTTGCCGATCCGGAGGCCGAGGCGCGGACCAGTTTCGGCGAGCGCTACGGAATCAAAAAGCAGTACGAGGACTTCAGGGAGATGCTGGACCAGGAGCGGCCCGACATCGTCAGCATCGTCACCTGGCACCGCCTGCACGCGCCCATGACCATCGCCGCCTGCGCCCGCAAACCCAAGGCCGTGCTCTGCGAGAAACCCATGTCGGTGAGCCTGGGGGACTGCGACGAGATGCTCGTCGCCGCCCACCGCAACCAGGTCAAGCTGGCCATCGCCCACCAGCGCCGCTTCAACCCGGCCTGGAACGAGGCGCGGCGGCTGATTATGGAGGGGGCCATCGGCCGGCCCAAGCAGGTGGTGGCCAGGGGCGGCCAGGGCCTGCTCAACGACTGTTCCCACCTGTTGGACATGATGCGCTACGTGCAGGGGGACGTGGAGGCCGACTGGGTGATGGGTAATGTCGAACGCAAGACCGACCGCTACGAGCGCGACATCCGCATCGAGGACCGTAGCGCCGGCATCATCCACTTCAACAACGGAGCCCTGGGGTTGCTGCTCCAGGAACTGGACGGCCCCAACTGGCAGGGCGGGATTTTCTACGGCACCGAGGGCACTATCGAGCTGGACGAGCAGAAGGTGCGTCACCTCAGCAGCAGGACCGCCAAGTGGGAGGAGCGGATGGTGACGGGGGAGGACCCCAGTGTGGCCCAGGCCCGCGAGCTGGTGGCCTGGATCGAGGGGGTGACCGAACACCGGGGCCGGGCCGAGAACGGCCGGGCCGCGGTGGAGATTATCATGGCCATCTACGAGTCGGCCCGCATGCACGAGGTGGTCTCCCTGCCCCTCAAGACCAGGGCCTGCCCCCTGGACCTGATGGTGGAGAGCGGGGCCCTGCCGCTGGAGCGGCCGGGGCGGTACGATATCCGCGCTTTCCTGCTGCGGGGCGAGGCCATGACGCCGGGTCAGCCATGAGCCTCCAGCCCCGCGCCTTCGCCCCCCTGCCCTTGGGCAGCATCCGGCCCCAGGGCTGGCTGCTGCGGCAACTGCGAATCCAGGCCGAGGGGCTCACCGGGCATTTGGACGAGTTCTGGCCCGACGTCATGGACAGCGGCTGGATAGGCGGTCGGGCCGAGGGCTGGGAGCGGGGCCCGTACTGGCTGGACGGGCTGGTGCCCCTGGCCTTCTCGCTGGACGACGAGCGGCTCAAGGCCAAGGCCGCCCGCTGGGTGGAGTACATTCTGGACCACCAGCACCCCGAGGGCTGGCTGGGGCCGGCGCAGTCCAAAGGCTACCAGGCCCACGACCCCTGGCCGGCCTTTGTAGCCCTCAAGGCCCTGAGCCAGTACTGCGAGGCCACCCAGGAGGCCCGCGTCCCCCAGGCGGTGGAGCACTTCCTGCGCTGGCTCGACCGCCGGCTCGACGAGCAGCCCCTCTTCGAGTGGGGCAAATCCCGCTGGGCCGATCTGTTGCTGAGCGCCCAATGGCTTTACGAGCGGCGGGGGGATATGTGGCTGCCCAGGTTCGGCGAGAAGCTGCGGGCGCAAGGGTACGACTGGCGGGCCCATTTCGCCGATTTCCGCCACCGAGCAAAGATGCGGCCCGAGGAATGCCAACAGTGCACCCATGTGGTCAACAACGCCATGGCCCTTAAGCAGCCGGGGCTGTGGTGGCGGCAATCGGGGGACGAGGGGGACCGCCAGGCGGTGTACCACATGCTGCACATGCTCGATGCCTTCCACGGCCAGGCCACGGGTATGTTTAGCGGGGACGAGCACTACGCCGGCCTGGACCCCTCCCAGGGCTCGGAGCTGTGCGCGGTGGTGGAGGCGATGTACTCCCTCGAGGTGTTGTGCGGGGTGCTGGGTGCCCCCCGCCTGGCCGACCGCCTCGAACGCCTGGCCTACAACGCCCTGCCGGCCGCCTTCAAACCCGACATGTGGGCCCACCAGTACGACCAGCAGGCCAACCAAGTGCTCTGTGCGGTGACGCCGGACCCCATCTGGACCAACAACGGGCCGGACGCCAATATCTTCGGATTGGAGCCCCACTACGGCTGCTGCACCGCCAACATGCACCAGGGCTGGCCCAAGTTCGCCTCGCATTTGTGGCTGGCTGCGCAGGAGGGGGGGGTGGCCGCGATGAGCTACGCCCCCTGCCGGGTGCGGCGGGGGCCGCTGCAGTTGGAGGTGCGCGGCGAATATCCTTTCGGCGAGGTGGTGGAGATCAAGGTGCAGGGGGCGGGGGCCTTCCCGCTGTACCTGCGCATCCCCGGCTGGGCCGCGGGGGCCACCGTGGCGTTGGCCGGCCACCAGACTTCCGCCATGCCCGGCACCTTCCACCGGGTCGCCGCAGACTGGCACACCCCGGCCCTGGTGCGGTTGACCCTGCCCATGCCCGTCGAGGTGCGCCGGGGCTATCGCGGCAGCGTCTCCCTGTCGCGGGGGCCCCTGGTCTACGCGCTCCGGGTGGGGGAGGACTGGCGCAAGCTGAAAGGGGAGGAGCCCCACGCCGACTGGGAGGTGTATCCCACCACACCCTGGAACTACGGGCTGGCCCTGGATCCGGAGGACCCCCAGGTCCAGTTTACACCGGGGCAGGTGGGGGAGTGTCCTTTCTCGCCGGAGGGGGCGCCGGTGAGGATAAGGGTTGCGGGGCGGCGGGTGCCCGGATGGGGCCTGGAGCGCAACGCGGCCGGAACGCTGCCGCAGAGCCCGGTGGCATCGTCCGAGCCGATAGAGGAGTTGGAGCTGATCCCGTACGGGTGTACGAATCTGAGAGTGACGGAGTTCCCGCTGCTGGTTGACTAGTGTATTGGGGCAGCGGGTAGCGATCCACTCTGGCCGCTCTTAAGGCGCGCCCCTCCCCCTGGCTTGCTCATCGCTCCGCTACCCGGCCACCCTGCCACGCGGTCTTCCCTGCCCGACCACTCCCCGAGGGAGTCCTACGGGGCCACTCCCCGCCGCCGGTATAGTCCTTTATATTTTCTGATCCCAATCCCAAACTAGCCAGCCAAGGAGTCTATGAGCGAACAAGTCATTTTTTCGATGGTCAAGGTCAGCCGCGTCCACCAGCCCAACAACCGGCAGGTGCTGCGCGACATCTCCCTCGGGTTCTTCTACGGGGCCAAGATCGGGGTGCTGGGCCTCAACGGCTCGGGCAAGAGCACCCTCCTGCGGATCATGGCCGGGGTGGATCAGGAGTACCTGGGCGAGGTGGTGCGCTCCCCCGGATACACGGTGGGCCTGCTGGCCCAGGAGCCCGAGTTGGACCCCGACAAGACCGTGCGCCAGGTGGTGGAGGAGGCGGTGCAGCCCATCGTCGATCTGTTGGCCAGGTTCGACGAGATCAACAACAAGTTTTCCGATCCGGACGTGGACATGGACAAACTACTGGCCGAGCAGGCCAGGGTGCAGGAGCAGTTGGACCATCTCCACGCTTGGGAGTTGGACAATAGGCTGGAGGTGGCCATGGACGCCCTGCGCTGCCCGCCCCCCGATGCGCAGATCGCCCTGCTCTCGGGGGGGGAACGGCGGCGGGTGGCCCTGTGCCGGCTGCTCTTGCAGGAACCCGACATCCTGCTCCTTGACGAGCCTACTAACCATCTTGATGCCGAGTCGGTGGGCTGGCTGGAGCAGCACCTCCAGCAGTACAAAGGCACGGTCATCGCCGTCACCCACGACCGCTACTTCCTTGACAATGTGGCCGGCTGGATTCTCGAACTGGACCGCGGCTACGGCATTCCCTGGAAGGGGAACTATTCCTCCTGGCTGGAGCAGAAACAGCAGCGGCTGGCCCGCGAGGAGAAGGCCGACCAGAAGCGGCAGCAGACCCTGGCCCGCGAGCTGGAGTGGATCAGGATGGCCCCCCGCGCCCGCCAGGCCAAGAGCAAGGCCCGCATCACCGCCTACGAGAACCTGCTCAGCCAAGAGACGGAGAAGCGGCGCGAGGAATTGGAGATCTACATCCCGCCAGGGCCCCGCCTGGGGGACGTGGTCATCGAGTTCGAGAAGGTGAGCAAGGCGTACGGGGACCGGCTGCTCATCGAGGATCTCACCCTGCTGATCCCGCCCGGCAGCATCGTCGGCATCGTCGGGCCCAACGGGGCGGGCAAGACTACCATGCTCAAGATGATCACCGGGGCCGAGCAGCCCGACAGAGGCAAGGTGCGCCTGGGCCAGACGGTGAAGGTGGCCTACGTCGAGCAGATGCGCGAGACCCTCGACGGCGAGAAGAGCGTGTGGGCCGAGATCTCGGGCGAGCAGGAGACCCTGGAGCTGGGCGAGCGCAAGATGAACTCCCGGGCGTACGTGGGCAGCTTCAACTTCCTGGGCCCCGATCAGCAGAAGAAGGTGGGAGTGCTCTCGGGGGGCGAGCGCAACCGGGTGCTTTTGGCCAAGGTGCTCAAGGAGGGGGCCAACGTGCTGATGCTCGACGAGCCCACCAACGACCTCGACGTCAACACCATGCGGGCGGTGGAGGAGGCCATCGAGTCCTTTGCCGGCTGCGCCCTGATCGTCAGTCACGACCGCTGGTTCCTCGACCGGGTGGCCACCCATATCCTCGCCTTCGAGAGCGAGAGCCAGGTCCACTGGAGCATCGGCAACTACGCCGATTACGAGGAGGACCGCCGCCGCCGGCTGGGGGTGGAGGCAGACCAGCCCCACCGCATCCGCTATAAGAGCCTCAAGAGGTGATCATGCACAATGCACTCAAAGCCCTGCTGCGCGAGGGCAAGGTGGCCCTGGGGGCCCAACTGCGCTTCGGCTCCCCGGCCATCGCCGAGCTGTGCGGGCTGGCCGGGTACGACTGGCTGCTCATCGACACCGAGCACGCCCCCCAGACCCCGCCGGGGGTCATGGCCCAGTTGCAGGGGGCCGGCTGCACCCCGGCCACGGCTCTGGTGCGGGTGGCCAGGAACGACCCGGACCTGATCAAGCTCTATTTGGACATGGGCGCCGTTGGTATTGTGGCGCCCTTTGTCAACACGCCAGAAGAAGCCAAGGCCGGGGCCGACGCCTGCCGTTACCCGCCCCTGGGCACCCGGGGCTGGGGACCGGGCCGGGCCGCTGGGTACGGGCTGCGCGCGCAGAAGTACACCGAGGCCAGCGACCGGGAGGTGATGTTTGTGCCCATCATCGAGTCGGCCCAGGCCATCGCCAATATCGAGGGCATCCTCGGCACCGAGGGGGTGGACGGCTGCATCGTCGGGCCGGCGGATCTGTCCATCTCCCTGGGCACCGCCTTCGACTACCAGAGCGCGGTGTTCCAGCGGGCCCTCGACGCGGTGCTGGCGGCGGCGTGGCATACTGGCAAGCCGGGCGGGATCGGGGTGTATGGCCCGGTCTTCGACGGGAAGCTGGCCGCCGAACTGGTAGCGCGGGGTTTCCGCCTGCTCCTGGCCGGGGGGGACGAATGGATTCTTGGGGCCGGGTGCCGGCTGGTGCTGGACCAACTTGCAACGCTCAAGGGGTGAGGCCATGCGCAGACTCAAGGTGCTCTTCCTGCCGGTGATGCGGCAGTACCACCCCTGGGGCGAGGACGTGGTGGAATTGGTGGGCCGTAACCACGATCTGACCATCTACGATCCGCAGCAACCGCTGGAAGGACAGTTCGCCCAAGTGGACGCGGTCATCGACCACGGCGGGGCCCAGGGCACCCGGGCGATGATGGACGCGGCGAAACAAGCGCGGCTCTGGCAGGTGACCACCACCGGCTTCGAGCACGTCGATGTGGCCTATCTCAAGCAGCGGGGTATCCCCGTGGCCCACAGCCCCGGCTTTTTCAGCTGCGCGGCCCTGGCCGAGACGGCGATGATGTTCATCCTGATGCTGAGCCGCCGGTACCGCCAGGCCGCTGAGCTTTTTGGCCAGGGACAGCTTTACGAGCCGATGGGGGAGGAGCTGGGGGGCAAGGTGCTGGGCATCGTCGGCTTTGGCGCCAGCGGCCAGGAACTGGCACGGCGAGCCAGGGGCTTTGGCATGAAGGTACAGGCCATCGACCTGCACCTTCCAGAGCCGGCCGTGCTGGAGGAATTGAAACCCGAGTTCATGGGGAGCCCGGCGGACCTGGACCAGGTGGTGGCCCAGGCCGACTTCCTCTCCCTGCACCTGCACTCCAACCCCCAGACCCACCACACCATCGACGGGCGCCGTTTAGGGTTGATGAAACCCACAGCCTGCCTGATCAATGTGGCGCGGGGGGCGCTGGCCGACGAAGAGGCGTTGTACGAGGCTTTAATAGAAGGCCGCATCGGTGGGGCCGGCCTCGATGTCTTTGCCCGCGAGCCCATCGACCCAGGAGCCCCCGTCTTCCAGTTGCCCAACGTAGTGGCCACGCCGCACACCGCCGGGGTCACCCGCCAGGTTTCCCGGCGCCGGGCCCAGGGGGCGGCGGAGAACGTGGACCGGGTGGCCAAGGGCTTCGAACCCCTCCACCGCATCGACACCTGAGGCCTCAGGCCGGCTGGAAGTGGGCCTCCAGCCGGGGCAGGTCCACCCCGCGTAGTTCGAGGGAGACGGAGCTGTTGAGGGGCGGGTCCGCAGGCAGGTGCGCCGACAGTTCCAGGGCCAGCGCGGGGATGATCAGAATGCTGCGCCGGTCTCGGCGGTCTACCAGAATACCCTCCCACCACGAACCGATCCTCTCCATTAAAAAAACCAAGGTCCAGTGCCGGTTGCTCAGGCGCTCGGCCTGGCGCACCGCCCCGGTAACTGCCTGGGCAGCTCCCACCCTCGCCAGCAACTGGTCGGCGGCCAGGGTGCGATCCCCCCGCACCTGGGCCCGCAACTGCTGGTGGACCACCAGATCCAGGTAGCGCCGCAGCGGGCTGGTGGCCTGGGCATAGGCTTTGAGGCCCAGGCCGGCGTGGGGGCTGTGGGCGCTCTTGAGCTGGCTGCGCCTAAGGGTGCGGCGCTGGGCGAACATGCCGGCCAGCCCCTCGGCCGAGGGCAGGGGCTCGCGTTCCTCGGGCGGGTCCTGGGTGGAGAAGGGGAAGGGCAACTGCTCGTCAAGGGCGAAGCGGGCGGCGGCGGCCCCGGCCATCAGCATGGCCTCGGTGACCAGGTCCCGGCTGGGCAGGGAAGGCAGGGGTTTGATGCTCACCTGGCCCTGCTCGACGCGGATCTTGAGCTCGGGCAGGTCGATGAATAGGGCGCCCCTGGCCCGGCGTCGGGCCTGGGAGGCCAGGGCCAGGCGATGGAAGGTCTGGAAAGGTTCCTCGACGATGCGCTGGTCCACCTCCTCGTAGGTAAGCCGGGTCACCCGCACCAGGGAGGGGGCGATAGTCAGGCCCACCACCTCCCCGGCCGGGCTGAGATCCAAGCCGAATGAAAGGGCCGGCGAGGTCTCGGCCAGCCCCAGGCCCAACTGCTGGGTCACCTGGGGGGGCAGCATGGGCACCACCCCTTCGGGCAGGTAGAGGTTGGCGCCCCTGGCCCTGGCTTCCAGGTCGATGGGGCTGTCGGGCTCCACCAGGGCGGCCACATCGGCCACGTGGACCCACAGGCGCCCCCCCTCGATGCTGAGGGCGTCGTCGGGGTCCTGGTTGCCCTCGTCGTCGATGGCAAAGGCGGGCAGGTGGGTCAGGTCCAGGCGGGGCTCCTGGCGCACGGAGGGCACCCCCAGGTGGGGTGGGTGGATGGGCAGGTCCAGGCGGCGGGGATGGGGATTGAGGGTGTGGTCCCAGCAGCCCAGTTCGAGCAGGAGAGCGTGGGCGTTCTCATCGGTCTCCCCGCTACCCAACTGGCGCAGGAGGCGGCTGCCGGGCTGCCGGCCCAGGGCCAGTTGCTCGGTCTCGGCCAGCAGGCGGCGGTCGGCGGGCAGGACCTGGCGGGCCCTGACCCTGGCGACGAAGTCCTCCCAGGCCCGCTCCTGCTCCTCCCTGGCCCGGCGGCTGGCCCTTTCGGCCTCCACCTCGGCCAGGGCGCAGGCCCGCACCGCATCGGGAGTGCCGCGAAAGTAGAGACCATCGGCCACCAACTGCCAGGTGGCCCAGGCCGTGGCCGGGGTGAAGTCGCCAAAGACCAGCTCGGACACCTCCGCCAGGGGTGCGGCGTTGCCGGCCAAAAGTTCCCAGGCGGTCTCCACCTCGCCCTGCGGGGGCTGTAATTCCCCGAGGCCCCGCAGGGGCCCTGGGTGCAGCAGCACCGCGTCCTTGGGCCGCACCTTCTGCGAACGGCCGTCCTCTAGTTCGAGGTCGAGGCGGTCGCCGGCGCTGCGCACCCGGGCGGGCCGGTTCTTGTAGAGCACCAGGCTGTCGGCGGGGATCGTCTGCATGGGGGGGAAAGGTAGGGTAGGGGGACGGCGATCACAAGGGGCGGCTCGCCTGTGGCGGCCAGGCGCGGTATATTATTGGAGATTCCGCAAAAGGACGGATTTATGCGCGAGCAGTCCAGAGCCTTTCTGGAGGCGTTGGTGGGGGCGCCGGGGCCCTCTGGGTACGAGGGGCCGGTGCGGCGGGTGTGGACCGCCCAGGTGAAGAAACACGCCGAGGAGGTGCGGGTGGACGTCCACGGCAACGCTATCGCCGCCTGCAATCCGGGGGGCTGCCCCCGGGTCATGCTGGCCGGCCACATGGATGAGCTGGGCTTCCAGGTCCTGCACATCGACGACAAGGGTTATCTCTACTTCGATACCATCGGCGGTTTCGACCTGGGGATCGTGCCGGGCCGCAAGGTGCGCATCCACACCGCCAGGGGCGAGGTGTTGGGGGTGATCGGCAAGCGGCCCATCCACCTGATGACCGGCGAGGAGCGCCGCAAGGTGCCCGAGCAGCACGAGCTGTGGATCGATATCGGGGCCAAGGACGGCAAGGAGGCCCGCAAGCTGGTGGAGGTGGGGGACCCAGTCACCTACGACGCCAATTTTGAACTCCTGCGCCGCGACCTGGCCGTCTCGCGCGGTTTCGACAACAAGATGGGGGCGTACGTGGTGGCCGAGGTGCTGCGCCAGGTGTGGCAGAGCAGGAAAAAACTCCGGGCCGCCCTGTACGCGGTGGCCACGGCCCAGGAGGAGGTGGGCCTGCGCGGGGCCCGGACCAGCACCTTTGGCATCGACCCCCTGGTGGGCATCGCCGTGGACGTGACCTTTGCCACCGACCACCCAGGCATGGACAAGCGCAAGACCGGGGAGATGAGCATCGGCAAGGGGCCGGTGATCAACCGGGGGGCCAACAGTAACCCGGTGGTCTTCGAGCGGCTGGTGGCCGCGGCCCGCCGGGAGAAGATCCCCTACCAGGTATGCGCCGAGCCGGGGGGCACTGGCACCGATGCCAACGCCATGCAGTTAAGCCGGGCCGGGGTGGCCGCCGGCCTGGTCAGCGTGCCCCTGCGCTACATGCACACCCCGGTGGAGCTCCTCTCCCTCAAGGACCTGGACCACACGGTGGACCTGCTGGCCGCCTTTGTGCTGGGCATCGACGAACACACCAGTTTCATTCCGTAGAGGGAAGCGCGATGAAGATCACCTCGGTGGAGGTCTGGACGGTGGTGGTGCCCACTATCCCCGGCCGGGTACACAGCCCCGAGCTGGTGCCCGAGACCGGCTGGGACCAGATGCCCAAACACTTGCTGCGGCTCAACACCGACACCGAGCTGTGCGGCCTGGGCGAGACCGACCGCGGGCTGCCCATCGAGCAGGTGCGGGAGGGGGCCGGGCTACTGCAGGGCCGGGACCCGGAGCGGTTGACCTTGCAGGATATCTACAATATGCCTGGGGAAAGGGGAGCGGGGTTGCCCCAGGTGGGGCGGGGGCCGGCGTACTCGGCCTTCGAGATGGCCGTCTTTGATCTGGTGGGCAGGGCCAGGGGCCTGCCGGTCCACGCCCTCCTGGGCGGGGCGGGGCGCGGCCGGGTGCGGGCCGATTACTGGATGGGGCAGCAGACCCCCGAGGATAGTCGGCGGAGTGTGGAGCGGGCGCTCAAGCTGGGTTTCAAGGGGATAAAGATCAAGTGCCAGATCGAGGACCAGATGGTGGCGCGGATGCAGGCCATCCGCGAGGTGGGGGGTAAGGATTTCAAGGTGACGGTGGACCCCAACGAGCGCTTCCGCACCGCCGAGCAGACCATCGCCCTGGCCAGGGAACTGGCGCCTTTGGACAACGTGGAGGTCTTCGAAGACCCCATCCCCAAGTCCGACCTGGAGGGGTATGCCCGCATCCATGAGGCCATCCCCTTCCCGGTGGCCATGCACCTGGGCGAGGGGGCCAGTATGCTGCGGGCGCTCAAGGCTGGGGTGGTGGACTGCTTCAACCTGGGGGGGAGCCTGATGGGTTTCCAGAAAAACGCCGCAGTGGCCGCGGCGGCCGGCATGGCCTGCTGGCACGGTTCGGGCAATGACCTGGGCATCATCGACACCGCGTACATCCACGCGGCCGCGGCGGCACCCAACTGCACCCTGGCCTCCGACTTTGTGGGTAGCTGGACCCGGGAGGACGACCTGATCACCGAGCCCATCGCCTTTGTCGATGGCCACGTGCCCACCCCGATGCAACCGGGGTTGGGCGTCGAACTGGACACGGCGGCCCTGGAGCGCTACTGCCAGGCCCACGAAACCTTGCACTGAAAGGAGCGAAGATGAAAAAGCTGGCGGTGCTGCTGGCCGGAGTGCTGCTGGCCGGCTGCGGCGGGGACGACAAGGATTTGCCCACCGGCTCGGCCCAGGCGGACATTGCCGTGGTTTCCCGGGTGATGGTGGGCGCCATGCGCGAGGCCTTGGTAGCCGCCCTGCTCAGCGACACCGCCTCGGTGCCCGGCACCAGGGGCTCGGTGGAGATCCAGGGCAGCAACTGGAACTTCGAGGGCTACTCGGCGGACGGCCAGTTGACCATCGACGGCCCCCTGGTCGTCGAGGAGTCCAAGTACCCGGAGATCCCTATCAAAGGCACCCTGGAGCTGACCGGCTCCCAGGTGGGCACCCTGGTGGTGGACATCGTGGTCAAGGTGCAGGGCCTGGAGATCTCCTCCACCGGCACCTTCGTGCTCAATGGCGAGACCCATGACGTGGCCCAGCTCATCGCCCAGGCGGCGGCATCGGGGTGAGGGGCTGGTTCCTGGCGGTGGCGCTGTGGTGCTACGGCTGCGACCACGGACTGGACGCGGGGCCGCCGGGCCAGAGCGGCATTGCCGGCCGGCTGGTGTTCAAGGGGGAATGGCCGCCCGAGGCCGAGGAGGTGGCGGTGGCGGTGTACGAAAACACCCCCTTGCAGGTGGCCGACCTCTACGAACTGAGCGGCTGGGACACCGGGGTGGGGATCGGCGTCCCCTTCCACGATTACTTCGTCCCCATTGAAGGGGACGGAACCTACCGCTGGGTGATGGTCGCCTGGCGCCCCATGGGCAGCTTCTGGGACTTCCGCTCCCTGCTGGGCTGCTACCACGCCCCCGGCGACACCCTGCCCACACCAGTGACGGTGCTGCAGGGGCAGGTGGCCGGCGGGGTGGACATCGAGGTGGACTTCGGAGTGTTGCGCGGTGAAGAGGTTCCTGGGTACGATCTGTGTGTGGGCGCTCTGCCAGGCGAGCTGGTGGGCGAGGCCGGCGGCGGCTGAGGGGCTGTCCGGCCAGGTGGTGGACGCCCTGGACGGGCGGCCCCTTGCCGGGGTGTCCCTGGTGCTAGAAGGGGCGCAACTGGGCGCCCACAGCGACGGGGAGGGCCGCTTCCGCCTCGCCGGACTGCCCCCGGGGCCGGGCCGGCTGCTGGTGTCCCACATCGGCTACCAGCCCAAGGAGGTGCCGGTGGTGGCCGGACAGCAGGGGGAACTGCGCATCGCCCTGGAGGTGGCGGTGGTGGAGTTGCCCGGGGTGGTGGTCTCGGCCACGCGGCGGGCCCAGCTCTTTGCCGAGGCCCCGGTGAGCATGGCCGTGGCCCAGGCCCCCGAACTCCAGACCCGCAACGCCTTCACCCTCTCCGGTCCTCTGACCTACGTGGCGGGGGTCAACCAGGTGGGCAGCCAGATCGACATCCGCGGCTCCAGTGGGTATAGCCAGGGCACCGGCAGCCGGGTGCTACTTTTGCTGGACGGCTTTCCCATGCTCTCGGCCGACCTGGGGGACATTAAATGGGACGCGGTCCCCACCGAGGAGGTGGAGCGGGTGGAGGTGATCAAGGGGGCCGCCTCGGCCTTGTACGGCACCGGGGCCCTGGGCGGGGTGATCAACGCCATAACCCGCCAGCCCAGCCTGCGGCCCCAGACCCGCTTCCGCCTGCTCAGCGGGGTATACAGCCAGCCGGCCTATCGCTCGTGGCGTTGGGCCGAGGAGCGCATGTACCTGGCCGGTGGGGATCTGAGCCACAGCCGCACCCTCGGGCTTACCGGTTTGGTCCTCGCCGGGGGCCACCAGCGCACCAGAGGCTACCAGGAGAACGACGAGTTCCGGCGCTATCACCTCTACGCCAAGGCGGTGCGCCCGGTGGGGGAGCGGGGACGCTGGACCGGCCTGGCCCGCTGGGCCTCCGATGACCACGGGGTCTTCCTCCAGTGGAAGAACCGCCAGCATCCCCTGCAGGTCCCCGCCGGCGACCGGGGGGCCAGCACCTTGTCGCGCAAGCTCTACCTGTGCTCCGAGTACTACCAGATGCGGGGGCCGGCCCTGGGGTACAAGCTCAAAGGCTACTTCTACCGCACCGCCTTTGAGAACAGCCGCCAGGCCGGCGGCCTGGAATCGGTGGGGCGCAAGGCGGGGACCGAGGTCCAGGTGGATTACACCGGGGTCGAAGACCTGGCCCTAAGCCTGGGCGGGGCCGCAGCATTTGACCGGGTGAAGGCCCCCGGAGACTTTATCGGCCAGCGCCAGGCCCACAACCTGGCCCTCTACGCCCAGGGCACCCGCCTGCTGCCGCCCTGGGCCGAGCTGGTGGCCGGGCTGCGCTACGACCACCACCGCCGCGACCAGGGGGAGGAGGGGCAGTTGGTCCGCTGCGCCCTGCCTCATGGCGAGGCGCGGCCCACCCAGCGGCAGTTGAGCCCCCAGGTGGGGCTTGCCGTCTTCCCCGCCCCCCACACCGCGCTGCGGGCCTCGGCGGGCAGGGGCTTCCGGGCCCCCTCCATCTCCGAGGTCTTCACCCAGGCCGAGGCCTCCGGGGTGCTAATCTGCCCCAACCCGGCGCTGCGGGCCGAGCGCAGTTGGTCCTATGAACTGGGTCTGCGGCAGGGGGTGGGCGGCTTCCTGCTGGTGGACGCGGCGCTCTTCTGGAACAGCTTCGACGGGCTGGTGGAGGCCCGGCCCGATCCGGCGCTGGGACAAGGGGTGCTGGCCGCCAATTTCCGCAACATCTCCAGGGCCAGGGTGCGCGGGGCGGAATTGGAAACACAACTGGCCCTGCCCGGCGGGCTGCGCTGGCGGGCGGCATACACCCTGCTGGACGCGGTGGAATTCCTGGCCCTGGAGGAAGTGCTGCCCATCTACGACGGGGGGGCGGAGCTGGTCCCCGGCAGGGAGGCGCCCCTCCCGTACCGGGCCCGGCACCTGCTCAACACCGGCCTGGGCCTCCAGCGGGGCCGGGTCCGGGGCGGGGCAGAGTTCCGTTACCTGAGTCGCTTCGAGCGCGTCTCTGGGCTCTTCCCCGAGGGGCGGCGGGACCTGGTGCCGGTCTACCTGGTGGACCTGTACGCCGCCGGCAGGCTGGGGGAACTGGACCTAACCCTGCGCATCGACAATCTGTTGAACTACCACTACCTGCTGACCGAGCGGGAGCTGCGTTCCCCGCGCCGGCTGTCCCTGGGCTTGTCTGGGGCCTTCTGAAAGTACAACAAGGAGCGTGATAACGATGAAGAGCAAACTTCTCTTGATTATCGTAATGGTCAGCGGGCTAGGGATGGTCTCGGCCATTGGGGCAGCAGCACAGCTCCACTTGGTCAGAAACGTGGTGGACGACCTGACGGCGGCGGACAGCACTGTGGTGGTGGATGATCCGGACCTGGGAGGCGAGGATCTGAGCGACACGGATTTAGGTGACACGGACCTGGACGGTGCGGACCTGGGAGGCGAGGATCTGAGCGACACGGACCTAGGTGACACGGACCTGGACGGAATGGATCTAAGCAGCGAGGACCTAAGTGGAGCGGGTGGCACCGAGGATCTAGGCGGAGAAGAGTTTTTCGACGACTGGGACTTCATCGCCGATGACGGGTTCGCCGACGAGGAGTACTTCGACCCGAGCGAAACCACCTTCGACGAGTGGTTCGGCAGCGACGAGCTGGTCGACTGGGACGGGGATGGGGCGTTCAGCCAGGAGGACTACGATCTGCTGGTCTGGCTGACCGGGGAGGCGACCGCTGAGGATGTGGACGGGGACGGGTTTCTCGACGAGGAGGACTATGGCCTCTTTAAGTGGCTGGGTGGCAGCGCGGACAGCGATTTCAACGGCGACGGAGTGGTGGACGATTGGGATTTCACCCTCTATCAGCAGGATGTGCAGGGGTTTTTCTTCAACGAGATCTATTATGTGTACGCCGAGTCCGACCACCGGAGCGCGACGATCTCCTGGTACTCCAGCGAGCCGGGGAGCAGCGACACCCTGCGCTACAAGCCGGCCGACAGCGAGGACTGGCAGGCGGTGCATGTCTCCTCCAGCGGGTACGAACACCAGATCACCCTCACCGGGCTGAAGGCCGGCACCGCGTACGATTTCAAAGCCCGCTCCCTCAGCGCCGACGGCCTGCTCAGCGAGTGGGTCCAGGATACCTTCGAGACCCGCGGTAGGGCGGATATCCGGCCGGTGGTCATCGCCGACCTGGACATCCAGGTCACCGAAGACGCGGCCATCCTGACCTGGTTCACCAACCGCTTAACCGATGCCCGCTACACCCTCAGCCTGGCCGGCAAGGTGGTGGCCCAGGGGGTGGAGGACGAGGAGGGGGAACTGGCCCACGAGATCTACCTGGATAAGCTGGTGGCCGGAAGCGAGTACACCTACACCCTTTCCTCGACCCCTGCGGACGAGGAGAACCTGGTGGCCGAGGGGCTGGTCGCCAAGGGGCAGCTCACCGCCCAGCAAAGCGGCAGCTTCAACACCAGCAAACAGGCCGGGGAGCTGGAGTTCATCGACCCGCCCTTCAGCGTGGTCAGCAGCAACAGCGCAGTGATCGAGGTGGCCCTCAACCAGAGCGCCGCGGTGAGGGTGGACTACGGCCGGGCCGACAATATCCTTGAGAAGACCACCTCGGGCACCAAGGTAAATCTCTATAAAGAACAAATCAGCTCAGCCCAGCAGTTGAGCCAGCACAGCCTCACCCTGACCGGGCTCAAGGCCCAGACCACCTACCGCTACCGGGTCACGGCCCTCAGCCCCCAGGGGGACTCCCTCAGCACCGATCCCTACGGCAGCCAGCAGTGGAGCCACGACTGGCAGTTCACCACCGCGGCGGGCAGCGACACCCTGCCGCCGGTGATCGTCGAAGGCCCCCGGGTCTTTGTTAGGGACAAGCTGGCGGTGGTGGAGTGGAGCACCGACGTGGAGACCACCGGCAAGGTCTTCATCGGCACCCAGGGGGGGACCTACGGCACCTCTGACGAGTTCGCCTTTGTCGACCGGGCCCCCGGCGGGGCCCCGATCTATGCCTACAGGCACGAGGTGACCCTAACTGCTTTGGACGCGGCCACTGCCTACGCGTACCGCATCGAGAGCACCGCGGCCAACAACAAGACCGTGGTCTTCAGCCCGACCACCGCCGCCGGCAAAACGGCCAGGACCATGCAGCCGCCCGGAGGGGCGGGCACCTTCACCACCAACAACGATCCCGACACCCAGTTCCCGGTGATTCTCTCTGGCCCCACGGTCACGGGGAAGAGCCGCGGCAAGGCGGTCGTGGAGTGGACCACCGACGAGCCGGCCAACAGCGTGGCCAAGTTCGGCAAGAGCCAGCTGGACGGCACGGTCCGCTCGGGGGAACACGGACTAAGGCACAAGCTGGTGCTCACCAACCTGGAGGCAGGGATTTCCTATAAGTTCGTGGTCAATTCCACCGACCCTTTGGGCAACGGCGCCACGCAGAGCGCCACCGCGTACTTTACCACCGACCCGGATCTGGACCTAAAGGCGCCGGTGCTTAGCGCCGGGCCAGCGGTGGTGTACAAGAACGACCGCAGCGCGGCCATCCGCTGGACCACCGACGAGGAGGCCACCGGCCAACTGTTTTTTGGCACCACGGACAAGCTGGGCACGGTGCGCAGCCTGGACCAGACCGGGCAGGTTCACGAGGTCAGCCTGACCAATCTCACTCCCGCCACCAAATACTATTACAAGGTCTCCTCCAGCGACCTGAGCAACAACGGCCCCACCAGCAGCCAGGTACTGAGCTTCACCACCGAGGCCCAGCCAGACCTTAGCTCGCCGGTGGTCTCGGGCGAGACGGCAGTGCCGGCCGATTCCCTGGCCATCCTCCGCTGGACCACAGACGAATTGAGCGACAGCTTCGCCGAGTTCGGCACCAGCGAGGCGCTTCTGGGCGAGAAGGTGGGCGACGACAAGGACCTCATTAGCCACGAGGTGGTGCTCACCCACCTCAAGCCGGCCACCAAGTACTTCTACCGGGTGGGGTCGGTGGACCGGGCCGGCAACCCGGCCGGCTACAGCAGGGTGCTCTCCTTCACCACCCTGGCATCGGCGGACCTCACCGCCCCCGGGGTGCCCGCCGGCCTCAAGGCCCAGGCCGGGGAGGGGCAGGCCAGCCTGAGCTGGACTGCCAGCACCGACGCCGATCTGGCCGGATACAACCTGTACCGGCGGGTCAGCGGGGGTAGCTTTGCGCCGGTGGCTACCCGGCTGAACCAGACCTCCTACATGGACCTGGGGCTCCTCAATGGCCAGGCGTACGAGTACCAGCTGACCGCCATCGACCGGGCCCGGAGCCCCAACGAGAGCCAGCCCAGCGGCGCGGTCTTGGTCACGCCCAGCCCGGCTAATGCCCCCAGCGCCCCCACCCAACTGGGCCAGGAAGGCGAGCTCTTCAGCCCCACCCTCAAGTTCACCAACGCCACGCCCCATACCCAGGGGGCGGCCCTGAGCTATATCATCCAGGTCGCCGCGGATTCTGCCTTTCGCAGCGTGGTGGCCTCGGTCTCGGGCCTTAGCGAGGGCAGCGGTGGGGTGGGTACGGGGCGCACGGCCTGGACCGTGAACAAGAAGCTCCAGGAGAACCAGACCTACTACTGGCGGGTCCGGGCCGTGGAGGGGGTGATCAATGGACCCTTCTCGGAGTCCAGGCAGTTCAAGACCCAGCGCCCGGCGGCGGCGCTGGTGGGGGATTTCAACGGCGACAAGACCGTCAACTTCGATGATTTCTTTCTCTTCGCCGACAACTTCGGCAAGAGTGCCACTGGCGAGGCGGCCAGGTTCGACCTGAGCAAGAACAAGACCGTGGACTTCGACGATTTCTTTCTTTTCGCCGATAACTTCGGCAAGAGCATCAGCGCCAAGCGCTGGGCGGCCGAGGCCGCGGTGGAGCAGGAGGCCACCCTGGAACTGGAGGCAGTGGCCAGCGGCGCCGGGGGCGAGATGGTGGTCGAGATCTCCGCGGCCCAGGCCGGGTCCCTGCAGGCCTTTGGCCTGGTGCTGAGTTACGACCCGCGCCTGGCCCAGTTCCAGGAGGCTCAGCCCGGCGGGTTGGTCGTGGAGGAGGGGCTCTTCGCGGTGCTGCACCAGGAGCCAGGGGAGCTGGTCCTGGGCGGCAGTCTGCGCGGAGGGCAGCAGGGGCCGTTGGCCCAGCTGCGCTTCACCCTGAGCGGCCCGGTCGAACAGGTGGCCATCGAGGTGGGCGAGGCGCTGGTCTCCAGGCCCGGGGGGCGGGTCTCGCGGGTGGAGAGGGTAGCTGGGGCGCGCTTGCGGCCAGCGGCCTTTTTCCTCGCCGCCAACTATCCCAATCCCTTCAACCCTTCCACGGCCATCCGCTACGGCCTGGCCCAGGGAGGGATGGTCAGGCTGAGCATCTACGACCTGCTGGGCCAAAGGATCGCGGTGCTGGCCGAGGGGGAGCAGCAGGCCGGCTTCTACCAGGTGGTCTGGAACGGGAACGATGCAGCGGGCCGGCCGGTGGGGAGCGGGGTCTACTTTTACCTGCTGCAGACCCCGCAGTTCACCCAGGCCCACAGGATGGCGCTGATCAAATGAACCAGGCCCCAATCTCCCGCTGGATGGCTGCCTTGGAAAGAGGGGCGCTGCGCCCGCAGCTGGCCGCCTACTACGGGGCGGACGAAGCCCCCCGCTGGGAAACCCACTACCTGGAGGCCCTGGCCGCCTTTGCCGCCCGCTGCGGCGGGGAGGGCGAGGTGGTCCTCGCCCGCTGCCCGGCGCAGATGAACCTGATGGGCATGCACATCGACTACGGCGGCATGCCCTCGCTACGGATGGCGGTGCGGGGCGCCGACACCCTGGCCGTCGCCCGGGCCAACCTGGACGGCCAGGTGCGGCTCCACAGCCTGATGCGGGTGCCCGGCGAGGCAGAAGGACGCTTCGCCCCGGCCAGCTTTTCCCTGGCGGAGGTGGTCCCGGCCGAGCCGGTGGCCAC
Organism: Candidatus Handelsmanbacteria bacterium; assembly: GCA_016867395.1. Taxonomy (GTDB): domain Bacteria; phylum Latescibacterota; class UBA2968; order UBA8231; family UBA8231; genus SICG01. The sequence goes on from VGJS01000009.1 coordinate 74,192, forward strand.
CCGCCAGGCCCTGATGGACTACGCCGCCCGGGTGGACCGCAGCCATCTTGCCGCAGGATGGGCGGTCCTGCCGCAGGGCGGGCTCATCTTCCTGGAGAGCTATTTCCGCCGGCGCCAGGCCTTACGGGGCATGGACTGCTTGGTGTGGAGCAATGTCTCGCCCAGCGGTGGCATGAGCTCCTCCTCCGCCCTGGTGGTGGCCACCGCCTACGCGGCCATGGGGGCCAACGGCCTGGCGCCCAGGGTGGAGATGCCCGAGGAGGACCTGGTCGATGGGATTGGCACCTCGGAGTGGATACGGGGTACGCGCGGGGGCACCGCCGACCACGGGGGGATGATCCTGGGGCGGAGCGGAAAACTGGTTAGCGTGGGGGTATTCCCGGCCCGGTCGCTGGGGTACGCGGACCTGCCCGACTCCCACGTCGCCCTGATCCTCGACAGCGGGGTGTCCCGAGTGTACGACGAGGCGGTCAAGGAGGAGACGGTGATCGCCTATCCCCTGGGCGCCTTCCTGGCCTGCCAGCAGGTTTTGCCGCGCCTGGAGGGCACGCCCGGCTTCGAGGGGCTGGTCTCCGACTACGCCCTGCGCGTCGCCTATATCCGCGACCTCACCGGCGAGCATCTGGGCATCGGCCTGCCCCAGCTCTACCAGGTCCTGGAGGGGCTGCCGGTACTGACCACGCTGGGGGAGGTGGAAGAGCAGACCGGGGCGGCGTACGCCCCTTTCCACCAGCAGCAGATCGGCGGCCGCTTCCAGCGTATCACCCCCGATTATCCCATCCGCCTGCGTCGGCGCTTTGCCTTTGGCCTGGCCGAGCAGGACCGGGTGCGGGCCATGCGCGCCTATCTCAACGAGGGCCGGCTGGAGACGGCGCTGCAGTTGATGCGCATCGCCCACGACGGGGACCTGGACCGCGAGGTGGGCGACGCGGATCTGGCACAACGGCGCCGGGCGGCTCTGGCCGGCGAGGAGGGCGGGCAGTTGTGTTTCCTCCCCGGCGGATATGGGCGTCTGACCCCGGCCTACGACCGGGTGGCGCGGGTGATAAACCAGTATCTGCTGGAACAGGGCGGCCCCCAGGCCGGGGCGGTGCAGCGCCTGGGCGCCGGCTGGGGGGGCAACGTGGGCGGGCTGGTGCGGCGCGAGTTTATCAGCGGCGAAAGGGGCAGTGGTTTTCAGCGCCTGCTGCGCGAGGAGCTGGGCCTTGAGGCGGAGCTGGAAAAGTGCCAGGCCCTGCCCGGCGAGGGGGCCTGCCTGCTCAAGGCCCCTGCATGAAGGGCCTGCTGGACGGGGTGCGGGTGCTGGACTTCACCCGCGTTTTGGCCGGCCCGTACGCCGCGATGGTGCTGGCCGATCTGGGGGCCCAGGTCATCAAGGTGGAGTTGCCCAGCGCGGGCGACGAGGCGCGCGGATTTGGGCCCTTCCAGCAGGGAGAGAGCGCGTACTTCACCAGCGTCAACCGGGGCAAGAAGAGCCTCACCCTGGACCTGCGCACGCCCAGAGGGCAGGAGCTGGCCCGGCATTTGGCCGGCAAGTGCCAGGTGCTCATCGAGAACTTCCGCCCCGGCAGCATGGCCCGCTTCGGCCTGGGCTGGGAGGAGCTGCACCGGCTCCATCCATCGTTGGTCTACGCCTCCATCTCGGGGTTCGGGCAGACCGGCCCGTACGCCCTCCGTCCGGCCTACGACGTGGTGATCCAGGCGATGAGCGGCCTGGCCAGCATTACCGGCCATCCCGGTATGCCGCCGGTGCGGGTGGGCTCCTCCGTCGCCGACCTGAGCGCCGCCCTCTTCGGGGTGATCGGCATCCTGGCGGCCCTGGCCCGGGCCAGACAGACCGGCGAGGGCCAGCAGGTGGACATCGCCATGCTGGACTGCCAGGTGGCCCTGCTCGAAAACGCCCTCGCCCGGTATTTTGTCACCGGCGAGGTGCCCAGCCCCCTGGGCTCGCGACACCCGGCCATCACTCCTTTCCAGTTCTTCGAGACCGCCTCGGGCCACGTGGTAGTCGCCGCCGGCAACGACCCGCTCTGGAAAAAGCTCTGCCAGGCCCTGGGCCTGCCTGGACTGGCCGGCGATCCGCGCTTCGCCACCAATGCCCTGCGCACCCGGCACCACGACCAACTCGAGGCCGCCCTCGCCCCGGCCTTAAAAAAGCAGGATACCGCCCACTGGCTCCGGGTGCTGGAAGAGGCCGGGGTGCCCTGCGGGCCGATCAACGACATCGCCCAGGTAGCGGCCGACCCCCAGGTGCAGGCCCGGGGGATGATCAGCCGCCAGCAGCACCCCCGGGCCGGCGAGGTGGTCGTGCCGGCCTCGCCGCTGAAGTTTTCGGACACTCCTGTCGAGCTGGGGACGCCGGCCCCGCTTCTGGGACAGCACACCGAGGAGGTTCTGGTAGGGCTGTTGGGGATGGGGGTTGCGGAGGTGGAGGCCTTGCGGCAGAAGGGGGTGGTATGAGCAGGTGGTGCGCTTGTCTGGCAGGTTTGGGCCTGGCCCTTTTGCTAGGCGCCTGTGGCGGTGGTAGCAGCACCGATAGCGAGGGAGGGCCCGGCGCGGCGCGGCCGGTGGCCTGGGTGGAAGGGGCCTGGACCCAGCCGGTGCCCCTGGAGCAGATCGTGCTGGGCCCGGGCGGAGGGTTCGGGGCCTTCGGGGCACACCAGGGTAACCAAGTGGAGGGCCTGAACCATATCTGGATACCGATCGCGACAGGTAGGACCATCGGCAGCTGGGCCGCGGGCACGGTGACCCGCATCGAGAACATGGGAGACCACGGCACCGGCGATGGCCAGCACGAGTACTTCATCACCATCGCCTACGGCCGGGGCCTGATCGGCAAGCATCTGGACGTCGAAGAGCCGCTGGTGGCGGTGGGGGACAAGGTGGGGCCGGGCCAGCCGGTGGCCCGGGGACCCAGCGCCGAGTTCATGCTGGTGGACGAGAAGCCCAGCAACGGCGAGCGGTTTGAGAATGGGTCGCCGGTGCCCCGGCCCCGGAAGCAGGGCAGGGCGTAGAGTAGGCCCACCAGCACTGGCAGGCGCGAGACCAGGGCGCAGATCAGAGGTAGAGGGTGTCCCCGGCCCCCTGCAGGGCGCGGCCCAGGATCAGGTTGAGGGACATGAAGAGGAAGCCGACGCTGAAGACGTGCAGGCTGGCGATGCCCAGCGCCAGGGTGTTCCGTCGGTGGTGAAGAGGCCGATGAGGTGCCCCACCCCCAGGGCGTAGATTGCCGTCTGCCCCAGCAGGAAGACCCCGTAGATCCCGGTGATGATCCAGGCGCTCTGGGCGGCCCGCTCGGGTTTGCCGGCCCCCAGGTTCTGGCCCACCAGGGTGGCGGCGGCCCCGCTGAGGCCAAAGCCGATGACCATCAGTAGCATGGTGCTGCGGGCCGCCACTCTGGAGGCAGCTACCGCCGCGGTGCCGAAGGAGGCGATGAAGTAGTGGGCCAGGATGTCGGCCACCCCGTAGCAGCCGATCTGCAGCGAACCGGGCAGGACGATGCGCAGCATGCGGTCCATCAGCGCAAAGTGGTGGCGCAAGTTGGCCAGGCCCAGGCCGACCTCAAGGTTTTTGAAGAGCAGGTGCAGCACCAGGGCCCCGGCCGCCCCGCGCGAGACCACCGTGGCCAGGGCCGCCGCGGGCACACCCAGGGCCGGGAAAGGGCCTCAGCCGAAGATGAAAAGCGGTGCTAGGAGGATATTGGCGCCAAAGGCCACCGCCCCCAGGCGCAGGGGGTATGGGTGTCGCAGATGCTCTGCAGGATGCCGCTGGTGAAGAAGAGGGAGACGGTGGCCACCACCCCGAGGAAGAAGACCTGGAGATAGGCGCTGCCCTGGGCCACCGCCAGGGGGTGGCGCCGATGAGCCGCAAGAGGTCGTCGCGCCGCACCTCGCCGCCGGCGGCCAGCAACACCGCCAGCACCGCGGCCATCAGCAGGGCCTGGCCGATCTCCAGGGTCATCACCATTTAGATGATGGCCCCGCTCATCAAGACCCCGCCGTTGGCGTCCGGCCCCAGCCGTTCCACGAAGATCATGTCGAAGATGCTGGAGGAGGTCTAAAGGAAGTTTCCCAGCATCTTCGGCGAGCTCAGCCGCAGAATCGCCCACAGGAGCGGCCCGTTGGTCAGCGGGTTGGCCGGCGCCGTTGCGCTCACGCCCAGGGCGCGTCTACGCCTAGGTCCTCCCCGGTCTTGTGCAGCCGCTCCAGGTCCTCGGAGGACATGGGGATACCCTCGCGGCGGTACTCCTGGGTCTTGCGCCATTCCACGGTGCCCGGCAGGGTGGCCTCGCCGTAGCCTTGGAGCGGGGTCATCTCCTCGCGCACGAGGTTGATCAGGGTATCGACCCCAGCCCGCACCTGGGCCGCCGGGGCAAAGAGGCCCAGGTCCATCACCCAGACCAGGCTGCCCATGCGGGCGCCGTGCCAGCGCTCGGCTGCGGCCCGCGATTCCTCCTGGCCCTGGCCCACGAAGACCCCGCCCAGGGCAGTGGCGATGCCGGTATAACCCATCGACTTGAAGAAGGCCGCCGGGATCATCGCTTCGAGGGCCTCGAACTCCGGGCCGCGCTGGTAGTCGGCCAGAATGCAGGTGGCCCCGTCCAGCACCAGGGGTGGGCCTTCCAGGCCGGGCAGGCCGAAGCATAGGGGCGGGTTGCCGTAGGAAGCGGCCCGCTTGTCCTTGTTAGAGACGTAGTACTGGGGATAGGAGCCCTGCACCGAGAAGGCGAAGCAGCCTTCCTCCAGGGCCCGGTGCACGTAGTGGCCGGCCGAGCCGTAGTGGCCCAGGCGGCAGGCCGCGCCGATGGCCACGCCCTTGGCCTTGGCCTTGGCGATGGCCTTCTCGGTGGCCAGCATGGTGGGGGCGTAGCCCAGGCCGCCACCCCCGTCGATGTAAATGTAGGTGTCGGTCTCGCGCAGAATCTTAATCTCGGGACGGGGGTTCACGCGGCCGCTCTTGAGGCTGGGGCAGTACCCGCCGATGGTGCGCACCCCGTGGGAGCGCACCCCCCGCAGGTCGGAGTTGGTCAGCAGTTGGGCCAATTGCTCGGCGTGGTCCTCCGGCATGCCGGCGGCCTTGAGACAGGCGGCGGCGAAGGAACGCAGTTGTTCGTCGGGGACCCGGACGAAATGCTCGGGCGGGCGGTTCATCGGAAGGATAGGCTCCTGTGGTTCGAGTGGTGCCGCGGTTGAGAGGGTTAAAGTTTGAATCTTAGGGAGCGGCCAGGCAGGGGGCTGGGCAGGTCCTTCACCTCCTTGCTCTCGCGGATGATCTGCACGCCGTTGACGAAGACGTGGTCGATGCCGGTGCAGTACTGGTGCGGGTCCTGGTACGTGGCCCGGTCGGCCACGGCCTGTGGGTCGAAGACCACCACGTCGGCAAAGGCCCCTTCCTTTAGCAGGCCTCGGTCCTTGAGACCGAAGCGGCCGGCCGGGTGGGCGCTGAGCTTGTACACGGCGTCTTCGAGGGAGAACAGGTGATGGTCGCGCACGCACGAGCCCAAAAGGCGGCCGGCCGAGCCGTACATGCGCGGGTGCACCGCCCCGTCGGGGAAGTAGATCCCGTCGGTGCCCATCATGTACTTCTCGTGGGCTAGAAAGGGGAAGACCAACTGGTCGTCGCCGTAGTGGAAGACCAGCAGTACGGCGAGGTGCTCCTCGATGAGCAGGTCGCACAGGGCGTCGGCGGCCGGCTTGCCCACTGCGGCCACGTAGTGAGCCAGGCTCTTGCCGAGGTAGCGGGAGTTCTCCTTGCCCGGCAGCCAGGCGATGAAGGTCTGGTCCAGTTTGTAAGTGGCCAGGCCGTGGGCGAAACGGGCGCGGATCTGCGGCTCCTTTAGGCGCGGCAGCACCCCCATCGGCCCTTCCTCCCAAACTTCGTAGGGCAGGATGAAGTTGAGCATGGTGGAACCGGGCAGATACGGGTACACGTCGAAGGAGAAGTCCACCTCCTGTACGGCGGTCTTGTCGATGTAGGAGAGGATGGCATCGATCTGCTCTGGGGTGGTGCCCTTAAGGTGGGAGATATGCACCGGCACCTTGGCGCGCCGGCCGATCTCCACCGCCTCCTTCACCCCTGCGAGGGTGCCCTTCCGGTAGCGCACGTGGGTGACGTACAGCCCGCCCTGGGCACTCATCGGGGCGCAGGCTTCGGCCAGTTCGGCGGTGGAGGCGAAGAACTCGGAGAGATAGTCCAGGCCGGTGGAAACCCCCACCGCCCCCTCGGCCATGCCCTGTTCCACCATCCCCCGGATCTGGGACATCTGGAAATCGTCGGGGGCGGCGCGGCCGTACCCTTGGGCCAGCACCCGGACGTTGGCGTAGGGCAGGTGGGTGATGGCATTCTGGACGGAGCGCCCATTGAGGGCGGCCATGTATTCGCCCAGGCTCTGCCAGCCGGTGTATTCCTCGTAGAGCAGGGCGTTCAGGGCCCGCATGTAGAAGATCCAGTCGGGCGCCGTGTAGGGGTTGACCGGGGCGTAGGAGATGCCGTCGGCCATGATCACCTCGGTGGTGAAACCCTGGGTGGTCTTGGGCAGGAGGTGGGGGATCTTTAGCAGCCAGGCGTCGGAGTGGTTGTGTACATCCACGAAGCCGGGGGCAAGGATCTTGCCCTTCGCGTCCAAGCGTTGCCGGGCCTTTTCCCCCGACAGGTCGCCGATGCTGGCGACGCGGTCCCCCCGGATGCCCAGATCGAGGCGGCGGCGCGGGGCGCGGCTGCCGTCGATGAGATCGCCTTTCTCGATGATCAGGTCGTACAATGCATAGCTCCTTTTCTCATAAAACCTCCACCTCCAGGTCGTCGAACCAAGTGGTGCCCGGCCCGTCTTGGCGCAGGATTAGGCACAGGGCGTTTACTGCCGGCGGGGGAGGCCCGGGGATCTCTACCTGCACCCGGGTCCAGTCGTGGGTGCCCAATAGCTTTTGCGAGCAGACATAGGGGTAGCGCTCCGGATTGTACTCGTTGTGTACGTCCCAGCGCAGGGCCAGGCAAGAGCCCCGGCCACCCACTTTCTTGGTCTTGATATGGACCGAGACCCGAAAGCCGATGCCGGGGGTCCACTTCTGGGTCCAGGCCCCGTCCCCCTCGCGGTCCATGATCCACTCGCTGGGGCCGGCGCTTTCCTTGGCGATCATCAGCGAGTACTGGTCGCTACGACCAAGGTCGCGGCACCAGCGCGCCCCTTCTCCCTGGGGCAGCCAGGGCCAGGGATCGGTGGGGCCTTGGGTGGGCTCATCCAGGCGCTGGCCGCGGGCAAAGCTGCTCTGCCTTTCGTAAAGGGGCAGCTCGGTGCAGCCAGCGTACTCCACCTGAGGCACCGGCGCGGCGGCGGCCCGGAGCTGGCGGGCCATCTCGTCGGGGCAGAGGCGCACGCGAAAGCGCTCGCAGAGGGGGTGGTACAACTCGTCGCGGGTGTAGCGGGCCAAGAGGTGCAGGTCGTAGCCCCAGTTGCACACGCTCAGGGCGGTGCGGCCGCCGGTGGGCCCGACGAATTCAAAGGCCGGGTTGTTGCCCTCGTCGTAGGCCAGCACCAACAGGCCGCCCTCTTTAAAGGATTGGGGGCTGGGGATGCCAGTGGCCAGGTGGTTGAGGGGCATCTGCCAGACGGTCCCGTCGCCCTGCTCGGCCAGCAGGTGAGAGTAGCGCTTGCGCCACATGCCGGGGAACTCGACGGTGGGTCCGGGCGCGTCGCAGTACCAGGGATCGCTGTACTGGAGGGCCAGGTTGGGGCCGGAGCCGAACTCGCGGGGATTGTCGAAGACCTCGGGGCTGTGGATCTCGAGGTGGCAGGCAAAGTCGTAGACGTAGGAGCCCAGGCCCTCGTCGTAGTCGAGGGTGAGCACCCGCCGCGAGGTGGCCACTCCGCCCGGCTCGCGGCTGAGAAGGGTCAGCACCAGTTGTTCGCTCTCGTGCCCCTCCACCCACAGATCCACCAGTTCAGAGGTCACAAGGGTGCGCAGATTCCAGAAAAGCTGCACCCCGGCGACCAGGGGCCGGCCCTTGGGCGCGAGCTTCATCTGGCGCAGTTCCAGCGGCTTGAGGTTTTGATTGAAGTACCGTAAGTTTTGCTCCGGTTGATCGACGGTGGCCCGCGTCAGGCAGGCGATGGGCTCCTCGCCGTCGCAGAGCCACTGCTCGCCGGCGCAGGCGCCCCCGGCGGTGCGCAGGGCGAAGGTCGGGCGGTGCGGCATCATCGCTTTCTCGGGATGGGCAGAGGGGGACAGGGGCGTAAAACAGGCACAAAATACCGACTGGAGGAGATTCTGGCAAGGAGGCGGACAGCCACAGCCGAGGCACCCGGCGCGGCGGTTATAGACGGGGTGGAACTACAGCTCAGCCGGCCGGCGCCCCTGGACCAGGAGTGGATCGGCCAGGCCGAGGCCCTGCGCGAGTTGCTGGCTTGCTGGCTGATGGTGGATGCCCGGGATCTGCCTCTCACCCCAAGGTTGGTCGGGCCGCCCGGCATCGGCAAGACCACCCTCGGCATGGCCGCGGCCCGGCGGCGCCGGCAGGAACTCTACCTCTACCAGTGTACCAGCGACACCCGGCCCGAGGATCTGCTGGTCACCCCGGTGCTGGCCGAGTCGGGCCGCATCGCCTACCACGCCTCGCCCCTGGTAACGGCCATGCTGCGCGGGGGGGTCTGCGTGCTGGACGAGGGCAACCGCATGAACGAGAAGAGCTGGGCCTCCCTGGCTCCGCTTCTGGATCACCGACGCTATGCCGAGTCGGTGATTGCCGGCATCACCATCCCGGCCCACGCGGACTTCCGCTGCTGCGTCACCATGAACGACGACGAGTCCACCTACGAGGTGCCCGACTACATCCTCTCCCGCCTGCAACCCACACTGGAGGTGGGATTCCCTAACCGCGCCGACGAACTGGCCATCCTCCGCTACCACTTGCCCTTTGCCGAGTCCCAGCTTCTGGCCATGACCGTCGAGTTCCTTCAGCGCTCCCACGCCCTGGACCTCGAATTCTCGCCCCGCGACGGCATTCACATTATCCGGTACGCCCTCAAGCGTTTGGCCCAGCAGGAGGGCCATCCCCTGGCCGCGGACCGGGCCTGGCAGGAGTCGGTGGAGCGGGTGCTGGGGCCGGATGCCCTGGACCTGGAGCGCATCGCCCAGGAGCGGCGCTATGCCCTCGGGGAGGAGCCCGAGCCCAAAGGCATGGAGGATTTCTTCTTCGAGGAGGACGACCCCCTGCGGCCGGGGCGGGACGACGAGTCCAACTGAGCCGTGAACCCCCTACTCGAACTGAGTCCCCGCCTCTGGGTGCTGCCGGTGGTGTACGGCAGTGGCGACTTTGCCCTGGAGGTGCGCCGCCGCCTGCGCGGCCAATCTTTCGACTGTCTTGCGCTGCCCCTGCCGCCCTCCTTTGCCGGCCCGGTCGAAGACGGCGTGGGTCTGCTGCCCCGGATCACGGTGGCCCTGCAGGCCGAACCTGACCTGGAAGGGGCCTACAGCCTGGTGCCCATCGATCCCTGCCAGGGGGTGATCGCCGCCCTGCGCCACGCTCTGGAGCAGGGGGTGGACCGGGCCTGGATCGACTTGGAGGTCCCTTCCTACGAGCCGCCCCAGATCCCGCTGCCCGACCCCTTTGCCCTCAAGCAGCTCTCCCTCGAAAAGTACCTGGCGGCGCTACTGCCCTCCTTGCCGGCCCCTCCCGAGCGCAGCCAGCGCCTGGAGCGCCTGCGCTACATGGCCTACCAGCTCCACTGCCTCGAACTGGAGTACGAGCGCGTCGTCTTTGTCTGCGCCGCGGCGGACTGGCCCTGGGTGAGGCAGGCGTACCGCGCCCGCGCCCCCTTTGTCCAACCCTATCCCACCCCCGAATTGGTGCAGTTGTGCGGGGTGGCCGAGGAGAGCGTGTACTTCGGCTTGGGGGAGTTGCCCTTCCTCACCCATCTCTACGAACACCGCCGCGCCGAGTTGATGGGGGAGAAATCTCTCGGGGTGGACGGGGTCAAGGCGCTCCTGCTGGAGGCCAGGGACGCCTGGGTCTACGAGCAAGAGTTGGCCCGGCCCTGGCTGACGCCCCAGTGCCTGGGACTGCTGCTGCGGTACGTGCGCAACCTCACCTTGATGGAGGGCCGGCTGGCCCCCGACCTCTACAACCTGGGCCTGGCGGCCAAGCAGGTGGTGGGCGACGACTTTGCCCTGGTTCTTATCGAGGTAGCCCGCGAGTACCCGCCCCAGCGCATGCCCTCGGCCCTGGAGGAGTTGCGTCTGGGCATGGGCAAACTGATGGACCTGGACGGCCAGGTGCGCCCGTTCAAGGATCGCCTGCAGGGGGCGCCGCGCCAGTGGCGTGCCCTGCCGCTGCGGCCGCAGCCCCCGCCCCCCCAGCAGGAGGGCTGGGCGGCCCAGTGGGACCCGTACGGCCAGTGCTCCTATCCCCCCGAGGACCGGCGCATCGAGAGCTTCCAGCAACATGTGCGGGCCCAGGCCCGGGTGCTCCTTGGGGAGCAGCAGGCCCGGGTGGAGAAGTTCACCGCCTCCCTCAAGGACGGGCTGGACATGCGCGAGACCTTGCGCAACTGGCACCGGGGGGGGCTGTTCGTGCGCGAGATCCCGCCGACCCGGGGGCAGATCGAGATCGCCGTGCTGCTCTTCGACAGCCCGGCCCGGCCCGACCGCTATACCTGGCGCACTACCTGGTATGCCGAGCACGGGGAGGAATCCACCCTCTGCTTCTACGCCACGCCCTTCATCGGGAACATGGTGGGGCCGGGCATCGGCCAGGCGGTGTACGGGGGTTGTTTCTTTCTCTATCCGCCCCGCCCCATCCCCGACGTGTGGGCCGACGAGCGCTTTGCCTTTGCCCGGACCCTGGAGGAACGGCTGCTGGCCGGGGCCCTGTACCATTCGGCCGAGGCGCGGGTGGCCCTGGTGGCCCCGCACCCGCCCCTGGCCGGGTGGCGGCAACTGGCCCGCCGCTTTGGCCGGCAACTGGTCTATATCCCGCTCAAGCGCTTCTCGCCCTCCACGGTAGATCGGCTGCGCCGCTTCCATGTGCTCAACACCAAGGAGGTGCGCTCCTACGCCTCGCGCTTCATCCGGGATTTGCGCTAAACTGTGAATGCGGTCCGTGGGGTGCCCACTCCGGCGCCTCTGCAGTCCCGGTCCCGCGACACCATATTGATGGTGTCGCGCCCATCTCATCCCCTCCGGCCCCGCAACGCCCCATACGGTGGGGCGTTGCGCCCCCTCGCTCCATAAACTACGCTTCCCCTTTTCCCAACCCTGCGGACCTGCCCCCCGCCTCTCCCCCAGAGACGCCTCCGGAGCACTCCCACGTCCCGCCCGCCAGGGTCATCTCCCCGCCGCTTGACAGGCCCAGGGCGTTTTTCCACCTTTCACCCCTGAACGCTCCACCCTTCGCCGAAAGGACCTGCGTGCGCATCGTCGATCCCCACGTACACATCTGGAAAAACGATCCGGCCTACCCCTGGGCCCCCGAGACCACCAACCCTCCCGCTGAAGACTACACACCTGAGATGTTGCTGACAGCGATGGCCGCCGGCGGGGTGGACCTCACGGTGCTGGTGCAGGTGATCTACTACCGCTGGGACAACAATTATGTGGCCGATGCCATCGCCCATTACCCGGAGAAGTTCATGGCCGTGGGCCGGGTCAACCCGCTTGATCCGGCGGCGCCCGACCACCTGAGCCGCTGGGTGGAGGAGAAGGGTCTCCACGGGGTACGGCTGAGCCCCTCCACCGACGCCTCGGGGGACTGGTTTAAAGGGCCGCTGATGCCGCCCATCCTCTCGCGGGCGCAGCAACTAAAGGTGCCCTTCCTGCTTTTGACCGGGGCTTCGCGCCTGGCAGACCTGGTGCCCCTGCTTGAAATGCACCCGGACCTTGACGTGGTCATCGACCACATGGCCGACTGCCAGCCCGGCGACGCGGCGGGCCGCCGGTTGCTCCTGGCCCTGGCCCGCTATCCGCGAGTACACGTTAAGATCAGCCACACCTGGTCCCTTTCCAAAGAGGCGTACCCCTGGAAGGACACCCACGGCCTGGTGGAGGAGGTATATCAGCACTTTGGCGCCCAGCGCCTCATGTGGGGCACGGACTGGCCCATGTGCCTGGCCAAGGCCCCGTACTCCCAGCCCCTCTCGGTGGTGCGCGAGGAGATGAAGTTCATCGCCCCGCAGGATCTGGAGTGGGTGCTGGGAAAGACGGCATTGAAATTGTGGCCTTTTGACAAGAAGGTTAAGGGATGAGGATCGGCATCATCGGGGCGGAGAACAGCCATACCGTGTCCATCGCCACGGTGGTCAACGTCGAGAAGCGCATCCGGGGCGCCCAGGTTACCAGCGTCTGGGGCGAGACCAGGGCCTTTGCCCTTAAGGCCGCCGAGGCCGGCCAGATCCCGCTGATTGTCAGGAACCCGGCGGACCTGATCGGCCAGGTAGATGGGGCGGTGGTGGATCACCGGCACGGGAAATTCCACCTGCCGGCGGCCTGGCCCCTATTGGAAGCGAAGATCCCCCTCTTCATCGACAAGCCCTTCTGCTATCGCCTGTCCGAGGGGAAACGCTTCCTGGCCAGGGCCGCACAATTGAAGGTGCCGGTCTGCTCCTTCTCCACCCTGCCCAAGCAGGAGTCCTTCCGCGCACTGAAGAAGGAGGCGCGGCAGGTGGGGAAGATCCATGCGGTGATCAGCTCCGGGCCCTGCGACATCAAATCCAAGTGGGGCGGGATCTTCTTCTATGGCATCCACCAGGTGGACATGGTGCTGCGCCTTTTGGGCTGCAAACTGCAACACGCCCAGGTGGTGAAAGGAACCGGCAAAAACCACGAGGCCGTGTTGAGCTTTGCCGATGGCGCGGTGGCGGTGATGAACCTGATCGGCGGGGGCGGGGCGGCCTTCCACCTCAGCGTCATCGGCGAGAAGGGCCGGCTGGATCGGGCCATCAGCTACGACCAGAGCCCGTACCTGACCGGGGTGCGGGAGTTCACCGGGATGTTCAGAAGCGGCAAGAGCCCGGAGACCGCCCAGAGCATGTTGGCCCCGGTGGCCGCCCTGGAGGCATTGGAGCAGTCGGTGAAGAGCGGGCGGCGGGTGAAGGTCCCCTTACACTAGAGAGGTAATCATGCAAGCGACCAAGATCCTCCTAAGCGACGCCGAGATCCCCACCCGCTGGTACAATATCCAGGCCGACCTCAAGACCCCCATGCCCCCGCCCCTGCACCCAGGGACCAAGGAGCCGGTGGGGCCCGAGGCCCTGGCCCCCCTCTTCCCGATGGCCCTGATCGAGCAGGAGGTGTCGCAGGAGCGCTGGATCGAGATCCCCGACGAGGTGCGCAGCCTGTACGCCCTGTGGCGGCCCAGCCCCCTGTACCGGGCGCGGCGCCTGGAAAAGGTTCTCGATACTACGGCGCGTATCTACTACAAGTGGGAGGGGGTGAGCCCCACGGGCAGCCATAAGCCGAATACCGCCGTGGCCCAGGCGTATTACAACAAGCAGGAGGGGATCAAACGGCTGACCACCGAGACCGGCGCCGGCCAGTGGGGCACGGCCCTCTCTTTTGCCTGCCAGTTCTTCGGCCTGGAGTGCCAGGTCTACATGGTGCGGGTCAGCTTTGAGCAGAAGCCCTACCGCAAGGCGGTGATGGAGCTGTACGGGGGCAAGGTGCTACCCAGCCCCAGCCCGCAGACCGCCGCGGGCCGCAAGATCCTGGCCGCCGATCTCGACTCGCCCGGCTCCCTCGGCATTGCCATCTCCGAGGCGGTGGAGGACGCGGCCAGCCGCGAGGATACCCACTATGCCCTCGGCTCGGTGCTCAACCACGTCCTGCTCCACCAGAGCATCATCGGGCTGGAGGCCGAAGCGCAGCTGCAAAAGGCCGGCGAGGCCCTGCCCGACGTGGTGGTGGGCTGCTTTGGCGGGGGCTCCAACTTTGCCGGCTTTGCCTTCCCCTTCCTGCGCCACCGGCTCATCGGCGACAAACGCGACATCAGGGTGGTGGCCTGCGAGCCGGCCAGTTGCCCCAGCCTCACCAAGGGGGAGTACCGCTACGATTTTGGCGACGCGGTGGGCATGACCCCGCTTTTGCCCATGCACACACTGGGCCACGGTTTTGTGCCGGCCAAGATCCACGCCGGCGGCCTGCGCTACCACGGGGCCGCCCCCCTGGTCAGCCATGTCCTGCACGCGAGGGAGATTGAGGCGGTGGCCTACCACCAGTTGGAGTGCTTCGACAGCGGGGTGCTCTTTGCCCGCAGCGAGGGGATCGTGCCGGCCCCGGAGGCAACGCATGTGATCAAGGGGGCCATCGACGAGGCCCTGCGCTGCCGGGAGAGCGGGGAGGAGAAGGTGATCGCCTTCAACCTGTGCGGCCACGGCCACTTCGACATGGGGGCGTACCAGGCGTACTTTGCCGGCCAGCTCCAGCAGCACGAGTTCACCGACCAGATGCTTGAGGAGAATATGAAACAGTTGGCGGGTATGCCGACTTTGTAGAGGAGAGGAAAATGGCAAGTCTGAAACTCAAAGCAGCGGAACAGACCCGCTACGATTCCATCGCCCTGGGGGAGGTGATGCTGCGCCTCGATCCGGGACCTTTGCCCTTTGCCCGGGCCCGCACCGCGCGGATCTGGCACGGGGGCGGGGAGACCAACGTGGCCGAGGGGCTGAGCTACTGCTTCGGGCTGCGCACCGGGGTAGTGACGGCTCTGGTGGACGACGGCATCGGCCGCAACATCGAGAACCAGTTGCGCGAGGCCGGGGTGGACACCTCCCATGTCATCTGGTTCGACCCCAGCGGCAAGGGCGGCCACCCCACCGACGGCAAGGGCACCCTGCACAACGGCGTCAATGTGACCTGGGCCGGCAAGGGGGTGCTCCCTTCGGTCACTGAGTACTACCGGGCCCACACCCCCATCCGCGAGATCGGCCCTGGCGACGTGGACTGGGACACCCTCTTCGGCAAGCAGGGCACCCGCTGGTTCAGCACCGGCGGCATCTACACCCTGCTCTCGCCCAAGACCGCGGACCTGGCCCTCGAAGCGATGAAGAAGGCCGGCGAGCACGGGGCGGGCCGCTCCTTTGACCTCAACTACCGGTCCAAGGTGGAGCCCAGCAAGGACCGGGCCCGCCAGATCAACCGGGGCATCGTCCCTCATGTCGATTTTCTGGTGGGCAACCAGGACGACTTTGACGACGCCCTGGGCTACACCACAGAGAAGGTGGCCAAGGATGCTACTTTTGATCAGTGGCTGGCGGTGTACAGCAAGATGCTGCACCAGGTGGCCGAGGACTATCCCAATCTCAAGTACATCGGCACCCAGTTGCGCGGGGCCCTCAGCGCCGACCGTATCAACTGGGGCGGGGTGCTCTTCGACGTGGAGGCCGACGTGATCCACCAGGCCGCGGTGCGCGAGAACATCGAGATCGTGGACCGCACCGGCGGGGGCGACTCCTTCGCCGCCGGGGTGATCGCCGCCCTGCTCAAGGGCAAGGGCCCCTCCGACGCGGTGCAGTGGGGGGCCGCTCACGGCATCCTGGTGCAGGCCACTCCGGGCGACACCAGCATGGTCAAACAGGGGGACGTGGAGAAGGAGGTGGCCCGCGCCATCAAGGGCGGCGGGGTGGTGGCCCTGCGCTGAACAGAAAGGGGTGGGGGAGGGAACAAGCCGGCTCCGGGGCGACCCGGGGCCGGTTCTATTTTAGAACGTTGAGATACCCGTCGAGGGTATAGACCACCACCTCGCAGGCCCCGTCCCCGTCCACGTCGGCGAGGATAGGGGGGCCACTGCCGGCGGGCAGGTCCACCTTCCACCGCAGATGCGGCTGGTTCTCCCGGTCGCCGACGGCCCACAACTGGCCGTGGCTGGTGCCAAAGAGAAATTCCAAGACCCCGCCTCCGTCCACGTCACCGCTGACCACGTCGGTGCAGGTGGCCCCCACCGGCAACTCCCAGCGCACCGTCCCGGTCTCGGCGTCGAGGCAGGCGAAGTTGCCGTTCTGGCGGCCGATGCCGATGAGCCACTGGCCCGCGCCGGTGCGCAGGAAGCCCTCACTGCCGGCGCGGTTCTCGCCGGGAGCGGGGAGGTGATGCCAGCGCGGGACGGCGTCCAGTCCCATTACCGCCAGGAAGTAATGTGCCCCGGCCAGGCAGACCAGGGGTGGGCCCTCCTCCTGAGCCAGCAGGGCCGGGAAGGAATACAGACCCTGGCTTGGCTGGGAGAAGATCTTCGGGGGGAAGGAGGGGCCGTGTAGTACCTGGCCGCTGGGACCGGACAGGATGCAGAAATAATCCGGGTTGGTGAAGACCAGGTCCTCGGTTCCGTCCCCGTCGGTGTCCCAGCTGGAGGCCACATTGACGCTGGGCCCCCAGAAGCGCTCGCTCCCCTCGATCTCCCCCTTCTCCCAGATCACCTTGCCGGTGCGGCCCTCCACCATCAGGGAGCGGACCAGCGGGGTGCCGGCCCAGACGTAGAGGTCGGCGGCGGGGCTGCCGGTAAAAGGGCCCGCTTGCAGGTAGAGCGGGTGGCCGTAGGGCAGGCCGGGGCGGTCCAGGGCCGGCAGTTCGACCGCCCACCGCAATAGGTCGCCCTGCGC